>CAZRRO010000004.1:68132-479517 GCA_964602595.1 uncultured Verrucomicrobiota bacterium | reverse complement strand
GACGAAGAACCAGGCGCACGGCTGGTCCGTCTGGGGCGCGATGATGACGCTCTTCGTCGCCGGCGTGCTAGTCTGCTGGTGGGCCGAGGCGCGCGGCAATCCGATCCACCAGTCGCTCGGCCTCGCTTCGATTGATGGGAATATGGAAGGCAAAGAAGTCCGCTTCGGAATCTTCAACTCCGCGCTCTTCGCCGCCATCACCACCGCCGCGTCGTGCGGCGCGGTGAATTCCATGCACGATTCCTTCACCGCCGTCGGCGGACTGGTCCCCCTCTTCAACATCGAGCTGGGCGAAGTCGTCATCGGCGGCGTGGGAGCGGGGCTCTACGGCATGCTGGTCTTCGTCATCCTCGCGGTGTTCATCGCCGGCCTGATGGTTGGCCGCACACCGGAGTATCTCGGCAAGAAGATCGGCGCCTACGACGTGAAAATGGCCATGCTCGCGCTGCTGGTGCTGACGGTGACCATCCTCGGTTTCACCGCGTGGGCCATCGTCAGTCCTTGGGGGCTTGCCGGTCTGAACAATGCCGGCCCGCACGGCCTCAGCGAAGTTCTTTACGCCTACAGCTCGGCCGCGGCCAACAACGGAAGCGCCTTCGCCGGCCTGACCGCCAACACGCCCTGGTATAACACCACGCTCGGCCTCGCCATGTTGATCGGCCGCTTCCTGATGATCGTTCCCATCATGGCGCTCGCCGGGTCGCTCGTGCAGAAAAAGCTTTCGCCCGCCAGCGTCGGCACGTTCCCGGTGTCGGGCGGCACCTTCATCCTCCTGCTCATCGGCACCGTGCTGCTCATCGGCGCCCTGAACTTCCTGCCCGTGCTCGCCCTCGGACCCATCGTCGAACATTTCCTCAACGCGCAGGGAAAACTGTTCTAACCCACTTCAGGAGATCCCATGACTCACCAAGCTCCCTCTCTTTTCGACGCGAAGATCGCGGTGCCAGCTCTAGGCGACGCTTTCAAGAAGCTCGACCCGCGGCTGATGGTCCAGAACCCCGTTATGTTCGTCACGCTGGTCGGCGCAGTGCTGACCACCGTGGCTGTCTTCACCACGCCGACGGATCGCGGCTTCATCGCGCAGCTCGCGGTGTGGCTCTGGTTCACCGTGCTCTTCGCCAACTTCGCCGAAGCCGTCGCCGAAGGGCGCGGCAAGGCCCAGGCCGACAGCCTGCGCAAAGCCCGCAAGGACACGATGGCGCGCCGCATCAATGACGGACGCGAAGAACGCGTGCCCGCGCCGGAACTTCAGAAGGGCGACCTCGTCGTTTGCGAAACCGGCGACGTGATTCCCGCCGACGGTGAAGTCATCGAAGGCATCGCCAGCGTGGACGAAGCCGCCATCACCGGCGAATCCGCGCCCGTCGTCCGCGAGAGCGGCGGCGACCGCAGCGCCGTCACCGGCGGCACCAAGGTCATCAGCGACCGCATCGTCATCCGCATCACCTCTGAGAAGGGCAACGCCTTCCTTGACCGCATGATCTCCATGGTCGAAGGCGCCAAGCGCCAGAAGACGCCCAATGAAATCGCGCTCACCATCCTGCTCTCGGCGCTGACGCTCGTCTTCCTGCTGGTCACGGTCACGCTGAAGCCGTTCGGCATCTACTCGACTACGAACTTCTCGCTGCCCGTGCTGATCGCGCTGCTCGTCTGCCTCATCCCCACGACCATTGGCGGACTCCTCAGCGCCATTGGCATCAGTGGCATCGACCGGCTCATCCGCCGAAACGTGCTGGCCACCTCCGGTCGCGCCGTAGAAGCCGCCGGTGACATCGACGTGCTGCTGCTCGACAAGACCGGCACGATCACGCTCGGCAACCGCATGGCCAGCGACTTCATTCCCGCGCCCGGCATCACCGCCGAACGCCTCGCCGACGCCGCCCAGCTCGCCTCGCTCGCCGACGAAACGCCCGAGGGCCGCAGCATCGCCGTGCTGGCCAAAGAGCGGTTCAAGCTGCGCGGACGTGAAGTGGGCGAGCCACATGCGAAGTTCGTTCCCTTCACCGCGCAGACCCGGATGAGCGGCGTGGACTTCGCCGGCGCCGACGGCAATGGAGCCCGTTCCATCCGCAAAGGCGCGGCGGATTCGGTGAAGAAGCATGTCCTCCAGCTCGGCGGCACCTATCCCGAAGCCGTCGCCCGATCCGTCGATGAGGTCTCCCGTCAGGGCGGGACGCCGCTCGTCGTCGCCGATGGCCAGGACGTGCTCGGCGTCATCCACCTGAAGGACGTCGTCAAAGGCGGCATCAAGGAACGCTTCGCGCAGCTCCGCAAGATGGGCATCAAGACCGTGATGATCACCGGCGACAACCAGCTCACCGCAGCCGCAATCGCCGCCGAGGCCGGCGTGGACGATTTCATGGCGCAGGCCACGCCCGAGATGAAGCTCAAGCGCATCCGCGACGAACAGGCCGCCGGCCATCTTGTCGCCATGACCGGCGACGGCACCAACGACGCCCCCGCGCTCGCCCAGGCCGATGTCGGCGTCGCGATGAACACCGGCACCCAGGCCGCGCGTGAGGCCGGCAACATGGTCGATCTCGACAGCAATCCCACGAAGCTCATCGAGATCGTGGAGATCGGGAAACAGCTCCTGATGACGCGTGGTTCGTTGACCACCTTCAGCATCGCGAACGACATCGCCAAATACTTCGCCATCATCCCGGCCATGCTGATGGTCACGTTTCCCGCCATCTCGCCGCTCAACATCATGGGCCTCCGCAGCCCGAACAGCGCGATCCTCAGCGCCATCATCTTCAACGCGCTGATCATCATCGCGCTCATCCCGCTGGCGCTGCGCGGCGTCGCCTACAAGCCGATCGGAGCGCTCGCCATCCTGCAGCGCAATCTCCTGATTTATGGACTCGGCGGCATCCTGCTGCCCTTCGCCGGGATCAAGCTTATCGACGTCGTCATCACCGCTCTCCGTTTTGTCTAAGCCATGAAAACCATCCTCTCCCATCTGCGCGGCGCCGTCCTCGGAACTCTGGTCCTCGCGGCCGTGACCTGCGGCCTCTACCCGCTCGTCGTCTGGGGCATCGCCCAAGCCGCCTTTCCGCATCAGGCCAACGGCAGCTTGATCGTGGACACCAACGGAACGGTCCGCGGCTCCGCGCTTCTCGCCCAGGGCTTCCGCAGCGACCGCTACTTCCATCCCCGTCCCAGCGCCGCCGGTGCAAACGGCTACGACGCCACCAGCTCCGGCGGCAGCAACCTCGGCCCAACCTCGCAGAAGCTCCGCGACCAGCTCCAGGAACGCATCACCGCCTATCGCGCACACAATGGCCTGAAGGAAACCGACCCCGTTCCCGCCGACGCCGTGACCGCTTCGGGCAGCGGACTTGATCCGCACGTCAGCCTACGCAACGCGGAGCTACAGGTGGCCCGTGTGGCCAAAGCCCGGGGACTCGCTGAAGAGAAGATTCGTGAACTGGTCGTCCGGTTCACCGACACCCTCGGCCTTGGAATTCTTGGCGAAGCCGGTGTCCGTGTTTTGGAACTGAATCTGGCACTGGACACCTTACGCTGAAGCCGTGGCCGAAGACTCCCGCCCCAATCCCGACGCCTTGCTCGCCGCGCTCCAGCGTGACGAACGACAGCAGCGGCGCGGACGGCTGAAAGTCTTCCTCGGGATGTCGCCGGGCGTGGGCAAAACCTACGCGATGCTGGAGGCGGCCCGGCGCGAGTTCGCAGCGGGGCGGGATCTGGTGATCGGTTATGTGGAGTCCCATGGGCGCACCGAGACGGACGCCTTGGTGGCTGGATTGCCGGCCATTCCTCGCCGATCCGCAGAGCATCGCGGGGTCACACTCCCGGAACTCGACCTTGATGCCCTGCTGGCGCGGCGTCCGCAGATCGCCTTGGTGGACGAACTGGCGCACACCAACGCGCCGGGTTCGCGCCATCCCAAACGCTATCAGGATGTCGTGGAACTGCTCGACGCGGGCATCGACGTCTTCACCACGCTCAATGTCCAGCATGTCGAAAGCCGTGCGGATACGGTGCGAGAAATCACCGGGGCGGTGATCCATGAGACGGTGCCCGACTCCTTGCTCGACGACGCGGAGATCGAACTGGTGGACCTGCCTCCGGCCGAACTGCTCGACCGGTTGAAGGCGGGAAAGGTCTATGTGCCGGACCGCGCCGCCGAGGCCGCCCGCAGCTTTTTCCGGGAAGGCAATCTGACGGCGCTGCGCGAACTCGCGCTCCGGCTTGCGGCCGAACAGGCCGGGCAGGACACGCAGCAGTTCCGCGCCACGCATGCGATTGCGCAGGTGTGGAAGACCGGGCAACGCCTGTTGGTCGCGCTGAGCCCAAGTCCGCTCTCGGAACCGATGGCACGTTGGACGCGTCGGCTGGCGGACAGCTTGCGGGCGCCGTGGCTGGCGGTTTACGTGGACACCGGGCGCGGCCTGACCGACGAAGACCAGCAGCGGTTGCAGAAGAACCTCACGTTGGCGCGTGAGCTTGGGGCCGAGGTTGTGACCACGACCGATCAGGATGTGGTCACGGCCCTGTTGCGGGTCGCGCACCAGCACAACGTTACCCAGATCGTCGCGGGCAAACCCGCCGGCTGGCGGGTGCTGGATCTGTTGCGCGGCGGTTCGGTGTTGAGCCGGTTGATCCGCGAAAGCGGTAACATCGACGTGCTCTGCGTGCGTGCTGAAGCCGGGGACGTGGCCCGATCGGCCGGACCGGAGCGCTTTGCCTTTGTCTCGTCCGCCCGGCAATACGCCGTCGCGGCGGGTGTTGTGGCGGCGACCACACTGGTCAATCTGCTGCTGCGAAATTGGACCGGCTACTACGCGCTGTCGCTGATCTACCTGCTGGCGGTGGTCGGGCTCGCGCTCTTTGCTGGCCGTGGGCCGGTCCTGCTGGCCGCCATGGCCAGCGCGCTGCTGTGGAACTTCCTGTTCCTGCCGCCGACCTACACGCTCTACATCACGAGTTTCCAGGACGCGCTGATGTTCGGCATGTTCTTCGTGGTTGCGCTCGCCATGGGCCAGCTCACGGCCCGGCTCCGGGCGCAGCAGGCGGCCGAACGGGAACGCGAACGTCAGGCCACTGCGCTCTACCTGCTCACCCGCGAGCTGGCCGACGGAAAGGACCTAGCCGAACTGCTGGGCGTGGTCGTCCGGCAACTGAGCGAGGTGTTCGCCGCCGAGGTTGCGGCCCTGCTGCCTGAGTCGGGGACGGAGGAAAGTCTGGTCGCGTATCCGTTTGGCACCCTGGCCGTTTCGGAAAAGGAACTGAGCGTGGCGGCGTGGGCGTATCGGAATGCCAAGCCGGCCGGCCGTTCGACCGACACGCTGCCATCGGCGGAGGCGCTGTATTTGCCGCTGACCACGACGTCGGGCTGTCTCGGTGTGGTGGGACTGCGGTTCCGGGCCGGGCGTCCGTTGAGCCAGGCGCAGCGGGGTTTGCTCGACAGCTTCGTGCGCCAGATTGCCCTGGTGCTCGACCGCCAACGCCTGCGCGATGCCGAGCAAGGCGCCCAGCTGCTGGCGGAGTCCGAGCGCCTCGGCAAAACCCTGCTGAACTCGGTCTCGCACGAACTGCGGACACCGTTGGCGGTCATCACGGCGGCGTCCGGCGCCCTGAAAGGCGCGGCCGACCTGACCGAAATGCAGGCCCGGTTGGTTGGCGAAATCGAACAGGCCGGTGCGCGATTGAACCGGCTGGTCCGCAATCTCCTCGACGTCGCGCGCCTGGAATCCGGCCGCCTGCAACCGCAGCTCGATTGGTGTGATCCGGCGGACCTGTGCCGGGTGTCGCTGGCGTCCGCGGGCGTGGCCGGCGGGGGACGGGCGGTGCAGTTGGCCTTGCCGGCAGGGCTGCCGCTGGTGCTGACCGACTTCGTGCTGATGGAACAGGTCCTCGTCAATCTGCTCGCCAACGCCGCCACCCACACGCCGGCGACGGCCGGCATTACTTTGTCCGTGCGCGTTGACGGCGATGCCCTCGAATTCTCCGTCGCCGACACCGGCCGTGGCATTCCGCCGACGGATTTGGGGCGGGTCTTCGACAAATTCTACCGGGCCGATGCCGCGCATCCGGGCGGCACCGGGCTGGGCCTGTCCATCGTGAAGGGGTTTGTGGAAGCCGTCGGCGGCGCCGTGTCGGCCGCGAACCGGCCCACGGGCGGCGCTGTTTTCACGGTTCGACTCCCGCTGGCCGATGCGCCCAAGATTCCCGCCGAAGCCGCATGAGCGAATCCGTCGCCGAACCCAAGCCGCTGATCCTCGTCGTGGATGACGAGCCGCAGATGCGTCGGTTGCTGACGCTGACGCTGGAATCCGCCGGTTACCGAACCTTGGTGGCGGAGAAGGGACAGGAAGCCTTGATCCTCGTGGCCCAGCAGCGTCCGGCTCTTGTTCTGCTGGATCTCGGGTTGCCCGACGTGGGCGGGTTGGAAGTGCTCCGGCGACTGCGGGAATGGTCCGCCGTGCCGGTGGTTATCCTGTCCGTGCAGGATGCGGAATCCGACAAGGTGTCCGCCTTGGACCAGGGCGCGGACGATTACGTGACCAAACCGTTCCACACCGGCGAACTGCTGGCGCGCGTGCGGGTCGCGCTTCGTCACGCGGAGAAAAAGCCGGAGGCGCCGGTTTTCCGGTCTGGCACCTTGGTGGTCGATTTGGCGAGCCGGACGGTGACGCTCGGCGGCGAGCCCGTGGCACTGACCGCCACGGAGTATTCTTTGTTGAAACTCTTCGTGAAGCACGCCGGCAAAGTGCTCACGCACCGGCACCTGCTCCGGGAGGTTTGGGGAGTTGGGGCGGAGGGGCAGACCCATTATCTTCGTGTCTATGTCGCGCGGTTGCGAGAGAAGCTGGAAGCCGATCCGGCGAATCCCATGCTGTTCCTCACGGAGCCGGGCGTGGGTTACCGGTTTGCCGAGAACGCACCGGCCCGGAGCTGATCGCCCGTCGCATGATCGGCCTCCGGGCGAAAGCGCACGTCAGGCGAAGATGTCCCGCACCACCCGGCCATGGATGTCGGTCAGGCGGAAGTCCCGGCCGACGTGACAGTAGGTAAGTTGTTCGTGATCCAGGCCCAGGAGGGCGAGGATGGTCGCGTGCAGGTCGTGGACGTGGATTTTCTGGTTGCTTTGTAGAATCGATTTTGTGCGGGGCCGGTCAGTGAGGGGCGAGGGAGCAAAGACCGCGGGGGTGACGGTGGTGGAACGGGTGGTGGAGCTGAACCTGCGGCTGGGGCGGCGGCACTTGGCCGACTATGGCGCGGCGCGCAGCCGGCATGACTTCCGGCAGGCGCAGCTGATGGCGTGCCTGGTGCTGCGGGCCTGGCGGGGGACGACCTTCCGGGGTGCTGCGGCAGCCTGCTGCCGCTGGCGGAGCCCGTGGCCCGACCGCCGGTGCTGTATGCTGGCGCCGGCTACGACGCGGAATGGATCCACGAACGGTGCCGCACGGGCTGGGGCGTCGAAAGCATCATCAAACCCTCGGGCCAGCGGGCCAGCGGCCAGCGCAACGGCCGTCGGCGCTCCCTGACGCCGAACATCTCCAGGCGCGGGGCTACGGGCGCCGCTTGGCGGCGGAGAGCTTCTTCAGCGCGCTCAAACGCACCATGGGTCGGGTCTGCGCGCCCGCCGGCCCGACCAGCGGCTCGCCGAGGCCGCCCTCAAGGTCCTCGCCTACGCCCACCGCCGTTAGGCGACCCCGAAGCCACAAGATGTTTTCAACAGAGCAACATGTTCACTGCGCTGCCCGGGGCTTCTCCGCAATCACTCGCAGGACGTCACCACCATGGTGACGCCGAGAGGTCGCGATTAGAAAACGCCCAAACTGCCGCGTGGCGGCGACCGGACCGGTCCTCAGTCCGGAAAGCCACGCTTTGAGGGCATGGTGTCGCGTAGTGGTCCACGGTCCCTTGGTGATCTGGAATCCGTGTTTTCGCAGGAGCTTAGCCAATGTTTCAGCGTCGAAAAACCAATAGTGCAGCGGGAAGGACAGATGGGCGAAGTTGACCCCATCCAACTCCAGACGAACCGCGTGCCCGTTGGGAACCGCGATGTGCAGAGTGCCGCCGGGTTTGAGCAACCGCGCTAGTTCGGCCAATTCCAAGTTGGGATCGGGCACATGCTCCAGGCTGTGACACATGATCGCGGCGTCGAAGGAGTCGGCGGGCAACCCAAGATCCCGAAGCACGCCCAACCTAACCTCGACGCCGTATTCCGCCGCCTTGGCTACCGCGGAAGGACTCAGATCCGTTCCGAGGACCTCGCAGCCCCGTTCGCGGAGGTAGATGAGAATGTCCCCGTAACCGGCTCCGACCTCCAGCACGCGGTGGCCTTTTTGTCGGTCGAGCGAGACGTTGATGTCGAACGCCCAATTGGCGATCACCTCGGTCAGCGGAGCCAGCAGTTTGCCGAGTGCGGAACTGCCGGCCGGCTTGGCCGCGCCGTCGCGGAGAACGTTCCACAACGCCTGGGTTCGGATTGATCGGCGCCGGCCTTGGTAGGCGTTGTAGTTGTCCCCGCCGGCCGCGGCGTAAAACGTCCCGATCAGATTTTTGTCCGGCCGGGGTTCCAGGCGCCGCAGGCCGCAATGCCGGCACGCTTTCACCGCCGAAATTCCGTTGGGTGCCGACGCGCACGGAATGGTCAGGACGGCCTCTGATTCGGCCTGACCGCACAGCGCACAACTAACGTTTTCCCAGCCTGCCATCGTAGGGAGAGCATTCCCGCAACTGGGGCAAAGGGAAAGGGTGACTTGTGGTGCGCCCGCCCCCGCGTTCAGAAAGGGATTTCCGGTGCGTCATCAAGGTCACGGGGTGGTTCGGCAGAATAGGCCGCCATTCCGGTCCGCAGACTCCACTCGTCCAACAATCCACGGGGAATCTCCCCCAAAAAGCGGGATGCCTGCTGCAAGCCGCCGCCGCCCTGCATGAACCGGAGCAGCGGATAGCTGAGGTAAAGTTCGTTTTGGGCCCGGGTGACCGCGACGTAGAACAGGCGACGCTCCTCCTCCTCGGCATCCGGGGAGTTCAGTGAACGCGAGCTTGGGAACATTCCGTCGCAAAGCATGATGACGAAGACAGTCCCGAACTCGAGCCCCTTGGCCTGGTGGATGGTGGAAAGACGGAGTTTTTCGTCGTCCCCGGAATCACCGGCTCCGGACGTTTCCTCCGCCTCGAGGTTCGTCTGGAGGGCCAGTTGGGTCAGGAAATCGGCCGTGCCGGTGAACTGTTGCGCGTAGTTTGCCAGCTGTTCCAGGTCGTCCAGCCGGTTCCGGGGATTGTCGTAGCTGGCCTTGAGGTAGTCCGCGTAGTCCGCCTCAACGACCCAGCGGATCATCCGGCCCGGATTCTGGCGGAGTTCCTCGGTTTCGATCTGCGAGATGGTGGCGGTGAATTGCGCCCAGGCCGCGGCGGACTTTTTCGGCGCCAGATTGCTGAGCGCGGCGAGGATTGGGGCGAGTGGCACTATCGGGCCCGCAATCGTCGCCGCGTCGAGGCCGCCGTCGTTGTCGGAGAGTTCCGCGGGCAACGGAGTCGTGACGGGTTCAAAGCCGGCGGCGGCGAGGCGCAGTCGAAAGCCATTCCACAGTTTGTCCGCGCCCTTGCCGCCGACGCCGGGAAGCATCTTGGCGAGGCGTTTGAAGGCGAGTTCGTCGGCCGGGTTGATGACGAGCTTGAGGTAGGCGGCGACATCCTTGATGTGCGCCTGCTCGAAGAACCGGATACCGCTGGTGATCAGGAACGGGATGTTCCGCCGGGTGAGCTCCAATTGCAGTTCCAAGGCGTGGAAGTGGGAGCGGTAAAGCACGCACATGTCCGCCATGGACTGGCCCTCGTCGCGCAGTTCGAGCACCCGCTGGGCGACAAACGCCGCTTGTTCCGAGGCTTCCCCGCACACGACCAGCACCGGTTTTTCACCGGAACCGCGGGCGGGTTGCAACGCCTTGGGAAACTGCCGGGTGTTGGCGGCGATCGCGGCGTTGGCCACGGCGAGGATTTCCGGGGTGCTGCGGTAGTTGGTCTCGATCTTGAAAACCTGCGCGTCGGGGAAGCGGCGGTTGAATTCAAGGATGTTGGCGAAGTTGGCGCCGCGCCATGAATAGATGCTTTGGGCGTCGTCACCCACCGCCATGAGGTTTCGGTGCCGGCCGGCTAGTAAATCGAGCAATTGCCCCTGCAACGTGTTCGTGTCCTGATATTCATCCACGAGCACGAACTGGAACCTGCGTTGGTAATAGTCCCGCAGGTCGGCGTGTTGTTGCAGCAGCCGGTGCCAGAGCACGAGCAGGTCGTCGAAATCCATCAACCCGGTGGTCCGCTTCCGTTCCAGATAACGCTGGCGAACCTGCTCAATCGCTTCGGCGAGCGGGACGAATGAATCGTAGTCCCGTTTCAGCACCGCGCTGATCGGGCACCCGAGATTGATCGCCATCGAAAAGATGTCGGCGAGGACTTCGGCCTTGGGAAAACGGGTGGCCTTGGGATCGATTCCGGAATCCGCGATGCACGCGGCAAGCAGGTCCTTGGCATCCTCCCGGTCGGCGATCGTGAAATCCTGCCGGTAGCCGAGGCGGTCGGCATGGCGGCGAAGAATCCGCATGCCGATGGAATGGAATGTCCCGCCCCAGAGTTGGTTGAGTTCCCCGCCCACCAAATCGGCGACCCGCTGCATCATCTCTCGGGCGGCCTTGTTCGTGAAGGTGAGCAGAAGGATCCGGTCGGCGGGAATCCCATGCTCCAACAGCCAGGCCACGCGGAATGTCAGGGTCCGGGTCTTGCCCGCGCCGGCACCGGCCAATACTAGGGCAGGGCCGGGGGCCGCGGTCACCGCCGCGAACTGTTGCTCGTTCAGTTCGCGGGCGTAGTCGATCCGCAATTCGGCCGGCGGCCGAAAGGGGTTCAGTTGGTATTCGCGCGCCACGCCGGCAGCATGGACGAGGACTCAGTCCGCGACAGCGGAAATCCTCCCCGGAACGGCACGGAATTACGCTGCCAGCGCCAGAAGCCGCCGAAGTCTTCCGAGATTGGCTTCGATCGCCTCGAGGTAGTCGTTCTGACCGTCGGATCGGGTCAGGAAGCGATAGAGCCCGCCGAAGTCGTTCTCCACCTTCGGAAACACGTAATTCTGCCAGAAGCCAGGGGTCTTTTGCATGAGGTCCCCGGCGTTCCTGAAGGCGATGGGCGGCCCGCCGCGGCCAGAGTTGTAATCCGCGGACTCGCGGAATTCCTCGAACAACACCGGCAGCTTTTCGACGTAATCGTGCGCCGCCATCTGACCCAGCAGGTCGGCGGTGCCGAGCGCGAAACCGGCGATCCGTTCCTCGTCCGACTGGAAGTTCAGCGCCCCGAGATTTACGCCGACACCAGTGCAGCGAATCATGCTCTGCACCCCTTGGACTTGCCGCACCGTGTAGCCCTTGGCGAGCAACAGCCGTTCGGCAAAGTCGCAGGAGCGGTTCACGTGGGTCAGGGTGTATTTGGCGCCGGTTCCCTCGGTATCATCGGTAGTCTTCAGGTAACCGGTGTCGTGCAGGAGGATGGCCAGCAACCCCAACTGGAACGTGTCCTCTCCGAGCACGGGCTCGGCTAGGGCCTCGGCTCGGCGCCGGAGCATCGTGGAAAAACAAAGCGTGCCCTGCAAAGTGTGCTCGAAATCGTGATAACGGGCGTCGATGGCCCGGTATTCCGGCAGCCGCCCCTCGAAGCATTCACTGGCCCAGTCGAAGGTCCGGTTGACGAACTGCTGGTCGCCTGCCGGGAACATGGCCCAGTAATCCTGAGCCACGCACCGCCGCACCGCGCCTGCGTCCCTTGTGTCCACGCGCAAAGGCATGTCGGGAAGACTTACCGTGAGTTTTGCGCAATGCACGGCTGATTTCAGCCGCAATATGTGGGCCATCTGCCTGAACGCGAAAATGGCGCTGGGGCGAAACCCGAGTCGTTCGGGCGAGGCCCAATTAGTAGCGGTTGACCTCCAGCCCACCACAACCGTCGTTCGGCTAAAACCCGGCGGACCATCAGCGCCGACTGAGGTCCGCCAATTTCTGGGTGACCTTCCCGGCATCGATGGTTTCGGCGGCCAACTGCCACCCGTCCGCCAAATTACGGGCGGCGCCGGCGACAAAAAGCGCTGCGCCAGCGTTCAACAGGACCGCATCCCGCTTGGGCCCGCGGTCGGTTCCGCCGACGACTTCGCGCACCAGCGCCGCGTTGGTGACGGCGTCACCGCCCCCCAAGTCGGCCAAGGCCGCGGCCTGGATCTGGAACTCCGCAGGGGACCAGACCGAGCTTCCGAATCCGCGGTCGTGATAGAATTCGGAGACGTGGTTGGCGCCCAGCGTGCTCAACTCATCGAGATAAGCCGGCTGGTCGGCGGCCGGCAGCGGGACTTCGCCGCAAACCACCATGGACCGCCGCAGACCCAGTGCCTGCAGGGTGCGGGCGACCGGTTCACACCACTGAGGCCGGGGCACACCTACCAACTGGGTGCTGGGCCGAGCCGGATTTAGCAAGGGGCCCAACAGGTTGAAGACGGTGCGTTGCCCCCGGTCGGCGCACAGTTTCCGAGCCGGAGCGATCGCCTTGAACGCGGGATGGAATCGCGGGGCGAACAGAAAGGCGAACCCATGCTGCTCCAAGGCCATGGCCGCCTGGTCCGGTGTCTGGTCCACCGCGATGCCAAGCGCCTCCAGCACGTCGGCGCTGCCGGACTTCGAGGTGATCGCCCGGTTGCCATGCTTGGCGACCGTGACCCCCGCGGCGGCGCAGACCAAAGCCACGCTGGTCGAGATATTGAAGGTATTGAGCCGGTCGCCGCCGGTTCCGCACACGTCGAGAATCTCCCGGTGCCGGAGTTTGGGATTCAGCGGAACCGGGATTGATAATTCGCGGAGTTCCCGGGCAAAGCCGGCAATTTCTTCCACGGACTCCCCTTTTTCCGCCAGGGCGGCAAGAAAGTCCGCCTTGGGCTCCGGTCCCAATTCCGGATCGGTCAACCCCCGCACAGCGGCGGCGATTTGGGCGGCGGCAAGGTTTTGACCGGCCCGCGATTGGGCGGTGAGTTCGGCGAACATGGTGGAATGCTACCGAGCAAAGAATTTTCAGGAAAGCCGCTCTTGCGTCACCTCCGGCACATCAGTAGCTGACACATTAATCAGAAATGAAGCCTACCCCGATGTTTTCCACGGCCGCCGCCGTGACCTTTGCCGCTGGCATTGCGCTGGCCGGTCCCGGCTTGCGGGTTCCAACTGATGTCCGGCCCCGCAAGGAGCCCGGTCCTGCCCGGGAAGCGGGGCGGCAATCTACCCGCCGGGTCCGCGGGCCGTCGGATCCGACGATCACCCAATCGGTGTTCGCCCAAGCGATCACCTCAGGGCAGACGGGTGCCTGAGGCGTTCAGCCTGCTTTCGGCGCGTTCGGCGCCGGAATTCGGGCGACCAGATCCTGCAGGGACACCTTGGTCGCCCGTGAATCTTCCGCGGCCAGGACAGCCTCAAATTCACCCCGCACGACGGCTCGGGCGGTGTCCTCATGGGTGGACAGATCGCTGCCGGAGCCGGACCGGATCGCCCGCAAGATGTCCCGGACCGAGATTTGCCCCAGGGGACGGGCCGGCGTGTAGGCGGTTTCGCCGCTGGTCGTCTCGGCCAGCAACCGCCCGTTGACCAACAACGTCAGGATGTCCTTGGTCAGCTTGGGGGGGACGCCGAACAATTCGGCCGAAGCCGTGGCCGTGAGCGGTTTGGCCTCTCCTTGGAATCGCCGGCCAATCTCGGCCATGAAACGGAGCGCAATGAACTCGCGTGCCTGCTGATTGACCCGGCCGGCCTGACGCTCCTGCAAGTAGGCTTTCCGGAACTGGAAGACGTAAGCCACCTGCGCGCCGAACAGCAGGATCAGCCACGACAAATAGAGACCGAGCAGGAACAGCGGCAGGATGCCCAACGAACCGTAGATCGCATTATAGGTCAGCACCCGGGTGTTGTAGAGCGCCGCCATGCGGCCATTCAGCATCCACAAGGAGGCGGCGACAAAACCACCGACCAACGCCGCGGACCAACGGACCCGTGTGTTGGGCATCCACAGGTAGAGCGCGCCGAACGCAAGGGAACTCACCGCCAACGCCGGCACCCAGGCCAGCGACAGCACCACGTGCCCGGGAATCCACGACGGCAGCAACTCCGGGGTTTTGCTCAGGGCTTCGAGGTAGCTGGCGCCTTTCACCATCACGATCACCACCGGGCCCAACGTGATCGCCGCCCAGTAGACCACGATGCTCATCATCCACCCGCGACCCTTGGTGACCCCCCACATGTCATTGAAGCCCGCCTCGATGTTCCGCAGCAGGCTGATGGCGACAAAAATCAGGCCCGCCATCGCCGTGGCGCCGATCGTGCCGAAGCGGATGTTGCCCACGAATTCCACGATCTTGTCCGCCAGTTGGGCGCGCTGTTCCTCGGCCGACAGGCTGGGCGTCTTGGCGCCCACCGAGTTGGTGGCGCCGCGGGGCAGGGCATTGGTCAGGCTGCTGGCTTGGAAGTCGTTGGTAACCCCGATCGTCGGGGCGCGCTGTTCCTCGGCCGACAGGCTCGGCACCGAGGCGCCCACCGGGTTGATGGCGCCGCGTGGAAGCGCATTGGTCAGGCCGGCGGCGTCGAAGTCGGCGGTCACTCCGATGGAAGGCGCCAACTTTTTCACCGCCACGTTGATCCAGGTGACCAGCTCTTCCTTCTGTTTGGCCTCATCCCGCGGCAGGAACAGTGCCGCCACCGAGATCGAAACGGCTAGCAGCGGGACCAGCGCCAGCAAGGTCGTGTAGGCTAGCGACGCGGCCCGGGCCGGACCGCGGTTCTTCAGGAAGTTCTGGCCGGCCAGGATCCAGAAATGCACCAGCCGCTGCGCCCAGGAGAGCTTGTGCTCCTGCTCGGCGATCGCGTCGTCGTCCATCAGTTGCCGCATCTGCGACTGCAACTGCTGGAGCTTCGCCTGTTTTTCTTCCGCCATGCGCCGAGGCTACCGGACCGGGCGGCGGCGGCAATCTCCGCGACACGGAGGGTCCGGTGGGCGGCCACTTTCCGCTTCCCTCCCGGCCGCCGCGCCGGGTTCCCTCCCCGGCATGCAGATTCAGGCCGGCATCATCACCATTTCCGATCGGGCTTCCCGCGGCGAATACGACGACCTCGGCGGACCGGCCGTGAAGACCGCCGCCGAGGGTTACGGCTGGAAGGTGCTGAGCGAACGCCTGGTGCCTGACGAGAAGCGCGATATCCAGCGCGCGATCCGCGAACTGATCAACCACGGCTGCCAGCTCGTCCTGACCACCGGCGGCACCGGTGTCGCCCTGCGCGACGTCACTCCGGAGGCCGTGATGGAAATCGCCGCCCGCGAGATTCCCGGCTTCGGCGAAGCCATGCGGATGAAGTCCCTGGCGATCACGCCCAACGCCATCCTGTCCCGCGGCCTCGCGGCAGTGGTGGACACCGCCTTGGTCATCTGCCTGCCCGGCAAGCCGGCGGGCGCGGTCGAATGCCTGGGGTTCGTAGTAGGCGCCATCCCGCACGCGGTGAAGGTGCTGCAAAAGGTGCCGACCAGCTGCTGAGGTGGAGGTTGCCGCCTTGCCTTTGGCGGGCGCGGGGGCAGCCTGCGGCCATGTTCCGTTCGCTTCGCTCGTTGGGACTGGCGTGCGCCTCGGTGTCGCTGGTCGCCGTTTCCTCCCTCCTCCAGGCTGCCGATGCCCCACCGGCGGTGCCGCGTTTTTCGGTCGCCCACCTCGACAAGTCGGTGGACCCGGGCATGGACTTCTTCCAATTCGCCACCGGCACTTGGCGGAAAAGCAATCCCGTGCCGGCCGACAAGTCGCGCTGGGGCGGCTTTGACGAATTGGGAGAGCGCAATTGGTGGCAAATCCGCTCGTTGCTCGACGAACTCGCCGGTGCCCCGGCAGGCGCGGACACTACGCGCAAGCGGGTAGGCGACTTCTACGCGTCGGCCATGGACACCAACCGGCTGGAGAAACTGGCGTTCACCCCGCTCGACGGGGATCTCGCGCGCATCCCGGCGGTCCAGAGCGTGGATGATGCGATGGAATTGCTCGCGAATTGGCACCTGCGCGGCATCGGCGCGAGCTTCGGGGCGTTCGTGCAGCCCGACGCCAAGAATAGCACGACCTACGCGCTCTACCTCTGGCAGGGCGGGCTGGGTTTGCCGGACCGCGACTACTACCTCGCCGAAGGCTTCGCCAAACAGCGCGACGAATACCGCGCCCACATCGTGCGCCTGATGCGGCTGCTCGGCGACGATGAGGACCAGGCCAAAGCCGCCGCGGAGGCCGTGCTCACGCTGGAGACCGAGATGGCCAAGGCTTCTCGCACGCGCACCGAACTTCGCGATCAGGAGAAGAATTATACCAAGCTCAGCCTCGACGAGCTCGACAAGCTCACCCCGACGCTCAATTGGCCGGCCTACTTCCGCGCCAGCGGCATCCGCGGACTGGAATACGTCATCGTGGGGCAGCCGGAGTTCTTCAAGGCGTTGAATCGCCTCGCGACAGAAACCGACGGCATCGCCTGGGCCGCTTACCTGCGCTGGCACTTGGTCAGCAGCTCGGCCAACCAGCTTCATGCCGCCGCATTCGACGAGTCGTTCAAGTTCTTTGGCACGGTCCTGCGCGGCCAGCCGCAGCCGGAACCCCGCTGGCAACGCGCGGCGAAGGCGGTGGATGGCGGCGTGGGTGAAGCCCTCGGCCAGCTCTACGTCGACAAGCACTTCCCGCCCGCCGCCAAGGCGCGCATGGGTGAACTCATCGGCAACCTCCGCGCCGTGTTCCGTGACCGCCTGACCAAGCTCGAATGGATGAGCGAGGCGACCCGGAAGGAGTCGCTGAAGAAGTTCGACCGGTTCACCCAGAAGATCGGGCACCCCGACAAGTTCCGCGACTACACCGGCCTCGTCATCAAGCGCGACGATTACCTCGGCAACGTGCAACGCGCGAATGAGCTGGAGGCTCGCCGGCAGGCCGCCCGCATCGGCAAGCCGGTGGATCGCACCGAATGGGAAATGACCCCGCAGACGGTTAACGCCTACTTCAATCCGGCGCTGAACGAGATCGTCTTCCCCGCTGGCATCCTCCAGCCGCCCTTCTTCGACCTCGAACTCGACGACGCGGTGAACTACGGAGCCATCGGCGTCGTGATCGGCCACGAGATCACCCACGGCTACGACGACCAGGGACGGAAGTATGATGCCGAAGGCAACTTGCGCGACTGGTGGACCGAGGCCGACGGCAAGGAGTTCGACCGGCGCGCCCAGAAGGTCGTCGAGCAATACGGCGCCTACGAGGCGTTGCCCGGCAAGAAGGTCAACGGCCAGCTCACGCTCGGCGAGAACATCGCCGATCTCGGCGGCACGAGCATCGCATTCGAGGCACTCCAGCGGGCATTGGCCAAGGATCCGTCGAAGCGAAAGAGCATCGACGGCTTCACGCCCGAGCAGCGGTTCTTCCTGAGTCTCGCGCAGCTTTGGCGCGTGAACTGGCGCGAGGCGGAGCTGCAGCGCCGCCTCGTGGTGGACCCGCATTCACCCGGCCAGTTCCGCGGCATCGGGCCGCACGTGAACCTGCCGGAGTTCTACGCCGCGTGGCCGCAAAGCGAGAAGTCGCCGTGGTTCCGCAAGCCGGAGGATCGGGCGAAGATCTGGTAGGCATCCGGACCGCGTCGGCTGGCTTTACCATCCGGCGGGGTGTGGCTTACGCTGGCGGCATGGTTCCCTTGGAATGCTCCCGCCTCTTGCGTTACATCCCGCCGTCGGAAGTTGAGTTCATCCGCACGCATTCGGAGCCGCGCCAGGCCGTGGCCGGCACCGTCCTGTTTCGCGAGGGACAGATGGGTGACGGTCTCTACATCCTGCACGAGGGCACCATCGACATCACGGTTGCCGCGCCGATTGACCGGGAATACCTGCTGATGCGACTGGAACAGGGCGAGCACTTCGGCGAGATGGCGGTGTTCGACGGCGGGCCGCGCTCGGCCAGTGCTACCGCCCTGACGGACGTCGAACTCACCTTCATCCCCACCGACACGGTCAATTCGCTGCTCAAGCGTTCGCCGGAACTCGCCGCGTCGTTGGTGCGCGACGCCAGCCTGCGGATCCGCGAGTTCAACCGCCGGTTCCTCAAGGAATCGCTGCGCGGCGAACGCCTGACGCTCGTGGAACGCCTGGCCCGGAGCATCGTGCACGACTTCCGCAATCCGCTGAACGTGATCGGCATCGCCGCCGACTTGGCCGCCGAGGACAAGGCCACGCCGGCCCAGCGTCGCGAGGCCCGGGACCGCGTGCGCAAGCAGGTCGAGGTGCTCAACCGGATGATGCAGGAGTTACTCGACTTCACCCGGGCGGTGCCGTTGTCCGTCGTGCTACCAAAGATCAGCTACGCGAAGTTCCTGCGCGAAGTGCTCTTCGAATTGCAGCCGGAAGGCGCCCGCCGCGGGGTGAAGGTGGAGGTCATCGGCGACCTGCCCGACGTGATGGTGCGGCTCGACCCGCCACGGTTCACGCGGGTCTTCGCCAACTTCGCGCAGAACGCTTTCGACGCCTTGTCGGACCGCGCGGACGGCCGGGTCACCTTGCGAGTGGATGTGACCCCGACCCACGTGCTGACGGAGTTCGCCGACAATGGCCCGGGCATTCCGATGCAGGTCCGCCCGCATGTGTTCGAGCCGTTCGTCACCCACGGCAAGGCGCACGGCACCGGCCTGGGCCTTGCCATCTGCGAGCGCATCGTGGTGGAACACGGCGGCAAGATCTTCGTCGAGAGCGAGGCGGGCCGCGGGGCCACCTTTGCCTTCACGTTGCCGCTACCCCAACCGGGCGAGACCGATGTGCTGAATCGTCGCTCCGCGCTCGGGCTTCACAATTGACCTCGAATCCGTCGGCGATAGCCTGCGTCGGTTCCCACGAACTCTCGAAAGCACTGCAAGCGTATGTCTCAGCAAAATCCTGCCCCTGGCCAGACGCCGTCTGGCTCCACCCGTCGTGACTTCCTCAAGCGTGCCACCGCCGCCGCCACCGTGGCCGGGGCCGCGACCTCCCTCGTCGGCTGCGGTTCCGCGTCCGGCGGCGGCGTCAAGGCCAGCCTCAAGTCCGGCGTGGCGCCCTATGCCGGCCGGGTGATTGGCGCCAATGACAAGATCGTCTGCGGGTTCGTGGGCGTGGGCGGCCAGGGCTACGGCGCGCACGTCAGCATCTGCAAGGACGTCGACGAACAGGCCAATAACATCGCGCTGGCCGCCGTGGCCGACGTCTCCAAGCACCGCGTCGAAGTCGCCAAGAAGAAAGCCGGCCCGCAGTGCCAAGGCTACGAGGACTACCGCCGGATGCTCGAACGCAAGGACATCGACGTCATCTTCTGCGCCACCGTGGACCATTGGCATACGCGCATCAGCGTGGATTCCATGACCGCCGGCAAACACGTCTACGTCGAGAAGCCCATGACCCGCTACCTGAGCGAGGGCTTCCAGATGTATGACGTCGCGAAGAGCACCGGCAAGCTGGTGCAGGTTGGTTCCCAGGGCTGCTCCGACAAGAAGTGGCACAAGGCCGCCGAGTGGATCCGTGCCGGCAAGATCGGCCCGGTCGTCATGAGCCAGGGCAGCTACATGCGCAACAATCCCAAGGGCGAATGGAACTACACCATCCAGAAGTGGTGCACGCCCGAGGACCTGAATTGGGCCGCCTGGATGGGCGACCAGATCAAGAAGCAGGTGCCGTTCAATCCCGACCACTACTTCCGCTGGCGCAAGTATCAGCCCTATTGCTCCGGTCTGCTCGGCGACCTGTTCCCGCATAAGCTGCATCCCTACATGCTCGCTACTGGCAACCCCGAGTTCCCGGTCCGCGTCGCCAGCGTCGGCAACAAGAAGGTCCAGTCCGACCTCCAGTCCTCGGGTGACGCCAAGACCGAATACATCCGCGACGTGCCGGAAATCGTGCAACTCATCGCCGAGTTCCCGAGCGGCATGGTGATGCACATCACCTCCAGCACCGTGAACGAGCAGGGCACGCAGGAAATGATCCGCGGCCACAAGGCCACCCTGACCATGGCTGGCAACAAGGTGGAACTGAAGCCCGAGCGCCCGTTCGCGGAGGACATCGACCCCGTCACCAGCGAGGCCTTCACCGGCGAGAACGCGGAGAGCGTCGCCAACCACCACCGCAATTTCTTCCGCGCCATCCGCGGCCAGGAAGCCCAGAACGCGGGCATCGACCTCGCCGTCAAGGTGCAGACCGTCATCTCGCTCGCCGAAATGAGCGAACGCTTCGGCGTGATGTGCTACTTCGACGCCGCCACCCGCAAGGTGAAGGACGGCCTCGGCCGCGAAATCCCGGCGCTCGACTACGGCACCACCCCGCTGTCCTGAGCGGCTGACCTCATTCGCCGACGCCGGCTTCCTCGCGGGAGCCGGCGTCGCTGTTTTCCGGTGAAAACACCACCGCCAGTCTTGGTCGCCCGCCACGCGATGGCGACGCGGTTTGAGTTTGTCCTCCACGGGACGAATTCCGCCGCGTTACGCGCAGCGGCGGAGGAGGCGCTCGATGAGGTGGACCGGTTGGAGAATCTCCTGAGCCTCTACCGCCCGCACACCGACATCGCCCGCCTGAACGCCGGCGCCGCCGCGGGCCCGGTCCGGATCGCGCCGGAAACGTTCCGGCTTTTGCAACGTGCGGTCGCGTTGGCCGTTGCCACCCGGGGCGCCTTCGACGTCACGGCCGGGGCCTTGGTCCGGGCGTGGGGATTCCTGGGTGGGTCCGGCGCGGTCGCCGATCCCGCTGACTTGGAGGCTGCCCGCGCCTGTGTCGGCTCGGACCGGCTGGAGCTCGACGAGGCGAACTTCACGGTCCGTTTCACCCGCCCTGGGGTGTTGCTGGACCTGGGGAGCATCGGAAAAGGCTACGCGTTGGACCGCGCGGCCGAATTGCTCGGCGATGCCGGTGTAACCAGCGCGCTGCTGCATGGCGGCACCAGCACCGTGATCGCGCTGGGGCAACCGCCCGACGCCGCGGCGTGGAAGGTCGCCTTGCCCGACGGCGGTTCGGTGGCGCTGCGGGACGAATCGCTTTCGGTGTCGGCTGGTTGGGGCAAATCGTTCACCGATGCCGCGGGCCGGGAATGGGGCCATGTGCTCGACCCGCGCCGGGGCGAACCGGTTGCGGGGCGTCGGTGGGCTGCGGTGGTGGCGCCCGCGGCCACGGATTCCGACGCGTTGTCCACGGCCGCGCTGCTGGCGGAGGATGCCGAATTGGAGCGACTGAGCGGGGTGTTCCCGGCGGCGCACTTCCTCGCGGCGGCCGGGGCCGAGATTTCCTGATCGGTGGCGGGCTGCGTGCCCGGTGCCGGCCAGCCCCAACGGCAGTTCGGACGCCCGGCCGGGGTGCCGCCGACATTCGGCTTGGTGACAGCCGGCTCTTTTTGTTCTGCTGGGCGCCGGCAAACAATTACCCCGCAATGCACCTGACCTCGATTGACTGGATCATCATGGCGGCGGCCTTCGCCGTTTACCTCGCCATCGGTCTGTTCGTCGGCAAGAGCGCCGGCAAGGACTACGACAGTTACTTCCTGAGCGGTCGTTCCATGCCGTGGTGGCTGCTCGGAACCTCGATGGTTGCCACCACATTTGCCACCGATACACCCAATCTGGTGGCCGGCATCGTGCGGCGCGACGGAGTGTTCGGGAACTGGGTCTGGTGGGCGTTCCTGCTGACGGGCACGACCACGGTGTTCCTCTTCGCCAAGCTCTGGCGCCGGAGCAACGTGCTGACCGACATCGAGTTCTACGAACTCCGCTACTCCGGCAAACCGGCGGCGTTCCTACGCGGCTTCCGCGGCATCTACCTCGGTGTCTTCTTCAACGTGATGATCATGGCCAACGTCACGCTCGCGGCCATCAAGATCGGTGGCGTGCTGCTCGGCCTCACTCCGCTCCAGAGCATCCTGATTGCTTCGGTGATCACCGTGGCCTACAGCATGGTCGGCGGGCTTACGGGCGTGCTGCTGACCGACTTGGTGCAATTTGCCGTCGCGATGGTGGGCTCGGTGTGGGCGGCGCACTTCATCGTGGGCCTGCCGGAAGTCGGTGGCTTGGCGAAGCTGGTCGCCCATCCCGACGTGGTGCCCAAGCTGGCGATGGTCCCTGACTTCGGCGAGATCCACAGCGAGGCGTTCCTGGCGGTTTTCCTGTTCCCTTTGCTGATCCAATGGTGGTCCGCCTATTACCCCGGGGCCGAACCCGGCGGCGGCGGCTACGTGGTCCAGCGGGTGCTCGCCGCGAAGTCCGAGGCCCATGCGGTCGGCGCGACGCTGTTCTTCAACATCATGCATTACGCGCTCCGGCCGTGGCCCTGGATCCTCGTCGCGCTCGCGTCCCTCATCATCTACCCGATGGATCCGCCGGAGAAGATGGCCGCGGCGAAGACCGCGATCAGCCGCGCCGGTGGCGAGGAGAAGGTGGATGAAGCCACCCGGCTCGCGGCGCGCGGGGTCAGTTCGCTGCGGTCCGCGTTCCCGAAGATGGCCGAGCAGCAGATCGCCCACGACCTCGCCTATCCGGCGTTGCTCACTCGCCTCCCCGCCGGATTGCTGGGACTCGTCGTCACATCCTTGATCGCGGCCTACATGAGCACGATGTCCACGCAGGTGAACTGGGGTTCCAGCATCCTGGTGAACGACGTTTACCGCCGCTTTGTGAATCCTGGCGCCACCGAGGGGCAGATGGTCTGGTTCGGCCGATTTGCGACGGTCGGGCTCATGGCGGTCTCCTGCGCCGTAGCGCTGGTCCTGCAGGATGCGCTCAGCTCCTTTGAACTGCTGCTCCAGGTCGGCGCCGGCACCGGCCTGCTGATGCTGCTGCGCTGGTTCTGGTGGCGCGTGAACGCCGCCGCCGAGATTACTGCGATGGTGGTCTCTTTCGTGATGGCCGTGCTGTTTTTCGTCTGGAAGAAGTCGGGCGGAACTCCGCCTTCCGGCGTTGCCCAGATGATTTGGGGAGTGGGTGTTACTACCGCCGCGTGGATTCTAGTGGCCTTGGTGACCAAGGCCACGGACGAGGACAAGCTCCGCGAGTTCTACCGGCGCATCCAGCCCGGCGGCCCGGGCTGGCGTTACGTGCTAGACCGGGCGGAACACGAACGCCAACAGATCCGCGATCCCAAGATGAAGTCCGACCTGCCCATTGGCCTGCTCGCATCGGCCGCCGCGACGGCCGGCATCTGGGCGCTCATCTTCGCCGGCGGGTTCTTCCTCTACGGTCAGCCGCTGAGCGGGCTCGGAATGTTGGCCATCACCGCCGTGGGCGGCGGCATCGTCGGCTATTGCTGGAAGCACCTATCGTTCGGTGCTTCCAAGTAGGTTTGCGCCGGGGAGGACGGTTCTTCAGTCGGCGACCATCCGGTAAAACTTCTGGTCGTCTTCCTCCTCCTCGGGCGTCTCGTATTCGACATCGCCGTTCTCATCCGTCTCCAGTTCGGTGACCAGACGCCACGCTTCTTGCAGGTGGCCGACGGTTTCCACGCGGACACGGCTGCGGGGGCGATGGTTCACGCCAAACTTGTTCCGACGGCCGTGCCGCTCGTAGCGGACCTTGGGCGCCCGCTCGCTCAGTTCGAGTTTCTCCCAATCGCCGTTAACCTTTTCCCAAGCCTGATCCTTGGAATCGCCGACGCTGGCCTCACGGTCGGGAACGATGAGCCCCGCCACCTTGCCGGCGCCGGTGCCGGCAACCTGGACGGAATAGAAAAACCGGTCCGGCACCACGTTCGCGGAATTGTAGGCGAACGAGATGTTTACCACGGCCCCCTCCTTGAGGACATCCAGCGCGAGCGAATAAATGAGATCCCCGGGTTCGTTGCCATTCCCTCGCTCATACATCCGGAATACGAGGCCGTCCTCGAGGGCGTAGTTGGCGTAATACTCGAAGCTGACGCCGGCGAAGATGCGGCCGCGGCCGGCGAGGTCCACGTCATCGGCGACCTCGTTGCCGGTGAAATAACTGAGGTTCTTTCCGGCCGGCACCGAGTAGGCCACGGACGGCGCACTGGTGGGACTTCCGTAAACGTAGAAGCTGGCCTGAAAATTTCCCTCCAGCGAGGAATCGGCCACCGCGGATACCGCCGTCACGGCGGCAACCATCAGACAGGTTCGAACAGATTTCATCGTCGCGAACCTACCGACAACCCATCGCGGCGCCCGCAGCCAAATCTCGGTAATTCGGACCCGCTTCCGGCGCCCGAATCCCACGATTCACACGGTGATCACATCGCCCAAACGCGGCAGGATTGCCTCCAGGCCGTGCCGTTCGCGGATCAGTTTCGCCAGCGGTTGCCGGCCGCGATCTTCACCGTGGGTCAGGGCGACCTTGGGTCGGGACGGCGCGACCGCGGCGAACCACTTCAGCAGGTCGGTCTGGCCTGCATGGGCGCTGAAACCGCCCAAGGTATGCACCTGGGCGCGGACGGGGATGAACTCGCCGAAGATGCGCACTTCCCGTTCGCCGTCCACGAGCCGGCGCCCCAACGTGCCGTAGCCTTGGTAGCCGACGATGACGACCGCGGTGTCCGGGCTCGCCAGGTTGTGTCGCAGGTGGTGCAGGATCCGCCCGGCATTGCACATGCCCGAGCCGGCGAGCACCACGCAGGGCCCGGGAGCGTCGTTGATCTGGCGGGAATCCTCGGCCGACTGTGACAGGGTCAGTGTCCGGAGATCCGTCTCCAGCGGCCGCTCCGAGATCACGGCGGTCAGCTCCTCGTCAAACAGTTCCGGATGCTCATGGAAGATGCGGGTCGCCTCGATGGCCATCGGGCTGTCCAGGAAGATGGGCACCGGCGGCAGTTGTTTCGCCCGGAACATGGCCGCGAGAATGGTCAGCATCACCTGCGCCCGGCCGATGGCGAAGGTCGGCACCAGGACCTTGGACTTCCGGGTGATGGCCCGTTGCATGATCTCCTGGAACTGACGGGTCGTCTCCGCGAACGGACGGTGGTCCCGGTCGCCATAGGTGGATTCGAGGAATACCAAGTCGGCGTGCTGGAAGGTCTCGTAATCCCGGAGGATGGGCGCGCCCTTGGGGCCGAGGTCACCCGAAAAGACGATCCGCTTCACCGCTTCGGGCGTGGTGATCTCCAGTTGGATGCTGGTTGAACCCAGCATGTGCCCGGCTTCGATGAAACGCGCCCGGACCCCGCGGGCCACTTCGATCGGTTCGACGTAACCGACCGGGCGCATGAGGGCCAGAACCGACTCCACGTGCTCCAGCAGGTAAAGCGGCTCCAATTCGGCCGCGGCGGCTGGCTGGTGCCGACGGCGACGCTCCAAGTCCGCTGCCTGGACCTTCGCCGCATCCCGGAGCACGAGTTCCGCGAGTTCGAGCGTCGCCTGGGTCCCCAAGATTGGTCCGGCGTAACCCGCCTTCGCCAGCAGCGGCAACCGTCCGGTGTGGTCCAAGTGTGCGTGGGTGAGCAGCACGGCATCCAGCCGAGTGACATCAAGTTGCCCGGGCAGGACATTCTGTGCCTCGCATTCACGGGAACCTTGGAACAGGCCGAAATCGACCAGCACACGGGCGGCACCGGTATCGACAAGGTAGGCGGAACCCGTGACGTCGCCGGCGGCGCCCAGCAGGGTTACGGTGATCGGGGCAGGGGGATTCATGAGGCGGAGATAGAGCGGGCCATGGGATTGCGGGCAGGAGCATTCATGGCTGGAGGCACGGCTCCAAACGGAATTTGCCCGGGATTTTCCCGCCGGCCGCACTCCGGTTCAGTCTGCGGGCAGGACCGCGTCCCCGGCGCGGCGCCAACGCTGCAATGGCGCCGCTTCGCCGTCCTTCAACGACTTGAAGAGCTCCGGGGCATCCCGCTTCTGCAACGTGACGTCCGCCACGCCGGCGGCGTCGCAGGTCAGTATCTTGGCGTAGCCCTTATAGATGCGGGCCAAACCGAGCGTTCGAGACCGTTCCGCGACGGAGACTGCAGGGGCTGGCAGCCCGCGCCGTTGAAGCACGAGGAAGCTGTAGGGCAGACTCCGCAGGTCGATCCCCATCCGGCGGCCGAATTCCGACCAGGCCGCATCGGTGAAGATTTCCCAAGGCGGCTTGCCAAAGTAATGGCACCAGTCCGCCTCCCGGCCCGGTGTCAGCAGCCCGCAGCCTTCGCAGTGCGTGCAGGGCGCGATGACCTCAAACTCGTCCCGCAACGCCTCGCGCACCGCGACCAAGGCGCGACTGTCGGCCTGGGTTCCGGGTTCCACCCAGAGGACTGCGGTGGCCCGGCGGGCGAGGCGAACCAATTGCAGCCGGTCACGTTCCGGCAGTTCGCTGAGGACATGGCTGACGAGCAACGTGCCCATCGGGCAATCGCTTTCGAGCTCCGCGTTGTCGAGCCGGGAACAGGCCAGTTGGGGAAACGCCGCCCGGGCCCGGCCGAGCGCGAACGACTCGGCCAACGGTGAGCGGTCATGCAGCTGCAAGGCGCTAAAATGTCGGGCGCCGAAAGCGGCCACCACCCGGCGCCCAGCCACTCCGCTACCACAGCCGAAATCCACGACCGGACCCGTCGGCGGTTTCCAGCCGCGCTGGGTCAGTTCCGCCAGCACCGCATCCCACTTCCAGCCGATGCGCTCGCCCAGCGTCTGGTCGTAGGCCGCCAAATCGGTCTCGGACCTCCAGTAAGCCCGCCGCTGCGGCTGGCCTTCGAGAAAGATTTCCCGCAGCCGCGCGACGGCGTCCCATTCCGGCGGCGTGAGGTTCATGCCGAGACGTTCGCGGAGGCCAAGCTACACGTTGAACTTGAACAGCAACACGTCGCCGTCCGCCACGACGTATTCCTTGCCTTCCATCCGGTAGAGGCCCTTTTCGCGGGCGACGGCCACGGAACCGCAATCCACCAGGTCCTTGTAGGCCACAGTTTCGGCCTTGATGAAGCCGCGTTCGAAATCGCTGTGGATCACACCTGCCGCCTTCGGGGCCGTGTCACCGACGTGGATGGTCCAGGCGCGGACTTCCTTTTCGCCGGCGGTGAAGTAGGTCCGCAGGCCGAGCAGATGGTAGGTCGCGCGGATCAGTCCACCGACGCCGGATTCACTCACGCCGAGCGCGCCGAGAAATTCCTTCGCTTCTTCTGGGGCCAGATCCACCAAGTCGCTCTCGATCTGGGCCGAGATGACGACGGCTTCGCACGCCAGATGATGTTGCACGTATTCGCGGACCTTGAGCACGTAGGGGTTGGTGTCCGCCGTCGCCAAGTCGCCTTCCTTCACGTTGCAGGCGAAGATGGTCGGCTTGTCGGTCATCAGCCAGAAGGTCCGGGAAAGCGCCTTGTCCTCGGCGGACAGTTCCAAGGTGATGGCGGGTTTGCCGGCATCGAGATGCGGCTGGAGCTTCTGGAGCACGGCCTGTTCGGCGACCGCCGCCTTGTCGCCGCGTTTGGCGTCCTTGGCGACCTTCTCGAGGCGCTTGTTCACCGATTCCAGGTCGGCGAGCACCAGCTCCGTGGTGATCGTCTCGATGTCGCGCACGGGGTCCACGCTGCCGGCGACGTGGTGAATGTCGGCGTCCTCGAAGCAACGGACGACCTGCACGATGGCGTCCACCTCGCGGATGTGGGTCAGGAACTTGTTGCCCAAACCCTCGCCGGCGCTGGCGCCCTTCACGAGGCCGGCGATGTCCACGAACTCGATGGCGGCGGGGATGACGACGGTGGTCTTCGCGATCTTCTGGAGCACGTAGAGGCGTTCGTCGGGCACGGTGACCACGCCGACGTTCGGGTCGATGGTGCAGAACGGGTAGTTCGCGGCCTGCGCCTTGCGGGTGCGGGTCACGGCGTTGAAGAGGGTGGACTTGCCGACGTTCGGCAAACCAACGATGCCAGCCTTGAGCATATTGAGGCGCGGAGCATGGCGACGGGGGGCAGGCTGACAAGGGCGAAGGCCGATGGCCGGGCTGCGCGCCGATTTGACGCCCCGGGGAAAGCAGGCTAGCGGAGGGTCATGCGTCTGCCGGTTTTCCTCCTGGTTTGCCTGTCGTGGCTGCCGTTCCTGCCCGCCGCGGAGCCGACCGTGCCGGACGCCGGGGTGATCATTGAACGCTTCATCGAACGGAGCCGCGCGAACTCCAACCGCCTTGCCAACGCCCGCATCACGTTCCTGCGACGCACCACCGCCGAGCAGTTCGACGCCAAGGGCGCCCTGACCGAACGCAAGGTCAAGGAACAGGAAGTCGAACTCCGCGGCTTCGAGCAGTCCGTGCGCCTGCTGCGGGTGGACGGCCGGGAAGCCTCCGCCCGCGACAATGCCCGCGAAGGCGAGGAGGAATCGGGCCAGCGCCGGCGCTACACCGCCCGCTCTGATCGCAATCGGCGATCCAACGTGGATTACCTCGATGAAAAGCTGATCCTGCGCTTCTCCTACGCCTTCGACGGCACGGAGGAAATCGAAGGTCGCCGCACCTATCGGTTGCGCTTCGAGCCGCTGGCCCAACGGGACGCTAAGGAGATCGCCGACCGTGTCCTTGGTTTGCTGACTGGTCACCTGTGGATCGACGCCGAGGAAGCTGAGTTGGTAAAGGTGGACGCGCACCTGAGCCGGGAATTTTCATTCTGGGGCGGCGTGGTGGGCTCCTTGGATCGGCTGGATCTCGAACTCGGCCGGCAGCGCCTGGCCGACGGCACCTGGGTGAACTCGCGGCTCAACACCCGGGTCAGCGGGCGCAAGGTGTTCTCCCGCTTCCACGGCCGGTTCGAGGTCGAGCAGCAGGACTTCCGCCCGGGAACCGGCACCGCCGTTCCGTGAACTGCGGGGCGTGCCGGCGCTTGTTTCCAAGGCGGCCCCGGCTAGCGTTGGCGCATGAAATCCCTTTGGCTCCCCGCGCTGCTCGCCGCCGTTGCCCTGCTGGGGTGTGACAAGAAGGGCCAAGCCAAGAAATCCCAGGACGATTCCGCGGGAGCCGGCAATCCCGCCACCGCGCCGCTCGACTACCTCGCGGCCCAGGGCAAGGCGAAGAAGTTCGCCGAGAAGACGATCACCTCGGCCGAACTCACCTCGGCCATCCAGAAGTTTAACGCGATGGAGGACCGGCTCCCGCGCGACCTGAACGAACTGGTCCAGCGGCACTACTTGCAGGCGCCGCCGGCCGCCCCCAAAGGCATGCGGTGGCATTACGATGCCCAGACCGGCGCGGTGCGATTGGTGGCGGAAACGGCACCCGCAGCAGCCACGGGTGCCCGGTCGCCGGCAGGTTTGCCGGGGGTGAAGAATCTGCCCGTCCGGCCCGCCGGTGGCGGTGAATAGGCTGCCGATGCGGGCTGTGTTGTCGGTTGTAAACTTTCGCTTGCCCTGGTTTTTGTTTCCTGTTTACGCTGTTAAACAATCAGCCGAAAACCACCTCCGGTGCCCCCTTGGGTCCGGGAATCGTTCACCTCAAAGCCACCGCCGCCATGCCCATCCGCCTTCGTCTCGCCGGACTCCTGCTGCCGCTGTCTGTGGTGCTCGCTGCCGCCCCGCCTGAACTGCTGTCGCGCCGTGGGGCAGCGTTCACGGGGGCGAGGACGGCGACTGGAAGTTCCTCCGGGGCGACGCTGACCGCCGACGGTCGGCAGGTCATTTTCGTCAGCGACGCGCCGGACCTGACCGTGGCGCTCGCCGACGGCCGCTGGCTGGACGTGTTTCGCCGGGATCTGCCTTCCGGGCAGACGGAGTTGGTCAGCCGTTTTGGCACCAATGATCTTCCGGGCACGGGCCATTCCCTCGGCGCAACGGTCTCGGCCGACGGTCGGCGGATCGCCTTCCTGAGCGAGGCCACCGACCCGACCGTCCCGGACCTCAACCGAGGCTACGATGTTTTTGTCCGGCACTTGCCCGCGCAGGGTGCCCCCTTCACCGAATGGGTGTCGCTCCGGGCCGACGGTTCGGGCACGGGCGACGGCGTGGTGACGGCCGCGGAGATCTCCGCCGACGGCCGATTGGTGCTGTTCGAGAGTGTGGCGAGCGACCTCGTGGCCGGGAGCGATACCAACCTGGCCGCCGACATCTTCCTGCGGGATCTGGAGGCGAAATCCACTGTCCGCCTCAGCAACCGGGCCGACGGGGACGGGGCGGGCAATGCCGGGGCGTCCGGGTCGGTCCTGAGCGGCGACGGCTCCATGGTCGTTTGGCGCAGCTTGGCGACGGACCTGGTGACCCCGACCAACCCGGGCAATGTCACGGACCTCTTCGTGTGGTCCAAGGCAGGCGGCCCACTGCGGCAAATCGTGGTGTCGGGAACCCAGCTGCCGACCAACCGGCTGCCCCTGCGCACGTTCAACCCGGTCCTGAGCGCGGACGGGCGTCACCTGGCTTTCCGGATCAGCACCGGGTTGACCCCAGACGACGTGAACGGGATCTGGTGGTTCGATTTGGCCGGCGGGACCAATGTCCAGATTCCCACCGGGGCGGCGGATGGGCTGCAGCTTTCCTTCGACGACGCAAGCGGCCCGGTGATGAGCGCGGATGGACGGACGCTGGCCTTTGAAGTGCGGACCGAACTGCCGAGCCCCGTCATCCGGCTGTGGCAACCGGAATCGGGAATCCGCTCCATCGAGTCGTTCCAGGCGACGGTGCCGCCGGGTGGCGGGGAACCGGCGACGTCCGAGGCCCCAGTCCTCAGCGCCGACGGGACGCAACTCGCCTTCCTTACCACCAGCGCGGTGCCCGGCACCGAAATCGTGACGGACGGGGACTATCGGCTGGTCGTTCGCATGTTGGCGACCGGGCGAACCTACGTTGCCCCGGTCGGGCCGGACGATTTCGCTTACGATTTGCCGTTCCCGGAGTTCAGCGCGGATGGCGGGCAATTGCTGTTCCAGAGTGAAATGATCCTCGGCCGGCCGGCGGACGAAAACCGGAGTTTCGACGTGTTTCTCGCCGATCTCGGGACGGGCGCCCTGGCCACCGTCTCGGTGGCGGCGGACGCCGCCCTCCCGGTGACGCCGGATGGGATTAGCTCCATGCCGGCGCCGTGCATTTCGCACGACGGGCGGTTTGTCGTCTTCGCGTCCTTCGCGCCGGACGTTTTGCCGGGCGACACGAACGGCGTGCGGGACGTTTTCCGCCATGACCGTCAAACCGGGGAAACCCGGTTGGTCAGCCGCGGCCTGGGTGGGACCTTCGCGAATGCCACGAGCACGCCGCTGCAAATTTCGCCCAGCGGTCATCTCGTCCTGTTTTCCAGCCTCGCCAACAACTTGGCGACCGGGGACACAAATGGGCACGAGGACGTGTTCCTGGCCGACCTCGAAGCCGGCACCGTCGTGCTCGTCAGCGCGAAGGACGGCGAGGACGCGAGCAGCAACTCGCGCGGCAGTAATCAGGCCCAGATGTCGGCGGACGGTCAGTTCGTGGTGTTCCTGTCCACCGCCGGCGACTACGTGGTGGGTCCGCCCATCGGATCCGCCGGCAACAACCTGCTATTGCGGGAGCCGGCCCAAAGACGCACGCGCCTGCTGAGCCGGGATACCCCGGGTGGCCTGACGGGCATCCAGGGCCGGGTGACCCAGTTCGGGCTGGCCGACGATGGGTCGCGGGCCTACTTCGCGTCGGGCTTCTCCACCGGGGTGGATCTCTACGAATTCGACACGGGAGCGGGCCTGCTCCGTCGCGTCACCACCGAGCGCATTCTGAACTTTGCCGTTGCTCCGGCCGGGAATCGGTTGGCGTATGTCAGCACCCCCTTTGCCGGGCCCCGTCGGCTGATTGTTCGCGAGGTGTCCTCCGGGGAGGAATCCACGGCGCTGGAGTTCCCGACCGCGGGGACGGCCAATCCCCTGCGGTTTTCGAGGGACGGTAGCAGCCTGGTTTTCGTGACAGCCTCAGCCCTGCCCGCGGCGCGCACCGGAATCGAGGACACCAACTCGGTCAGTGATGTCTTCCGCCTGGACGTTGGCGCCAACGTGCTCCGCCTGATCAGCGTCGGCGATCAAGGACAACCCGGGAATGGCGGAGCCAACCAACCGCAGATCAGCGGCGACGGGCGACGGCTTGTCTTCCGGAGCGAAGCCTCGAACCTGGTCGCCGGCGATGCCAATGGCCTTGCCGATGCCTTTCTCCACGACGTGGCCACCGGCCGCTCGACGTTGCTCAGCGCCAATCCCGTCACCGGCCGTCCCGCCAACTTCCTTTCCACGACGCCTGGCCTCAGCGACGACGGCCGCTTCGCGACGTTTGTCTCCGGCGCCTCCGACCTCGTGGCCGCCGACTTCAACGGGGCCACGGATGTCTTCGGATTGGTCCTGCGCGCGGTCGCCGCCGGGGATACGGACCTGGACGGACTGGACGATGAATGGGAACGAACCCATTTCGGGAGTCTCGCCCCAACCGCAGAAGCCGACGCCGACGCCGACGGCCGGAGCAATTTGGACGAATACCTCGCGGGCACCAACCCGACTGAGGCGAACTCGGTGTTCCGCGTGGCCTTGGGGCAATTGGGCGCCAATGCGCTCACGCTCAACTGGACCAGCCAACCCGGCGTGACCTATGTGGTCGAAACTGCTGCGGCGCTGACGCCCTCGTCCTTCCAGCCGGCGGGCCCGGCGATTACGGGCGACGGCACCGTGAAGTCGACCACAGTCGCCGTGACCGGGGAAACGGGTTTCCTGCGGGTGCGGGCTCAGCGGTAAGCCGAGGACTTGTCAGGCGCGGAACGCCTTCCGCAGCAGTTGGACGCTCTTGGGCACCGCGGTGTCGGGGTTCTCCTTGCCCTCCATTTCCAGCGCGACCCAGCCGGTGTAGCCGGCGGTCGCCAGGATCTTCGCGATGCGCGGGTAGTCGAGGTTGAGCGTATACCATTCGCCGCCGCCGAAGTAGGTCTTGGCCTGCACGTAAACGGCCTTGGGCGCGACCATCGCCAGCTTGTCGTAGGGGTCTTCGAGGAAGTTGCCCGTGTCCAGCATCACGCCGACCCACGGCGACGTGATCTCCTTGGCGATGCGCAGCAGGCCCTCCGGCGAACGCGTGAGGCCCCAGTGGTTTTCCACCGCCAACGTCACGCCGCATTCCTCGGCCTTCGGGATGCACTGGTTCAGGGAGTCCACGCACCACTTGAAACCGTCATCCTCGGTGTAGCCGGGCAGGATGGGCTCCAGGCCGCGCGCCTTCATCAGGTCGTCGAAGCTCTTGATCGTGTTCCAACGGCCGGAATTGATCCGCACCACGCCGATGCCGAGCGCGTAGGCGATCTCGATGCACTTCTTGGTGTGCTCGACCTGTGCCTTGAGGAAGGCCGGATCGGGATCGACGAAGTCCTGATGGATGCTCAGGCAGCAATAGCTCACGCCGTGACGAGCTGCGTGGCGCTTGAGTCGGGCGAGGTAACCACGGTGATCGGCCGTCAGCGGTTCCTTCTCCGGCAAATCCATCTGGCGATGGAGCACGTCCACGCCCGCGACGCCGAGGGCGGCGGCCTTCTCGACGACCTGCTCGATGGTCACCTTGGGTTCGCGGAAGTGCCAGTAGCTGTAACTCGCGATGGCAAGCTGCACCCGATTGCGCGGCTTGGGCGCGGCCGCCTCGGCGGACAATGGCAACGCGGCGGCGGAACCTGCCGCCACGGCGGCCGAGGTGAGGAAGGAACGGCGGGAAGTCTTCATGGACGCTGGGGCGGAGCGTAGGAATGCTTCCCGGCAAGTCACGCCTTTCGAGGACTTAGGATATGCGCTCACCAGTCATCGACATTAACCCGGTCAAATGCCTGAATCCGTTCTCCCCAAGAACCAAGGCCATTGCGGTCGGGGCTCTGCTGCTGGTCACCGGTGTCTTGGCTTGGGCGCTGGAAGGCTGGGGCAACGTCTGGCAGGCCGAGCGGGACGATATCGAGGTCGCCCATTGCGCAGTGTTGGCTTGGTGCGCCCGGAATCATCAGGCGCCCGACTTCTCAGTCTTCGATCGCATGGGCCGCGCCCGGGCGCTCCGGACCCTGGAACTGTTGGAGCAGGACCGTCGGATCGGAATCAGTGACCGGATCTGGGCTCACGCGGCCATGGGGTGGTTCGACTCGCGTTTCGCCGGCGTTTCCGACCGGTTCAATCGCTGGATGTTGGTCCGTGGCGAAAAGGTGTTGATCAACTTCAGCGTCGACGAGGAATCCGCCAAAAGTTTCCGACTCCTGACGGCAGAACATTTCGCCGCGGCATCGCCCGCGGCGAAATGAACGCGCCAGCGTCTTGGAGTGCGGCGGCGCAGCGGAGCGGAGCCGCCGCTTTCACGTAACCGCCCGACTGGCTGAGGCAGTAAACTCTGCATGGCTCGTCCGGCAGGCCAAAGCGGCGGCAAGCCGCGCGCACTCCAAGACGCTTCGCGCGGATTCCTGCCGGGTTGTCATCTCCGATTCATCGTGAAATCTTAGCCCAGTGTTTCCCAAGAGCCGCACGTCGGTCGTCGCTGTGGTGTTCGCGACGCTGGGTGTCGTGGCGTTGGTGGTCTGGCTGGCGAGCGATCCATTCGAACCACGCTTCAATGGCCGCCGGGATCGGGAGGTGGTTTTGTCGATCTGGGAATCACGGATGCGTCCCGGAAAAACCAACAGCGTGACGTTTGAGGCTTTGGGACCGGAGCGATCCGTCGCCGCCATCGTCAAACTCCTGGCCAGCTACCAGCAAAGCTTGCGAACCCGACACGGTGGCAGACTCGGCATCTGGTGGCTCGACCACGCCTACGGCAAGTGGCCGTTGGTTGACCGATGGGTTAGTGAGAACCTGCTATCCTACCGCGAACCCGATCCGAACTTGGTCCGGCAGGAGGCCGTGCGTTCCCTGGCACGCTTTGGTCCCGCCGCCGCACCGGCCGTTCCGCTGTTGGTGGACCGGCTGATCCGCGCTCCCGACTTGGACACGGTCAAAACTCTCGGTGCTATCGGTCCCGCCGCGGCCACGGGCCTGCCCCACCTTCGGCGTCTGGCCACGACCAACGATCTCTGGTTCCTTCATTCCGTCGGTGAAAGCCTGCGGCGGATCGAACCTGGCTCCGAACTCATCCTCTTCCCGACCAGCCTTGCCAACCTGAGCAGCACCAACGAGCGCGTGCGGGCCAAGGCAGCCCAACTCCTCGCGTTGATCGGCCCGCCAGCATCCAACGCGATTCCCCGGCTGCGCGAACTGCGGGGGGATTCCTGGAAAATGGTCCGTGATGCCGCCGAACAGGCGCTGGCGTCGATCACTCCCAGCTCTGCTCCAGCCGGGCCCTGAGCCCTACGGCGGCGACAGCTATCCTTCTATCCGCCCAACGATTGAGGACCGGTTTCGGTCCGGGTTGCCGGCCTACGGCTCACTGCGGCACGACTACTGCCAACCGCAACCGCCCCACGGTTTCCCCGGGCAGTCGCTGATCCAACGAACCCTCGGCTGGACGTTCGGTCGCCACGTGGCCATCGGCGAACCAGGCTTGGGCCGTTGCGCGGTGGCGGAAGTGGACAGTCGCGCTGAGTTGGTTCGTGTCGAAGTAATAGAACTCCTCCAGCAACGGATTCTCCGGCGAGGCGGGCGCCTGGAAATCGTTCACCTGGCCCCCGTCGGTGAACACGGCGAGTTCGGCCGGGCGACGGAATTGCCCCGCCGCCAGCGGGCTTTGGCCGCGGGGCCCGAGCAGGAGGTTGTAGGCGTAGCCGTGGGCGGCGCCGGTGGCCTTGGCCTTGAAACGGGCGGAGCAGCGGTCCAGGGCCGGACAATTCTCGACGCCCTTGCCCTGCAGGTAGGGCCAGAGGGCGCCCTGCCGTAGGTCGAATTCGCGCTGCCCCTCGCTGCCGTCGGCGAGCCAGCCGAACCAGTAACGCCACCCGCCGTTGGTGCGGACGGAGCGCTCGCTGAAGGCCCGGCCGTGGTCGTCCCAGTAGAGCTGCGTGGCGAAGCCGAGCTGGCGCAGGTTGGACAGGCACCGGGAACCGTGAGCCGCTGCCCGGGCCCGGCCGAGGGCCGGCAGCAGGAGGCCGGCGAGCACCGCGATCAGCGCGATTACGACGAGCAGTTCCACCAACGTGAATCCGGCCGGACCGGGCTGGTGACCGGAGCGAACTGCGTGGCGACGGTTTGGCTTCATTCGCGCTCGGCTCGCACGCGGTAGAATTGTTCGCGGAACAGGGCTTCCCGAAGGTCGGCAAGCACCAAGGTTCCGCCCGTGCCCGCCTCGGTCCGGACGACCGACCACTGCGAGAGATTGCCGCTCGCCTCGAGGTGATAATTCCAGCCCTTCAACGACGCGCATTCGACCTGGTCGTTGCCGAGCAGGCGGAGGCGGCCGATCGGCGCCGGCGGCAGTTCGAGGACGACATTGTCCAAGGTCGCCCGGGCTAACAGGGAATCGCTCTGGGAGGTTGCTTCGTTCCAGACCATCACCGCCAGCGCGTCGAGGTCGAAGCTGGCGAAAGACTCGGGCAATTTCAGCGGGTTCAGGGGAATGGCCGTTCCGTCGGCGGTGAGCGCGGTCGTGACCGCGCGGGTCGCGGCCTGATACGCGAGCCGCACCCGGAACGTCGTGTTGGTGGTCGGCTCCACCGGAAAGGTGAAGCTTGCGGCGACCTTGCCGGCGGAGTCCCACGTGATGACGGACACCGTCGGGTCGACCAGGCCGAAGCCGGGCAACTCGCCGGTCGGGAACCAGGTGAATTCCAGCGTGTCGCGGGCGCGGCCGGCGCCGCGGAGGTAGTTGTTGGTCAGCGTGCGGGAGAGATTGAGGAAGCCGACCGAGAGCGGCATGGCGCCGGGCCGGTTGGCGCGCACGCCGCCTTGGATTTCCTCGAACCGCAGGTCGAATTCGACCGCGAAGTCGTCCGCCGTCGTGAGCCGGGTAGCAAGGGGCAGGGCGAAGAAGCTGTGCGGATTGGCCGTGTCCCACGTGACGTCGAGTCGCTGCCCGACCGCGTCCCAGCGGAAGAGGTTGGTGTTGCCGTGGGCTTGCCAGCCCCGCGAGGCGGGATCCGTGGCGAAGTCTTCCGTCACGGTCTGCGCGGCCACCGAATGGATCAGCGCGAGCAAGCCGACGAGGACGGTAAGGTGACTGATCAGTTTGCCGACCACTCGGGGCTGGCAGGCCGACCCGCCCTCACCCCGGCCCTCTCCCCCGGGGAGAGGGGGAAGCCCGCCGGGGGCAGGCGACTCCAAAAAAGCGATGGCTGAGGACTGCGCATCGGAGTCCTTCAATTCCGCATTCCGCACTCCGCACTCCGAATTCATCCACGGGCAATGGCGGCAGCCGGAGTCGCAGCAGTAGCCGCGGCGCCGGTGGTAGGCGGCGGTGAACACGACGTAGCCGGTGGCCGCATCAAGGTAGGTGTCGCCGGGGCCGGGTTTCGGCGGGCGGCGTCGGCGCAGGGCGGCCTCCACACAACCGCGGCAGATGCAGGCGAGGTTGCGCGAAGCCTCCGGAACATGGGCGAGCAACTCGTCCGGGAAGGTCAGCGACTCACACCAGCACGGCCCCTTGTAGGCCGCGCTGGTGCAGCGCTGACATTCGTTGGGCGTGCCGCAGAGCGGGCACCGGTCGGCAGGGCAGAGGCCGGCGCTGCCGGTGGGGACCGGTGGCGGTGGGGCAGGCGCGGGTTTCATGGCGTCTCGGTGGGGCCGGGATGCTTCAGCGACGGGCTGAGCCGGCGCGGAGGTGGCGGTGGCCGAGCAAAACCGCCGCCGCCGCGGCCGCCAACGCGAGCGTGCCCGGTTCCGGCACGGTGGCGACGGCGCTGAAGCCGTCGATCTCCGCCTTGCCCGAGAGCACGTCGATCCGCACGTAGCTGATGGACGGCAGGAACACCGCTTCGCCATTCCCATTCCGCGCCCAGGCGAGGTCATAACCCATGCCGCCGCCGCTGCCGGCATAGAGGGAGCGGATTTCGGCGAGGGTCTTGCCGGCAAACGTCAGGCCGACATACGCCGGGTCGAGCGGCACGCCGAAGTTGCCTTGGCCGTCGGTGGGGAACAGGCCGTCCACGGGGCGGGCCAGCGCCGGGTCGAGGGTGAAGAAAGTCACCCCGTCGGCGCTCACGGCGATGCGCGTCGTGCCGTCCTGGGCACTGAAGAGCGAGCCGTCGGTGGCGGGCGTGCCGATGTAATTGAAGTCCGCATCGAAGTCGTTGGTGACGACGAAGCCGGAGCCGCCGAACGCTTGGAAATCGAGGCCGAAGGCATTGCCCGGATCGTTGAACACCGGCGTGCCGAATTTCACCGTTAGCGAACCGCCGGTGCCGACCGAGAGCAGTTGGTCGCGGGTGTAGGCCGGGGCAAACGGGTCCACCGGCCCGCCAAACTGGCCGGGGGTGACGCGGCTGGGTTCGCCCAGCACGGCGGCGGTCTGGTTGTAGGGCAGGCCGGAGCCAAACTCGGTGGCGATGCCGGTGCCCGGGGTGTAGCTGATGACTTCGGTGGCGAATTGGGCCTGGGCGGCGAGGACGACCGCGAGGGGCGCGAGGCTCCAGGCGAGTGAACGCAGGGGGGACGAGTGCATGACTGATCGGGGATGACCGCAGCCGGGGGCATTCCACGCGCCCGGCGGTTGGGTGTCCAGGAGACCAGTCGCGGGGAGGAACCACAGCGTTCAGGCCCGGCCGCCTTTGGGAAGGAACGAACGGAAAACAAAACGCCTTCCTCCCCGCAAAACCGAGAATGAAGGCGTGTGGCATCCACATGTCCGGCGCGCAGACAGGCGCACCGGCTGGCCTCATCCTTCGCTTGGCGGCGAAGCAGAAGCCGGCGCCCGGCCAACTGGCCGGTTCCGACTTCCTGACGAGCACTGCCGGCGCGATGTCCGGACTCCGGGCTTAAACCTAGCTCCCGCCTTCCCAGTCTTGCGACCAGTGGCTGTCTTGACCGACCAGGGAATTTGTAACCCGATACCGTGGCGCAACCGTCCCCGATTCTCACGGGGTTCCCGCACCTCCGACAGTGTTTGAAACATTGCCAACCTCTCGCGAAGCCGGCGCTTCAAGGAACGACCGCGATATGGGGGGACACGGATGGGGATTTCAAATTCCAAATTTGGAATTTGAGGGCGAAAGGATCATGCCGCCTGCTTCTCCGCCAACCGAACCAGCCCTGCTGGAAATGTTTCGCGAACGCTTCTGAGGAATTGAGCCCAACTTGAACCGACCGCACCGCGATGAACGACGATTGAATGACCATTCTTCAGGTCGAATTCAACCGCTCCGTCAGTAACTGAAACTCCAGCGACACAATTCACTCTGCCGCGACCTTGGTCATCGAACTCAAAGTAGATCCCACTGTTTTCCGGATGCTGCTCATCCATTTGGTGGCCAAAGACAATGTAATGGGCATCGGCTGATTCTGCGGAGCAGGAAGCACCGGCCATCCCCGCGTCAGAGCCGCATTCCGTGGCTGTAAACTCCACACGGCTCATGCTCAAATCTCCACCTGCATCCCGAGTTCCACGACGCGGTTGGGCGGCAGGCGGAAGAAGGCAGTGGCCGAGTGGGCGTTGCGCGACATGAGCGCGAACAGGCGTTCGCGCCAGATCGCCATGCCGCTTTTCTTGGAGGGGATGATCGTTTCCCGGCTCACGAAGAACGAGGTCTCGTGCTCGCGGCATTTCAGGCCGAGTTCCCCGCAGCGGCGGAGCACGTCAGGAATGTCCGGCTCCTCCATGAAGCCGTAGCGGGCGCGCACCCGCCAGAAGCCTTCGCCGAGTTCCTCCACGGACATCCGGGTGTCGTCGTCCACCCGCGGCGATTCCTCGACGGAGACGGTCATGAAGAGGATGCGTTCGTGGAGCACCTTGTTGTGCTTGAGGTTGTGGAGCAGCGCGATGGGCACGCCGTCGGGGTTGCCGGCGAGGTAGATGCCGGTGCCCTTCACGCGGGGAATTTCCCGGCGGCCGATGCTGGTGAGGAATTGGTCCACGGGCAGCGCGGATAGCCGCATGCGCTCCCAGAGCAGGGTGCGGCCCTTCCGCCAGGTGGTCATGAGCGTGAACAGCAGGGCACCCACGACGAGCGGGAACCAGCCGCCGTGGGCGATCTTGAGCGCGTTGGCGCCGAAGAAGGCCAGCTCGATGACAAGGGCGATGCCGCACACCGACAGGGATTGCCACTGGGCCCAGCCCCACAGCCGCCGGGCGGCGAAATGGAACAGCAGCGTGGTGATCAGCATGGTGAGGGTGACCGCGATGCCGTAGGCGGCGGCCAAGTTGGACGAACTCTTGAAGCCCAGCACCAAGGCGACGCAGGCGACCATGAGGGCCCAGTTGATCTGCGGGATGTAGATCTGGCCGCGTTCCCGTTCGCTCGTGTGTTCAATCGCTAGACGGGGCAGGTAGCCGAGTTGGACCGCCTGCATCGTGAGCGAATAGGCCCCGCTGATCAGCGCCTGCGAAGCGATGACGGCGGCGCAGGTGGCCAATCCGACGAGCGGCAGCAGGAACCAGCGCGGGCACAGCTTGAAGAACGGGTTCGCCGCGGCGGCCGGGTTTTCGATCAGCAAGGCGCCCTGGCCGAAGTAGTTGAGCAGCAGGGCGGGCAGCACGAGCGCAAACCAGGCCCGCCGGATGGGGATGCGACCGAAGTGTCCCATGTCGGCGTAGAGCGCCTCGCCGCCGGTCACCACGAGGAACACCGAGCCGAGCACGACGAAGGCGTGGCCTTTGTGGGTCAGGAAGAACTCGATCGCGAAATGCGGGCTGACGGCCGCGAGCACGGACGGGTGTTGGATGATCCCGCTGATGCCCAGCACCGCGATTGCGAAAAACCACACCACCATGACCGGCCCGAAGACCTTGCCGATTGCCCCGGTGCCGGCCCTCTGGACGCAGAAGAGCACGATGATGATCGCGACCGAAGTGGGCACGACCCACGGCGTGAACCGGGTGGTCACCACCTCCAAGCCTTCCACGGCGCCCAACACCGTGATGGCTGGCGTGATCATGCCGTCGCCATAAAGCAGCGCGGCGCCGAACAAGCCCAGCAGGGTCATCACCAACGGGATTCGTCCGCCCGACTTGCCCGGATTCCGCTCCGGAAACGCGAGGGCCATCAGGGCCAGGATGCCGCCTTCGCCCTTGTTGTCGGCCCGAAGCACGAACACCAAGTATTTGATCGAGACCACTAGGATCAGGGACCAGATCAGGAGCGAGAGGACGCCATAGACGTTTTCCGGCGTGGGGTGGACCCCGTGGTCGCCGTTGAAACACTCGCGGAGCGCGTAAAGCGGGCTGGTGCCGATATCGCCGTAAACGACACCCAGCGCCGCTAGGGTCAGGGCCGTCATTCGACTGCGGGAAGAGGAGTCCGATTGCATGCGAAAGCGGGTCAGAGGTGGGCCGAAACGGGGTTCAGCGCCGCGAGCAGGCGTTCCGGTTCGTCCGTGCCGAGGGCGAACTGTTTTCCGTTCTTCAGCGTGATAGCCACGGCGTCGAAGCCGGCCACGTTGTAGAGCCAGCCCAGCCGGGTGTAGTGAATGCCCCAGCCATCAAACCACCGGGTGCGCACGGTCCGGGCTTCCGCAATCAGGTTCACGGAGAGACTTCGGCGGATTAGGCCGGGACCCAAACGCCATTTCAGCACGCCGGCGCTGATTTCGATCGTCAGGGAACCGAACAGCCACACTGCCAGTGCCAGCACGACGATGCCGCTCAGGACGGGCCAGAGCCGGAGCCAGAGTGCCATGAACAACAGGACCAAGGCCATGCCGGCCGGGATCAGGAGCCAACGCCCGGCCCGCTGCGTGTGTGAATATGTCTTCATTGCGAATACCGCCCCGGACGCTCTGCGGTTGGGGCGTCGTCCGGCCGCGTCCAAAGGGAGGCGGGACGGCCCTTCCAATTGCCTACGAGGTTAGCTGTCGGGCTGGAGCCTGGAAGTGCTCCCGGACCGCCGGTTACCCGGCGCCGCACGCCCCGGCCGTGGCATTGCTGCCCCGGCTGATGGGTCCCCCGCGCCCGGTTTCTGGAATCGGCCGGGCCTCGGCTGCGGGCGGAGTAGCGCAAAAACGCCCCCGGGTGTCAAACGACCCGCCGGGCTCCGGGGGTGGGCTTGAAGCGGATGAAATCGCTCCGCTTTCGTTTGCCTATCCCTCCCGCTTGCATTCTCTTGGTCGCGCGCATGGCCAGTGTCCCGATCCAGTTTTCCCGACCGAAGTCGAAGTCCAACGGCTTCCTGCCGATGTCCCGTGCGGAGATGGATGCCCGCGGCTGGACCGAGCTCGACGTGCTCATCATCACCGGTGACGCCTACGTGGATCATCCCTCCTTCGGCGCGGCGATGATCGGACGGGTGCTGGAAGCGATGGGCTTGCGCGTGGGCATCGTCGCCCAGCCGGATTGGAAGCAGGCCGGCTCCATCGAGGTCATGGGTGCGCCGAAACTCTTCGTGGGGGTCACGGCCGGAAACCTCGATTCCATGCTGTCGAACTACACCGCCGCGCGGCACAAGCGGAAGGAGGACGTTTACAGCGAAGGCGGCGTGCCCGGCAAACGACCGAACCATGCGGCGGTCGTCTACACCCAGATGGCCCGGCGGTCGTTCCCTGGCGTGCCCGTCGTGCTCGGCGGCATGGAAGCCTCCATGCGACGCGTGGCACATTACGACTACTGGGAAGACAAGCTGAAGCCCTCGATCATGGCCGACGCCAAGGCCGACGTGCTGGTTTACGGCATGGGCGAACGGGCCGTCCGCGAGATCGTCAGCCGCCTGCAGGCAGGCAACCGCGACTTCTCTGGCATCCGGGGCACCGCGCTGTTCCTCGGCGGCAAGGCGACGGCGGAGGCGGATTTCAGCGACTGCATCCTCCTGCCGTCGTGGGAGGAATTGCAGGCCGACAAGAACCACCTCATGCGCCTGACCAAAGTGGTCGAAGCCCAGCAGACGCCCTACAGTGGCAAGCGGCTCGTGCAAATGCACGGCAATCGCGCGCTGCTCCAGGAAGCCCCGGCCTTCCCGGTGGATGGCCCCGACCTCGACGCCCTCTACGAGCTGCCGTTCATGCGGCTCGCGCATCCCAGCTACAAGCTGCCCGTGCCCGGCTTCGCGACGATCAAGGACTCGATCATTGTGTCGCGTGGCTGCCCGGGCGGCTGCACGTTCTGCGGACTCGGCTTCCACCAGGGCAAGTTCCTGTCGAGCCGCAGCCAGGAATCGGTGATGAAGGAGATTCGCAAGCTCACCGAGGCGGACACCTTCCGCGGCACCGTCTCCGATCTCGGCGGTCCGACCGCCAACCTCTACGGCGCCAAGAACGGCCACGCGCTGGAATGCCAGAAGTGCCATCGGCCTAGCTGCCTCTGGCCGAGCATCTGTCCGATCTTCGGCATTGATGAAAAGGCCGGCCTCGACTTGCTCCGCGGGGCACGCTCGCAGCCCGGCGTGAAGCACGTCTTCGTGCAGTCCGGCATCCGCATGGACGTCGCCCTCCGCACGCCGGAATACATGAAGGAGCTGGTGCAGAATCATGTGTCCGGTCACATGAAGGTCGCGCCCGAGCACATGGACCCGGCCACGCTGCGCCGCATGCGCAAGCCGGCCGGCGACTTCCCGGCGTTCATGGAAAAGTTCTTCGACCTGAGCGAACAGGCCGGCAAGGAGCAGTATCTGGTGCCTTACTTCATCTCCAGCTTCCCCGGTTGCACCGAGAAGGAAATGGGCGCGGTGGAATCGTTCCTCAAGGAGGAGAAGTGGAACCTCCAGCAGGTGCAGGACTTCATCCCGCTGCCCATGACCGGCTCGGCGGCGATGTATGTCACGGGCCTCGACATCAACACCGGCCAGCCGATCCCGGTGGTCCGCGGCGCCGGCGACCGTGAGCGCCAGAAGCGGATGCTCCGGCCGAATCCCGTGGGCGAAACCCGCGTGACCGGCAGCCGCCGGCGGTTGGCCTCCGCGGAATTCTGCCCCGGCGCCCCGGCGGGCGCGCAGATGGACACGGTGGACTGACGGTCAGGGCTTGAACTGGGAATACTGATTCCGGCGCAGCGCAAACTGGAGTGCACTTAAGTGTTACGCGGCTTCGTTTCAGATCGATCCAGCTGGATTCGAGAGAATGCTTTGCCCGTTGGAACCAATTGATCGAGGGCAGGGTGAGTCTCGGACGGTAAACGCCACCATTGGGCTCTGGATGGCGCTACTTCGTTTCGGGCACCCTCACGATCCTACTTCGCCTGAATCGCGTAAAGCTGGGTCATTGTGCCCACGTAGAGCGTGCCGTTGGCGGCGACCGGCGTGGCGCTGATGGCGGTGCCGAGTTCCAGTCGCTGGAGGACCTGCTTCTCGCGGTTGAGCGCGAAGGTCCAGAAGTCGCCCCGGCGGGTGCCGACGTAAACCTTGCCGTCGGCGATCAGGGCCGAGCCCCAGACTTCGCCGCCGAGTTCCTGCGTCCAGAGCGCCTGGCCGGTCTTTGCGTCCACGCAGTGGAAGACCCGCATGGAATCCGCGGCGAAGACCATGCCATCGGCCACCGCCGGGGTGGACATCGTGTGCCGGCCCAGCGCGTAGGACCACACGCGGTTCGTTTGAGTGGTGGTGCCGGGGTTGGCGTCGGGATTCACCCGGTGCAGCCAGGCTTCGTTCTTGCCCCAGAACCAGTCGCCGCCGCCGGCCAGGAACACCGAACCGTCGTGCAGGACCGGCATGCCGTAGATGTTGCTGGGGCTGGTGGCGCGATTGCTGTTGAACCGGTGGACGTCGGTCTTCGGCGACTCGGGATCGGGATCGTAGCTCCAGACCCGCCGGAGGGTGCGGACTTGGCCGAGGGATTCCTCCCGGGCGTTGGGATCGGCGGCGAGCGGTTCAAAGCCGTAGAGGATGCCATCGCCCCCGGCGAAGAAGATGCGTTCGCGGCCGGCGACGGTGCCCAGCGAGGGCGACGACCAGGTGCAGTGAAAGATCTTCGGTGCGATGCCGAGGCCGTCCTGGGCGAGGTAGCGGCCCGTGCGCTTGTCGAGCACCACGAGGCTGGGGGCGTTGGGCGTGCGGATCTTCTTGTGCGTGTTGTCCACGCCGGTGCCGGTGTTCAGGTAGAGGTGGTCGCCGTGGATGAGGATCGAACTGTGGGCCGCATCGTGCGACCAGATCCCCGCCTGGGCGGTGAGGTCGAACTGCCACACAATGTCGGCGTCGAGCGGGCCGGGAACGACGGGCGTGGGCGGGGCATTGGTGCCGCGCGGGGTGAAGTAGGCACCTTCGTCCTTGAACGGCCCATCGTTGCCGTTGGCCATTCCGTGGGCGTCGAGGCAAAGCACGACACCGCGGTTGTCCACGACGTAAACGCGTTCGCCTTCAACGGTGGCCGGCGAGGAGAGGCCGCTCTTGGGCCAATCGTGATAGATGTCCTCCTCGCGTTTGGGCACGACGAGTTGCCACTGGAGTTGGCCGGTCGTTTCGTCGAGGCAGAGCAGCACGCCGCGGTCGCCCCGGTGCCGGGGATCGCGCGGTTCCTCATTGTTGGTGCCGATGAACACGCGGCCGCCGGCAATCACCGGCGTGGAATGGGATTCGGAACCGAGCTTCGCGACCCACTTCACGTTTTCGCCGGTCTTCGGGTCGAACCGCGCGGGCAGGCCGCGTTCGGGGGAGACCATATTCCGGGACCATGCCTGACCGTATTGGGGCTGATCCGCCGCGTGGACGGACACGGCGAGGAGCAATCCCAAGCCGGACAGGGCGGCCCGGCTCCGGCGGCCGAGGATGGAGGGTTTCATGGAAGTGATGGCGCGAGCTTCGGCATTGCCCCGCCGGGAGGCACGCCGGAAATGCGGTGTTTGGGGCTCACGCCACGGCGGCACGGTGAGTGAGCGTGGCCCGGGGTGGGGCACCGCAAAGTTCACGAATGGCCAATTTCGGTTGGTGTTCGCCGGCGAACGGCGCGAGAACCTCGCCCTGCATGACCCCACTGTGGCAGACGGATTCGTTGGACGAATTGGAGTCCCTGATCTGGTCCCAGCTCGGGCGTTCCGTGGTCGACGCGGTGCAGCCGTGGAGTCTGCCCACGCTTGGGACCTGTCACGGTCCGGAGCCGGATTTGCGAACCATGGTCCTACGGGAAGTGGACCGGACCTGGCGGCGGTTGGTGGCTTATTCCGATGCGCGAGCCGACAAGGTAGCCCAAGTCCGCGGCGCGCCCGCCACGGCCTGGCATTTCTACGACCCGCGAAGCCGGGTTCAACTCCGCGCCCGGGGGCTGTCCGCGGTGGAGCACCAAACGGACTTTGCGCGTCGGGTCTGGGAAGTGGTCCCGGAGGCAAACCGGGCCAACTACCGCACGATGGGGGTGCCGGGAACGGTCATTCCGAATCCGGCGGAAGGGCACATTTTCGCTCCCGGCGGGGCGGAGAATTTTGCGCTAATCGTTACCACGGTGAGCCGGCTGGACTGGCTTTGGCTGGCCCCGGCCGGTCATCGCCGGGCGCTGTTTGAATGTAGCGATGGCCGATGGCAAGGACAGTGGGCGATTCCCTGAACCGCGGCTTGGCTGACAATTGAACTAAGGGGCGGGCGTCAGCTTCCGATAGACCCTTGGGCGAGTGGTCGCCGCCGATGCTTTGGCGGCGTGGATTCGCATTCGCATGACGCTGCGCGCAAAACTGATCCTAGCCTTCAGCATGGTGGCTTCCGTTCCTTTGGTCGGCGGTGCCATTGGCATCTATTCCCATCGGATGGCGGTCCGGCGGGCGGAGCAGGCGAACGCCGGCGCAGAACAAGCGCTCCGTTTGCTGGATGGCGCGAGGGCGATCCAAGTCAGCGTCGAAACGGCCTTCCGCGAGCCATCCCAGACGGCCCAAGCGGCGGAAGCGATTCGCGCCCAAGTCGCGGAAATTGAGAGGATTGCGCCGGAATACTCGCTGCCAGCCAGCGCTTGGGCCGAGGTTGCGATCAAGCCGGGCGAAACGTTTACCGCGGGGCAGCGGGAAGCGGCGCAGGCCCTTGCGGCAGCGGCCCGCGAACGCATTGCCGCGGTTCGGCACACGAAGGCTAAGGCGTTTGCCAGGGAAACATGGCTGCTCGACGCCACCATGGGCGTGGGAACGCTCGCGGGGATTGCGCTGGGAATTGGATTCGGGGTCGTGACCAGTTTTGCCGTGACCCGCCACATCCGCGGGATCGCCGGGCAAATCTGGCAGAAAGCCGACCAAGTCGCCGCCTCAGTGACCCAAGTGGCGGCGTCCAGCCGTGATTTGGCGACGGCCTCCAGCCAACAGGCAGCCTCCCTGGAGGAAACGAGCGCGGCATTGATCGAGGTGAACACGATCGTGAAGACCAATGCGACCCATGCCCATGACGCCCGGGCGATTTCGCACCAGAACCGGTCCGAGTCCGACCGCGGCGCCCAGGAAGTTGCCGAGTTGCAGTCCGCGATGACCGAAATGTCGGCGGCGAACGCCAACATCGCGAAGATCGTGCATTCGATCGACGAGATCGCCTTCCAGACCAACATTTTGGCCCTGAACGCCGCTGTCGAGGCGGCCCGCGCCGGGGAGGCGGGCGCCGGCTTCGCCGTGGTGGCGGATGAGGTGCGCAACCTGGCCCAGCGATCGGCGGCGGCCGCCCGCGAGACCTCGCACAAGATTGCCGATGCATTGACCAAGAGCACCCGTGGGGCGGAGGTGGCCGCGAGGGTTGAGGAATCTTTGCGCAAAGTGATCCAGGACGCCCACCGAGTGGACGAGCTGATCGGCCGCATTGCGGACGCCTCGGTTGAGCAGGCCCGGGGGCTGGACCAGGCCGTCAGTTCGATGAAGCGGATTGACCAGTTGACCCAAAGCAACACCGCCAGCGCGGAGGAGACCGCGGCCGTGGCCCAGCAATTGGATGCCGAAACCCACGCGATGCGGGCGCATTTGTCCGGGTTGCTGGACGGAGCCTCGGAGGCGGCGGAACCGGTCGCGACCGCCGCCGCGGACGCGAATTCCAGCGGACGCCCGATGAAATTCCGCGCTGACGGGCACAGTCAACCGGCTTGTCGGTCGAACTAATGGCGGTCCTTGGGGACAACCGTCGCCACGCCTCCCGTTTCTAGGTGGCCGGGCGGAGGGATATTGTTTGGGTGCCGAGGGTAATTTCACCAAGCTTGCCGGCACAAAATTATGCTGAAGAAAACGACCCGGAAGGTTCGGGACAGCGCCGGCGCCCGGTTTGCCATCGTGGCCTCCCGTTATAACGAAGAATACGTCGACGGAATGGTGCAGGTCGCCGAGGCCATCCTGAAGCGGGCGAAGGCCAGGAGGATTGAACTGCTGCGGGTGCCCGGCTCGTTCGAAGTCCCGGTGGTGGCGGCGACCTTGGCCCGGCGCAAAGCCGGGCGGCCGGATGTCGTCCTGTGCTTCGGGGTCATCTGGCAGGGCGAAACCACTCATGCGCAGCACATTGGCGAGGCAGTGTCGTTTGCCCTGATGGACATCGCGGTGGAGACCGGAGTGCCGGTGATCCACCAAGTGCTCACGGTCGCCACCGAGGAGCAGGCCGTGGCCCGTTGCCTGACCCTGGAAACGAACCGTGGCGCGGAAGCGGCCCACACCGCGCTGGCCATGGTGGAAACGCTCCGTTCGGCCCGGAAAAGCGCTGAATGAACCGGCCGGAGAATCGTCGGTGTCCCTGCTTGTGAAAGGTTTCACATGCCGCTTGACCCCCGGGGGTCGGTTGTTAGTTTTGCTCCGCTTTTGGCAGATAATTGAAAGAATTGCTCATGAAAACCACGCTCACGTTCCTCGGGGCCGTTGCCGCCGCCGTGCTTCCCCTCACCGCTGCTGAGGTTTCCGGAAAAGTCACCCTCAAGGGCACCCCGCCGCCCGAAAAGGCGATTGCGGCGCTGAAGACCGACCCGAACTGCGGTAAGGCCAACACGGCCGCCGAGGTTAAGACCCGGCTCTATGTGGTGGGCGCGGACAGCGGCCTGGGCAACACACTCGTCTACATCAAGAAGGGCCTGGAAGGTAAGACCTTTGCCCCGAGCGCCGACAAGCCGCTGATCGATCAGGTGGGCTGCATGTATGAGCCCTACATCAATGCGGTGCAGGCTGGCCAGCAGTTCGACGTCAAGAACTCCGATGCCTTCATGCACAACGTGAATGCCACACCGAAGGTCAACAAGGGCTTCAATTTCGCCCAGGCGAACGCGGGGCAGGTCAATACCAAGATGTTTGACAAGCCCGAGCTGGGCGTCCGTTTCGCCTGCAACGTGCATCCGTGGATGATCGCCTATGTGCACGTGCTGGAGAACCCGTTCTTCGCCGTGTCCGACAAGGACGGCAAGTTCACCTTCAAGGGTGACCTGCCCGACGGCAAATACACGGTCGAGGCCTTCCACATGAAGGCCGGCGCCGTGACCCAGGAGATTGAGGTCAAGGGCGGCAAGGCGACGGCCAACTTCACCCTCGAGGTGAAGGCCCAGTAAGCACTCGAAAATTTGACGCCGGGGCAGCCAGTGGTTGGTTGCCCCGGTTTTTGTTTCCCGATGAAGACAAGTTCCCACGAGTCCGGCGGCTGGCTGCAACGGTTTGCAGTCTTGGTCGCGGCGTGCACATGGGGCTTGGTCTGCATGGGCGGATTGGTCACGAGCAAGGGGGTTGGCATGGCCGTCCCCGATTGGCCGACCAGCTACGGCTACAACATGTTTGCCCTGCCGGTGTCCACTTGGCTGACCGGTGGCGTGTTTGACGAGCACACGCACCGGCTCTGGGCTTCCACCGTCGGTCTGCTGGTGGTGGCCTTGACGCGCTGGCTGGGCGGTTACGCGTCACGGAAAGCGCTCCTGGCGGTCGGGGCGGCGGAAATTCTCGCGGGTTTGGGCCTGCTGGCGTTGGGGCCCGACTGGAAGGGTGGCGGGCACTTTTTGGCCGGCATCGGCGGAGTGGTGCTGCTGGCCGGAGTCGTTTGGTTTCGGAATGGGCCGTCCGCCGCGCCGTTGCCGATGCTGGGCTGGCTTGCGTTTTGGGCCGTGCAGTTGCAGGGCCTGCTGGGCGGCCTACGGGTGGTCTTGGACAAACACGTGTTTTCCGGCACGACGCTGGGGACTGCGTTCGGGGTCTTCCACGGCTGCCTAGGGCAGGCGTTCTTGGTTCTCCTCTGCGTCATTGCCCTGCGGCTCTCGGGCTTTTGGCGCCGGTTGCCTTTGGCCGGCGCGCCCGTTGCCGGCTTTCGCTGGCTGTTGCCGGTGGCGACCGGGTTGGTGGTTCTACAGTTGTTGTTGGGAGCGTTGATGCGCCATCAGCACGCAGGTTTGGCGATCCACGATTTTCCGCTCGCCTACGACCAATTCTGGCCGGCCACGGACGCACAGTCCTTGCTCGGCTATAACCAGAATCGGTCCGAAGAAATTGAGGTGACCGCTTTCCAGATCCGGCTCCAGATGTTCCACCGACTGGGGGGGCTCCTGGCGGCCGTGGCAATATTGGCGATCTGGGTCCAGGCCCTGCGCGCGGTCGGTTTCCGGTCACTCTGGGGGCGAATGACCTCGGCATGGGCCGCCTTGGTGGTGGTTCAGGTTCTCCTCGGCATTTTCACCATCCTAAGGAACAAGCCCGCCGACGTGGCCACCGCGCATGTGGCGGTCGGGGCGCTGACCCTCGTCACCGGGTTCCTGCTCGTGTTGGTCTCACGGCGGCAGCAACGATCCGTCCCGGTGCCGGCAGGCTCGCGGGATGTTTCGGCGTTGGCGCCGGTCACCCCTTAGGAAGCGCTTGAAGGCTCCCGCCACCAGTTTTAGCGGCGAAATTGCGCCGAAGGAAAAGAGCGTCGCCGCGCTGTTCTTCGAACTGATCAAGGCGCGTCTCACCCTGTTGGTGGTGCTGACGACCTTGGTCGGCTTCTACTTGGGCGCCCCGGCGCCGGTCGATCTGGTGCTGATGGTGAATGCTGTCCTGGGAACGGCTCTGGTGGCCAGCGGCGCGGCCGCGCTCAACCAAGTATTGGAGCGGGAGTTTGATGCCCGCATGCGGCGCACCGCCGACCGGCCATTGCCGTCGGGGCGGGTGACCGTGAATTCCGCCCTGCTCCTCGGGGTGATCCTCAGCGTGGCGGGCCTGGCTTGGCTGCTCCTCTTGGTGAACCCGCTGACCGCCATGCTCGGGGCGGCGACCCACGCGTGTTACGTCTTTGTCTATACGCCGCTGAAGCGGGTGACTGTCCTCAACACCTTGGTCGGGGCGATCCCCGGCGCATTGCCACCGCTGATGGGTTGGACCGGCGCGACCAACGAACTTTCGGCGCCCGGGTGGAGCTTGTTCGGGTTGCTGTTTTTCTGGCAGCTTCCCCATTTCATGGCCATCGCCTGGCTTTACCGCGAGGACTACGCCGGGGCGGGGTTCAAGATGCTTTCCGGGGGGGATCCGCAGGGGCGGCGAACCGCCTCGTCGGCGATCCGGAACACGTTTGCCCTGCTGGTCGTGTCACTGTTTCCCTACCTTTTTGGGCTCGCAGGCTACTGGTATCTGGCGGGGGCGATTGCGGGTGGATTCACCTTCCTGTTGATGGCCTTCCGCTTTGGGCATCACCTCACCCAGATGACGGCCCGGGCGCTCTTCCTGACCAGCATCGCTTACCTGCCCCTAATGCTCGGAATCTTGGTGGCCGACAAAAGCACCAAAAAATTGACGAAGCCGGGACCAATCCCTGTAATCTCGCCCGCCTTGAGTCCGAGGGTGCTGCCGCTTTTCCTCGCTGATCGGACTTTGATTTGAGACCAACTCTATGCAGACCGCCACGAACCACGTAGCCGGCCACGCTCACGCTGAGGCTCATGAGCATCACGAGCCCGGCTTTTGGCAGAAATACATCTTTTCGACCGATCACAAGATGATCGGCATCCAGTATGGGATCACTTCCCTGCTGTTCCTGTTCTTCGGGTTCATGTTGATGCTGGCGATGCGGTATCAGCTCGCGCATCCCGGACAGGCGATCCCGTTGGTCGGCGGATTCCTCGAAAAGACCCTCGGTGAAGACATGGCCAAGGGCGGTGTGATGCAGGCCGACCTCTACAACGCCTTCGGGGCGATGCACGGAACCATCATGGTGTTCTTGGCGATCGTCCCGCTAGCCTTCGGTGCTTTCGGCAATTACGTGACGCCCCTCCAGATCGGTGCGCCGGACATGGCGTTTCCCCGGCTCAACATGGCGAGCTACCACCTGTTTTTCTGGGGCGGCATCGTGATGCTGGCGAGCTTCTTCATTCCAGGCGGGGCGGCGAAGTCGGGTTGGACCAGTTACTCGCCTCTGGCAACGATGGCGGACTCGAACGTCATCAACGGCCAGACGCTCTGGCTGATCGGCATGGTGTTGCTCATCACGTCGTCGTTGCTCGGCGCCGCGAATTTCATCACGACCATCATCCAATTGCGCGCGAAGGGCATGACTTGGATGCGGTTGCCATTTTTCACTTGGGCCCAGTTCGTAACGGCGTTCCTTCTGCTGCTGGCTTTCCCGCCGCTCGAAGCGGCCGGTTTGCTCCAGTTGGCGGATAACCTCCTGAAAACCTCGTTCTTCCTGCCGACCGGCCTCGTCGTGAACGGCAGCCAGCCGGATGTGTCCGGTGGTGGCAGCCCGCTGCTGTGGCAGCATCTGTTCTGGTTTCTCGCCCACCCCGAGGTTTACGTGCTGATCCTACCCGCCATCGGCATCGTGGCGGAAATCATCGCCAACAACACCCGCAAGCCGTTGTGGGGCTACAAGTCGATGGTCTATGCCGCCCTCTCCATCGGGTTCCTCGCGTTCATCGTCTGGGCGCACCACATGTATCTGACCGGCATGGGGACGAAGATCGCCACGTTCTTCCAGACCACCACCATGATGATCTCGATTCCGTCGGTGATCATTCTCACCGCGCTGTTCATCTCCCTCTGGGGCGGTTCAATCCGCTTCAACACGGCGATGCTCTTTGCGCTGTCCTTCCTCCCGATGTTTGGCATCGGCGGCCTGACCGGTCTGCCGCTGGGCTTCAACGCCTCCGATATATATCTGCACGATTCCTACTACGTGATCGGGCACTTCCACTACGTCGTGGCCCCCGGAACGATCTTCGGTCTGTTCGCGGGCATCTATTTCTGGTTCCCGAAGGCCACCGGCCGCCTGATGAACGAAACGCTCGGCAAGATCCACTGGATCGGTTCGCTCATCTGCATGAACGGCATCTTCATGCCGATGTTCATCCAAGGTTTGCGGGGCATGAGCCGCCGGATGTATGACGGTGGTGCGACCTACTTCGGCAGTGGCGCCGGGGCCGATCCTGGCATCCTGCGGCTGAACAACGCGATCACGGCGGCGGCAATCGCCCTCGCGGTGTTCCAGCTGCCGTTCATCTTCAACTTCTTCTGGAGCGCCTGGTTCGGGAAAAAGGTTGAATCCGACAATCCGTGGCAGGCCACGACCTTGGATTGGCAGACCCCCACCCCGCCGCCCCATGGCAATTTCACCCATGAACCGGTCGCGTATCGTGGGCCTTACGAATACAGCGTCCCGGGTGCCGCCAAGGACTTCACCCCGCAGGGGCAACCCAACTGATTGCCGCCTCGCCCTCCAACACGAACCACTCTGCGAATCCCTCCATGGAAATTCCCTACACGGTAAAACCTCGTCCGGATACGGGGCTCTACAATGCCAAGGTCGGCATCTGGCTGTTCCTAGCCTCCGAAGTGATGTTGTTCGGAGCCTTCTTCTCCGCCTACATCCTGCTGCGGGTCGGGGCGCCGGAAGGCTTCTGGCCTGATGTCGCCACTGGTTGGCCGCACGGCCTGCTGAACATCCCGATCGGCACGTTCAACACGGCCGTTCTGATCGCCTCGTCGGTCACGGTGGTCATGGGGTGGGCGGCACTGAAGGAAGGTAACTTCCCGAAGTTCCAGAAGTTCATGGCCTTCACCGTGGCCTGCGCGCTCGGCTTCCTTGGGATCAAGAGCTACGAATACAACGAGAAGTTCACCCACTACGTGATCCGGCTGAAGGACGGTTCGGCGGTGACCGGACACCTGAATGTCGACGGCCACAGTCCCCGGTTCTGGAACTTGGCCAAAGTGGAGGAGAAGAAGCTGGAGTCGCTCAAGGTGGAGGTGGATATCCCGAACAAGTTCCGCTTCCCGGTTGGCTTCAAGGTGCCGGACGCCATTCACGAGGCCCACAAGGCCGGCAAACATCACGAAGAACGTGAAATCAAGGTGGCGGACATCGCCAGCCTGAAGGCCTTCATTCCCTCGACGGCCACGTTCTTCGCCATCTACTTCACGATGACCTTCCTGCACGGTCTCCACGTGCTAGGCGGCGCCTTGGTCCTGGCCTACTTCACCTTCCTCGGGAAAAAGTTCTGGCAGCACCATCCCGAGCAATTCACCAACCGTATCGAGGTGGCCGGCCTGTTCTGGCACTTCGTTGACTTGGTTTGGATCTTCCTGTTCCCCGTCGTTTACCTCCTCTGACCCCATTCGTTACCGATCATGAGTGAATCCAGTCATGCCGCCCACGCCGATCACGGGCACGAACACGATCACGACCACGCTTCCCACAAGAAGGTCTATTGGACCGTCGGGGCGGCGCTGCTGGTCGGCACCGTGGTGACGGTGTTGGCCCGGGAATGGGAGTTCAACAGCGTCGCGCTGACCATCGCCGTCGCGATGTTCATCGCGTCGATCAAGGCGTTTTTGGTCGCCGGCTACTTCATGCACCTGATTTCCGAAAAGAAGACCATCTATCTCACCTTGGTGACGACGGCGGTCTTCTTTGTCGGCATGGTCGGATTGATCATGTGGAGTGATCACGATCTCCCCAAGGATTCCGCCAAGAAAACCCATTATGTCCCTTAAAGCGTTTCACATCGTCTTCGTGACCGCCTCGGTGCTGCTGCTGCTGGTTTTGGCCGGTTGGTGTTTTGGCAATTACCGCGAGGACGGTTCGGCGCTCCACTTGGTTTGGGGTTCGTTGTCGGTTGCCGCGTCGGCCGGAATGGTCGCCTACGGCAAGTTGTTCCTCCGTAAGTTCAAGAACATCAGTTATCTCTGAGCATGAAGCGCGCGCTGAGCTGGCTTACCTTGGTCGGCTGTTACCTGGCTTTCGCCCCGTCGGCGTGGGCTTGTGCGGCCTGTTTCGGCAAGAGCGATTCGGCCCTCGCCCACGGCATGAACGCCGGGATCCTCACCTTGTTGGCCGTGATTGGCACCCTGCTGCTCTGCGTCGCGAGCTTCTTTGTTTTCGTCGTCCGCCGCGCCGCCCGTCTCGAATCGGCCAGTGAAACGCCGGTCGCCGATCTCCAACCCTGATTTTTCGCCCTCACTCACATGGAATTCCTCTCGAAATTGCTCAATCTGCCGGACGTGGCCTCCGAGCATGGTCCGAAGCTCGACCAATTCATTATCTACATTCACCTGCTAATGGGCGTGTTGTTTGTGGGGTGGCTTGGCTATTTCCTCTTCGCCGTATTCCGGTTCCGCCGCTCCGCCAATCCCAAGGCTGACTACGTCGGCGCGAAGTCCCACTTCAGTTCCTATGCCGAAGTGGGCGTAGCCATGATTGAGGCCCTGCTGCTGCTTGGTTTTGCCGTGCCGCTGTGGGCCAAGGCGGTCGAAGAGTTCCCGACCAAAAAGGGTGACCCAAAGACCGACCCGATCGAGATCAACATCATGGGCCAGCAGTTCGCCTGGAACGCCCACTATTCGGGGCCGGACAACCAGTGGGGTAAACAGGACATCAAATTCGCCAGCGCGACCAACCCGTTTGGATTGGATTCCAACGACGCCGGGGCGAAAGACGATATTACCTGCCTGCGTGAGCCGTTTTACGTCCCGTTGAACCGCGAGGTGATTTGCCGCGTCTCCTCGATGGATGTCATCCACTGCTTCAAGCTGCCGCGGATGCGGGTCACTCAGGATGCCATCCCCGGAATGACTTTCCCCGTGCATTTCAAGGCCACCAAGCCAGGCGACTACATGATCATCTGTGCCCAGTTGTGCGGAAACCTGCACTCCACCATGAAAGGCGATTTCAAGGTCGTGACCGATGCGGAATACGCCGAGTGGTATGCCAAGAAGGCCGCCTCCGGTGGTAGCCAGAGCTTCGAATAGGCATCGAACCATCCCCAAGACGGCCGCCGAACTCCGGCGGCCGTTTTCGTTTCGGAGGATGCCCGGAGCGTGGTCCCGACCGGCGTTCGGCAGAAGTCGTGGTTACGCCCCAAACGGGTTCTGCTTCCGGGAGGATTTCGCCTTTTTGCCCTCTGGGGTTCCGGAGGCGATGTCACCCTCGGGTTCAGGAGTTTGGCCGCTGGCCGGCAGCGCGGTCATCGCCCAAGTGATCCAACCCCAAGCTGACACCAATGCGATGCCCGCCCCCACGCCCAACCCCGTTGGCGGAATGGCCCGAACCGCGTAGAGGAGCAGGAAACCGAAAAGGACGGCGGTCGCCGGCAACTGGCTTGCCGCGGCCAATTGCCAGGCTCCGCCTGGTCCCGGGGAACGTCCGGCCAACGCAGCGAAACCCCAAACTGGCAGGGCGTAAACCGTCGAGAAAACCCACCAAAGGCTGACAAGTCCTGCCGCTGTGAGCCCGCCCGCGATGATGGCGCCAGAAGTCCGCCAAGCCTCCCACGCCGCCCGACCACCCGTTAGCGTCAGTGGGAGGTCCAACTTGGGCGCGTAGGCCAAATCAACGAAACCCAGCAGTCCTCGCACCCGGAGGCGATCGGGCAGGAGCTCCAGTTGAATGTCGCTCCCTTGCCCCGTTTTCATCCCCGCTACCGGGCTGACCCAGAGCGACAGTTGCGGTCGCTCAGCGAGCAGGATCGCGTTGGTGCCAGGCCACGTCAGGCGGCCGGCTTTCACGAATGCCCCGTGTTCTGGCAGTTGCCGGAGCGCGTCCTCGACCGTGGGCACCCACGCTAGTCGCACGGCCAGCACCAGCGCGAAGGCTCCGGCTGCGGCGAAGACCCCTTGGAACACCACAACCCTCGTCAGGGAGGCTCGCGCGAAGGCGGCCACGCCGCCGCCAGTCAGCGGCTGCCAAGCGCCGACCCAGGCGGCAAGCCGGGCGAGGCGGGAAGGTGAAGTGACGGTTTCCGGCATGGCAGATAAAAGCTGGCTTCGCAGCCGGCCCGGAAAAGAATGAAGCCGACCGCGACGTTCGTCACCGGTCGGCTTCGGGAAAAGGAGCGGCTTGGACTCAGGCCGTGGGCGCGCCGCCGGGAGGCTGCTGCACCACCACCACGGGCACCGGATAGCGCAGCTTCATCACCTCATCGACGAGCACTTCGACGAGGTAAACACCGGCGGCCGGGAACTCGAGGTTGCCGAAAACGTTGGCCAGCACCGCCACTTGGGTCGGGTCGCCGAGCTGGAACTTCGAGGAATTCTTCCGGACCACCGTGCCGTCCGGGGCGATCACGCGGATCGTCTCGGTGAACTGGCCGACACCGGCACACCAGCGGTTCATGATGAGCAGTCGGGCCGCGGTGATGGGGACCTGCGGGACGCGGATCACGTTGATGACGCCCACGAGGATCAGGTTGCCGGAGACTTCCTGGCGGATGTCTTCACAAAGGAGCGAGCACTGGAGATCAGGGATGATGCGATTCGGAGTCATGTTTCGGGCGGAAGGTTCCAGTCGCCGATTCGGCGGTCAAAACTTTACCATGGGCCCGACCCGGAATTCGTGCCGTGTAACCAAAACCCCGCGTTGCCGTCATTACCCGCGTTCCCCGCAGCTCATAGACCACACGCACACACACAATTCCCGTCATGAAAGCACTTCCGCTCCTCGCCTGCCTGCTGGCCGCCTCCGGTCAACTGTTCGCCGCCGATGCCGGCCCCAAGGATGAACTCAAGGCCGCCGCCAAGGCCTTGGGTGACAAACCTAATTACAGCTGGAAATCCAACGTGGAAAACGCCGGTGGCGGCGGTGCGGGCGGCGGCCGGATGGGCGGCCCGACCGAAGGCAAGACCGAGAAGGACGGGGTGACGCACCTGTCGATGACGCGCGGTGAAAACACCTTGGTGGCGGTCATCAAGGGGGGCAAGAGCGTGATCAAGACCGCGGACGGCTGGCTGAGTGCCGAGGACGCGGCGGCCGATCAGGATCGCCAGAATCCGGCCCGCTTTGCCGCTCGGATGGTCCAGAACTACAAGACCCCCGCCGTGCAGGCCGCCGACTTGGCGGAGCAGGCCAAGGAACTCAAGAAAGACGGCGACGCGGTGGCCGGCGACCTGACTGAGGCCGGCGCCAAGTCATTGCTGTCATTCGGTGGCCGGGGCGGCGGCAATGGCCCGGAAATCAGCGGCGCCAAGGGTTCCGTGAAATTCTGGGTCAAGGACGGCGTGCTCGCCAAATACCAGTTCAAGGTTCAGGGGACCATGAGCTTCAACGGCAACGACCGCGAGGTGGACCGCACCACTACCGTCGAGATCAAGGACGTGGGCACCACCAAGATCGACGTGCCCGAAGACGCCAAGAAGAAGCTCTAGTCAGTTCGCTGTCATTCCGGGCTCGTCCATTTCGGTGGACGAGCCCGCTTTCTTTTGACCCGATGGAATCACTCCGATGAAAAATCCCCTGCCCAAGCTTGCGGCGGTTGTGGTTCCCCTTTTCCTGTTCGTCGCGTGGGCGCTTCCCGGCCAAGAACCGCCACGCTTCACCGAAGTGGTGCGCCAGACCAATGGCGACGTGGCGGTGAAGATCGCCGTTCCCGTGGGCCGCGTAGTCCGCCTCGAAGCGGCCTCCGAACTGTCCGCCTGGCAGCCCGTGACCACGATCAAGAGCGCCGGCACCGGCACGAATCAGTTCCTCGACACCGCCGCGGCGTATCTCGGTGCGCGGTTTTACCGGGCGGTGGACCTCGATGACCCAACCGCGATGACCGGCGATCATGTCCCCACGGCGGAAGGCGACGTGCTGATCCGCCCGGTGACCCACGCCAGCTTCGTCATGCGCTGGCAGGACAAGCTCGTTTACAACGATCCCGACGGCGGTGCGGCACTCTATCAGGCATTCCCCAAGGCGGACCTCATTCTCGTGAGCCACAGCCACGGCGACCACTTTGACGCCCCGACGCTCGATGGGGTGAGGCAGGCCGGCACGCTCATCATCGCGCCGGCGGCGGTTTACAGCAGCCTCTCCTCCGCCCTGAAGGCGTTGACGATTCCCCTGGCCAACGGCGCCTCGACCAACGTCCTGGGCCTGACCGTCGAGGCGATTCCCGCCTACAACGCCAACCATCCCAAGGGCGCGGGGAACGGCTACGTGGTCACCATCGGCGGCAAGCGTTTCTACATGGCCGGCGACACCGGCAACATCGCCGAGATGCGGGCCCTCCAGAACATTGATGTCGCGTTCCTGTGCCTGAACGTGCCGTTCACCATGTCCGTGACTGACGGCGTGAACGCCACCCGCGCCTTCCGACCGCGCGTCGTCTATCCGTATCACTTCCGCAACCAGGATGGCTCACTGGCGAACCTGAACACGTTCAAGCAACAAGTGGGCACCGACCTGGGGATCGAAGTGCGGGCGCGGAAGTGGTATTGAGGTAGTTCCGCCCGTAACCGCATTCCCCCGAGCCGGTCGTTTGCCTGGTAAAGCATCCTGCTCCACCCTCGACCTCCCCCATGATCTCCCCTATGACCTCCAGGAATTTGTTCACCGTTGTTTCGCGCCGCTGTCTCCTGCCGACTGGCTTGGCCGCCCTGCTCCTGGCCGGCTGTTCCGAAAATCCGGCCGACAAGTCCACCGCCGCCCAGGTTTCTGAACCGACGAAGACTGCCGCGGGCAAACCTGACGTTGCGGCCCGGGAGTTTGAGTTTACCCCGGAGTCTTCGATCGGCTTCGTCGGCTCGAAGGTCACCGGCAAGCACGAGGGCGGCTTCAAGAAGTTCACCGGCGGTTTCAAGGTCGCCGGAGACACCATCAGTGGTTCGGGCCACAAGGTCGTGATCGACATGACCTCGACTTGGTCTGATAGCGACCGCCTTACCGGCCACCTCAAGAATGCGGATTTCTTCGACGTGGAGAAGTTTCCCGAATCCGTCTTCGAGGTGACCGCGGTCGAGAAATCCGCCGACGGCAAATCCAAGTTCACCGGCAACCTCACGCTGCATGGCGTCACCAAGCAGATCAGCTTTCCGGGTGACTTCGCCGTGCAGGGCAACTCCGCCAGTTTGAAAGCCGAGTTTTTCATCAAGCGCATCGACTTCGGCATCCAATACAAGGGCAAGGCCGACGACCTGATCCGCGAGGAGGTCGTCATCAAGCTCGACCTCAAGGCCGCGGCGAAGGGTTGATGGAGGGGCCGCGATACCGGGTTCTGGTGCCCAGGGTGGGACTCACGGCACGGCGATGCGGATGAATCGGCCGCCACTGCCCGGCGGATTGGGAATGGTGACTTGGGTCGGCTGGTCCAAATCGCTGTAGAGAAATTCCTGCGTCCATGTCTTCAGGTCGGTGGAGGCCTCCACCGCGAAGGGACGGCCCAGGAAATTGAACAGGACCAACTGCAATTGTCCGTCGAGCAGCACGAGCTTCGGCCCGAGCGACGCCCATGAGTTATTCCGGAAGGCGCCAAAATAGCGGAGTTCGCTGTTGCCGTTCAGCCGCAGGAAACTTCCGCCCACATAGACCTCCGTCCCCTTGGTCGCCAGCGCCGAGGGGCCGCCGATTCGGTCGCTTGCGAAATACTCGAGACCAGCGAGCGGGGACCAGTGGGTCCCATTCCAGCGTGCCACCCCGGGGACATTCGTCTCGCCGATGGCGTTGAACCACCCACCGACCAGAAGGTCGTTTCCTTGGGCCGCCATCGTGAACACGGAGCCGAGGTAACCTTCGCGTTGCCGCAGGCCGCCGCCCACGCTCTTCCAAGCCGTGCCGTCCCAGCGCGCCACAAAGCCGGAGTTGCCCGTGGCATCGCGGAAGGTTCCGCCCGCGAACAGGCCCAACGGCGTTTCCTGGAGGGCGTAGACGGTGTCGCTGAACGGTGCGCCGACCATTACCCAGTTGTTCCCTTCCAACCGCTGGACGGTGTTGTTGTTCGCGGCATGGAGGCCGTTGGTCCGGCTCAGCAGGCGACGGATTGCGCCGACTACGGGCGGCCCGAACGGGCTCCACCGCGCCCCGTCGTAACGCAAGAGGTAGTCGCGGGCGGGCTGTTCCGGCAGTTGGGCGTAGCCGACACAGACAAGCGCCCCCTCATGCTCGGCCAATGCTTGCGGCCACTCGATCATCCCCGCATCGGCCCGGCTCCAGTTCAGGCCGTCCCAACGCAGCAAGAAAGGCGGTGGCGTGCCCGGTTCCGAGACATTGAGGCTGGCGACGTAGAGATGGTTCCCGAACCAAATCATCTCCCGGACAGGCCCGGTCACGCCTTCGCCCAGGGCGAACCAGTTGGTTCCGTTCCAGAACGCAACGCGGTTGGCCAGCCGCCCGCCGGCCATGGTGAATTCGCCACCGACATACACGCCTCCGGGCACCGTCACGATGCTGGTGACCGGTCCGTCAAACGCGCTCGACGCCAGCGGGAAGAACAATTCGTCCGGGTCAGGGCGGCTGGAGGCATCGGACCGTTGTCGCACGTCGCGGGCGGCGCACGGCCAACCGTTGGTCGGCATGGCGGTGGTCCCGCCGATGGCCTGCAAGCCCCCGAACAACGAGCCGACGTAAACCGTGCCGTCGAAACCAATCGTGGACCCGAAGAGCAGGGAACCGCTCGCGAAACGTGACCGGACCGTGCCGTTTGGATTCAGCGAAAACACTTCCGGGCCGGAGCACACAAACCAGGTGCCGTCGGCTGCGAGGCTGCCCGCCCCGATCACGGGTTCCGGCAGTTCCAGTTCCCAGCGGACCGAACCATCGGCATTCAGCACCACGGCCTGCCCCTTGATCGGCTGGGTCGTGATTCGCGGGTCGGCGGTGCCCACGTAGATGGTGCCGTCCGGCCCGATGATCGGTTGGGCGGCCTTGCCTGCCGCGGTGAACTCCCAACGGCGGGTGCCACTCGGGTTCAGGGCCAGAATCTTGGAACCGACCCCGAGGACGATGACTCCGTCCGGTCCTATCGAGGCCTTGGTAAGGGTGGGTGACAGCGTATCGTGCTCCCACCGCTTTGAGCCGTCGGGAGCGACGAGGTAAATGCGCCCGTCCCCGGCGGCGAAGACGATGCTGCCATCGGTGGTGATCGAAGGGCTGGTGGCCCGGGTCAGCAGCGTTGGGAAACGCCAGCGGTTGGTGCCGCTCAGCGACCAGGCTTCGAGCACGCCCGCGTCGGTGGTGAGGTAGATGGTGTCGCCGGCGGTCCGCGCCAACCCCTCAACGAGTCCGGTGGTAGGCTGACGCCACACGACTCGGCCATCGCGGCTCACACAGACGAGTTGGTTGGCCTGCCCGAAATAGAGTGACCCATCGTCGGCCACTATGATTTCGGTGCTCGCGGCGCCATCCAGCATCCATACCAACGATCCGGCGCGGTTGCGGCATTGGAGCCCGCCCGGGTTGCCGCTGGTGAAGAGGTTCCCCGACGGGCCCAGGGCCGGTGGTTTTCCGTCCGAGCCGCCATCCTGGCTCCAGTAAACCTTCGGCGGCAGCAGCACGGTGATCAGCGCGGGTTCCGAAACCACCTGCTCGCCGACGTTGGCGACGCGCGCGGAGTAGCGCGCCGACATCGCCGGCGTGGTGTTCTTCAAGGTCAGCGTTGCGTTCGTTTCCTGGACCATCGCCTGGCCGTCCTTGAACCACTGGAAGGCCAGCGGTGGCTGCCCGAGGGCTTCGATCGTCAGGTTGATCGTTTCGCCGGGACCCACCGTGGCCGACGAAGGCGCCGAAACGATTTGCGGCGCGGCTCCCACGGCGGCGACCAAGATGCGGGCGCTGGGCGTCACCGCCGAAGCGCCGACCTGGTCCACCACCCGGGCGTTGACTCCGAGGACGCCGACCGGCGGTCGAACCCAGGCGAATTCGTAAGGCGCCTCCGCATCGGTCCCGAGCACCGTGTCGCCCAGGCGGAATTCCACCCGGGCAATGCCGCCGTTGGGCGAACTCGCCGTGGCCGCGAAGTGGACCGTGTCCGACTGCAAGAACGAGGCGCCGTTCGTCGGATTGGCCAACGTGACCTGGGGCAGCAGGGCGCCGCGTCCGGTCTGGCGTGCGTCGCGGTGATACTTCGGCCACTGCACGTCGGCCAGCGGTGAACTTCCCGGAATCGCATACAGCTTCTCGTCGCTGGAGACGGCATACACGGTGCCGTCCGCTCCGATGGCAACCGAACTGCCGTTGCGTCCCTCGGTGGGCGCGGCCCAGCGTTTATAGCCGGTGGGGAAGACGGCGTAGACGTTTCGGTCATGCGCGGCGAAGTAGATCGTGCCATCCGCCGCCACGGCCGGTGTGCCTGAGAGGGCGTCGCCCGTCTTGAACGCCCACCGGCGCTGTCCGGCGGGTGACACGGCGTGGAGGTTTCCATCCTGGACTCCGAAGTAGATCGTGCCGTCCGGGCCCACGACGGGCGAACCGCCGAGGCTGCTGCTCGAGGTCTTGTATTCCCAAACCTTCTGCCCTGCCGGGGTCAGCGCGAAGAGGGAACCCAGCGAAGAAACAAAATAGATCGTGCCGTCGTCGGCCAAGGCGGGGGCCGCGGAAATGGAACCGGGAACCGGGAAACGCCAGCGCTCGGTGCCGTCCGGATTCACACACAGCAGATTGCCGTAATTGGATCCAACCAGGATCGCACCGTCGGCCGCGATCGCCGGGGAGGCGGAGCTGAGGGAATCTCCGGTGGCAAGGTCCCACCGTTTGGTGCCATCGGGTTTGATGGCGTAGAGCCGCTGGTTTTCGCTGCCGAAATAGATCGTGCCGTCGCGGCTGATAGCGGCGCCCCCGAGGGTCAGGCCGCTGGCTTCAAACTCCCAACGCTTCGTGCCGGCCGCGGTGATGGCGACTAGGCGCCCGTTGTAACGGGTGGCCACGATGTCACCGTTGTCGGCGATCGCCGGCCAGGCCAGCGGGTAATCGGAGTCCTGATAGGTCCAGCGGGGCGATCCGTCCGGGTTCAGGGCGACCAGCTTGTTGTCGCCCGGCCCGGGCGTGAGGTAGATCGTTCCATCGGCTCCCAGTGCGACCGAACTCTGGACACTGGAGCCGGCCGCAAAGGTCCACTTGGGGGTTGGGGCGCCCCCCGGCGCAATGACCTGGACCATGACCGGCGCCGAAGTTGCCTTGCCGCCCACGTTGTCGAGGGCCACTGCGCGAAAGGCGAATTCGCCCTCCGGGGCCGCCACGGTGGAGCATCGGAAGGGGGCGGCGTTGGCGGAATCCAGCCGGTGGTTGTCGCGATAGAAGTCCACGCGAATGACCTGCCCGTCCGCATCGCTGGCGGTGGCCGCCACGGTAAATGGCTGCCCCAACGTCAGTGAGCCCGGAGCGGGTTCGGTCACGCTGACGATGGGCGGCTGGTTGCCTTGCGGTGGGAGCATGACCACGGTCCGACGGACGGGTTCGCTCAATTTGCCCTGCGCATCCACCGCCACGGCTTCCAGTTGGTAGGTGTCGGGAAAGACGTCCGTCCACGCGAACTCGAACGGTGCTCCCGTCAGTTCTGTCAGCGGTTCGCCGTTCGCGCTGAGCCGGATGCTGGCCACCGGTCCTTCGGCATCGTCGGCCGTGACACTGATCGGAATGGTCGCCCTGAAGTTGAACTCAGCGCCGTCGGCCGGCGCGGCAAAGGTCACCGTCGGCGGGTAGTTGAGCGGGATGCTCCAGCGGGCCAGGTCCGTCGCCCGCCGAGTGCCTGCGGTGGTGAACGGCCCGCCAACCCAAAGGTTCGTTGAACCGGCGGCCAGGGTGGTGACGAAGGCGGAGTTTCCGTCCACGCCGCCGCCGACACCCTGCCACGCGCCTTGTTTCCATTCCGCCAGTCCCCGGGTTGCCGTGGCTCCAATCGCCGAGAATTCGCCGCCCAGAATCAGCGCGCCATCCAGCCAGGCCAGCGCCCGCACGGGACCATTCGGAGCGCCGCCGGGTTGGCTCCATGAGCCATTGCCGAGACTCCAACGGGCGAAGTGCGCCAGGGAATGGTCACCGGCCCACTCGAAGTTGCCGCCGACCAGCAGTTCGCCCTCCGCCACGGTTAGCGCATGGACAATCGCCTGCCGGCCGGGAATCGAAACGCCGCCGCCGAGGTCCTCCCAAGTCGCCCCGTCCCAGCGAGCGAGATTGTTGACCGCGACGCCACCCGCGCGGTCGAACGTGCCGCCGACGTAGAGCTTGCCGTCCGCCCACGCCAGGGAGCGGACGGTGCCGGCGACGCCGAAATAGCTGATCCCGTCGCCGAGCGCGAACCAGCGCGAGCCATCCCACCGCGCGATGCCCAGCGCATTGACGCCGCCCACCCGGGTGAAAATTCCCCCGGCGAAGACACTGCCGTTGGTGGTGGGCAGGACCGCAAACACGGTGCCCTCGCCGTTCACGCCGCTGCCGAGGCCCAGCCACGCCGAACCGTTCCAGCGGGATATCCGGCGGCCGCCGCGCGAAAACTCGCCGCCGGCGTAGATCTGGCCGTCAGTCCCGTAGGCGAGCGTCAGTGCCGGTTTGTCGAAGCCTGAGCCCAGCGTTTCCCAGTTGGTGCCATTCCACCTGGCGACCCGTTCCACTGGTTTCCCGCCGGCCGACGTGAACGAACCGCTAACGACCGCTTCACCCTCCTTCGCCGCGACCGCGGTGACCCGGGGTGTTTCCCCACCCGCCAAGGAGGCGTCGAGCGACTGCCACGCCGAACCATCCCAGCGGGCCACGTTGAACACGGTGGTGGAACCCGCCCGGATGAAGCTGCCGCCGGCGAACACGCCGTCGTCCCGCATCACCAGCGTCCGGACCGCGTTGGGGTTGCCGCCGCTCAGGCCGCTCCCGAGCGCCTCCCAGGCGGAACCCGTCCATGCCGCCACTGCGCCCGCAGAAATCCCGCCGGCCGACGCGAAGGCCCCGCCCACCAGCAGGCGATTTCCCTGTGGTGCCAACGCATTGACCTCGCCGTTGACCCCGGCCCCCAGTGCGGACCATTGCGTGCCGTTCCAGCGCGCGAGGTTCGCCACGCTGGTCGTGCCGGCCTGGTTGAAGGCACCTCCGGCGACCAGTTCGTCGCCGAACCACGCCAGGGCCTGCACCGGCCCATTCGCGCCACCGCCCACGTCCGCCCAGGCAGTGCCGTCCCAGCGGGCCAGGCGGCGGACCGGTTGGGCCCCGGCCTGCTGGAAGGTTCCGCCCGCGTAGAGCGTTCCGTCCGGCGCGATCAGCAGGGTGCTGACCCGGTCATTGTCGCCGTCGCCCAAGCCGGAGCCCAACGGAGTCCACGCGGCCCCATCCCAGCGAACGACATTGGTCGCCGCAACGGTTCCGGCCCGGCGAAAGCGTCCGGCCGCGTAGAGCGTTTCCCCGGCGGTTGCGAGGGCGTAGACCTGTCCCTGCACGCCGGCCAGCGGCCCGGCGCCGAGCGAATGCAGCGCCTGCCCGTCCCACCGGGCGATTCCGTTGAGGATTTCGCCGGCCGACGAGCCGCCAAACTCGCCCCCGAGGAACGTGTTGGTGCCAATGGACACGGCGGCGAAGACGGGGTCCGGCACTCCGTCCTGGCCCGCCGCGGGAAGCGTGGACCAGTTCCCCTGATTCCAGGCGGCCACGTGTTTCGGGCTGCCGACGGTCCCGCCGAATCGTCCGCCGGCGATCAGCGCGCCGTCCGGCCGGGGCGCGAGCGCGAGCACCTCCTGGTCGATCCCGGGGCTGGTCCAGCGGGTGTCCCATTCCCCGCCCAGCGCGGCGGGCGAACGGAGCGGCAGCGCGGCCAATACGAGGGCAAATCCGGGAAGGTGCCGACCAAGCCGGCGGAGCGGTGAAAGGCGCATCGGGGAAAGTTGGTTTGGGCGAGTTTCGCGCGGAGGACCCCATTGTCCAGCGGCGAATTCCCGGTGCTGAGACTGACCGCGACAGTCGAACGAGTTCCGGCGCCAAGGCTCGATTCGGATTTCAGCGCGGGTTGGAAGGCCGCGCCTCAAGAAGGCGGCTTGATTCCCTCTCGGATTGGAGTGGACTCCGTCCCATGCACCTCCTGCTTCCGCTCAAGTCCCGGCGCACCTTCCTCCGGCACGCCGGCCTCGCCGCCGCCTTCTTCACCACCACCGGGGCCTTTGCCGAGGCGCTGACCCGGACGCCGGCGCAGACCGAGGGACCGTATTATCCGAATCATCTGCCGCTCGACACCGACAACGACCTGCTCGTCATCAACAACGGGATCACGCCCGGCGTGGGCGAGGTTACCTACGTCAGCGGCCGGGTGCTCGACGCCCGCGGCAAACCGGTCCGCAACGCGCTCGTCGAGATTTGGCAGTGTGATGCCAACGGCGTTTACCTGCACACCGGCGACACCGCCAACCGCGCCAAGCAGGACAAAAACTTCCAGGGTTTCGGCCGCTTCATCACCGGCACTACCGGCGAATACCTCTTCCGCACGATCAAGCCGGTGCCCTACGTCCCGCGCACGCCGCACATCCACTACAAGGTCCGGCGGGGCGGCCAGGACCTGCTCACCACGCAGCTTTACATCAAGGGCCATCCTGGCAACGCGCAGGACGGCGTCTGGAAGGAGCTCAAGGCCGGCCGTGAACGCGATTCGGTCACCGTGAAGTTCACCCCGCTGAAGGGGGGCAAGGCGGGTGAACTCGCCGCGAAGTTTGACCTCGTGCTGGGGGTGACGCCGGAGGCGTGAGTTGCGAAAGAACAATCCCGCTCACATCGGCTGATCACTCTGTTAGGCGGCTACGCACGTCATGGCAAAGCTCGACACCATTCGTTCGGCGACATCGAAGTGGCTCTCGATTTTGGCCATCGCACTTCTCGGTTATTGCGGAGCTGTTCTGACCATCACTTGGGTGCAGGCGTCGCGTGACGGCGAGATACCGAAGCAGTGGGGGCAGTATGAGGGTAGTCATGGGCCGTGGCGTCACTACTATCCCGGCCGTTCACTGGTTTGGCGTGCTATGACGATACCATTTTGGGCCTTCTGTGTGGCAGCAGTTGCATTTCTTGCACGACCGAGCACGAGAGTTGGGGTGCTCGTGGGCATCTGTCTGTTGTCCCTGTTCCTTGTCACTAGCACACATTTTTGGTTGATTGATTGAGAGTATGCCCCTGCCGCCTCCTGAGAATCTACCCGCGCGAGCCGTCGGTATTGAACGAAGGTGAAGTCCAAGGCGGTGGCGACGTTCTGGAGACAGGCAAGCTCCCTGCGTTTCAGTTTGGCTGCCCCAAGGGCAAAGGTTTCTTGCCCGCCCGGGTTCCTGTTTTCCTGATTTCCAAATTCCCCTCCGCCCCGCCGTTATGGAGCGGTCGCCGGAACCGGACTTGGTTTTGCCGGCACGCCGAGGCGCTGTTCGTGGAATTTCCGCCACGCTTCGCCCAGCTCCTGGACCGTCTTGCCGGTCGCTTCCTGCCAAAGGGCTTCGCGGTAGGTGCCAGCTCGGCCGGCCGCATTGAGCTTCCGCACGAGGTTCGCGTCGTGGTTCGCCGTGACCCAGTGGAGGAAGTTTGCGCTGATGCGGTAGCTCGCGTCGTATCGCGCCCGGTCCAGGTTGCGCGCGGTGATCTCCGCGCCCTGCGTCTGCGGTTCATAGATGAACCAGCGGATGTAGTCGGGGATGCCTTCGACCAGCCAGCCGGGAATCCGGGTGTTTCCGGCGCCACTGCGTCGGCCGTTGCCATAGCTCTGGACGACATGCACCAGCTCGTGGACGACCGAACCGAGCGCCTCGCGTTGCAGTTCCCGCCGGAACCAGCCGGCGTTGCAGTTCACGAAGCGTCCGCCCGCCGAGGCCGGGGTGCCGCCCATGTCGTCCCGGAAACGCAGGGTGACGTTGGTGCGCGCGGCGAAACCTTCGCTCGGCAGCAGGGCCACGATCGTGGGATACCACTCCTGCACGACCGGACGCAGCTTCTGGTCCGCCCATTCGGTGAGGTCCGGGGCCACGGTCGTATCGAGGGTGAAGTGATACCGACCGCCGTCGGCCACGAACGATTGGGTAATCGGCCGCGGGGCCTCCGAAGCGATGGCGACGGCCGTTGAGTCCGTGCCGATCACGTCGATTTCCGCGAAGAAGGTTTGGCCGAACGGATCGTCGGCAGCCGTGCGCGCGATGTCGAAGAGCAGATACCGGTGGCGGCCCAAGTCGGCCCGGGAATCCCGGACACTGACTCCGTGCTGGCCGCCGGCCTGGCTGTCCTGGGCTCGGGTGTCGATGGCGGCGATGAGTTTCCAGCCGCACGTTTCGGGGTCCGTGCCGCGCTTCGGCTCCGCGTTGAAGCCGGTTGCGTCGCCGTCGCTGGCATACAGCCGGTAAACCTGCGGCGCCCGGCTGCCGGGATGCCACGAGTAGGTGTTGATCTGCCGGATCGCGATAGGGTTGCCCAAGTCCGCCCGCAGGCGTCCGCCGGCCGAACCGGCGCGGAAGAAGAAGTTCTCCGCCGGCTGATCTTCTTCCCGGGGCAGTTGGCCATCGTGCAATTTCGCAAGCGGGCCCGTATTGAGGTCAGCCTGGCCATCCACGAGGGCGAACGCGGCCTTTTCGGCGGCATCCAGTTTGGCGGGGCGGGGCACATTCACGAAGGCGAACGCGCCGGTGGCCGAGTCGGCCTCGACTCGCTCGCTGACGACTTGGACTTCACCCAAGCAAACGGCCGAAGAAATGGCGGTCAACAGCAGGGCGATGCCCGGCGACTTCAGTTTCCCAGTCATGTCAGGCAATCCATGACACGCGGCGGGCGTCTGGGCAAAGAATCCGCGCGGTTACCCCACCCGGATGGGGCCAAGTCGCTTGTCCCGATGGACGGGCCGGCCGATGACGATTGACCGATACCGATGCGCACCGCGGCACCACGCGGTTCGCCTGAAATGGGCTCAGTTGGATCGACCGGCCGGGGCAGGGGAACATGGCTGCGCCAACGGGCTTGGGACCTTCACTCTCGGGCGCCGCTCCGCAGAAACATTTTCCCGGGCAGTTGCCGCACCAGTTTCTTCATTTCCAGGCTGAACAGCCCGACGGAGACGGCGCTGGCGGGCAGGCTGGTCGCACGGATCACCTCGTCGATCGCGCGTTCCTCGGAGCCGCTGAGCGTGCCGAGGATCTTGGCCTCGTTGTCCGACAAAGTCAGGCCGGGTAACTGGCCGGTCTCGGCGGGTGACGCGGGTTTGTTGCTCGGCGGGAACAGGTATTCGAACTCGCTCAGGATGTCCTCGACGCCTTCGCAGAGCTTGGCGCCCTTCTTGATCAGGTCGTGGCAACCCTTGCTGCGCGGCGAATCAATCCGCCCCGGCACCGCGAAGACCTGCCGGCCGTATTCGGTGGCGAAGTTGGCAGTGATCAGCGCGCCGCTGCTGAGGTTGGCCTCGATCACCACGGTGCCGAGCGTCATGCCGGCGACGATGCGGTTGCGGATGGGAAAGGACTGCTTGTCGGCGGGCCGGTTGAATGGGAACTGGGTCATCACGGCGCCGTTGGCGGCGATGCGCTCGAAGAGCTCCGCGTTCTCGGGCGGAAACACCAAATTGATGCCGGTGCCCAAGACCGCGATCGTGCGGCCCTTCGCGGTCAGCGCACCTTGGTGGGCCGAAGTGTCGATGCCGCGGGCGCCGCCGCTGACGACGGTCACGCCGGTGTAGGCGAGCTGGTAGGCGAGCTTTCGGGCGGTTTCCAGGCCGTAAGTTGTGGTCTGCCGCGAGCCGACGAGGGCGACGCCATTCTTGTCCTCGGGCTTCAGGGTGCCCTTCACGTAGAGCACCACGGGCGGGTCGTAGATTTCCCGGAGGTGGGCCGGATAGTCGGCATCCAACTGGGTGACTACCCGACAGCCATATTCGGCGACGCGCCGGAGTTCGCCGGAAAGGTCCACCGTGTTTTCCCAACCGCTGATTGCCTCGGCCGTGTCGGGCCCGATGCCATTGACGGCGAGCAACTGGGGCATGCTGGCCCGGAGGATGGCGGCTGGCTCACCGCCGAAGTGGTCGAGCAACTTGCGCAGACGCACCGGGCCGACGTGTTCGACCAAGTTCAACGCGATGAGGGCTTCGCGGGGATCCATGCCGGCGATGGGAATAGGCGACCCGGATGGGCGAAGCAATGCCGGGGGCGGCGGAGCCGGAAAAACCTGAGTTTTGGCTTTTCCTGTCCGGCCCAGCGGTTATCACCTGTATGACAGTTCCCACACGCTCCCCGCCTACCTCATGAAAGCCAACTCCGCGACTGCCCGGACCCGCCGGGCCGGTTTCACCCTGATTGAGCTCCTCGTCGTGATTGCGATCATCGCGATCCTTGCCGGCATGCTGCTGCCGGCATTGAGCAAGGCGAAACTCAAGGCCACCGGCGCGGCTTGCATCGGCAACCAGAAGCAGATGGTGCTCGGTTGGATCATGTATTCCACCGACCACGCCGACCGGCTGATCAACTTCCTGCAACGGCCCAACGCCCAGAATGAGATCCCTTGGCGTTACGATCCGCCTCCGCGGATGCCGACGTTTGCGGCCGGCACTTCCAGTGAGAAGAAAATCCAGACCGTCATCGAGGAGGGCTACCGCCAAGGCGCGCTGTTCAAGTATGCCCCGAGTCCCGGAATCCTGCACTGCCCCGGCGACACCCGGAACAAGCTGAAGGCGGGCAAAGGCTACACCTACGTCAGCCTCTCCGGCGTCGGCTCGCTCAACGGCGAATCCCCGGAACTCTACAAGCAGTCTTCCATCCTCAAGCCGAGCGAGCGGTTTGTTTGGATTGAGGAGAATGATCCCCGCGGCGAAAACCTCGGCTCGTGGATCATGGGCCAGGGCAATCCAGCCCAAGACTTCAAGGGCGCCCAATTGGTCGATTCCACGGCGGTGTTCCACGGCAACGCCAGCACATTCAATTTTGCGGACGGCCACGCGGAATCGAAGAAGTGGCTCGACCAGGTCATGATCAAGTATTCCGCCAGCATGGACCCGAACAAGTTCGGCAACGCTCCGAACGACACCAAGGCACCCAACGACGTCCGCTGGCTGGCCCGACGGTATCCGTCCAAGGTGAATCCCTGAACCGCGCGCCCGTTTTCCGCCGTTCCAGTCCACTCATCCTGCTCCGCCATGAACTTACCCAGACTCGGATTCCCGTCCCGGCGCTCGGGCTTCACGCTCATCGAGCTCCTCGTCGTGATCGCGATCATCGCGATCCTGGCCGGCATGCTGTTACCGGCGTTGAGCAAGGCGAAGCTCAAGGCCACCGGCGCCGCGTGCATGAGCAACCAGAAACAGCTCATCACCGCCTGGTTCATGTATTCCCAGGATTTCCGGGATGAGCTGTTGCCGACCATCGGCCCGGGCATCGACCACCCTGGCGGCGGTTACTGGGCGGGCCCAACCCCTGCTATCGCCGCCAACATCAACCGCGCGGAGGCGGAGAAACGCGTGAAGACCGGCCTCGAAAAATCGATCATCTTCAAATACTGCTCGGCCATGGGCGCCTACCATTGCCCGGGCGACTTGCGGACCAAGAACCGTAAGCCTGGCGCCGGCTGGGCCTATGACAGCTATTCGAAGGCGGAGACGATGGGCGGTTATTACAACCAGACTACCGGTGCTCGGCAGGCCGGCTGGGCCAACCTGCAAACCCAGTTCACCAAGCAATCCCTCATCATGGAACCGGCCAATTCCATGACGTTCATCGAGGAGTCAGATCCCCGCACCTACAACTTGGGCACGTGGGCCATCGACGTTCCGCCCTCGGCCGGCTGGGTTGATCCTTTCGCCATCTTCCACGGCACCGTCAGCACCTTCGCGTTCGCCGACAGCCATGTGGAGCTTCACCGTTGGCTGGAACCGTCCACCATCAAGGCCGCGACCGATTCGGCCCAAGGCAAGGAGAGTTTCTATTGGGCTGGCGGGAACGGCAAAAACCGGGACTTCCGGTGGGTCTACGAGCGCTACAAGAGCACGGCGTGGAAGCCGCTGCCCTGAACCGCGATTCGGCCGCCGTGAAGCCGTTTGCCCAATTCTCCCCGGCGGGCGAACCCCAGATCCGCAACTTCCGCCGGCTGGACGAATGGGTCGCCACCGGCGGGCAGCCCACGGCGGAACAGTTTCGCGAGCTCGCGGCCGCGGGCACGCGGGCCGTAATCAACCTGGCGCTGCCCACGTCCACCTACGCCCTGCCGGATGAGCCGGAGTTGGTGGCCTCGCTCGGCATGGCTTACGTGCCCATCCCCGTCGTGTTTGAGGCTCCGAGGGCGGAGGACTTCGATCGGTTTTGCGCCGAACTGGCCAACCGCCGGGGCCAGAAGGTGTTCGTCCATTGCGCGCTGAACTATCGGGTCTCGGCGTTTGTTGCGCTCTACCGAGTCCGCCATGGCGGGGAACTCGCCGCCGCGTGGGCCGAAATGCGGACGATCTGGGAGCCCGACGAAGTCTGGAGCCGCTTCCTCGAAACGCAGTTCAGGCGCTTCAACGGCTCCGACAGAGGTCCGGGAACGGGCGCGCCGACCGCCGCCTGACTGGCACATTCCGATTGGGCGCCGCGGTTGCCATCCGCTAGGCTTAGCCCCATGAAATCGGCCTACGAACTCGCGATGGAACGGCTCAACAAGGTGGAGCCCAGCAAGACCCTGAACGCCGCCCAAAAGGAACGGATCGCCGACCTGGAATCGCTCTACAAGTCGCGCCTCGCCCAGGTCGAGCTCGCCACCAACGATGAGATTGAGGCGGCGGCGGCCGCCAAGGAATTTGAGAAGGAATTTTCCCTGCGCGAACGGCTCCAGGTCGAACGCAAGAAGTTGCAGGCCGAACTGGAGGAGAAGAAGGACGCGGTCCGCAACGGCCGTTGATTCCATTCCCACCGCCGCGCCGTTGACTGCCATCGACGGCTTGCCGTGACGCCGATTTGACGGGCCGTCTTTTGACGAGTGGGCCGGGGTGCGCCAGCTTCAGCCTAAGCGATTCGGCCAAGCGCCGGGGTCGCAAAGGAGAGTCGAAAGCCAGATGAAGCCTGTTCGTATCGTTGCCGCCTTGGTTGCCACGGGAGTTGCTGCCGTCCACGGCGATTCATGGCTGAGCCAATACCACCTGATCGTCACGGACACGCTGAGCAGCGTGGCGGAGGTTGAGGGGCGGGCGGTGATCAACCAAATCACCTACGGCAATTCGTTCAACGTCGGGGTGAACTACAGCTCACTGTCCTCGCAGATCAATTTGGCCATCCGTGGCCCGGTCGCCGCCGGCAATGCGATGCAGCTCAACGCGGGGAGTCTCCACGTGCCCGCTGATGCGACCCAGTCCGGTAACCAAGTCACGTTCGGCAACGGCCGGCAGTTGAACCTCAATGGCGGCGGTTCGCTCCAGTCCGGTGTGGGCACGTTCAACTACGATGCGATTTTCAACGGGATCGCGGCCGAGTCGTTGTTCTACGACACCCTGGCCGCGAACAGTGCGCTGACCCTGCCCAGCGGCCAACCCGGTCCCGCCACCTTCAACGTCGGCAACAACCTGGGCACCGACAATGTCGCCGTCTTTAACCTGACCGCGGGCCAGGCGACGTCCCTGTTCGACAGCGGCCTGGTGCAGCAGATTGACCTGAACCTCAACGGGGCCAATCCCGCCGCCATCCTGATCAATGTCGATGGCTCGGCCATCAACTACGGGGCCGGCGGGAATTTTGTCGGCAACTTCGTGACCGGAAGCGCCGTGGGGAAGGTTATGTGGAACTTCACCGAGGCGACCTCGCTTGCGATGAACAAGAGTTTCTACGGCACGGTGCTCGCGCCGAAGGCCACGTTGTCGAGCAGCGGCGGCGCCTTGGAAGGCGCGGTCGCGGTCAAGAACCTGAGCGCCACGGTGGAAGTGCATCCGCCGCTCTTTGCTGGCCAACTGCCCTCCGCGTCGGCCGTGCCGGAGACGTCCACCTGGGCGGCCGGCTTGGCGCTTGCCGGTGTGCTGGGCTGGCAATGGCGCCGGCGGTAGTCGCCGGAACGGAAGTTCAGCCCGCGCCGAAATCTTCCACGAACCGCGCGCCTTCATGGTAGCGCGCGGGACTCGGGCCGAAATTTCCGTGCTTGGCCATGACCCATTCCACCGTGTCAGGTCCCCTGACTTCGCTCTGCCCTCGGCCGTGGTTCCGTGGCAGGGTCCGGTCCGTGCGCCTGCCCATCCTGATGCTGCTCACCGCCTGGTTCGCCGCCCTCGGCGCGGACTGGCAACCTCTCTTCGACGGCAAGTCCCTCGCCGGCTGGACGCCGACCAAGTTCGGCGGCGGCGGTGAGATCGAGGTCAAGGACGGCGCCCTCGTGCTCAACCAGGGCATCCTCACGGGCGTGAATTACACCAATCCCGTGCCCACCGTGGACTACGAGGTGGCGTTCGAGGCCCGCCGGGTGATGGGGCAGGACTTCTTCTGCGCGCTCACGTTTCCGGTGCGCGATTCCCACGCCACGCTGGTCCTCGGTGGCTGGGGCGGCGCGGTGGTCGGCATCTCGTCGCTTAATAACCAGGACGCCTCGCAGAACGACACGACGCAGTATCGCAATTTCAAGACCGGCCAATGGTATCGCTGCCGCCTGTCGGTCTCCGCCACCAACCTCAGCGTCTGGTTGGACAACGAACACCTGATCAACGCCGACATCCGGGGCGTCGAAGTCTCGCTGCGGCCGGGTGAGATTGAGCTGAGCAAACCCTTCGGCATCGCCACGTGGAGCACCACCGGCGAGATTCGCGACCTGAAGTTGCGCCGGCTGAAGGACGAGGCGAAGGCCGCGCCTGCGAATTCATCTGGCCCATCAACCAATGCCATCCCGCTGCCCGCGGCGCTGGTCGGCCAGCTCCACAAGCTGGTGGCCGCCGCGACGAATTCCGGCGTGGGTTACCTCAGGTTGGCGGAACTCTGCGACACCTTCGGTGCCCGGCCCTCCGGCTCGACGAATCTCGCCGGCGCGGTGCAATGGGCGCTGCGAACGCTGAAGGCCGATGGCTTCGTCAACGTTCGGAGCGAACCCGTGAAGGTCCGTCGCTGGACCCGCGGGGAGGAAAGCGCGGAACTCGTCTCGCCGCGGTCCGAGAAACTGCCCGTGCTGGGCTTCGGCGGCACCGTCGCCACGCCGCCGGAGGGGATCACGGCCCCCGTGCTGGTGGTCGGCAGTTTCGCCGAATTGACCAACCGGGCCGCGGAGGCCAAGGGGCGCATCGTTGTCTTTAACGCCCCGTTCACCGGCTACGGCGATTCGGTCCGCTACCGTTGGGCCGGCGCTTCCGCAGCCGCCAAGGTTGGCGCGGTCGCCAGCGTCACCCGGAGCGTCACACCCTTTTCGCTGCGCACGCCCCACACCGGGATGATGCGTTATGAGGACGGCGTTCCGCCGATTCCCCACGCCGGCCTCGCACCGGAGGACGCCGAACGTCTCGCCCGGATGCAGGCGCGCGGACAGACGCCGGTGCTCCGCCTCCGGCTGTCCGCGCATTACGGCGACGAGGTCACGGACGCCAACGTGATTGCCGAGCTGCCCGGCCGCGAGAAGCCGGAGGAGATCGTCGTCGTGGGCGGCCACTTCGATTCCTGGGATGTCGGCCAGGGCGCTCTCGACGACGGCGGCGGCTGTGTCGCGGCGTGGGAGGTTTTGCGCCTGTCGAAGGAAAGCGGTCTAACACCGCGCCGAACGATCCGGCTCGTGCTCTGGACCAATGAGGAATTTGGCCTCGCCGGCGCGAAGGCCTACCGCGACGCCCACCGCGCCGAACTGGGGCGCCACATCGCGGCCATCGAGACGGACAATGGCACCTTTGAACCCGAAGGCTTCGGTTTCACCGGCAGCGAACGGGGCGGGGAAGTGATCCGCGGCGTGCTCGGTTTCCTCGGTGAGGCAATCGGGGCCGGCAAGTTTACGCTGGGTGGAGGCGATGCGGACCTGACGCCGCTGATTGAGGACGGTGTGCCCGCCCTCGGCTTGCGCCTGAAGCCGAACGACTACTTCTGGTTCCACCACACCGACGCCGACACCGTGGACAAGGTGGACCCACAGGTCCTGCGTCGTTGCACTGCCACCCTCGCCGCGATGGCCTACGCGCTCGCGGAACTCGAAGTGCCGTTGCCCCGGTAGATCGGCCGGTCACGAACCCTTCAGGCACACCAGTTCGCCGCGGTCGTTGCGGACAAAGATCCGCTCCTGGGCAAACACGGGTGTCGTCCAGCAGGTCTTGGCGAGAACCTGCTGCCGGCCGAGTTCCTGGTAGCTCTCGCGGCTGGCCTTGGCGGCGACAAGTTCGCCGCCTTCGGTCAGCGCCAGCAGCGCCGGGCCGACCCCGATGAGGGTCCCGTAGCCAAAGTTCGGCTGGGCCCAGTTGACCTTGCCGTCGGCCAACGCCACCGAGACCAGCCGGACGTTGGGCGTGCCTTGGCGGCCGTCGAGGCCGTAGATCGCGCCGTCCCGCACCACGGCGTTGTTGAGCGCCGTCTTCAGTTCCGTGCCGGTCCAAACGGGATTGAGCTGTGAGCCGTCGAACGACAGCAGTTCCGCCCCGGAGTTGCCGGAGATGAACAGGCGATTGCCGCCGTCGAGGACGTAGGGGGTGGAGGCGGTCACGTCGAACATCGCCTTGAAGGGCCGGCGCGTGATTTCGGAACCGTCGGCGCCGCCGAGAATGCTCAGGCCCTTGCCGTCCAGCGCCGCGATGAACTTGCGGTCGCCCCGGGGGAAGACGACTACCGTCGTGTAGCCGGCATGTTGCTCGACCTGGGATAGCCAACGCAGTTTGCCCGTGGCGAGGTCCAGCGCGACGACCTTGCCTGCGGCCAGCAGGACCCGGTCGCCGTCCACGACCGGCGAACTGGCGAATCCCCACTGGGGCAGGGCCAGCCCAAGCTCCGTCAGTTGGGCGCGCCAGATGACGTCGCCCTTGTCCTTGGCGAGGCAGAACACCTGGCCGTCCTTGCTGACCGTCAACACCCGGTCCCCGTGGATGGTCGGCGTCGCGTTGGGACCGCCCCCGTGCATCTTGGCCAGCAATTGGGCGTCGTAGGCATGTTTCCAGACCACGGCCCCGGTGCCGACGTCGAGGCACAGGACGGTTTCCTGGCCCTTCTCGTCATGGCCCAGCGTGAACGCCTGCCCGCCGGCCACCGCGACGGCGGAGTATCCCCGGCCCACGGCGGCTTTCCACGCCACCTTCCAGTCGGACACATTGCCGGCAAACGCCCCTTGAACGGGCGCGATGTTGTCGCCGTTTGGCCCCAGCCAGTGAGGCCAATCGGCCGCGAATGAGGCCGATCCATGGGAAAGCGTGCAGGCGAGGAGCAGGGCTGGAATGCGAATCCGATTCATAGGCGTCGTTGGAATGACTTCCCGACGGTCGGCTGGTTACAGCCGCCCACGGGGCGAGCCGGAGTTCGCGGTGCTGGATGGGATGGTTGCCGGTAGCACGCCGGGGCTGGCGCGTGGAATCGGTCCACCCGCAGGGGGCGCCCCGGCTACGCTTCCGTTTCCAATTCCAACCGGGGCACCTAACGTCGCCGGGATGCAGGTCAATTGGGCGCACGCCATCACGACGTTGGTGGGCTCGTTCGGGGCGGAACTGGGGTGGTTGGAGGTGCTGATCCGCCGGGAGGCGTCCGGGTTTTCCCTGCGGCATGAGTGCGATCGCGCGATGCCGGACGGGGCGCTGCGGTCGCTGCCCGTGGGCGAATTGCGGGAATGGGCCCAAGTCACCGCGACCGGTGCCTTCCGGCCGAACAAGGCCGCGCCGTCCCTGCGGGAGGGCTGGGTCACCCGGGTGGCCGACGCCGCCGAATTGGAGACGGCCCTGCGCGGGCTTTATCCGGGCAGCTTGGCCGACTGGCTTGAAGCGCGGCGGACGGCGCCCGGAATCACTCACTTCCGCGAATTCGTGGGCCGGCAAAGCGGGCTGTATCGCGCCGCCCGGGAACTGGCCGACGGCGCCGCGGCCGAGGTCATCCGAGCGGGTTGCGCGCCGGAGTTTTGCCGGCGGCAACGCCTCTGGACTGTAGCTGGGCTGGCGCCCGAGCCAGCCGGAGCCAAGTCGTGCGTGCCCTGCTTGGAACCGTGTGCCTTGGTTTTGGAACTGGCCCGCCGGGCGGGGCCACTGGCGGCGGAAGCAGGCGCCGAAGTGCCATCCAGCCGGCCTGAACTGGAAGCCTTGCTCCGGGCGGTGGAAGCGGAGTTGGCCCAACCGGCGGCTGACGTCCGCGAAGGAGAACTGGACGATCCGCGCAACCCGCGCCGGCTGGCCTGGCAACGGGAACGCCTGCGAACCGCGTTGGCGGCGCTGCCTCCGGCGTAGCCTGCCCGAAGCCGCTCAGGGATTTCCTGCCAGCCACACGCGGATCGCGGACGCCTGAGGATGGTTCGGCTCCAGTTCGAGCACCCGCAGGTAATGGGCGCGCGCCTTCGCGGATTCGCCGAGGGGACCGGCGTAGAGTCCGGCCAGCGTCAGGTGGGTCTGCGTGTCGTTTGGCTTGCCCGCCTGGAGGAGTTCCCATTGTTCCGCCGCGTCGGCCGGGTAATTCGCCCGTTGCAGGGCGGCGGCGTAGAGCTGACGCGACGCCGTGGAATCCGGCTGCAACGTGGTCGCGTGTTCGGCGGCCAGGACCGCGCGCGTTGGGTCGTTCAGGTCCAGGGCGAGCAGCGCGAGGTTGTGATGCGCGGGATAGAAGGTCGGGTCGGCCAACGCCGCCTGTTCGTAGAGCGCCGCGGCCCCGGCGTAATCGCGACGATTGTGCACGAGCAGGGCCTCGTTGAATTTCAGCTCAGCAGCGCTGCGATTCCCGGCCGCGATCGGTTCGGCGACTTGGCGCTGATGTCGGATGATGACGGGCTTCGGTTTCGGCGGGGCCGCGGCCACCGGCGCATTGGTCGGGACGCGGGGCAACGCCAACGTGCGCCGGGCAGCGGGAGGATTCGTGGTGGTCTGGTTCAGGGGCGTCGGGCGATTGGTGACGGCGGGATCGTTACTGCCAAACCACGAAACGGGGTTTGCCTTGCGCCAGTTCCAATTCCCTGGGTTGGCCCGCTGCCAGAAGCCGCGGCGTTCCGCCTCCTCGGCAGTCAGCTCGGCGGCGGAAGCGACTGCGGGCGAGACCGGGGCCACCGCGTTGGTCGGCGGCGGCGGGACGACGACCACCGGTGGATTGGTCGTCGGCAAGGGCTGGGGCGCGGCTGGCTTCACGTCGCGCGCGACGGCGAGGCGGGGTTCGGGTTCCAGTTGCACCACCTCGGGCTTCGGCTCCGGCTTTTTCACCACCGGCGGAACGACCGGTGGCGGCACCGGTTTGGCGGGCGGGTTGGTCGCCGGCGCGGGAACGGGCACCTTCGTGGTGACGACGGGCGGCGGATTGGTCGGCGTCGCCTTCGTTACGGCGGGTGGCGGGTTCGTGGCCGGCTTGGCGGGAACATTCGTGGCCCGGCTGACCAGGTTCGTGGCCAGACGCGACGGCGCGTTGGTCCGGGGCGGCGAATTGGTGGCCACCAAAGTGACGGGCGCATTGGTCGGGACGACGGGGCGCAGCGACTGTTCGAGCTGCGTGACCAACGTCTCCACCTCGGCGGCATTGGCCGGCTTCAAGGCGAGGTAGGCGCGGTAGAGCGGCACCGCGCCGCGGCGGTCACCCAGATGCTGATGGGTCACGACGGCGGCGTTCAGGCGGGCGGGGGCGTGTTCGGGAGCCACCGCGGCGACGTAGGCAAAGGTCTTCAAGGCGTCGCGGAAACGCCGGCGGCCGACCTGGATTAGGCCCACGCCGTTCCACGCCTCGGCGTCGCGGGGCGCCAGCTGGGTGGCGGTCGCCAGGCTGCGTTCGGCAAGGTCGAGCTGGTTCGACTCCAGTTGCGCGAGGCCGAGCGTGCGCCACGCGACGGCGTTGGTCCGGCCGGCTTCCGCGCCGAGGTAGGTGCGCAGCGCACGTTCCGCCTCTAGCCAGTTGCCCTGCTCAAATTGCAGCAGGCCCACGTTGAACCAGGCGTCCGGGAAGCTGCGGTTGCGTTCCAGGGCCCGGAGATGCGCCTTCAGGGCCTCGTGATCGCGTCCCGCCGCCCGGTAGGCGAGGCCGAGGAAGTTCCACGCGCGGGCTTCCGAAGGCAGGTCGGTGACCGCCTGTTCCAGCAGCTCGATGGCCTTGGCGTGCTGGCCCGCCCGCAGGGCTTCGTCGCCCTGCCGCAACGCTTCGACGCCGTGGGGACGGCAGCCGGCGAGGGCGATGGTCAGGAGCAGCAGCAGGATCCGCGAGGAAGGTCGGAGCACGGAGCGTGGTTACGCGCCGCGCGCCGGAGCGTCAAGGCGACCGGCGGGGCGGCAGTGTCCTGATTTGAATTTGGAAAACAGGAGAACAGGAAGAAATCCGGCCTTTCCTTCTTTCCTGCTCTCCAGATTGGGACACCGCCGGCGGGGCGAGGCCCAGGCAGCCACCTTCGGATGGTTCGGAACTTTGGCTAACCGGGAGCGGTTCCACAGCGCCCTCGATTACCAATCCCCTGTGGACTTCGAACTCAACCTCAACTAACAAACCCACGACTCATGCGCCTCGCCGGATGTCCACCAAACCGAAGCAAGGGCAGGACTTTCTGATGCAATGAAACACCTTGCACTAACGCTTTATCTTGTTTGCCTGCTTCAGGCTCAATCGGGAACGACCAATTCATGGCCATTTCCGCCAGAGCCGCACCCGACTGCAATTTCTGGATCGCTTATACAAAGCGACAAATTCGACGAAGCCTTGCAGGATCTGAAAAAGCGCATCGAAGCAGACAAAGAAGATGGACAGCTGTGGGCAAATTTAACCGTAGCGTTACTGAAAAAGGGTGAAAACACTCTGGCGAGTGAGGCTTGCCGAAATGCGGTCCGCTATGGCCAGAGCGATAAACTGCCGCTCCTCGTGTTCCTTTTGATTGAACGCGGGCAAATCGATGAGGCTCGATGCTTGGTTCCTCTGCTTGAACAACTATCGGCTGAAGCCTCGGTCGGCCTATCATCGAGGACTGAATCCATTGTCCTTCTAGTCAGCTATGCAATCGCGACGGGTGACGAAAATGGGGCGATTGCTAGGCTTGATAGATTGGAAGATATCCAGGGATGGGAAAACAATCTGGCGTCGGTATCCGTTTCTTGGTTGATATCACAAGCAGAGCTCGTGGCCTTTAACAAGGTAGAGGATCGGCTACGCAACCTGTCTATGCGATTTCCATCAGTGGAACAGGGGCAAGTAAAACGCGACAGATGGAACGTTGGCAGAGGGAACTTTCTTGGGTTCACGAAAGCGTCGCTGGCCAGTCTGCAGGACCATGAGTGTAAGCCAACGTTTTCGCTGCAATTCGGTGGGGAAATGCAACAGGAGTTGGAACTCGTTGCCAAGGGTAAGATCAAGGAGGCGGCTGTGGCGGCGGAGGCACTCGTAGCCCGTCGGCCGGGATATGCGCGAGCATGGCGTTTCCTGGGCACCTGCTACGGTGTGCTAGACAACCCGACGCGAAGCTTTCAATGCACAAGCAATGCCATAGTGCTGGGAGATGCGGTTGCTGTAGTGAATCTCGCCATTGATGCAAAAGAACGAAAGGACATGGATCTCTGGAAATCGTTGCGCCCGCATTTGGAATACATTTTTAGCGGCTCGCGTTTTGACTACAGCCTGCACCGGATAGAGGCATTTGCCATTCGGGTTCAGCTGGCACATGTCCTTGAGGATAGGACGGCGCTGACCCGGCTCTTCCCATTGCTTCCGATCGCCGCTGAGGATGATGAAATTCCGATGGCTAATTTGGGCAAAGTGGATGAGATACTCCAGTTCCTCGGAACGGTCGCATCTCGTCACTCCGTGGAGATTGACGAGTCGCTTGTAAAACGGTGCCGCGCCCAGGCGGCAATTGCCGCGAGCCGTGCTCCTGTGGCCAAATGAACTTTAGCCGGTGGCCACGGCTGAACCGGGTGGCGAAGGACACGCGCAAGGGCGACGATCCAAGGCACATCCCAATGGACGAAGGTGGCTGCGCTCCGATTGCGCCGTTCCAGCGAAAAAGTGCAACCTTCGTCCGCCATGCGCCGATGAGTCCGGCAACCAGCGCGGGTGACATCGTGGCCGGTTTCACGGCGCCAACTCGACCTCGGTGGGCTCCGACGGACCGTTCTCCGGCGGGCGCACGGGGATGATGAACCAGAAGGTGGAGCCTTTGCCGGCCTCGCTGGTGAGCCCGATCTGGCCGCCCATCTTTTCGAGGAGCTGCTTGCAGATGGCGAGGCCGAGGCCGGTGCCGCCAAACTTGCGGGTGGTCGAGCTGTCGGCCTGGCTGAAGCGCTGGAACAGGCGGTCCTGCTTCTCCGGCGGGATGCCGATGCCGGAATCGGTGACGTCGATGCGGAGATGCCCGGCCACGTAAGGGGCGCAGCGGATCGACACCTGGCCGGCCTCGGTGAACTTCACGGCGTTGCTGAGCAGGTTCAGCGTGATCTGGCGCAGCCGGCAGCGGTCGCCGCGCAGGATGCCCACCGAGGGGTCGATGGAGAGTTGCAGTTCGAGGCCCTTTTCCCGGGCGCGCGGCCGGATGAGTTCCAGCGATTCCTGGAGCAGCGCCGGCATGGCAAACGTGCTGTATTCCAGCGTGAGCCGGCCGGCCTCGATGCGGGAGAAATCCAGCAGGTCGCTGATGATGCCGAGGAGCGCCTCGCCGGCGGTGGCGATGAAGCGGACGTATTCCCGGTCGGCCTCGCACAGTTCGGAATCCTCCAGCAACTGGGTGAAGCCGAGGATGCCGTTGAGCGGGGTGCGCAGCTCGTGGCTGACGGTCGCGAGGAAGTCACTCTTGGCCTGGCTGCCGGCCTCGGCGGCTTCGCGGGCCTGGATGAGCGCCTGCTCGGTCTGCTTTTCCGCCGAGACATCCTGCAACGTGCCGTAGACGCGGACGACGCGGCCCAGCTTGAGTTCCGCCCGGCCGATGACGCGGACCCAGCAGGGGCGGTTCTTCGCGCTGATGAACGGCACGCGCAGGTCGAAGGCGTCGCCGGTTGCGCACAGGCGGCCGAAGGCGCCGCGGACCTTGGCGGCGGCTTCCTCGGTGAAATAGCGGAACGCCTCGTCGAGGCCGGGCTGGCGGCCGGGATTGAGGTCGTGCAGCCGGAATACCTCGTCGCTCCACCAGAGGCGGCCGGACTGGGGCTGGAATTCCCAGCCGCCGATGTGGGCGAGTTCGCCGACTTGGCGGAGAATTTCCGCGTCCTGCCGCAGCCGGTTGCGCGCCTCGACCGTCGTGGTGATGTCCTGGTAAACCCCGACGAGCCGGCGCGGCTTGCCGTCGGCATCGGTTTCGACGAGCGCATCGCCCTTGAGGAAACGGGTCTCGCCGGCGCGGGTCAGCAGGCGGAATTCGGCGTCGTAACGGCGTGTGCCCTGGGCGGCGTCGAGCAGGTCGCGTTCGGCGGCCTCGGCATCTTCCGGATGCAGCCTGCTGCGCCACAGGTTGCGCGCGTTGACGACATCGGCCGAGGTGGGATGCGGCACGTCGAACAGCTCGAACATGCGGTCGTTCCACAGCATGCAGTCGGCGCCGATGTCCCAGTCCAGCACGCCGAGGCCGCCGGCGCGTTGGGCGAGCAGCAGGCGATTGGACAGGCTGAAGAGGCGTTCCGAGCCGGCCTGCTGTTCGGTGATGTCCGAGTTGACGCCGACCACCCGGAGCGGCGTGCCGTCGGGAGCGCGTTGAATGGTCGCCGAAATCTTCAGCCAACGATTTTCGCCGGTCCGCGTGACGATCCGGACGACCTGCTCCAGATGATTCGCGGCCGGATTGGCCAGGGTCTCGGCGCGGGTTTGCCAACCGAACTCGCGGTCCTCCGGATGGACGCGGGCAAACCAGGCGGCCTGGGCGGTGGTGAATTCCGCGCGGGGCACGTCGAATAGCGCCAGCATGCGGTCGTCCCACGTCTCCACGTTCGTCGCCGGGTCCAGTTCCCAGATGCCCAGCGCCATGGCGCCGGTAGCGATTTCCAGGCGGGCGGAGGCGCGTTGGAGGCATTCTTGCAGCGCCCGTTCCTCGGTGACGTCGGAGTTGATGCCGGTAACCCGGATGGCGCGGCCGTAGCCGTTGCGTTCGATGACGCCGTGGCTGCGCACCCAGCGCAGTTCGCCGTCAGGCCGCCGGATGCGGAACGACTGGCTGAAGCGGGTGGCGAGGGGGTCCGCGAGCGCGCGGTCCAAGGCCGCCTTCGCCGCGGGCTGGTCCTCGGCCAGCGCCCAGCGTTCCCACTGCCAATCCGCGGGATTCGCCCCGTGGTCCGGCAGGCCGTAAATGTTAGCCATGCCGGGGTCCCAGGTGATCCGGTTGCCGGTGACTTCCCATTCCCAGACGCCGAGTTGGGCGGCCTGGGCGGCGAGTTGCAGCCGGCGATGCACGGGGTCGGCGCGCCCGCCGGCGGCTTCGTGCGCCGGGACCGACCGCAGGTGGACCAAGACCTGTTGGGTCGCACCCGGGCTGAGGGTGATTTCCGTCCGGCCGAGATCGTGGGCGGAGTCCTGGGTGCAAACCACCGGACCCGGTCGCCCGCCGGCATTCAAGGTCGCCCAGAGGCCTTCGGCCAACGGCACCACGGCTGGGGGCAACAGTTGCCGGAACGAAAGGCCCAGGAACGTGGTCACGCTGGCGGGCAACTGCGCGGGATTCGCGATGAGGCCATCCACGCACCGGCCGCCGCGGTCAAACAGCAGCCACGTCGCCGGGGGCGTGCCGCCCGGCGGGGGCGGGGACGCCGGCGGAAACGGTTCGCCGGATGGGCAGGTCGGTTGCAACATGAAGCCGGGCCGGCGCGATCGATGCGGCCGGTTCCCGAGCGCTTATCGGCCCAAACGGACGGAACTTGACCGCGTGGACCGGCGGCGGCGCGTGCGAAACGGATTGAACGGCGCGGTCCCGCTTTGCGTCCGGGGCTGACGCCCGCCATCCTCGGTGGGCAACGCATGGTCAACGTCCGGGAAAAATCATTCGCGATGGGCTGGGGCTTCCTGCTCGGCTTCCTCCTGCTCGGAATCCGGGTCGGGGCGGAGAGCGAGACCAACGCGGCCCGCGCCCTGGTCACGACGGTGCATGACCCGGCGGCGGTCGTCGCCTTCCAGCCCGACGCCAGGGTGGTGCGATCAATGGTGGAACGCGGCCTCCGGGCTTTCACCGGGGCTGCGGACACCGCCGCCGCGTGGCGAACGCTCGTGCAGAGTAACGACGTGGTCGGTTTCAAGATCGTGTCGGCGCCCGGGGCCCTCAGTGGCACGCGGCCCGCGGTGGTGCGGGCGTTCGTGGAGACGCTGCTGGCCAGTGGTCATCCGGCCGACCGGATTGTGATCTGGGACAAGCGGGACGTCGATCTGCGCGCCGCCGGCTGGTATCAGCTCGCGGCGGAGTTGGGCGTGCCGTGCGAGGCGGCGGCCACCGCGGGCTGGGATCCGGAGAAATTCTACGAATCCCCCGTGCTGGGACGCCTGGTGGCGGGTGACCTGGAATTCGACCGGACCGATAAGGCCAAGGTCGGGCGTAAGTCTCACGTGACCCGCCTGCTGACCGGCCGGATCACCAAGGTGGTGAGCATCGCGCCGGTGCTGAGCCACAGCGTGACCGCCGTGAACGGGCACCTGACCGGCCTCGCCGCCGGGAGCGTGGACAACACGCTGCGGTTCCTGAACGACGGGGCGCTCCTGGCCGAGGCGGTGCCGGACATCTGCGCGCTCGACGACCTGATGCCGCGCGTGGTCCTGGGCGTCAGCGACGCGCTGATCTGCCAATACCGCGGCGAGGATCAACCCATGCTGCATTACGCGCTGACGTTGAACGAATTGCGGTTCAGCCGTGATCTGGTCGCCCTCGACGCACTGGCGTTTGACGACGTTACTCGCGCCCGGACCGGGGTGAAGTATGAGGGGGAAAAGCCGGCCAAGACCGACCTGTATCTCAATGCGGAGCTGATCGACCTCGGCATTTCCGACCTCAAGCGCATCCAGGTCACTCGCGTGCCCTGAGCCGGCTTCCCATTTTGTGGCATGAGCAGGTGCTTGCCACCGGGACCCGCCCGACGCTCAATCGGAAGCGTCCGCCGGGTTCCATCGGCGGTCTTCCTGCCCATGAAGATGTTACCATTCTCCGGCCGCGTTCTCCGGCGCGGCTTCACCCTGATCGAACTGCTCGTCGTGATCGCCATCATCGCGATCCTCGCCGGCATGTTGCTGCCCTCGCTCGGCAAGGCCAAGTCGAAGGCCCAGGGCATCCTGTGCATGAGCAACCATAAGCAGTTGCTGCTCGGCTGGGTGCTGTATTCGGGCGACAGCCAGGAAAGGATCCCTTACGCCTACGCCCCGGAATCCAACCCCAACACCTCGGACGGCGCCTGGGTGCAGGGCGACCTCGACATCACGAACCCGTCGGCGAATGGCAATTGGAACTCCAACTGGCTCGCCCAGAGCGTGCTTTGGAAATACATCGGCCAATCCAAGGGCGTCTGGAAATGCCCCGGCGACCGCAGCACGGCCATCGACAACACCAAGAAGACCGTGCCGCGGATCCGCAGCATGGCCATGAGCATCTGGACCGGCGGCAACCAGGGCACCGACGGCAACTGGGGCCCGCTGTGGAAGGTGAACACCAAGCAGAGCGACTTCACCGACCCCGGTCCCTCGATGACCTACGTGCTGCTCGACGAGCGCGAGGACAGCATCAACGACGGCTTCTTCGTCGTCTCGATGGACAACTCATCTTACTCCAAGTCCCCCAACCTCGGCAGCATCCGCATGGTCGACGTGCCGGCCAGCTACCACAACGGGGCCGGCGGCTTCTCGTTCGCGGACGGTCATGCGGAAATCAAGAAGTGGCTCGATAACCGCACGAAGCCGCCCATCAAGAAGGGTGCCTGGGTTACCTCCGGCGTGCAGGGCAACAACCGCGACGTGATGTGGATGCAAGAGCGTTCCACCCGCCTGAAGTAAGCGCCGCCGCGACACCGCCAAACCGTCCTGCTCCCCGTCATGCGTTCCCTTCTTTGTTCACTCATCCTGGGCGTCGGCTGGTTGGCGGTCGGGTGCAAAAGCAAACCCGAGCCGGTCTGGGAGCCGCTCTTCAAGGCGGACGGCGAGCCAGAAGGCTGGGTGGTGCGGGCGTGGGACGACGTTTCCCAGCCGCCGCCCGCGGCAGCGCGCTGGCGGATCAAGGGTGGGGTGCTGACCAGCGAGGGGCCCCGGAACAACTGGCTGATGTGGACCCGCGAAGTCGGCGACTTCGACCTCGACTACGAATTCCGGCTCGGGCCGCGCGGTAACAGCGGCTTGGCCCTGCGGGCACCGCTGGCCGGTGACCCGGCGTTCGACGGGATGGAATTGCAGATGGCCGACGTGCGCTACAATCCGGAGGCGAAGCCGGCCGAATTGACAGGCGGACTCTACCGGGCGCTGGCGCCGGCGGAACCGGTCTACAAGCCCGAGGCGTGGAACCGCTACGAAGTCTCCCTGCGCGGCACCAAACTGTTCGTGCGGTTGAACAGCGTCCCGATCCATGACCTGGACCTGCTGGGGCAGACCAATGGAGTGCCCCGCCACGATGGCCGCGCGGCGGCCCCGCTGAAGGATCGTCCGCTGCGCGGGCACCTGGGATTCCAGGAACTCAGCCGCGACGACGGGCACGTGGAGATCCGTGGGGCGCGGATTCGCATCGTCAATTGAACCGGCTGCGGGCGGGCGAGATGGCGGCATTGGCGGGCGGCCTGCGCCGGTGACTCTAGCCAATTTTCATACCTAGTCCCCGGCCTTCGCGTGGGGCCTTTTCTGGTGTGGCCAAAAAGGACTTTTGGCGAGGCACCGGGAATGGACTCTCAGGATCAACAACGCGGACGGACCAGCAGCGAGGCGGAATCGTTGCTCGCGGCCATTTCCGCGGTCTTGGTCGGCGTTGATTCCCGGGGGGCGGTGGCCCGCTGGAACCGCATGGCGGAAACGGTCTTCGGCATTCCCGCCGAGGTCGCCATCGGCCGCCCGTTCTTCGAATGCGGCATTGCCTGGGATTGGACCCGGGTGCGCAAGGCGATCCTCGACTGCGTGGTGTCGGACCGGCCGGTGGAGGTGGACGAGGTCGTCTGCCGCCGGGCCGATCGCGACGACGTGGTGCTAGCGCTGACCTTCAGCCCGACGCCCGAGGGGCCGGCCGGCGGTTTGCAGTTCATCCTGCTGGCCACCGACATCTCCCAGCGCCGGATCATGGAAGGCCAGTTGCGGCAGTCGCAGAAGCTGGAATCCATCGGCCAGTTGGCGGCGGGCATCGCGCACGAGATCAACACCCCGACCCAGTTCATCGGCGGCAACATCCGGTTCGTCCGCGACTCGTTCGAGGCGCTCGCCAGCTTCATCCGGGCGGCGCAGGCGCTGTCCGAGGGCGACCACGCGCCCGAAGCCGCCGATCTGGAGACCTTGCGCCGCGCGGCCAAGGCGGCGGACCTGGACTATCTTCTGGGCGAATTGCCCAAGGCTTTGGAGGAATCCCTTGAAGGGGTGGAGCGGGTTGCCCGAATCGTGCATGCTATGAAGGAATTCTCGCATCCGGGCACCGCTGAGATGGTGATGGTGAATCTCAACCGAGCGGTCGAGAGCACGGTCACCGTCGCACGGAACGAATGGAAGTATGTGGCGGACGTCGAGCTGCGGCTGGACCCCGCCCTGCCGGTCGTTCCGTGTCACCCCGGGGACATCAACCAGGTGGTCCTGAACCTGGTGGTTAACGCGGCGCACGCGATTGCCGATACCGACCGTGTGCGCAAGGGCGGCAAGGGCTACATCGAAATCTCGACCCGGACGGACGGACGCTGGGTGGAGATCCGCGTGGCGGACACCGGGGTGGGCATCCCCGAGGGCATCCGGCAGCGCATCTTCGATCCATTTTTCACCACCAAGGAGGTGGGCAAGGGGACCGGTCAGGGGTTGTTCGTCTGCCACAAGGTGGTCACCGAAAAACACGGGGGCGTGATCACCTTCGAAAGCGAAGTGGGGGTTGGCACAACGTTCGCGGTGCGCCTTCCCCTGCAGGTGCCGGAAGCACTGAGGGAGGCGGCATGAAGAGACGCATCCTGTTCGTGGACGATGAACCGCTGGTTCTGCAGGGGCTGCAACGCATGCTGCGCGGACTGCGTGACGAGTGGGACATGCAGTTTGTCAGCAGCGGACCGGAGGCACTGGAGGCGATGGCCGGGCAACCGGCCGACGTCGTGGTGTCGGATATCCGGATGCCCGGCATGAACGGCGCCGAGCTGCTACAAGAGGTAGCTCGGCGCCACCCGGCCGCCATCCGCATGGTCCTGTCCGGCGACGCCCATCCGGAGCATGTGCTCCAGTGCGTGAACATCGCCCACCAGTTCCTCGCGAAACCGTGCGACGCCTTCACGCTCAAACAGGCGCTCGACCGCGTCTTCGCCCTCGAGAACCGGCTGCGCGACGCCACGATGCGCCGGTTCGTCTCCGGCCTTAGCGCCCTGCCGAGCGTGCCGTCGGTCTATCAGGAACTCCGCGAGAAGCTGGCCTCGCCCGAGGCCTCGGTGGAATCCGTCGGCGAAACGCTCCAGCGTGATCCGGCGATGACCCTGAAGCTGCTTCAGTTGGTCAACTCCGCCTCGTTCGGCCTCGGCCGTCAGGTGACGCACCCGACCCAGGCGGCGATGCTGCTCGGCCTGGAGACGATCAAGACCCTCACGCTCTGGCTGCACGTCTTCAAGAACGGGCCCAAGATCCAGGTGCCCGGCTTCTCGCTCGACGAACTGGCCCGCGGTTCGTTGCAGGCTGGTCAGCTGGCCCGCGCGCTCGTGCGTGAGGAACGCGGCTCCCGGTCGATGCAGGAAACCGCCTTCACCGGCGGGTTGTTGAGCGACATCGGGCAACTGGTCCTCGCGGTCAGCGATCCCGGGACGTTCACCCAGGCGCGGCAGTTGGCCGAACGGGAAGGGCTCCAGTTCTGGCAGGCAGAGCTGCAATTGCGCGGATTTACCCACGCGGATGTCGGGGCGTATCTGTTGGGACTCTGGGGTTTGCCGTTTGACCTCGTGGAGGCGGTCGCCTTCCACCACGACCCGAGTCCGTGCGTCGTCCGAGGCTTCTCGGCCGTGACCGCCCTGCACGCGGCCGTGGCTTTGCAGGCGCACCGCGGCAGCGCGCCGGTCCGGGGCCTGGATCCGGAATACCTCAAGAACGCCAATCTCGAAGGCCACGTCGAATCGTGGCGGGACGTGGCGGCGGAGGCGCTCAACGGCCAGCCGGCCTGCTGAGGGCGGTCATTCCCGCCCCGTGGTCCGATTCGGTTGTCCGGCGCAAAGTTTGCCTGCCGAACCCGGTAAAGCTCCCGCCCAGACAGCCGATGTCACCTTGGGTAAACGCTTCCGCCCGAATGCGGGAGACGGCCCGCTAAACCGATGCTGCGTCCCCGCCAACTCCCGCTGCCCCGGCCCCTCCCGGCCGCGCGCCGGCCCGTCCCGACGGTGGGCCGGAGGTTGGTTCTCCGGGCGGGCTGACCCCACTCCTTTCCCCGATGCGCCCTCCTCCTCCCAGCAAACCTCGCATCCTGATCGTCGATGACGAGCCCGTCCTGCTGGGCAACCTGCAAAGCATGCTGTCCGACCGCCGGGAAGACTGGGATCTCCAGTTTTGCGGCAGCGGGGCCGAGGCCCTGGCCTGCCTGGCCCAGCGGCCGGCCGACGTCGTGCTTTCGGACATGCGCATGCCGGGCATGACCGGCGCCCAGTTGCTCGGCGAGGTCGCCCAGAAATTTCCCGACACGGTCCGGATTGCCTTCTCGGAACCGACCGATCAGGAGTTCAACCTGAAGTGCGTCAACACCGCCCACCAGTTCCTGGCCAAGCCCTGCGATTCCGGCAGCCTGCTGGCCACGCTGGGGCGGGCGTTGAGCGTCGACAAAATGGTCTGCAATCCCCAGCTCAAGTCCCTCGTCGCCCAGCTCAAGACGATCCCCAGCCTGCCCGACGTCTTCCACAAGCTGCAGGAACAACTCGCCTCGCCCGACGCCTCCATCGAGTCGGTCGGCCAGACCATCGCCCGCGACCCGGCGATGACCGCGAAGCTGCTGAAGCTCGTCAACTCGGCCTTCTTCGGCCTCAACCGCAAGGTCTCCAGCCCCGCCGACGCCGCCATGCTGCTTGGCCTGGAGACGATCAAGATGCTGGTCCTCTGGGCCCACGTGTTCTCCGCCGAGACGGCCCCGCGCATTCCCGGCTTCTCGATTGATTCCCTGTCCGCGCATTCGATGAACGTGGGCCGGATCGCCAAGCGCATCGTCGAGCTGGAACGCGGCCCCCTCAAGATGCGCGAGACGGCGCTGACCGCCGGCCTCCTGCACGATCTCGGCAAATTGGTGATCGCCGTGAACTATCCCGAGGTCTTCACGGAATCGCTGGAGCTGGCGCAGCGGGACGGACTCGCCTTCGACGAGGCCGAGCGGAAGGTCTTTGGCACCGACCACGCCGAAGTTGGCGCGCATCTCCTCGGGCTCTGGGGCCTGCCGCTCGAACTGGTGGAGATCGTCGGTTTCCACCACCGGCCGAGCCTTTATGCCGGCGACGAATTCAGCGCCCTGACCGCGGTCCACATCGCGGACGTGCTGCAACGTGAGACGGAGCCCGTGCGCGGCATGCCGCCGGCGCCCGACACCGACTACGTGGAGATGCTTGGCCTCGGCCCGAAGATTGCCGAATGGCGCGAGGAACTGCTCGCGTCGGCGGCCGGAGGCCGGCCGTGAAAAAGATCCTGTTCGTTGACGACGACGAGAAGCTGCTGGCCTCGATCCAGCGGGTGCTCCGCAACGAATTCTCGATCGAGACGGCCGTCACGCCGAGCCAGGGCCTGACCGCCCTCGAGGCCGATGAAGACTTCGCGGTGGTCGTGGCCGACATGACGATGCCGCAGATGAGCGGCGTGGAATTCCTGAGCCGGGTGCGGCGCCGGGCGCCCGACGCGGTCCGCATCATGTTCACCGGCAGCGTGGACCAGGAGACGGCGGTCGAGGCGGTCAACGGCTGCGGCGTGTTCCGTTTCCTGACCAAGCCCTGCGGCACCGAACTGCTCGTCTCCAGCCTGCGCGAGGCGGTCCGGCAGCATGACGTGCTCGTGAGCGAGCGGGAGATGATGGAGAAGACCGTCCACGGCTGCGTGGCGATGCTCACCGAGATCCTTGCCGTCACCGATCCGAAGGCTTACGGCCAGGCCCAACGCCTGCGGGACCGTTCGCGGCAACTGGCCGAGTTCATCGGCCTGCACCATTTGTGGGAACTGGAGGTCGCGGCCCTGCTCTCGCCGATCGGCTATGTCACCGTCCCGCCGGCGCTGACGCTCAAGGCCCGGGCCAACCTGCCGTTGGAACCGCCCGAACAGCTCATCCTGCGTCAGGTGCCGTTCGCCGGCAGTGGCTTGGTGAAGAACATCCCGCGGCTGGAATCCGTCGCGGCCACCCTGCTGTATCAGGCCAAGCACTTTGACGGCACCGGCTACCCCGACGACGACGTCGCCGGCCTGCGGATCCCGCTCCACGCCCGCATCCTGAAGATCACCTACGACCTGCTTCAACTGGAGCAGCGGGGCATTCACAGGAATACCGCGCTCGACCAGATGCGCCAGCGGCCGGGCTGGTATGACCCGGAAATCCTCTCCGTCGCCTGCCGTTGTTTCCGCATCGACGTGCCGCAACCGAAGGAAGCTGGCAAACCGCTGCCTGTCACATTGGACCGGCTGGCCGTGGGACATCTGCTGCTCGCCGACGTCGAGACGCGCAGCGGCCTGCTGATCGTGGCCTCGGGCAACACCATCACCGAGACGCTCCTGAACCGCCTCCAGAACTTCGCCTCCATGGCGGGCATCAAGGAGCCAATGTTCGTGGACGAAGCGTCCGGGCCTGCGCCGAAGGAGCCCGAGGAACCGGTCACGGTCACCCTGCCGACGTTTGATTCGAAGGCCGACCGCACCCCGCAGGTGAGCATCGCCACCGCGCCGGTCTGGAACTGAGCCGCCGTTACTTCAGCCCGGCGAACACGTGGCTGACGTCGTCGTGGTCGTCGAGCGAGTGGAGGAAATCCACGACGTGCTTCTTGTCGGCCTCGTTCAGTTCGACGGGCGTTTTGGCGATGAAACGCATCTCGCTCGCCGCAATCGCCCAACCGGCAGCCTTCAGCCACTTCGTGACGGCGCCCAGGTCCTTCGTGTCGGTAAGGAAGCGGGAACCGATGGCGCCTTCCGGGACTTCCTCGGCCTCCAGCGCTTCGACGTTCTGCGCGCCGGCCTCGATCGCGTCGCTCTCGGGATCGCGGGATTTGTCGGTGTGCGTCGCTTCCACCACACCCCAGCGGTCGAAGAAGAAGTTCATGGAACCCGGCTGGCCCAGTTGGCCGCCCTTGCTGAACAGGTGGCGCATGTCGGGCGCGGTGCGGTTCCGGTTGTCGGTCTGGCATTCGACGATCACTGGCACCTTGTGCGGCCCGAAGCCCTCGTAAGTGACCAATTCAATGGTCATCGCCTCGGCGTCCTGGCCCGAGCCCTTCTTGATGGCGCGCTCGATGGTGTCCTTGGTGACGCTGGCCTTCTTCGCCTTGTCCACCGCGACGGCGAGCCGGGCGTTCGTGTCGGGTTCCGCGCCGCCGAGCTTGGCGGCCACCATGATTTCGCGGACGAGTTTGCCGACGACCTGACCCTTCTTGAGGGCGGCAGCCTCGCGGCCTGCCTGTTTCCATTGAGCACCCATGAGTGCGGGGAGCCTGCCCCAGGAAAACGCCGGAAGGAAGCACGTCGTTGCGGAAGGTTCGGCCGCGGAGCCATGGCCCATGTCCGGCAGCACCGTCGCACCGGCTTTGGCCGTCGATCCGCGCCTCACTGGATTCCGCCGAAGCGCGTCGGCGCGAACAGCCCGATGTCGTGGATAGTCCCGCCCCGGGTCACGAGGCCGGCCAGCACCTCGCCCACGACGCTGCAAAACTTGAAGCCGTGGCCGCTGAAACCCGCCGCGACCTGCACCTGCGGGTGCGCCGGGTGCCGCCCGAGCACGAAGTTGAGGTCCGGCGTGAGCGTGTAGAGGCACGTTGCTGCCTTCACCAGCGGTCCGTCGAGCGCGGGGAGCAGTTCACGGAGTGCTGTCCGCATGTCGGCCACGTCGTCGTCGCGGATCCGGCGGTCCACGGACTCTGGCGTGCAGGGCTCGGCGACCGGCTTGCGGTAAAACGCGATTTTCACGCCGCCGTCCGCGCCGTCCACCGCCGGGAATCCGTAAGGTGTGGCCCCCGTCGGGTGCTGCCAGATGTAGATCGGGAACCGGTCCGGCTGGAACGACGCCACGCCACCCGGCGGTTGAAACCAAAACAGCACCTGCCGCTCGACCGTGAAGGGCACGCCCAATTCCGCCAGCAACGCCGGCGCCCACGGCCCCGGCGTGATGACCAATTGCGCCGCGGAATAGGAACCCTTTGCCGTCGTCACCGTCACGCCGCCGGTGGCCGTGGGTTGCCAGCCCAGCACTGGCTCCTCGAACCGCAACTCCGCGCCCCGGCGGCCGGCGACTTCCAGATGCGCGGTGACGGCGCGTTCGCAGAAGACCAGCCCGGCGGCGCGCTCAAACAACGCGACCGTGTCGTCGCCGATCCGGAACTGCGGAAACCGCCGGCGAATTTCCCGGGCGTCGAGTTCCTCGTGGGGCAAGCCGTGGGCCCGGGCGCTGCGGAGGCTGCCCGACACCACCTCGGACTCCGGCGCGCCCAGCATCAGGCCGCCGCATAGGTGCAGAAGGTCGCGACCGGTATCGTGCTCCAGTTCACGCCAGAGTTCGTAGGCGCGCAGCAGCAGCGGCACGTAGGCGGGATGCTCGAAGTAAGCCTGCCGGATCACCCGCGTGTGGCCGTGGCTCGAACCCCGGTCATGCGGCGCCGTGAATTGCTCCAGTCCCAGCACCCGCCGGCCGCGCGCCGCCAAATGCGCGACCGCGGCGCTGCCCATGCCGCCCAAACCCAGCACAATCACGTCGTAGGAGGTCACCCGGGAAAACTGACGCCCCGGCGCGGGTTTGGGAATCGGACTGTGGTGGCCAGTCGAATTAGTGCCGGGATGAAACGGCGGTTTACGGCTTCAGAATGAGACTCGTCACCTCGTCTCCTACGAACGGTGGAGTCCGTTGGGCGATGTCTGTTACTCGGCCGCGGGTTCGTCCACTTCGAGGGCTTGGTCGGCCTTGGTCTTGCCCAGCCGGGAAACGCGGCCCGAAGGCCAGCGCACGGTCACCATCTCGGCTTCCGGCGCGCGCCCCAGGCCAAAGGTCAGCGGGAGTTCGCTTTGCGAGAGGTAGCTCTTGGTCGGCATGACCTGCAGGGCCTGGCGATTGCCGCCGGACTCGACGGTCACCCAGGCGCCAATGCCTGCGCGATTGGCGCCGCGGCCGCGCAAGGCGACGCGCAGCCAGCGATGGCCGAGCGCCTGGTCGTTGCGCAGCAGGCGCGGCGAACCCGCGAGGCTCATTAGCACCACGTCAAGGTCGCCGTCGCGATCGAAGTCCGCGTAGGCGCTGCCGCGGCCCACCATCGGCTGGAACAGGTCGGCGCCGGCGTCGGCGGGACCGATCTCGACGAAGGACGGCGCGCCGCCGGCGTTCCAGAAGAGCTGCGGCGGCTGGCGGTAGCGGACGCCGGCCTGGACCTTTTCAATCTCCTCCTCAATGTGGCCGTTGGCGGTGAGCACGTCGAGCCGGCCGTCGAGGTCGTAATCAAAGAAGAAGAGGCCGAACTTGAGCAGTTGGCGGCTGGCCGGCCCGAGGCCTTCGGTGATGGCCTCGTCGGTGAAGAGCAACTGGTCGCGCGGCGCGGCCCGCTGGGCGACATAGAGCGCGTTCATCTCGTTGGCGAAGTTGCCGATCGCGATGCCGAGGCTCTCGTCATTGCGAAAGCGGGCGACGTCGATGCCCATGGCGCCGCGGGCCTGCCCGTAGGCGTCGAAGGCCACCCCCGCCGCCACGCCGACTTCGGCGAAGGTGCCGTCATGGCGGTTGGTGAACACGAAGTTCTGCACGGTGTCGTTGGCCACCACGAGGTCCATCCAGCCGTCGCCATTCAGGTCCACCGGCGCGACGGCCAGGGTTTTCGCCACGGGCAGGCCGGTCGCGGGATTCCGGATCTGGAGTCCGCTGGCGGCGGAAACATCGGTGAAGCGGACGCGTGCGCCTTGGCTGTCGTTGCGGAACAGGCGCGGCTGGGTGCCGGAGAAATTCCACGGCCGCCCGTAGGCCCGGCCGAGGCCGACGAGCTGGTTGTTCACCTCGAAGTCGAGGCGCGGGGACCACTGCACGTAGTTGCCCACAAACAGGTCGAGGTCGCCGTCATTGTCGGCGTCGAACCACGCGGCGGCCGTGCTCCAGTCCTCCGGACCGCCGGCGAGTCCGGTCTCAGCCGTCACGTCGGCGAAACGGCCTTGGCCGAGGTTGTGGAACAGGCGGTTGGGTCCGACACACGTCAGGTAAACGTCCGTGAGCCCGTCGCCGTCGTAGTCGCCGCAGGCCGCGGCCATCGCGTAGTCGCTGACGTCGAGGCCGGAACCCGCGGTGACGTCGGTGAACTTCGGCTCGCCGCCCGGTTGCGTGTCGTTGCGGTAGAGCGCGTGGGTCGGCAGCCGGGTCGACGGCGAATTCATCCGGCGCGGATCATCGGGCCACCAGGTGGAGTTCACGCACAGCAGGTCGGCATCGCCGTCGGCGTCGAAGTCGAACCAAGCCACACCGCCGCCCATGGTCTCGGGCAGCAGTTTCTGGCCGCGGGCACCGTTCTCGTGACGGAACGTGAGGCTCGCCGCGGCCGTCACGTCGGTGAACTTCACCCGCGGCACCTCGGCGCGCCGCTGGGCCGGCTGCGGGGCGTCGAGCGCGGTGACGTGGCCCTTGGCCTTCGGCACCGGCCGGGTGAGCCACCAGACCACGCCGCCCGCCATCACGCCGGCCGCCAGCAGGAACAGCAGCGAGCGCTTCAGCGCTCGGCCGATGGCGGCGTCATCGCCGGGTGATTCCAGAGGCTCGGGTGTCACGGCGCCGACGGTGCGGGACCGGACCGGCCGGGGCAAGCGGGCGGAAGCAGCGGTCGGGAAAGTGGCACCGGCGCCTCTCTGGTGTCCGGCAGGCGAGGCCCCAAGGCGCACCCCGGAACTGGCACCCGACCGAAAATATGCTTGGAGCCGGGGCGCCAGACCTTGGAACGTCCCGCCATGCAAAAGTGGATCGCCGATTACCTCGCCGCGCAGCAACGTGTTCTCGCCAGCCTGCCGCCCGCCCAGCTGGCCGGGCTGGTGGAAACCCTGCGCGATGCCCATCGCCGGGACGCCCAGGTCTTCGTGATCGGCAACGGCGGCAGCGCGGCCAACGCAAGCCACTTCGCGGTGGATCTCGGCAAGGGCGCCAGCGACAAGCTGTCCCGCCGTTTCCGCGTGCTCTCGCTCACCGACAACGTCGCTTGGATCACCGCGCTCGGGAACGACTACAGCTACGACGACATCTTCGTGCGCCAGCTGGCCAACTACGCCCGGCCCGGCGACGTGCTCATCGGCATCAGCGTGAGCGGCAACTCGCCGAACTGCGTGCGGGCCTTCGAGTGGTCGCGGGCGAACGGCGTGAAGACCATCGGCCTGGTCGGCGCCAAGCGGGGCAAGATGGCGGAACTGGCGGACCAGCCGGTCGTGATCGACGACGGCCACTACGGCCGCGTGGAAGACGCGCAGATGACCATCCTGCACCTGCTCTGCTACGCGTTCATGGAACTGCCGGAACTGGCGGCCTGAAGCCGGGGAGCGCGACTCTCCGAGTCGCGATTGGGCAAATCCAATTTTGGAAATCAGCTTGCTGGCGGCTCAGAGAGCCGCGCTCCCGGCCCCGAGTTTGTGGGCTTCAAACTGCTGGCTTCCAACGCTCGCGGCTTGGCGATGCGTTCAGCGACGGCGGTGTGGTCGGTGACTCGCGTCCGCCCGCTGTGGCACTGGTTAGACCTTCGGTGCAAACACGTCTTTCTGCCAATTCGGAAACGGTGTCCAACCAGAGCCGAACCGCGCCGAGCACTCCTCGGGCGTGGCGCATCCAGCTACCTCGCGAACTCTCACGAGGTCACACCAAATCTTGACGATGTGTCCTTGGTGCTCACGAACACTTTTGCTCCACGCAACGACAATCCGATAGGTTTCGCCTTCGGGACGGTCCGTGAACTCGCGGCAGGTCCAAGTAGCCAGCTCGCGTAGCACTTCCCACGCATACTGTAATGTGCTCTCGGCGTCACGGCGCGGTGTTATGCAGACTCCGATGTCATAACACTGAACCTCACTGCCATCCGCTTTCCTGAACGTGAACGGCTGACAAAAGAACTCAGAGCCAAATCTTTCAAGAGGCGTCATCGCAGGCCTTACTCCGTCCCTCACGGCTTCAGATACTCCTTCAGCCAGTCGAAGATCGTCGTGTGCCACAGCTCGCTGTTGGCGGGCTTCAGCACCCAGTGGCCTTCGTCCGGGAAATACAGGAGCTTGGACGGCACGCCCTGCCGTTGCAGCGCGGTGAACAGCGCCAGGCCCTGGCCCAGCGGCACGCGGTAGTCGAGTTCGTTGTGGATGATCAGGTTGGGCGTCCGGAACTTCGCCGCAAACTGGTCCGGCGAGTGTTTCGCGAAGTCGGCCTTCTCCCACGGAATGCCGTGTTCCCACTCGTCGAACCACAGCTCGTCGGTCGTGCCATACATGGAGTGGAACTCGAACACGCCGCAGTGCGTGACCAGCGTCCGGAACTTGTCGGTGTGGCCCTGGAACCAATTCATCACGTAGCCGCCGTAGCTCGCGCCGGCCGAGGCCATCCGCCGCGGATCGATCCACGGCTGCTGTTCCAGGCCCGCGAGGCACGCCACCAGGTCGGTCATCACCTTGCCGCCCCAGTCGTGTGAAATCTCGTCGGTGAACTTCTGGCCGAAACCGGTCGAGCCGCGTGGATTCGGCAGTGCGATCACGTAACCCTGCGCGGCCCAGAGCTGGGCGTTCCAGCGGAAGGACCACGAATCCATGAAGGCGCCCTGTGGCCCCCCGTGGACCCAGAAGACGAGCGGCCATTTCTTCGCCGCGTCGAACCCGGGCGGCTTGAGGATCCACATCTGCACCGGCACGTCGCCCGCGCCCTTCACGGTCACCGATTCGGGTTCGTTCAGGGCCAGTTCGCCCAGCCGAGCCGAGTTCAGCTTCGTCAACGCGACTGGCGTGCCACCCGCGAGGGACACGCGCATCACTTCGGGCGGGGCGGCAAGCCGGCTTTGGGTGAAGATGACCTGTCCGGAGGCCGCGACGGTCGCCTCGCCCGACGACCCGCCGGTGACAAGCGGCTTCACGTCATTGCCGGCCGTGGTGACGGTCCAGAGCGCCTTCGTGGCCTTGTCCTCGGCCTCGATCACGAGCGTCCGGCTGTCGGCGGCCCAGGTGATGCCCTCGACGGAGGAATCTAGATTTTGGGTTAGGCTGCGGGTGGCGCCCGTCGCACGGTCCAGGAGCATCAGTTGCCAGCGGTCGGCTTCGAAGCCGGCGCGGGCCTGGGCCCGGTAGGCGATCCATTTGCCGTCGGGCGACACGCGCGGGGAACCGTCGGCGGCGGGATTCGTGGTCAGCACCCGGCTGGCCCCGGTCGCGACCGTGACGGCGGCGAGATTGTGGTCGGTCTTCCAGGCTTCCTCGCGCACCGGCGTCGGCGAAGGCGTGTGGATGATTTCCCGGGAATCCGCCGACCACACCCAGTCGTCGCCGGCGGAAAACGTCGAGGACCACGGCACCGCGTCGCCGGCGCCGGGCGTGAGGTTGCGGGGTTCGCCGGCCGCGACGCCATTGGTCAACGCGAGGACGAACAGGTGCTGGCGGCGGCCGTCGTGCAGTTCGCTCCACTTGCGCACGGGCAACTGCGTGAAGACTTGCGCCTTCACCTTGGTCTTTTCCGGCGCGTCGAGCCGTTCCTTGTTGGCCTTGTCCGCCTCGGCGAAGGGCTTCTGCGAGAACTCGGGATAAACCGACGAAACGAAGGCAATCTGCCGCCCATCGGGCGAGAACACCCCGCCCGTCGCCCCGGTGCTCAGGGTCGTGAGCTGGCGGGCCTCCCCGCCGTCCACCGGCAGCAGCCATACCTGGAAGTCGCCGCCGCGGTTGGAGTCAAAGGCGATCCATTGGCCGTCGGGCGACCAGCGCGGGTGCCGGTCATGCTTGGGCGAGGAAGTCAGGCGGCGCGGCTCGCCGCCGGCTGTGGGCACCAGCCAGACGTCGGAGGCGGTCTTGTTCTCGGCCACGTCCGCGTCGGTCACCACAAACGCGACCCACTTCCCGTCGGGCGACGGCTGCGGATCGGACACGCGGTGAAACGCGGCCAAGTCGGCGAAGGTCATCGGCCGGCGTTCGGCGGCGAAGGCGGAGAGCGTGGCGAGGAGGACCGAACCGGAAACTAGGCGAGCCAGCGAAGTCATGGCGCGATTGAGCCCGAAGCCCCGGGGCCCGCCAAGCCCGCACCTCGCCCGGGGACCGAATCGCACCGCGCCGGCCGCGAACGCGAACTGGCGCACGAAAATGGAAAAAACGCTTGAGCCGCCGGGGGGTGTCCGCCTTTATTCCGGCCCGCCCGACCCGGGCGGTTCAGTTTTGGCCGTGGTAGGTTACCCAAGTGGCCAACGGGGGCAGACTGTAAATCTGCTGGCTTACGCCTTCTCTGGTTCGAATCCAGAACCTACCACCACTTTCCGGGCCCGATGCTTCCGAGCGTCGGGCCCGTCCTGTTTCCGGCGGGGGCTGGTTTGACGCCCCGGCATTCTCCCGCACTCTCCGGCCGTGCCTGCCGCCCCGATCCTGACCGTCCGCAACCTGTCCAAGACGCACCGCAACGGCGACACGGCGCTTACGGTGCTGCGCGACGTTTCGTTCGACCTCGCGCCGGGCGACACCCTCGCGATCGTTGGCCCGAGCGGTTCCGGCAAAACCACGTTGCTGGGCCTCTGCGCGGGCCTCGATGCCGCCACGCAGGGGACCGTTACCTTGGCGGGCGCGGAACTTGGCCGGCTCGACGAGGATGGCCGCGCCCGCGTGCGCAACGACCACGTCGGCTTCATCTTCCAGAATTTCCAGCTGCTCCAGACGCTCACCGCGCTGGAGAACGTGCTCGTGCCGTTGGAACTCCGCGGCCAGGGGGCGCCGCGGGAACGCGCCGTGGAATTGCTCCGGAAGGTCGGGCTGGGCGAACGCCTCGGCCACTATCCGACCCAGCTCAGCGGCGGCGAACAGCAGCGGGTGGCGCTCGCCCGCGCCTTCGTGAACCGTCCCCAACTGCTCTTCGCCGATGAACCCACCGGTAATCTGGACGGCGACACCGCTCACCTCGTCGCCGACATGATCTTCCAGCTCAACGCCGACGCCGGCACGGCGTTGGTCCTCGTGACCCACGACCTCGAACTGGCCCGCCGTTGCCGGCAGATCATCCGGCTGAAGAATGGCGCCGTGGTGGCGTGAGACGCATCGCCCCATGAACGAACCATGGCTCAGTGAAACCATGCTCCGGCACGCGCAGGTGCTCGCCGTCAGCCTGCGTCATTTCACCGGCCGGGAGTTGCTGCCGCCGGTGGCGGATCCCGCCGAGTTTGCCCGAAAGGTGTTCGCCGCGCCGTTTGTCCTCGTCTCGCACGGCACCGAGGCCGATCCGGTGCTGAACTACGGCAATGCCTGCGCCTTGGAGCTCTGGGAAACGAATTGGGAAGAACTCACGCGGATGCCGTCTCGCCTGACGGCGGAGGCGCCTAACCGCGAGGAACGCGCCCGCCTGCTCGCGCAGGTCATCAAGCACGGCTTCATCGACGACTATTCCGGCATCCGCATTTCCACGCGCGGCCGGCGGTTTCGCATCGCCCAGGCGACCGTCTGGAACCTGCGAGACGCCGCCGGCCAGCCCTGCGGCCAGGCCGCGATGTTTGCGCATTGGGAATTCCTGTGATGGGACGGCGGCACTCGCCGCATTGACCGGCATGCGGGTTTCCGCGCACAACCCGCCCATGAAATTCGGCGCTGCCCTGTTCGCCTCCTTGGTTCCGCTCGCCACCCTCGCCGCCAATTGGCCGCAGTATCGCGGTCCCAATGCTAGCGGGGTTGATGCCTCCAAGCCGGTCCCCATCCGGTGGAATGTCGAGACCGGTGAAAATGTCCACTGGCAGACGCCTATTCCTGGCCTGGGCCACGCCGCCCCAATCGTTTGGAACGATCGTGTCTACGTCGCCACCGCCGTCAGCGGCGCCAAGGCGGACCTCAAGGTCGGGCTCTACGGCGACATCGAGTCGGCCAACGACAACGGACCGCAACAATGGCGGCTGCTGGCGCTGGATCGCACCACCGGCCAAGTCGCCTGGAACATCCTGGGCAAGGAAGCGGCCCCGAAGGTCAAACGCCACACCAAGGCGAGCCACTGCAATTCCACGCCGGCCACCGACGGCGAACGGATCATCGCCATCTTCGGTTCGGAAGGACTCTTCTGCTTCGATCTCGCGGGCAAGCTGACCTGGCACAAGGACCTGGGGCCGATGGATTCGGGCTACTTCGACGTGCCGTCGGCGCAATGGGGTTTCGCCAGTTCGCCCGTCATCCAAGACGGCAAGGTCATCGTCCAATGCGACGTGCAGAAGAACTCGTTCCTCGCGGTGTTCGACGTGAAGGACGGCCGGGAAATCTGGCGCACGCCGCGCAAGGACGTGCCGACCTGGGGCTCGCCCACGGTCGTCGAGACGCCCGGCCGGAGGCAGATCGTCGTGAACGGATGGCACCACATCGGCGGCTACGATTTCGCGACCGGCAGGGAGCTTTGGAAGCTCGACGGCGGCGGCGACATCCCGGTGCCCACGCCCATCTTCGCGCATGGGCTCATCTTCCAGACCAGCGCCCACGGCAAGTTCCGCCCGATGCGCGCGATCCGGCCTGACGCCATGGGCAACATCACGCCCGGCAATCCGGGCGAAACCAACGCGAGCATAGTGTGGGCGCATCCACGGCAGGGCAATTACATGCAGACGCCGATCGTGGTCGGGGACTTCGTGTTCGGCTGCGTCGACACCGGTGTGCTCGGCTGCTTCGACGCCAAGACGGGCGCGATCCAGTTCAGCGAACGGCTCAGCAAGGACGGCCAGGGCTACACCGCGTCGCCGGTTTCCGATGGTCGCCACCTGTTCTTCCCCGCGGAGACGGGCAACATCTTGGTGGTGCCGGCCTCCAACCGTTTCAGCCTCGCTGCGCAAAACGCGATGGGCGAATCCGTCATGGCCACGCCCGCGCTCAGCGATGGGGTGCTTTACCTGCGAACCCGGGAGAAGCTGGTCGCGATCGGCGCGAAATGAGCGTGGTGACCCAGCTGGAGTCGGCGGGTTTTGCTGTCCGGGAGGGCGCGCTGAACGAGGCCGATTGCGACCGGTTGCTGGCGGCGTTCGCGGACTGGGCGCAAGCCCTCGGCCACCCGACCGGCGCCGGCGTGCGCAACCTGCTGCGCGACCTCCCGGAGGTCGGAGAGGTCGCGGCGAGTCAACCCGTGCGAAACGTGGTTGAGGCGGTGCTGGGAGCGGTGGCGTTTCCGGTGCGGGCGCTTTGGTTCGACAAGACTCCGGAGGCCAACTGGAAGGTTCCCTGGCATCAGGACCTCGCCATTGCGGTGGCGGAGCGCCGGGAGGTGCCCGGCTTTTCCGGTTGGTCGGTGAAGGATGGCGTGCCCCATGTTCATCCGCCTTCGGTGATTCTCGAACGAATGATCACCGTCCGGTTGCACCTCGATGCCTGCGGTCCAGACAATGGCCCGCTGCGGGTGTTGTCCGGCTCGCATCTGAGCGGGCGGTTGGAGGCTGCGGATATCGCCGGTTGGCGCGAGCGGACCGACGCCGTGGAGTGTGTCGTGCCGCGTGGCGGTGCGCTGCTCATGCGCCCGCTGCTCTTGCATGCCTCGTCCGCCGCGCTGCGGCCGGGTCACCGCCGGGTGCTGCACCTGGAATTCGCCGCCGAAGAACTGCCCGGTGGACTCCGCTGGGCGTTCCGACCAACGTCCGCGTGATGCGGTCTTCGCGCTCCCAGCCTGTTTCCCGCCGTCAGTTCACCCGCGAACTGCTCCGCGCCAGTTCGGCCGTGTTGGCGGCTCCGGCATTGGTGTCGCGCGGTTTAGCCGCCGGCGGCCTGGTGGACGGCTCGCGTCCCGGAGTCACGCACGGAGTGGCCAGCGGCGACGTGTCGGCGGATTCCGCGATCATCTGGAGCCGGACCGACCGGGCCGCGCGCATGGTGGTGGAGTGGAGCCTGAAGGAGCGCTTCAGCGACGTCCGCCGCGTCCTGGGTCCGGTCACCGGGCCGGAAGCCGACTTCACGGCCAAGGCCCTGCTCACGGATCTGCCGGCCGGGCAACGGATCTTCTACCGCGTCCAGTTCGAGGACGCCGCGGGCGGCAAGAGCCGGAGCGAAGCGGTCACCGGCCGCCTTTTCACGGCGCCGCGTGAGGCGCGCGACGTGTTTTTCGCGTGGAGCGGCGACACCTGTGGCCAGGGCTACGGCATCGACGCCGGCCGGGGCGGGTTGAAGACCTATGCCGCCATCCGCGCCGCGCAGCCGGATTTCTTAGTCCACAGCGGCGACACGATCTACGCGGACAATCCGCTGGCCAAGACAGTCGCACTTCCCGACGGCTCGGTCTGGCGCAACACGGTGACCGATGAGAAGTCGAAGGTGGCCGAGACCTTGAACGAGTTCCGCGGCAATCACCGCTACAACCTGCTCGACGAAAACGTCCGCGCCTGCAACGCCGACGTGCCGCTGTTTGCCCAGTGGGACGACCACGAGGTTCGCAACAACTGGTGCCCGGGGCAGGTGCTGGAGGATGCACGTTATACCGAGCGCCGCACCGACGTGCTGGCCGCCCACGCCAAACAGGCATTCTTCGACTACTGGCCGATTCGGCCCAGCCCGGATGGGCGGATTTACCGCAGCATTTCGCGGGGACCGCTGTGCGAACTGTTCTTCCTCGATCTGCGCAGCCATCGCGCCGTCAACTCCGCCAACCGTCAGCGGGAGCAAACGCCGGACGCCGCCTTCATGGGCCGCGCCCAGCTCGCGTGGCTCATGCGGGCGCTCACGGAAAGCCGGGCGACGTGGAAGGTCATCTGCAGCGACATGCCCTTGTCATTGCTCGTGCGGGACACGGCGACGACCTGGGAAGCCTTCGCCAACGGCGATGACGGCCGCCCGCTCGGCCGCGAACTGGAAGTGGCGGACCTATTGCGGCACCTGAAGGCAAACCGGGTCCGCAACGTGATCTGGCTCACCGCCGACGTTCACTACGCGGCGTCGCACCACTACGACCCGGCGCGGGCCGCCTTCACCGAGTTCGATCCGTTCTGGGAGTTCGTCAGCGGACCTCTCCATGCCGGGACGTTCGGTCCGAACGCCCACGACCGGACGTTTGGTCCCGAGACACGCTGGCAATCGCGCAACCCTAGCCAAGCGTCCTCCGGTCCGTGGACCAATCAGCAATTCTTCGGCACGGTGCGCATCGACGCGAAGACCGGGGCCGCGACCGTGGCGCATCAGAACCGCGACGGCGAAAAACTGTGGTCGGTTGAACTCCCCCCGCATCCCGGCGCCTGATTCCCTGATGAAATCCTTCGTCCTCCTGCTGGCCGGTTGCCTGACGGCGCTGGCCGCCCCGAACGACCGCGTTGCAGACACCAAGTTCTCCGTCGGCCGAGGCTTCTACCGTGAGCCGGTCGAGCTGACCCTGCGCACGAAGACCGCGGAGGCGACCATCTGGTTCACGACCAACGGTGCGCTGCCGTCGCCCGGGAACGGGGTTCGCTATGCCGGACCGCTGCGGCTGACCCACAGCACCGTGGTTCGCGCGGCGGCGTTCAAGGACGGTCTGAAGCCGACCGATGTGGACACCCACACCTTCCTGTTTTCGCGCGACGTCGTGCGCCAGACCGGCCGTGACTTCCCCACGAATTGGGGCGAGCGGGAAGGGAAGCCCGTGCCGGCGGATTACGAGATGGACCGGAAATCGTCCGCTACGGACGCCGACCGAGTTGCGCTCGAAGCGGCCCTGGAATCCCTGCCGACCCTGTCGCTGGTGCTGGACTCCGCGGACCTCTTCGATCCGAAGCGCGGCATTTACGCCAACCCGCAGCAAACCGGTGACGACTGGGAACGGGCGGCCTCGGCCGAGTTTCTGCCGCCGGCCGGTGAGAAGGGCTTTCACCTCGATTGCGGCGTGCGCATCCAGGGCGGCTGGAACCGGCGCCCGGAAGAGTCGCCCAAACACTCGCTGCGGCTGGTCTTCCGGAAGAAATACGGCGCCGGCCGGCTGAAATATCCGCTCTTCGGGGACGGCGTGGCGGAGTTCGAGACGCTGATCCTGCGCAGCGGCAACAACCACTCCTGGCTGCATTGGAGTGCCGCCGAGCGACGGTCCGCCGACTACGCCCGCGACCAATGGATGCGCGAATCGTTCGCCGCGATGGGCCAGCCCGCGGCCCGCGGACGGTTTGTCCACCTGTGCCTCAACGGCCTCTACTGGGGCGTTTACAACCTCGCGGAACGGCCCGACGAACACTTCGCCGCCGCTCGGTTGGGCGGCGAGGCCAGGGACTACGACGCCCGCAACGCCGACAAGGTCCTGAGCGGCGACGAGACGGCGTGGAAGCAACTGTTTGCGCTCGCCAACGGCGGGCTGGCCGACCCGGCGAAGTATTCGGCAGCGGCCGAACTGCTCGATGTCCCGGCCTTCTGCGACTACATGCTGCTCAATCTCTACGGTGCGAACGGCGACTGGGACCGGTCGTCCAACTGGTATGCCGCCCGCCGGCGGGCCGCCGGCGGCAAGTATCGGTTCTTCGTTTGGGACGGCGAACGGACATTGGAAGGCGTGGGGGACAACCGTCTGACCGACGACGATGACCTGTCGCCCACGCGGCTGTTCCAGCAACTGCGGACCAACGCGGCGTTTCGGCAGGAATTCGCCGACCACGCCCGGCAGCACCTGACCGGCGAAGGGGCGCTGACGCCGGCGAAGGCAGCCGGGCGGTATCTCGCCCTGTCCCGGCAACTGGAACCGGCGATGCTTGCCGAAGCGGCCCGCTGGGGCGACTACCGCCGCGACGTTCATCCCTACAAGGAAGGCCCCTACGAACGTTACACCCGCGAGGGACATTGGCGGACTGAGGTGCGACGCCTGCTGGAGGAATACTTTCCGCAGCGGACCGCGGCGTTCTGGCGCCAACTGCAGGCCGTCGGTTTGGCGCCGCTCGACTGACGGGAGGCGGCCCGCTTAGCGCGCCAACGCCACTAGGTAGCGCTCCAGCCGTTCGGCCTCGCGGCGTTGGCGCTTCTCCTTGTGGATGAGGTGCAGGTTGGCGATGAGCCGTTGCAGGATGCGGCGGGGTGAAATCGGCGCGAGGTGCCGGTCGTCGTAGTCAACCGCGAGATTCACGAGGCGCTTCTTGCAGTCGATGCGGGAGAGCAATTGGCCGCCGTGGAAGGCGTCGATGTAGAACTCGTCGGTCGCGGTCTGGAACCGGCACAGGAAGTGGCCCGGCATGCCGATGCCGACGAGCGGCAAGCCCAGCCGGCGCGCCACGAACATGTAAACCAGGCTGAGCGAGATCGGGATGCCGAGCCGACGATCCATGACTTGGTTCAGGTAGCTGTTGGCCGGGTCGTAGTAATTGCCCTCGTTTCCCCGGAAGCCGAGTTGGGTGAACAGCACCTCGTTGATGGCCCGCAGCGAGGCTTCGCCAGGTGCCGCCTCGGGCAGCGTTTGCCGGACCTCCGCCGCCCAGTCGTCCAATTGCGCGCGGAAGGCCGCGAGGTTGGTTTCCGGATGGGTCGTGAGGGTGAACAACCAGACGGCCTCCTCGAGGTCGAAATGTTCGCCGTGGGTGAGGATGAAGGCGGAGAATTCCGTGTCGAAACGGCCGGCGTCGTGGTCGTGGAGGAGTTCCAGCACCCGTCGTCGCACCGCGGGATCGGGATGGATGCGATGGCGCCGGAGGAAGGCGATGCCCACCTCGCCGGTGTCCGCAATCCGTCGGCGGGCCAGATGGGAGACGGCCGGGTCCTCGTCGCCCAGCAGGGTGAGCAGCGCGCGAAGCTGGGCTTCGCTGAGCGTGCTGCCGTTGGCGGGACCGGGCGCGTTCACGGCCCGAAGCTAGCGGCGCCTGCGGTGGCGAGGGAAGACGGAAGGAGGGTTAAAAGTGGGGAGCAGGGAGCAGGGAGCACGGAGTCATTGGTCATTGGTCATTCAGGTTCCGCCCGTGTGGCATTCTTCCGCCGCCCCGCCATTGCCCCGCGGCGGATCGGTGCCTAGCCTCCGCCCGCTGCCTGAGCGCGGCATGGCATGAAAAAGAAGCTCTTCTACGCCGGTCTGGTCACCTTGTTGGGCACCTATGTCTTCACGGGCGCCCAGCTTTACCGCGCCACGGCCGCCGACGCGAAGGATGATCCCTACCAGCAGTTGGAGATGTTCTCCCGCGTGCTGGAACGCGTCCGCCGCGACTACGTGGACGGCGACAAGGTCACCTACAGCAACCTGATTTCGTCCGCACTCAAGGGCATGCTCGATTCCCTGGACCCGCACAGCGAGTTCATGGCGCCGGTGAAATACAACGAGCTGAAGGAAGACACCCAGGGCAGCTTCAGCGGCGTGGGCCTCCAGGTCGGCGTGCGCGACGGCGTGCTGACGGTCGTCGCCCCGATGGAGGATACCCCGGCCTACAAAGCCGGCATCCTGACCGGCGATCACATCGTGAAGATCGATGGCCAGTCCACCGAGCGCTTCACGATGAACGACGCCATCAGCAAGCTGCGCGGCGAAGCCGATACGAAGGTCACCATCACCATCGGACGGCCGGGTTCCGAGCCCCGCGACGTCGAACTGACCCGTGCCGAGATCAAGCTGTTCACCGCCAAGGACGTGAACAACCAGCGCGAGTTCCCGCTCCCCGACAACAAGATCGGCTACATCCGGCTGACCCAGTTCGGCGAGAACACCGCCGACGAGTTGGAGGACGGCTTGAAGAAGCTCGAACAGCAGGGTTTGGAAGGCCTGGTGCTTGACCTTCGCGGCAACCCCGGCGGACTGCTCGACCAGGCCGTGGCCGTCAGCGAGAAATTCGTGAATGCGGGCCAGCCCATCGTCTCAACCGAAGGCCGCACGCCGGGAGGCGACCTGCATCGTCGTTCCTCCGGGCAGGGCAAAAAACGGACCTCGCTTCCCATCGCGATCCTGGTCAACGGCGGCAGCGCGAGTGCCGCGGAGATCGTCACCGGCGCCCTCCAGGACCTGAAGCGCGCGATGGTCATTGGCGAAACGACCTTCGGCAAAGGCTCCGTCCAAAGCATCCTGCCGCTGCCCGACGGCTCGGCACTGCGGCTTACGACCGCCAAATACTACACGCCCAGCCATAAGGTGATCCACGAGCACGGCATCAAGCCCGACATCACCGTAACGCTGACCGACGACGAGGAGGCTGCCATCCAGTTGCGCCGGCAGCCGGGCGGCGAAGCCTCGCTGGAGGATACGCTCAAGGCGTTTCCCGAGGACCGCCGCGAACGTCTGCGCGAACTCGCCAAAAACAACCGCGACGCGCAGTTGGAACGCGCCGTGGATTATCTCCGCGGCCAGAATCTGTTCGGCAAACGCAAGGGCGAGAAGACCGCCGAGAAGAATGCACCGGCGCTGAACTGACGGTGATGCGGACCATCCTTCAAGGCATCGCCACGGTGTTCAGCGCGCTCGACCGACTGGAGTTCGCGCTCGGTGCCGGCCTCGCGTTGCTGGCGGTCGTGCTGGGCCCGCTCGTGGTCGCCGGGATTGCCGGTTGGTCCGGCCGCTGGGGCACGGCACTGACCATCGGGGTGCCTTGGCTGGGCATCCTTGGGCGGGCCGCCTGGGAAGTCGCCCGCGGCGGAAGGTCGTTGCCTGTGACGACGCTGCTCGCCTTCCTGTGGCTCGTCGTGACGCTGATCCTGGGCTGCTACCTTCACTGACCTCGCCGTGCTGCTCGCCCTCGAAACGTCCTGCGACGAAACCAGCGCCGCCGTCCTCCGCGACGGGGTGATCCTGGCCAACGTCGTCGCCTCCCAGATCCGGTTGCATGCCGAATACGGCGGGGTCGTCCCGGAACTCGCGACGCGCGAACACCTGCGCAACCTGCTCCCGGTGGTCCGTGAAGCCTTGGGCCAGGCCGGCGCGACCTTGGATGACCTCACCGCCGTGGCCGCCACGCGGGGCCCTGGCTTGCCGGCGGCGTTGCGGGCGGGCTTCACCACCGCGCAGGCATTGGCCTTTGCCCGCGGCCTGCCGCTCTACGGCGTCCACCACCACGAGGCACACCTGTATTCCCCGTGGATCGGCGGCCAGCCGTCCGCCGCGCAATTTGACCAATTCGAGCCCAGCGTCTCCCTGATCGTTAGCGGCGGCCATACGATGCTGGTCCACGTCCGGGGCGAACTCGACCACACGGTCATCGGCGCCACGCTGGATGACGCCGCCGGCGAATGCTTCGACAAGGTGTCGAAGCTCCTTGGGTTGCCGTATCCGGGCGGACCGCTGCTCGACCGATTGGCGGCGGAAGGGAATCCGACGGCGTTCGATTTCCCGCGCCCGCTGCTCGCCGATGCAAACTTCGACTTCAGCTTCAGCGGCCTGAAGACCAGCGTGCGTTACTTCCTGGAAAAGCGTCCCGGCTTGGCCGACGACCCGCAGGCGTTGCGCGACCTTTGCGCCAGCGTGCAGGCGGCCATCGTCGAGGTCCTCGCCGCGAAGACCGTCCGGGCGGCCCGGCAATTTGGCGTGGCGTGCGTCACGGCGAGCGGCGGCGTAAGCTGCAACTCGGGCCTCCGCCGGGAACTGGAGCTGCGTTGCGCCAAACGCGGTCTGAAGCTGCGGGTGGCCGACAAACGTCTGTGCACCGACAACGCCGCGATGATCGGCATTCTCGCCGAACGTCAGATCCGTGCTGGGTTACCCCCGACGCCCTTCGACGTGGAACCCAAGCCCGGCTGGAGTTTGGACGCCGAGCACTGACCCGCGCCGGTCGCAGAAATCGGCGCTACCACCGCTGCAACGTTTCCAGCACGGCCCGCGTCCGCGGCACCTCGTGGGTGCGGAACAGGTCCGTCTTCCCCAGCGCCGCGAGCACGGCGAAGAACGGTTCCGCCGCGCGGACCTCGTCCTCGAAGCACTCGAATGCGTGCGGCAGGGCATGGCAGGTGGGCCAGCCGAGCGTGCGCAGGCGGAAGGTGTTCAGGAAGACGCCCATCTGGTGCCGGATCCGCGTCGCCGAGTCCTGGAGGTTGCGGTAGTAGAAGCCGAGTCCCGGATCAATCCACAGCTTGCGGACGCCGTTCGCCAGCGCCCGGTCAATCTGCCGCGCGAAGTAGTCGTGCAGCATCTGCGTGGGGTCCGCGCCGAAATCGAAGTCCGCGACCTCGCGCACATTGGCGCCCTGCACATGGCAGATGATCACCGCCGCGTCGTGGTCGGCGACCAGCCGGAACATTTCGTCGCTGCGGTCCGTGCCGGTGAGGTTGAGGACCTTGGCGCCGGCTTCGAGGCAGGCCCGCGTCACCGCCGGGTGATATGTCTCCACCGACACGAGGTGTCCCGCGGCCGCCAGTGCGCGGACCACGGGCAACAGCTTCGACGACTGGGCCGCGTCATCCACCCGGGCCGCCTGCGCGAGCGACGACTCCGCCCCGATGTCCAGGATGGCCGCGCCCTGGGCCGCCAGCACGTGCCCGCGCCGGATCGCCGCTTCGGCGGTGAGGCAGACCGATTCCCGATACCACGAATCGGCCGAGAGATTGATGACGCCCATGAGCTCGGGTCGGGCGTTGCCGTCGAACAGCCGGCCCGCGAGTTCAAAGGCGGCCACGGGCGCGGGGAGCGCGTCGGCATGGCGGTTGGCCAGTTCGGCCAGATGTTCCAACGTCAGCACGCGGAAAGGAGTGCCGCCGGGCCGGGAAAGCGCAACCGGGTTTCACCGTTCCGCCATGGTGCCCTGGCCCAGGCAGGTCGGGCAGCGCTGGTTGGTCGTCCGCGCACCGGCGCCCTCGCATTGCTGGCAGCGTTCCTGGCGGACGTTCTTGATCGCCTCATAGCTCACGTCCCGGCCGGACGCGTTGCCGATGAACTTGCCCGTGCTGTCGTAAACCGAACGGGCCACGTAGGGAGTTTCCTTCCGCTTGTAGGTGGCCACGGACCGTTCCACCGAACCCTTGCCGGCGCACCAACCGCAGGAGCGGATTTCGTAGCCCGTGCCGCGGCAGGAGGGGCAGGCGACGAGTTTTGGGGCGGCCGCGGCGGTGGTGCCGGGCTTCGCGGGACGCGGCGCGGCGGCCGTCGCGGCCGGTTCCGGGTCACGTTCGATACCGAGGCTACGAGTCGGAACCCGGTGGGCGATGTCTGCGGCGTTGGTCTTGGCCAAGGCTTCGTAAAGTTCCGTGAAGTATTTGAATCGCACCGGAAAGCGGGCGCCTTCGCGGGGCTCGATTTCGCCGGAGCCAACCAAGTCCCCGTGCTCGAACCGGCCCCGGTAGATATGCCCCGTGGCGAGCGAGCGCACGGACGCCTGGCCCGTAAGCCGTTCGAGGTTGCTGGCGCCGTCAAACCGGCCTTCCGCGCGGAGCTGGCGGACACTGTCGATGAATGTCCCTTTGCCGGTGAACCCATTGATCCAGGAGCCTTCGCCTTCAAAGCGGCTGCCATTGGGGAAGGTCCGGAACCCGGGGCCATCCGCCTCGCGGCCGCCCGCCCAGTTGCCGGCGAAAATTTGCCCATGGTCGTTCAGCGCGCCGCGGCCATGAAATTCGCCGTCCTGGAACCCGCCCTCGTAAACGTAGTTGGTGCCCTGTTCGAGCCGGCCTTGGCCGTGGTAGCGACCGTTGCGGAACTGGCCGGAATACAGGTCGCCCAACACGTCTTCCCAGAGTCCCGTGCCGTTTTCACAGTCGCCGGTCACGCAACGGCCCTTCACGAGTTCGACCGGCAGTTCCACCGTGCGCCCCGGGTTCCCAAGTTCGATGCGATGGCGTTGGCCGGGTTCGCCGCCGAGCTGACGAACAATTTCCCCGAACTCGGTGGTGTCGGTCACCTTGCCGTCCACGGCGATCACGACGTCGCCGGGCTGGACGCCTTCCCGGGCGGCCGGTGACCCGGGATAGACGGTTTCGATCTTCGGATGACGTTGGGCGTCGGTGGCCAGCGACAGCCGGATGCCGGTGCCGGTGTAGGTGTTCTGACCGAAGGCGGTCGGCACCCAGCCGGCGAGGCCGGCGACGATCACGGCAAGGAGTCGGGTGAACAATCGGATGGGAACGGTCATGGCTCGGGGCGCGGAGAGGATGGTGCACCCGCCGCGATTCGAACGCGGGACCATCCGCTTAGAAGGCGGATGCTCTATCCAGCTGAGCTACGGGTGCCCCGACGCCGGTTTTGTTCACGCGGGCGGCGCGGTTGGCAAATCCAAATCTCCGCGCGATTGCTTCCGGGACGGCCGCCGGTAGCCTTCGCCGCGTGATTGAAACGCCCGTTTCCAGTGCCGCGGCCCGTGCCGACGGCCGCTCGGCCGACCAGCTGCGGCCCCTCCGGTTCCAGAACCACATCGCCCCGCACGCCGCGGGTTCGACGCTGGTCGAGTGGGGCAACACCCGCGTGATCTGCGCGGTCACCGTGGAGGAATCCGTGCCGCGCTGGATGAAGGACCAGAAGGTGGAGGGCGGCTGGATCACGGCGGAGTATTCCATGCTGCCGTATTCGACGCTGGGCCGGAAGAGCCGCGACATCTCGAAGCTCAAGCTCGACGGGCGCACGGTGGAGATCCAGCGCCTGATCGGCCGTTCGCTCCGCGCGGCGCTCGACCTGAAGAAGGTCGGGGCACGGACGCTGTGGATCGACTGCGACGTGCTCCAGGCGGACGGCGGCACCCGGACGGCGAGCATCACCGGCGCGTTTGTGGCGCTGGGTTTGGCGATCAAGAAACTCCAGGCCGAAGGGAAGCTGACGGAAAGCCCCATCACGTCGCCCGTCGCCGCCGTCAGCGTAGGCGTGGTGGCCGGCCGGCCCTTGCTGGACCTGAACTACGTCGAGGATGCCGCGGCGGAAGTGGACATGAACCTGGTCATGAACGGCGCCGGGGAGTTCATCGAACTCCAGGCCAGCGGCGAGGAGGCCACGTTTGGCGACGAGCACCTGGCCGACCTGCTGCGGCTCGGCAAGGGCGGCATCCGGGAATTGCTTTCGGCCCAGCAGTCGGCAATTTCGCAGGCATGAAAAGCGTGGCCGAAGTCATCCGCGACATCGCCGAAATGCCTCCCGAGGCCCAGCGACAGATTTCGGCGTATCTCCTCCAACAGCGTTTACAGCGAGACGACACGTGGCGGCGGGAGGTGGCGACGAAAATTGACGACCGGAATCCGGCCAATTGGCTGTCGCTCGACGAGGCGCGCGCCCGCCTGCTGGGTGCCGACGCCCAATGATGCCCTACCGGGTTGCCATCGATTTGGAGGGCGTCGAGTCCCTGCGCCGACTGAACCGGCAGGAAATGGAACGGCTTCTCGACCAGTTAGGCCGCCTTGGGCACGACCCGTTTCGTCTGGGCGACTACGCGTCACAAGACTCGGTTGGTCGCCCCGTCCAGACCATCATTTTAGGTCGCAGCGCCATCACGTTCTGGACCGATCACGCCGTCCGTGAGGTGCGTATTGTCAAGATCGAGCCGGCCGACTGAGCATTCATGTCCAACCCCACGAAACTCTTCCTCCTCCGCCACGGCGAAGTCGAAACCCGCTATCATCGCGTCTTCGGCGGCCGCATCGACATGGAACTCAGCGAGCGTGGCCACGAGCAGGCCGGGCGCCTCGCGAACTGGCTCGCGCGCCGACCGTTCGACGCCGTCTACGCCAGTCCCATGCGGCGCGTGCAGCTCACGCTGGACCCGTTCCGCCGGCACTTTTCCGGGGAGGTTTCGGTGCTGCCCGGATTGCGCGAGGTGGATTTTGGCGACTGGACCGGTCTTGGCTGGGACGAGGTGCAGCAGCGGTTCGGCGTCTCCGCCTACGACTGGCTGCAACTGCTGGAGCGCAATCACGTCGCCGGCGCCGAAAATCTCCAGCACTACCACGAGCGCATCGCCCAGTGCCTGGAGGTGATCCTGCGCGAACAGGCCGGGAAGACGGTCGCGGTCTTCTGCCATGGCGGCGTCATCCGCATGGCGCTTTCGATCCTGCTGCGGCAGCCGCTGTCCTTCTTCGAGCACGTCGAGGTCGATTACGCGAGCGCGACGTGGCTGGACTTGGGCGAACTCAAGGCCGGCCGGCCCCGCACCGAGATCCAGTTGCTGAACTTCACGCCCTGGCGGGATTTGCCCTGAACCGATTTCCCCATGCCCGATCCCTATCCCTTGCCGACGCCGGACGCCCCGTTGCGCCAGATTGCCATCACGACCAATCCCGGGTCGGAAGACGCCGTCGCCGCGCTGCTGGAACGCGAGTTCGGCCAGACCCCGTCCGTTTACACCAACGCGGACACGTTGGTCACCACGGTCAGCGTCTATTGGAACCTGCCGGATGCCGACGTGACGGAAACGAAGGCGTCGTTGCGGGACGGCCTGGCCGACACCGAGGAAAACGGCCTCGACGTGGCGCCGGGCCGGATCGCCATCCGGCGCGTGCAGGCGCGTGACTGGAGCGAATCGTGGAAGCGCCACTTCAAGCCCATCGAGATCGGCCGGTCGCTGCTCGTGAAGCCGACATGGTCCAACCGTGCGCCCAAGGCTGGCCAGCAGCTCGTGCTCCTGGACCCGGGCCTGAGTTTCGGCACCGGCCAGCATGCGACGACCCACTTTTGCCTGACCCAAGTGGCCAAGCTGCGCCGTGCAGGCGCACGCCAGTCGTTCATGGATATGGGCACCGGCTCGGGTATTCTCGCGATCGCCGCGGCCAAGCTCGGCTACACGCCGGTGAAGGCATTTGATTTCGATCCCGACGCGGTGCGCATCTCCGCGGAAAACACCGAGCTAAACGGCGTGACCGACGCGGTCCAACTGACCCAGGCCGACCTGACGAAAATGCCGCGCGGCTCGAAGGAGAAGTTCGACGTCGTCTGCGCCAACCTGATCTACGACCTGCTCATCGCCGAACGTGACCGCATCCTTGCTCGGTTGGCGCCGGACGGCTCCCTCGTCCTCGCGGGAATCTTGGCGACGCAATTCAAGGCGGTGGAGAAGGCCTTCGCCGCAGCGGGGCTGAAATTGGTCACGGCCAAGACGGACAAGGAATGGCGCTCGGGTCTGTTCCGGAGGAGCAGCTAGCGATCTGGAAAGCAGGGAAGCAGGTGCGGAATAGGCTTGGTCCGCATTTACACCGCCGCCGGCGCCGGGGCCTCGCTCGCGGGAACAGCCCGCCTCAGGCCAGCAGCGCCTTGACCACGTTGCCGTGCAGGTCGGTCAGGCGGTAGTCGCGGCCGGCATTGCGGAAGGTGAACTTCTCATGCTCGAAGCCGAGCAGGTGGAGGATGGTCGCGTGCAGGTCGTGGACGTGGACCTTGTTTTCCAGCGCGGCGAACCCGAATTCGTCCGTCGCGCCGTAGACGCTGCCGCCTTTCACGCCGCCGCCGGCCAGCCACATGGAGAAACCGTGGTTGTTGTGGTCACGACCGTTCTGCTTGCCGGCATTGGCGCCAGGCGTGGGCAACTCCACCGTGGGCGTGCGCCCGAATTCGCCACCCCAGATCACCAACGTGTCCTCCAGCATGCCGCGCTCCTTGAGGTCGGTGAGCAGGGCGCCGATGGCCCGGTCGCATTGGCCGGCGAGGCGGCGGTGGCCTTCCTCGATGTCATCGTGGTTGTCCCAAGGCTGGCCTGCGCCATGCCAGATTTGGACGAAGCGCACCCCGCGTTCGATCAGGCGCCGGGCGATGAGAATCTGTCGGGCCTGCGTGCCCTCGCCGTAGCGTTGGCGGATGTATTCCGGCTCGCGGCTGATGTCGAAGGCGTCCGCCGCGTCGCCCTGCATCCGGTAGGCCAGCTCAAAGCTCTGGATGCGCGCTTCCAACTGGGCGTCGGCCGCCCGGGCGCGGCGATGCTGCTCGTTCAGCCGCTGGAGCAGGTCGAGCTGCGCGCGTTGCTGGGGCAGCGCGGTGTAGTGGTTCGTGATGTTCTCGATCAGCTTGTCGAGCTGGGTGTGCTCGGTGTTGATGTAGGTGCCCTGGAAGACGCCCGGGAGGAAGGCGCTCTGCCAGTTCTGCGATTCCTGGATCGGATAACCGCCCGGGCACATCGAGATGAAGCCGGGCAGGTTCTGGTTCTCCGTGCCGAGGCCGTAGGTCACCCAGGAACCAAAGCTCGGGCGGGGCAGCCGGGCTTCGCCGCAGTTCATCAGGAGCAGCGACGGCTCGTGGTTCGGCACGTCGGCCTGCATCGAGCGGATCACGCACAGGTCGTCGGCATGCTGCGCCGTGTGGTGGAACAGTTCGCTGACTTCCAGGCCGCTCTGGCCGTAACGCTGCCACTTGAAGGGCGACTGGTAGGCGGCACCGGTCTTCCGTTCGGTGGCGAAGTGAACCGGGATCTCCTTCCCGTGATACTTCTCCAGCGACGGCTTGCGGTCGAACGTGTCCACGTGCGACGGCCCGCCGTTCATGAACAGGTGGATCACCCGCTTCGCCTTGCCGGGAAACTGCGGGGACTTGGCCCCGAGCGGGCTCATCATGGCGCCGCCCTCGGTCGCCTGCGCGGCGAAGCCGCCGGCCGAACCCAGCACCGAGGCCAGGCCCAGCGCCCCCATGCCCATGCCGCAGCGATTCAGGAACTGCCGGCGGGTGAGCGCCAGGTGGGCAGGCTCGAAGGCGTGGTGATTCATCGGCATAACGTGCTAGGCGGACGCCGCGACGGCGGGGCTGATTCAGGGCGATCCGCCGGAAAAGTAGCCGGCCGCGGTTGATGGCAAAGCCTCTTCTCTGGCCAATTTCCGACCCGGCGGTCGTTCGGTTGGCGGCGGAAAGATTCCGTTGGCAAAGCGAATAGCGGCCGCCAGCTTCCCGCCATGATTCACAAGCACCTGCTGTCGGTTGCCGTCGGAGTCGCCCTCTCGCTGGGAACGCTGATCGCCGCAGAGGCCCCGGCTGCCGCCCCGGCCGCCGTGAAGAACCTCCTGCCGGACGACGCGGACAAGGCTTGGAAGGAACTGGTGGATTCCACCCGGCCGCCGCTGCCGCCGGCGGAATGGAACCAGAAGAAACCGACCGACGAGGAGCTTGCCGCCTTCCGCAAGAAGATGGGCGAGGCCGCCGGCGTCACCGCCGACAAGGCGAAGGAATTCCAGGCGCGCTTCAAGGATCATGCCCAGGCCGCGCAGGCCAAGTCGATCCAGCGCGAGATGCTGATCTCGGCAATCCAGTTGGGTGCCGAGGGGCGGGAGGCGGAACTGCGCGAACTCGGCGGCGACGCCGAAGCCCCCGCGGCGGCGGCACCGGCCGGGCCGTTTGAGCAGAAGATGCAGGCCGCCGTGATGAAGGCGAAGAAGCTCCAGAGCCAGGGCATGCAGGCGGTGCTGGAAGACTTTGAGAAAAGCGTCCGCGAGATCCAGAAGGAGTTCCCGGAGCGGCCCGAAGTCTACGGCGCCCTCATGGAAATCGCGGAGAATCTCGGCGGCGATAAGGCCAAGTCGATCATCGAGGAAATTTCCAAGGCCGAGAAAGTGCCGGCGGAACTCAAGCAGCACGCCCTCGGCCTGAAGAAGAAGTATGACCGGGTTGGCAAGCCGCTGGACCTCCAGTTCACCGCGGTGGACGGCCGCAAGGTGGACCTCGCCGAGCTCAAGGGTAAGGTCGTGCTAATCGACTTCTGGGCGACCTGGTGCGGACCGTGCGTGGCCGAGGTGCCCAATGTGGTCGCCGCCTACGAGAAGCTGAACCCCAAGGGCTTCGAGATCATTGGCATCAGCTTCGACGAGGACGAGGATGCGCTGAAAGGCTTCACCAAGAAGAAGAAGATGCCGTGGGTGCAGTTCTTCGACGGCCAGGGCTGGAAGAACAAGTTCGGCCGGGAGTTCGGAATCAACAGCGTTCCGACCATGTGGCTGCTCGACAAGCAGGGCAACCTGCGGGACCTCGAAGCCCGAGCCAACCTCACCGACAAGGTCGAGAAGTTGCTCGCGGAGAAGTGACGCCGGCGCCGCCGTCGGGGGATTCCATGCGCACCTCGCTGACCGACGGCCCAATTCTGCTGCGCCGCTGGCGGCGGGAAGACGCGCCGGCCGTGCTGGAGCTCGCGCGTGAGTCGGCCGATGACATTGGCCGCTGGATGATGTGGACGGACTCCGTGACTGACCTGACGGGAGCGGAGCAGTTCATCGCGGAACGGCTCTCCCAATGGGACAACGATGAAGGCTACTGCTTCGTCGCGGTCTCTTCTTCAACCGGCCGCATGTTGGGCGGTGGTGCCGTGGGGCACTTCAACCGGCAGCACCGGTTTGGCAACTTGGGCTACTTCGTCCGCACCTCCGAGCGCGGCCGCGGCTTGGCGGTGGAACTCAGCCGTCTGCTGGTGCAGTTCGCCTTTGCGGACCTGCGCCTGCAACGGCTCGAAATCCTGGTGGAACCCGCGAATGCCGCGAGCCTGCGGGTCGCCGAAAAACTCGGCGCAGTTCGGGAAGGTGTCCTGCGGCATCGACTGCTCATCCACGGCACCCCACGGGATGCGGTGATGTTTTCAGTGCTGCCCGGCTGAGCTAATCCGGCCTGGAGTTGAGCCGAAACTGCTCAACCGTTGGTTCTCATGCGGACCGGAGTTGGTGCGGACGGCATGAGCCAGGCGACGAAGAGGCCGAGCGGTATTCCCCACGTCAGCGACATCAGCGCGGCGCTTCCAACGAGGCGCCAACTGTCACTGCCGTAGGCATGCATCGCCATCAAACTTCCGATCTGGCCAAACGCAAAGCCCGCGGCGACGAAGATGCTCAGCGTCCACGCGGCCCGGCGGCGGTTGGCGAACAGGGGTAGCAACCGCTGGAGTGGAGCTGCCAAAGTTCCTTTGGCCAACGGGATGGCAACCAGCAGTGGAACCAACGCGATGACCACATAGGCGACCGGGGCCGCGATTCTCCAAGATTCTCCGCCCTGGGTCATTTGCATCGAAAGCCAAGTGCGGATGGGGCTGACGAAAGAGCTCCACAAGTGGACTCCTATGCAGCCCAACGCCATCCAGAACACCCTCCGGCGCCAGACCGATGCGGGATTACTTCGGCGAAACTCGGCGCCCAGTTTGGGTGCTGATCCGAGCCGCCGTTGGGCAACCAAGAGTGATTCCTCGTCGGAAAGGCCGGTTTGGCGCAGCGCGGCCACCGAAGTTCGAAGGTGTTCCTCCAGTTCGGCGAGGGCGTCGGCTTGGCCGGCGAGTTCTTCGCTCAGGTTCGCGCGCCAGGCTTGGATGGCGGCTTCTAGGTCGAAACGGGTTGCAGGTTCCATAGTTTGCCCAGCGTGTTGTGAACGGTCAGCCAATTGGCTTTCTCTTCCTTGAGGGAGTTCCGGCCTTTGGTGGTCAGGCGGTAGTATTTGCGCTCGCGGCCGGATTCGGCCTGCCGCCACTCGGCGGAGATGAGTTCGTCGCGCTCCAGGCGGTGCAGCACGGGATAAAGCATGCCGTCGGTCCATTGAATCTCCTCCGCGGAAAGTTCGCGGACGCGCTGGATGATCGCGTAACCGTAACTTTCGCCCTCCGCCAAGATGGAGAGCACCAGCGGCGTGGACGAAGCAGCAACTAGATCTCGGGGCACCACGCAGCGATCAATACATTGCGAAGCTATGTATGGCAAGGACGCCGACCGAAAATGTTGTCCCGGACGCCAAATTGCTGCCGATGGGAACGGTTGGACGGACGTTTTGGACTGCGCCGGCACGACGGCGTTTTGGCTTCGCCGTGGCTTTGTCCCGAGCATCGGTTACGCGGCTGCCGCGAAAGAAAAGCGGTGCCAAGGCCCCGCAGTCCAAAGGTGGGTGGCAGGCTACTCCCGCAGTCGCTCGGCCAACCCGGAGCGGCGCACGCTGCCGGAGCCGACGGCTTCGCGCACGGCGGACGCGGAGGCGAGCAGCGTGACTTGGTGCCGGGCGCGGGTGAGGCCGGTGTAGAGCAGTTCGCGGGTGCAGACGGGCGCCGGGTTCGGCGGCAGCAGCACCAGCACTGCATCGAACTCCGAGCCCTGGCTTTTGTGAACGGTCAGGGCGAAGGCCGTTTCGTGTGCCGGCAGGCGGTCGGGCACGAGGCTGCGCAGGCCGGCGGGACCGGCAAACCAGACCTGGAGCCGGCCCGCGTCGTCGTGCCAGGCGATCCCGAGATCGCCGTTGAACAGCCCGAGGTGTGGCGCGTTGGCGGTGATTAGGATAGGGCGGCCCGAATACCACACCTGGCCACGGCGGCGGAACCCGGCGGCCTCGGCGAGGGATTCCATTGTGGCGTTGACGCCGTCGCGCCCGAAGACACCCCGCTTGAGCGCGCAGAGAATCTGGAACCGGCCGAGCGCCGCGAGTGCGTCGGCCGGTGTCGTCGCCTGCCAGCGTGGCCGAAGGTGCCGGTCAAAGGCTTCCCGCAGCTCGGCCGCGAGCGCGTCGGCGTCGCCCGTGTCACGCCAGTGGACGGTATCGTCAGCCCCCAATTGGCGGAGCGCCGCGAGGGTGGCGGCGACGTCGCCGGCGCGGATGTGGGCCGTCAGCCGCGGGATCGCGTGGCCGCGGCCGAAGCGGTGATTGTGGAGCAGTTCTACCGCGACGCCGGTGCCCGGTTCCATCGGCGGAACCGGAACTCCGCCGGCGCGAAGGCGGTCGGCGAAGGCGGCGGGAAAACGGTTGAGGCCGACGGCTTCGCACAGGTCACCGAGCACGTAGCCGGCCTCGACCGAAGCCAGTTGATCCTTGTCGCCCAGCAGGACCAGGCGCGCCTCTGGGCGGAGCGCCGTGGCCAGGCGGCTCATCAGGGTGAGATCCACCATGCTCGCCTCGTCCACCAGCACGAGGTCCGCGGCGAGCGGATTGTCGGGACCGTGCCGGAACCGTCGCCCATCGGCCGAGGCGCCGAGCAAGCGGTGCAAGGTCATCGCCTCCGGCACCGGGGCGGTCCCGAGGTCCAGTTCCGTCCAGGTCTTGCCGATGGATTCACCCAAACGCGCCGCCGCCTTTCCGGTCGGGGCGGCCAGGGCAACCTTCACGCCGGGTTGAAAGCTGTTCACCGCGGCGAGCAACACGGCGGCGGTCCGGGTCTTGCCGGTGCCGGGCCCGCCGGAAATCACGAGCAACGGTCGCACAAGCCCGGCAAGCACCGCCACGGCCTGCCAATCCACTTCGCCACCGGCCAGTAGCCCGCAGCTTCGGAGGAACGGCACCGCCGCCGCGAAGTCCGCCGGAGTGTCCGCGGCGGCCAGGCGCGTTCTCAGGGCGTGGGCCACGGCGCCTTCGTGCAGAAACATGCGGCGCAGGTAAACGCGGTCGCCGGCGCAGATCAGCGGCAACGCTTCGCCCGGCCGGCCGGCGACCCCGGAGGCCAGCAGGTCGACGGTCGCGTCGGTCGTCAGGCAGGCGTGGCCGGCGGCTTCGGCTTGCACCAAGGCGGTGACGGTTGCGCGGACGAGTTCCCGGTGTTCGCTCGCCAACCCGGCGAGGAACCGGGCCAGACAGTCGGCGAGGGGCGACTCCGCCTTGGGTGTTGGCGGCTTCACGCGGCACCTCCCGATTCCAAGGCGCGTTCCAGTTCGTCGAGCAAGGCGTCGCCCGGACGGTGGAAGAACCAGCCTTGCCCGGGTTGCGCCGGATCAATGCCGCGGAGGAAGGCGTAAAACACACCGCCCCACGCCGCGCCAAAATCGGCCTCGGGCCGCCGCAGGCGCAGGTAGCGCCGCAGTGCCACCGCGTAGAGATGGTATTGCAGCACGTAGAAGCCGCCGCGCATCGCCCGGTTCACCGTCGCCGGCGTGTAGGCCGCGGCCGTGGGGCCGAGCCAGTTGGTTTTCCAATCGAGCAGGTAGTATCGGCCGGCGTGCTCCACGATCGCATCCACGTAGCCGTGGAGGAATCCGTCGCTGGCCTCGAAGCCGAGGTCCGCGACCCGCGTCGGCCAATCGGCGACCGGGACGTCGACCGCGTGGCGGACAAAAGCCTGTTGGAGGGACGACACGTTGAAGCCGCGCAACGGCAGGAAGAACTCCAGTTCGTTGATGCGTTGCGCCGGCGGGATGTCCCGCAAACGAAACGTGTCTCCGGCCGCTGCCAACGGGGCGGTCGTGACGCGTTCCAACAGCCGCAGCGTCGGTTCGCGCCAAAGTTCGACGGGCAACTGGTGCCGGCGCAGGCTGGATTCGACGAGTGGCGTCCAAGCGTCGCGGGCGGCGGTGAAATCAATCTGCTCGAACACTTCGTGCAGGCAGGTGCCGAGCGTCTTGCCGCGTGGCAGGCGGGCGAACTCGTCGAATTCCTCGGCTTCGGCCGGTTCCGCGGCGAGTTCGACGGCGTCGTGATCCGGCGCCTCGTCGGCCGCCCCGGCAATCAGTCCGGAGTAACTTTGGATCGCCCAGCGGTCGAAGCCTCCTCGATGGAATTCCCGCGGGCCGGCCAACGTGGCAGATGCTTCCGCCCAACCACCGCCCTGAGGCGCGAGGTCCGGCAGGGTGTCCGCCAAGGCGATCGTGCCGCCGGATTGGTCGGCAATGGCTTGGAGTTCCTCGCGCATCGCGGACAACGGCAATTCCTGGAGGCGCGTGCGCAGGGCTGCGAGATCGGGAACTTCGGCGGCGGGAGAACGCGCGTGTAGCAGCCAGCCGAGCGCCGAGGATTCGAGGCCGCTGATCGGGCCGGTGAGCAGGTAGCAGCGGTTGCGAGCGCGGGTCAGCGCGACGTAAAGCAGGCGCAGGTGTTCCTGCAGCATGTCAGCGGCATATGCCTCGCGGTGCGTGGAATCGCGGTAACCGGCGAGGTCGACCAGCGGCCCGCCGGTGGCGCGACGGATCACGAGCGGGTCCCGTTCGCGGTTCTTGGACGGCTCCACGCCGCGCCAAAGGAACGCACAGAACACGATCGGATATTCCAGCCCCTTGCTCTTGTGGATAGTGACGAGACGAACCGCGCTGGCGTCGCTTTCGAGGCGCATCTCGGTGACATCGGCCGCCTGGGCGTCGGCCGATTTCTGGTCGGCGAGCCAGCGGGAGAGCGCGGTGCCCGTGTGCCCGGCCTGCTCGGCGGCGTGCAGCAATTCGCCGAGGTGCAGGAGATTGGTCAGGCGTCGTTCGCCGTCGGGTCGCGCCATGAGGCGGGCACGGACACCCTCGCCCTCCAGCCAGCCGCGAAACGCCGCCGCGAAACCACGCCGCTGCCAGTTTTGGACGTGACGCGCAAACGCCTCCGCGACCTGCGCGGCAAAGTCGGCGTCGGTATCCAGCCGGGCGAAATCCGCGAGCATGAAGCCGAGCGCGGGTGTGGCCAGCAACCGCAGGAGCAGGCTGGGGGAATGTGGCGACTCCAACGCGTCGAGCAGGCTCTCGACGGTGGCTACCTCATCCGAGGCGAAGACACTTTCCGCGGCCTGGAGCACGCTGGGAATGCCGCGCTGCCGCAGGGCGTCCTGGAGCTGCCGGGCGTCACGGTTCACGGGGACGAGGATGGCGATGTCCCGCGGCCGCACCCGGGCGCCGCCGAGCGTAACGTTCGGATCGCCGAGCAGGCGTTCGATCTCGGCCACGATGGCGGCGCGGGCCAACTCACCGGCGGGTTCCTTCGCGACAGTCTTGTCGTCGTCGCCCTGGCCAAGCAGCCAAAGCTGCAACGGCGCGGTGGCCGCCGGATCGCGCAAGGCGTGGGCCTCCGCCTGGCCGGCGGCAGCGACCGGCGCGAATTCGATGCGCGGATTCGCGAAGGGCCGGGGATGCGTCCCGAAAAGATGGTTCACCGCGGCGACCAGCTTCGCCTCGGAACGCCAGTTGGTGCCGAGTGTGGTGCGGGCGCCCGGCGGGACCGCTTCGCGCGCCGCGAGGTAGGTCGCCACGTCGGCGCCGCGGAAGCCGTAGATGGCCTGCTTGGGATCGCCGATCAGCCGCAGGCGGTGGCCGGCACCGGAATCGGTGAAGAGGCGGTCAAAGATGCGCCACTGCAGCGGGTCGGTGTCCTGAAATTCGTCGATCAGCGCGGCGCGATAGGTGCGGCGCAGGGTGGCGACCAGTTCCGGCCCGGAACCGCCGGCGAGCGCCGCGTCGGTGCGCCGGAGCAATTCGTCGAAGGACTGCGTCTTGGCCAACTGCTGGGCGGTGGCGAGGCGTGCGTGCAGCTCGAGCGCGAAGCGGGCTTGCAGCTCGCGACCCAGCGACTGGCGCGCGTCGAGCACGGCCTGCACCGCCTCGAAGAAGGCGAAGTTTGGCGCCTGCTTGGGTTTGGCGAGCACCGCTGCGTGCGCCTCCGCGAGGCTCAATGCGTCCAGCAGCTTTGCTGTGTCGGCGGTCCAGCTTTCGCCTCGTTCCAGGCGTTCACGCAGCGCTTCGACCTCGGCGACGAAAGAGTCCTTGTTGAAGTCGGCCTTGAAGGTTGGGTTCGCCCGGCCGCCGCCGAACAGCGCGCCGACTTCGGCTCGATGAGTGCGCCAAAATTCCAGCAACGCGGTCCGGGCCGCAACGAGCCGGTCCGCGGTGGATTCGCCGGGCTCGGGCGACACCGTGAATTCGGTGTGCGGTTGCACGGCGCGGGCGGTGGCGAGGAGCAGTTCGGGCGTGAGCAGTTGGGCCAGGCCGCTGGCGACCAGGCCGGGTTCGGCGGCGGACAGCTGTTGGCGGATGAAACCAAACGCGACCTCACGCAGACGGTCGGAATCGTCTGCGGCCAGTTCGGCGTCGAAGAGGCTGTCGGTCTCGAAGGCCCGGTCGCGCAGCACCCGCTGGCAGAAGCCGTGGATGGTGAAGATCGCCGCCTGGTCGAAGAGCGTGAGCGCGTCCTGCAGCCGCTGCCGGGCTTGGGTGCGTTCGGCAGCGCCGGCGAAACGCTCCAGCAGCGACAGTTCCAGGGCGTCGTCCGCGGCGCCCTGCTCGAGGGCGTCCGCCGCCGACCGAAGCCGGGCGCGGATACGTTCGCGCAGCTCGTCGGTCGCCGCGTTCGTGTAGGTGACGACCAGCAGTTGGTCGATGCCCGGCGGCGGTGCGGCGCCGTCGGGTTCCAGCAACAGCCGCAGGACCAAGCCGGCCAGCGCGAAGGTCTTGCCCGTGCCGGCGCTGGCCTCGATCACCGCGACGCCGGGCGCCAACGGATCGGTGAGCAGTTCGAAGCGGTTCACGGCAATTCCTCCCGGTGTTGCAGCAGCGCCTGGAAGACGGTGAGGCTCACTGCCCCGAAGTCCGCCACGCCCGAGAGGTCCACGCCGTCAAATGCTAGCCGCAACGCCGCGTCAGTGGATTCCGGGTCGGGCCGGTCGTCGCCGACGAAAGGTGGGGCCCACGCGTTTCGGGCGGCGGCCAGCGCCCGGTCTTCCCGCTCCGCCTCGACCTTGACCTTGCCGACGAACTTCTCGGCGTAAGCGAAGGATGTCTTCGCCGCGAACGGCAGCACTTCACCCTGGCCGCGCTGGAAGAGCGTGACCAACCGGCCAAGTTCGGCGGCCGAATCGGCCGGGACATTCAGAGCAAACGTGCCGTCGCGCCCCAGCAGCACGGCGCGGCAGACCGAAGCGTCCAGCGAGGCCGCGAACAGCAAATTGATCCAGCCGGCGAGGAAAGTTTCCGGCCGGCGGTCCAACTTGGAGTAACGGGCCAGCACGACCTGGTCGCCGAAGACCTCCACGCGGCCGGTGAGTTCCCAGCCGGCGACCGTCAACGTGCCCGCAAGGAAACGCGCCGGGGCGGCGAAGTGCGGTTCGCAGCGTTGCCAGAACGCGGTGGTCTCCCGCTCCAGCCGGCTTTGTTCCCCTTTCCGCAACGGTTCGTCGGGCAGTCGCCCAGCCGCGGCTTGGAGCGTGAGCAATTCCCTGAGCGATTGGTGCCGCCGCAGCGTGGCGACGCCGGCCTCGACCAGGCTGTGGTTGTCCCGGGTCCCGACCTGGAAATCCTCCTCGTCGCGCAGGGCGTCCTCGGCGCGGGCGAAACGCAGGCCCAGGCGCTGCTCCGCGAAGTGCTGCGCCGGATTCCGGAAGAAGCGGATCAACGTCGAGAGTTCGACCGGCGCGGTCGGCGATTCAGCGGGGTGCTTCCCTGCGAGCGGCGGAATGGGTTCCTGGCGACGTTCTTGGAGCGCGACGGCAGCGGCATGGTTGGCGGGTGAAAAACTGAACAGCCCTTCGCCCCGGAAGTAGTCTGGACTGAACGCCTGCAGGCGGTGGCGCACGACGAGTTCGCGGCTCGGCGGCGTCCCGGCGGCGGTGGTGAATTCGTGGTCGAAGTGGTCGAGCAGTTCGCTGACGACGACGCTCGGTGGGATGTCCTTCCCGTCGCGTTGCGACTGGCCCACGTAGCTGAGGTGCAGCCGCGCGCGGGCCGACAGCAGCGTTTCGAGGAACAGGTAACGGTCGTCGTCGCGCGGTGAACTGTCGCCCGCGCGGCGATGGCGGGCGGTGAGGTCGAAGGCCAGCGGCGTGTTCTGGCGGGGAAAGGTGCCGTGATTCAGGCCGAGCAGGCAGACGACCGCGAACGGGACGCTGCGCATCGGCTTCAAGCCGCAGATCGTCACGCCGCCGTGCAGGAAGCCGCTGCCGCGACGATCCTCCGCGAGGGCGGGCCCGAGGTGTTCCAACACCACGGAGAGGCTGAGCGGTTCGGTGCAGCCGCCCCACTTCTGGGCGTCGGCGAGCGTGGTCAGCGCGGCGCGGACCGTGTCGGCCTCACGTTTGGCGTCGCCTTCTGTGACGCACAAGGCGCCGAGGAAACTGTTGAGGCGTTCCGCCCATTCGGCCGGCGGTGCCGGGGTCTCGGCCGCACGGGCGAAGTTCAGGAGCGTTTCCGCGAATTGGCAGACGCCGCCGAGCACGTCCGCCTCGCCGCCGTCCACCGACACGGAGCGGGCCACCCCGCACGCGACTAGTTCCTCGGTGCCGCCCAGCGCGAAGCTGAGCAGCAGGCGGTCGAGGCCGGCGCGCCAGGTGTGATTGGCCGTCGCCGATTGCGCGTGCGTGTGGGCTTCGTCGCGCCCCCAGCGAATCTCGGCGGCTCGGACCCAGTCGCGGCAGCGGTCCAGCGCGTCTTCATCGAGCCCGAAACGCTGGCGCACCGGAGGGCGTTCGAGCAGGCCGAAGACTTCCGGGGCGGCGAACGGGCTGCCGGCAAGTTCGAGCGCGTGCCACAGGGCCGCGCCGAGGCCACCGGCACGCGGACTGCGGTCGGCGATGGAAAAGGGGATGAACTGTCCGGGCTGTTCCGGCTGCGCCAAGACCGCTTCGAGCAACGGGGCATACGTTTCCAGATCTGGCACCATCACGATGACGTCGCGCGGTTGGAGTTGGGGATCGTCGCTAAACCAGGCGAGCAAGTGATCGTGCAGCACCTCCACTTCGCGCAGCGGACTGTGGCACGAATGAACCCGCACGGAGTCGTCGATGTGTGCGAGCGGAAGGCGCGGTTCAGCGGCCCCGCGCGCCGTGAGCGAAAGCATCGCCCCCTGCAACCGACCGAGCAGGCGGTCGTCCGGGGGCGCCACGAAATCTTCCACGGCATCCTGCGCGTCGCGGTCGAGGAGCAGGTCGAGCATTTCCCGGCCGGTCCGCCCCAGCGAGGCGAGCAGCGGATGCCCTTCGTCCGCCTCGCCCAAGGATCTCGGGGAACGCCGGCGGGCGAGGGCTTGTTCGCGGCGGGAACGGAGGTCGCCCCAGTAGTGTTCGGTCGGCTGGAGCAGGAACAGGTGGACCTCGGCGACGGTTCCCAGTGCGGCCAGAAGATCGAGGTGGAACGGCGGCAACGCGGAGACGCCAAAGAGCGAAACTCGCTCTGGCAGCCGATCGGCCGGGAGATCGCCCGCCTGGGCGCGACGGAGGAATTCGCAGTGCCACGCCGCGGGATGTCCGACGGCCCAACCGTCGCCGACGAGGTGCCAGAGCTGGGCTTGCCACGCGTCGCGGGCTTCCGCCTGGAACGCCTCGGGCCAATTCGCGTCGTCCGCGTCCCAAGCTTGGATCAGGTCCGGCCGATAGACGAGGTATTGGTCGAACAGTCGCGCCAATCGGCCGGCGAGCTGGAAGCGTTTCCGGTCGTCACCGTCCGCGAGGTAACGCGCGACGGCATCGAAGCCCGGCCGTTGCGCGGCGCCTGGCAGCAGCGAATATAGCCGCCAGACCAGCAATTCCGGGTCAAACGACGGCCGGGCGTCCACAGTCAGGTCGAGCGCGCGGAAGAGTTCGTGGGCAAAGGCGCGAGGAAACGGGAACCGCAGGTTGGCGGCGACGCCGAGGCGTTCCGCCAGTTGCAGCTTGAGCCAGCGGGCCATGCCCTGGCTTTGGACCAGCACGGTTTCGGGCGCCAACGCCGACTGCAGCGGTGTCCGCACCCGATCCGCGAGCGTCCCGGCGAGGGACTCCAGGCGGTTGCTGCGGTGCAGATGGAAACCGGGCACGGGCGGAGCGTGCGCGGATTGGGCCGGACGTTTCAATGGGGCGAATGCTACCGCCGCGGTCGGACAACGGCGGGCCGATGGTTCAACGGAACGGCACCCGGGCCCAAGTCGCCAATACCAGCGGCCAGAACGCGCACCAGGCCCAGCGGTTGGCCGCCGGAGTCCAGCGCTCCGGCAACAGCGCGCATAGGCCGCCGAGCACGACCCCGACGCCGAAGCCGACCGCGTGGGCCAGCACGTCGGAGGTCATGGCCGTGCCCAGTTCGATGAAGAGGAAGGCGCCGCCAGCGAGTCCGGTGAGCAACAGACGGGTGCCGCGCCGGCCCAGGCGCCACAGTGGCAGCGCCTGCACCGCCATCATACCGAGCGCGGCCATCACCATGCCCGACGCGCCGAGCCCGTAGCCGGGATGATCCGCGCGGAATTTCAGGGCAAAAAAATTGGCGCCCGCCCCGGCCAGCAGCGTGACCAGGCTCGTGAGCCCCGCGCCATAACGGGCCATGGCCAGACCGAGGAACAAGGTGCCGGTGAGGGCGTTGGCCGAAAGGTGGGCGAGGTCGCTATGCAGCCAGACCGCCGTGAAGGCGCGCCACCATTCCCCTTTGCCCGCCGCCAGGTAGGCAAACGTGCCCGCCGCCAGCCGGTCGCTCACCGCATGGAGCAGCGACAGCGCGGTGACCCAGAGTAGCACGCCGGAGTGGAAGCGGAGTTCGGAGTCGGGCAGGGCGTGTTCCCACCGGGAGCGCCGGGATTCGCGGTTGAACAGGCGCAGCGCCTCTAGGGCCCGCGGATGATCCGCTGAACCGAGCGCCAACTGCCACGCGCCGGAATCCGGATCGCGGTCCAGCACGCAGGTAATGCCCTGGCTGACGAGCACCAGCGACCAGTCCAGCGCCTGCTGTTCAGAACGGGCGCGAATCAGGGCCGGGGCGACGTCATTCACGGCGGCGAAGGTCGCGACCGGCCGGCGTCTGGCAAATCCGGTTGGGAAGGCCGCGGGTCGCGTTTGCCCCGACGGTTTCCGCTGCCTAGCTTCGCCGCCGTGAAACCGTTCCTGCTCGTTCTGGGAAGCCTGCTGGCCGTGACCGCATCCGCCGCGGAGCCGGCTGCCCTGTTCTCGGAAGACTTCGCCAAGGTGCCGGACGGCGAGCTGCCGGACCCGCCATTCAAGGTGCTCGACGGCCAGTTCAAGGTCATGGGCGACGGCGAGACCCGTTTCGTCGAACTGCCCGGCGCGCCGCTCGAGAGCTATGGATTCCTGTTTGGGCCAGCGAATCCCTCGGGCGTCGAGGCCGCCGCCCGCATCCACGCGACGAAGACCGGGCGGAAGTTCCCGACGTTTGCCGTCGGCCTGAACGGGGCTAGCGGGTATCGCCTGCAAGTTTCGCCGGCCAAGAACGCGATCGAGCTGTTCAAGGGCGACGAGGCCGTGGCGTCCGCTGCCTTCAAATGGACGAGCGGCGAATGGACCCAGCTGCGGCTGGCGTTGAAGCCCGAAAAGGATGGCACATTTACGCTCGAAGGCGCCGCCTCCGTCGGTGGAACCACGCCGGCTTCGGCCCTGGTGCGGCACACCGAAACCAAGCTCCAGCCGGCCGGGAAAGCCGGTGCGTGGGGCATGCCGTTCAGCGGCACGCCGATCCGTTTCGACGACTTGAAGGTGACCCGCCTCGAGTAATCGTCCCGTGAATCCTCGCGACTTTTTCCGGCACTGTCCGCGCTGCGGTGTCGCCCAGCCGAGCACGCCGGCCGGCAATGTGTTCACCTGCGCCGCCTGCGGGTTCCGGCTGTTCTTCAATCCTGCGGTGGCCATCGCCGTGTTCATCCGGCGGGACGATGGCCGGGCGCTGTTCATCCATCGGGCCAAGGATCCGGGCAAAGGCCAGCTGGCGCCGCCAGGCGGGTTCATCGATCTTGGCGAGCGGGCCGAGGACGCCGCCAGCCGGGAAATCCGCGAGGAGGTCGGGCTCGAACTCGCCGACGTGACCTTCCTGTGTTCGCAGCCGAACACCTACCACTACGCTGAGGTCACGTATCCGGTGCTGGACTTCTTCTTCACGGCCCGGGCGTTGAACGCCGACAGCGCCGCGGCGCTGGACGACGTGGCGAAGTTTGAGTGGCTGGATCCCTTGGCCGTGGCGCCGGAACAGTTGGCGTTTTCCTCCATGCAGACGGCGTTGGGGCTCTGGCAGGAACAGCTTCGCTGGATTCCGTAGGGTCCCGGTCGGCCAGCGCACCCGCCGATTGAACGATGGGCGTCCAGCCGGATCCGAACCGGTCGCCGGCGGCGGAATTGCCGTTCCTTGCATCCAACGGGGCGCCACCGGCGGATTGTATTTTGACAATTGTGAACGTTTGCCTTTGCTTCCCAAACCCATGCCGATAAGTGCCTTTTCCCGCTGGTTCCGGATCGCCGCCGCGCTGCTGCTGTCGGTGAACGTCGCCTTGGCTGCTTTCCCGCGCATCACCGGCTATTCGCCGGTCCGCGGTGCGCCCGGCACGTTGGTGACGATCACCGGGCAGAATTTCGGCGGCCTGATCGACGTTCGCTTCGGGACCACGAAAGCCACGGTCCAGGGCGCCAATGCCTCCATCATCCAGGTGATCGTGCCCAGCGAGGCGCAGTCCGGCCCGATCAACGTGTCGACCACGGGCGGCGATGATTCGACTTTGGCGCTCAGCCTGCCGTATTTCCAGGTCGCCCCCCGCATCCAGGATTTTTACCGCGACTTCGGCGGCAACGGGCAGCCCAACATCCCGGCCAAGGCCAATGTCGGCGAACAGATCTACATCCGGGGCGCCAATTTCGACGATCCCAACCGGCCGAATGACCCTGACTACGGCCTCGGAGTGTTCGTCAACGGGGTGCGGGCGACGTCCGGGGCCGTGACTTCGCCCACCACGATCCAGATCATCGTGCCGGCAGGGGCCAGCACCGGTCCGATCACGATTACCAACTTCGCGGGCGTCGTGACGTCCGCCCAGTTGCTCTACTTCCAGCCGGTGATCGCGTCGTTCACGGCCCGCGCGGCGATCGGTGACGTGATGGAGATTCGGGGCGCCAATTTCACCGGGATCACCGAGGTGAAATTCGGCCTGCTGCCAGCCGCGTCGTTCACGGTGCTTTCGGGGACCAACCTCCAGGCGGTTGTCCCGGCCAACGCCGTGACCGGCAAACTGACGGTCACCGCTCCGGGCGGGGCCTACATCTCGCTGAGCGATTTCCGTGTGCTGCCCAGCATCAGCGGCTTCAGTCCGGTCGGCGGAGCCCCGGGCACGGTAGTCACCATCGACGGGACCGCGCTCACCGGCACGACGGCGGTTCGGTTTGCCGGCGTTACGGCGGAGCGGTTCACGAACATCTCCGCCACCCGGATCACGGCGGTGGTGCCGGCGGCGGCGGTTTCGGGTCCGATCTCCGTGGTCACGGCCAACGGCACCAACAGTTCCGCCGCGAACTTCTTCCTCGCGCCAGTCATCACCACCCTGAGTCCGGGCCAAGGCTTTCCGGGCAGCACCGTCCGGCTCATCGGCCGGAGCTTCACCGGGGTGACCTCGGTCCGGTTGGGGACGAATGAGATCGGCGGCTTCACGGTGGACAGCGCGACGCAGATCACCGTCACCGTGCCGACCGGTGCCAAGTCCGCCCATTTCACGGTGACCGGGCCCGGCGGCTCCACGGAAAGTCCGGTCCAGTTTCGCGTCCTGGGCACGGAACCGACCGTGGTCGATTTCCGGCCCGGCTTTGGGGTGGTGGGCACCCAGGTGACCTTGAGGGGCGACAACTTGGCGGCTGTCACCAACGTGACGTTCAACGGCGTGAAGGCGACTTTCTCGGTCGCCAACGGCACCAACCTGCTCGCCATCGTGCCCCCGGGAACGACCTCCGGACCCATCGAAGTCGTGTCGCCCGACGGCAGTTTCGTTACGTCCCGGACGTTCTACTTCGGCAACACCACGGACCTGCGGAGCACCTTCACCGTTAACCAAAATCCGGCCGTCGCGTATGGTCCGCTGACCGGCACCTGGCGGATCGCCAATCTCGGCGCCGTTCCCGCCACCAACATCATCGGGCGCCTGACCCTGCCGGCCGGCGCCCAATACTTCGACGTGACGGCCAGCCATCCGTTTACGTTTGCCGGCAGCGAGGTCCGCGTCACGGCGGACAGCCTGAATCCGGAGGCCACGGTGCTGCTGACCCTGCGGGTTTTGGTCGGCCCGCCGGGCGCCATTCCGTTCACGACGACGGTGACCAACGCGATTGCCGACGCCAACCTGGCCAACAATACGACCACCCTGCCGCTGACCGCGACCGCGCCCCGGCTGTTCCTCGAACCCTTGCCCGGGACCGGCCTGCTGTTGAGCTGGTCGGCGGCCGGCACCAACTACGTCGCGGAACAGCAGGGTGAATTAGGCTCCGCGACGTGGACCCCGCTCCCCGGAAACCCGGACAACGACGGCGCGACCCTGCAACTGACCGTGCCCACGACGTTGGAGCGCGGATTTTACCGGGTCCGGGCGTTGGAAGGGGAGTAATAGGGGGCATGCGCGGCGCTGGCTCACCTGGTTCTGTGTGTATGGGAATGAACACTTGACCCTTGGCGCTCCCGTTAGCATGCTCCGTCCGTCTTTGAAGGGGGAAACAATGATCAGAAACACTTTATTCCGTTGCGCCATGGGGATGGCCGTGGCGGGTGCCTTGGGTTCGACGGTTTGGGCCGCGGATCGCTCGTTTGGCTATCTTTCCGACGATTACAGCAACAATTTCAATTCGCTGTCATCGACCACCGGCGCTACCGACCAGACCACCGGCTTGGGTGATTTTGTCCTCGTCGGCAGCGGGGCGAATTACAATGTCGGCACCGGATCCAGCAGCGCCGCCGAATTCTACAGCTACGGGTCCACTAGCGCCTCGGACCGTGCGTTGGGTTCCTTGGCCAGTGGAACCGGCAACCGGTTCGGCATCATGTTCGTCAACAACACGGGGGCGACCGTGACCCAGTTGCGGATCAGCTACACGGGCGAGCAATGGCGTGCGGCTGGAAATGCAGTGGATCGTTTGGATTTTCAGTATTCCACCGTCAATACCGCGAACATTTCCGACGGGGCCACTTCAGCCAATTGGGTCGGGAGCCTCTACAACGCCGCGTTGGGAACCGGAGATTTCCAGTCACCAATCAATACTTCAGTCGGGGCTATTGATGGCAATAACGCTCTCAACAGGACGCCTCAGTCGTTCTTGATCACCGGTCTCTCGATTGCCAACGGCGCAAGATTCGGCATTCGCTGGGTTGATTCCAATTCGCCGGGATCTGGCTCGAATGGTAACGATGACGGATTGGCAATTGATGATCTATTGGTGGCAGTGCCGGAACCATGGCAGCCGTCAGCCGTGGTTGGGGCTGGGTTGCTGGGGATCGTCGCTTGGAAACGCCGCCGTTTGAAGGCGTGATGTTGGAGTGCCTCAGATAGTTTCTCCGAGAACAACCGCCTGATCAAATCAGGCGGTTTTTTCATGACCGAATCGATTTCGAACGAAGCAATTGGGGGCTGCCGGTTCGATGGTGAAAACCAACCTGAACGGAATCCGAGGTGCGCGGTTTTTGGAATTGGGGACACTGGGCGGCGATCGCCTACAATGTGTGGCGTTCCGTGCGTGACCAAGCACCACGGCCCAAGCCAAAAGATCAAAGCCACTTTTTCACCAACGCAAACTCGGCGGCGGAGAGTCGGCCTGGATTCAATTCGCGGGTTAAGTCGCGGGCCTTTGCCATTTGGCCAGACTGGCCCAACGCCGCAGCGCGGATCACTTTCCAAACGCCCGGTTCCTCGGTTCCGGCGGTAGTCAGTTGTTCAATCCATTGGAGGGCGGTATCGGGCTTGTGGTTGCGCAACTCCGCCAATGCCGAAGTAATCCGGAACAAGTTTCGGTCGGTGAACGCCGCTTCGCCCGCGGCCAGGGTTTTGTTGGCGTCCTCGCCATCGATGCCCAGCAGCAATCGATGGAAGGCAACTTGGAGTTGAAACTGGGAGTTGGCCGGGTCCAACCGGGAAAGCTGCCGGTAGGCTTGAAGCACGGACTCGAGGTCACGGGTCTGCCCGGCGAGGCGAAAAATCTGCTGGGCGGCCTTTGCTGCCGATTCGGGAAACAATAACATTGAGCGCCAGGCTTGCGTCGCCTCGGCCGCTGAGCCGGTATACTCCGCCCGCTCGGCGACAATTTCCAGTAGGTCAGGGCTACGTTGGCTGGCCGCAATGGCCGCGCGCCAGAGATTTGGAAGCTCGTTGGTGTGCCCATGGGCGTGCGCAATCATGGCCCGGTAGGTAGCTTCGACGGGTTTGGACACCTGATGGTTCTTCCGGTTGAGCAGACTTTCGACACCCGTCCAGTCGCCCAAACGGAACAGGGCCTCAAGGCGTATGGAGCTGAGGTCGTCCGCTCCGACCGCCATGTCTTCGGGAACAAGCTCTCGCACCAACCGGAACTCCCGTAACGAGACCAACCCCAGCACCACTGCCATGAACCGCGGGTCGTCGGGATTCAGTTTTTTCTCCCGGACGAAGGAATGAGCGATTTCCTCGGCGCGCGCCGACTCGCCATTTCGGTAGCGGATCACCAGCTTGGCCAATTCGCACTCGATTTCGGTGCCTGGCAGCCCTCCGACGAGTCGGCTCAGCAATCGGGAATCGACCTTATTGGAGGCTGCCGGAGCCAACAGGACCAGCGCGGCAGCGCCGGCAACCGGGTCGGGGCGAACCAAGAGTGACATAAGTTTGGAAAGGCCTGACTGGGAAATCGCCGGATCGGCGCTGGCAAATTCAATCTTGGCCAAATGGAGCAGGAGATCGGCCCGATTGGGTTTCGCCTGCCACGCGGAAACGCCCGTTTGCCTCGCCAAGTCGAAGTTTCCCGCGGCCGCAAACAGTTCGGACAGGAGCTTGAGAACGTCCGGGTCGGTTGAATTCGTCACGACCAACGGCAGCAAGGCTTTCCGGGCCATCTCGTAGGAGCGGGTAGCAAGGGCAAGGCCGGCCCACTGGACGCGGTCTTGGGCATTCATCGCCCCGGTGCCTTCCAGTTGCTCCCATACCTGCAAGCCATATTGCCGGCCCAAGCGCGTGTAGTGTTCGGCGGCAACGCGGAAGACTTCCGGATGAAAAGGCGCCATGGCATAGGCGGCGACCACATTGGCCTTTGCCTCCGCGTAATTGGTCGCAGCCATTGCGGCGCGAGCCTTTCCCACGAAACTGACGGCCCGGCGATCCTTGATGGCGCGCCATGCGGGTTTGACGAAGAAAGCCGCAACGAACAGCAAGCCCAGCAGGATGATCACCACCACGATGAACGGCCGCGACCGGTCCCGGAAGTTGCCGTGGGCGAATGGATTCTGCACTCGCCTAGGCTACCAAAGCGGTCCTATGTCTCAAGTTTTGCGTAAACTGCCGGTCTGCTCGGAGATTCAGTTACTCGGCAAGGCTGAGGGAACGGACGCTGTGGTCGATCAATTGAACGGTATGACCACCAATTCGCCCGAGTCCTGAAGACCGATTCGGCGGAGCCACGGTCCAAAAACAAAAAAGCGCCGGACATGGGTGCGTCCAGCGCTTGTCTTCAGCGATGATCTACTTCTGACGTTGGCGGACGGCGCCAAATCCAAGGGCAGCCAACGCAGCGAAGATTGCCCCGAGCGTCGAGGATTCGGGCACCGGGTCGCCAGTCAATGGCATCTCTCCGCCGTAAACGTTCGAGGGAAGGAAGCCAGGCACACTGACCGTTTGCAGCAGGGAACCCGACGTGCTGAATTGAACGAGGCTGTTGTTGCTGCGGTCCAGACCCCAAAGGGTATCGGTCACCTCTTCGTAGGCCAGACCGACCAATTCCCCAATGGAGGGAGAAGTGAATGTATTCAGCACATCGCCAGCCAGCGAATACTCGACGACCGAACCGTCGAATAAACTGACGAATAGGGTTCCAGCTGACGTGTCGTAGGTAATGCCATTCCCATCCAATGGCAGGTCAAACAGTGTGGTAGATCCAGACCAATCGGCATTGGCGCGGATGACCGAATCAGGCAAGCCGCAGCACTCGATTCCGTAGTTGTAGTTTTGGCCGTCGCTCGTCCCGTCGAGCAATTGGGTGTAGGCGTTGTTGCCCACGGACGTGTTGCCGGTCGGGACGCCTGCCAAGGTGTATTCGACTCCGCCAGTATCATCGCGGCCACCCAGCCAGACCGTGGACCGGATGGCCGGCGGATACGCCAACGACGTTGTGGTCACCGTATCGATCAAGGCACCTCCCTGGATGATGAACATCGTGGAACTGTCCCCATCGGTGAGGTAGTAGGGGGTGGTTTGAGCCAGTGTAGCCGTCGGCAGTAGCAGCACACCAGCGTAGGTCAGGGCGAAAATTGAGCTCCTCATAACGAAAAGTAGTTACTCACGAAGGTCGAGCCGGAGGCAAGGGGTGAATTAAGCGCTCGCCATTTGTTTTTAAGCACTGGCCCAGCCTAGCCATCGCGGGCAACGGCTCAAGCCCCGGCAACAGCCGGCGCTATCCTGACCGCGAGCTGGATGATTTGGTTTGTCACACAACCGTAACAAATCCGTCACATTCGACACGCGGCCGTGACGGAACCTTCTTACAACTGATCTCGTTATGTTTTCCCTCCAGAAACTCTTCGGCCGTGACGATATTTTCTTCGAATTGCTCGAAAAGTCGGCCGCCGAGGCGCAGGAGAGCGTCCAGCTCATGCGCAAGATGCTGCTGAATCCGGACTCCCGCACCGTGTCGCTGGATGACTTCGCGCTGCTGCGCAAGAAGGACAAGCAGATCACCCAGGAGATCCGGGCCCAGTTGACCAAGACCTTCGTCACGCCCTTGGAACGCGAGGACATCGAGGCGCTGGCCAATGCGCTCTACAAGATTCCCAAGACTCTGGAGAAGTTCGGCGAACGGCTGCTGCTGTGTCCGGAACAGGTGCGGAAGACGGACTTCACCCGGCAGGCGGAACTGCTCGAATCGGCGACGACCACGCTGGTCAAGCTGGTGGGTGAACTGCGCAAACCGAACCTCGGCACGGTCAAGGAGTTGAACGACAAGCTCCAATACCTCGAAGGGGCGGCGGACAACCTGATGATCGACCTCCTCCGCGGCCTCTACGCCGGGGACCATGACGCGGTGCGGGTCATCGCGCTGAAGGATCTCTACGAACTGCTGGAGAAGGTCATCGACCGCTGCCGGGACGCCGGCAACGTGATCTTCCACATCGTCCTGAAAAATTCCTGAGCCCACGGCCATGACGTTGCTGCTCACGGTGGTGCTGGTGGCGTTGATTTTCGAATACATCAACGGCTTCCACGACACCGCCAATTCCATCGCCACCGTGGTCTCGACCAAGGTGCTCACGCCGCGCCAGGCCATCCTCCTGGCTGCCTGCACCAACCTGATCGGGGCACTGATCGGCCACGCGGTGGCCAAAACGGTTTCGAGCGGGCTGGTGGATTCCCAGTTCGTGACCAACCAGACCATCGTGTGCGCCCTGATCGGCGGCATCGGCTGGAACCTGCTGACCTGGTGGCTGGGCCTGCCGAGTAGTTCGACCCACGCGCTGGTGGGCGGGCTTTGTGGCGCCACGCTCGCCTCCGCACAGGGCAACTGGAAGGCCATCCTCTGGTCCGTGGAAAAGGTCGACAAAGTCACCGGCGCCGTAAAGCACGAGGGCATCCTCCACAAGGTGGTCATCCCGATGTTTTCGTCGCCGATCATCGGTTTTGTCGCCGGTTTCCTCCTGATGAGCCTGCTGTATCTGCTGCTCCGCAGCGCCCGGCCCGCCTGGGTCAACGCGGTGTTCGGCAAACTCCAACTGGTCAGTGCCGGTTACATGGGGTTCGCCCACGGATTGGCGGACGCCCAGAAGACCATGGGCATAATCACTCTGGCGCTAGTGACGGCCACGACGGCGGGTTCGCTCAATGGCATCCCCGCGGCGTTCCATTTCCTGCGCATGGACAAATCCCAGCTCGCTGAGCAGCAGATTGTTGCGCTGGAAAAGGGCGCCCCGGACCCGGTCCAGAACGCCCGCGTGCTGTCGGCCGAGGCAGACCAGTTGAAGACCGGCGAATTCAAGGAAGCGTTCCACGCGCTGGCGTATCACGCCTTGGCTGCGACGGGTGATACGGCCGGGGCGGACCGCGAGCTGAAGCTGGCCCAGGCCACCCACCAAGCCGCGCTGGACCGTGAGGCGGCACGCTGGCTGCCCAAGCTGCCCATTCTCGGGCCGATGGTGGCGGCCAAGCCGACCGATTGGCTCAAGACCCTCAAGGCCGAGGCGGACGTGGCGGCAAAGGCCGGGAAGCCGGTCGTTCCCGCCGCCGCCAAGAAGGTGAAGTCGCTGGCCCCGGATGTGCCCGCCTGGATTAAGGTGGTCTGCGCGCTCACGATGGCGGCGGGCACCGCGGCGGGCGGCTGGAAGATCATCAAGACCATGGGCCACAAGATGGTGAAACTGCAGCCGGTGCATGGGTTTGCGGCGGAAACGACGGCCGCCACGGTGCTGGCGATCACGGGCCAGTTCGGGATGACGGTTTCCACCACCCACGCCATCACGACGAGCATCATGGGCGTGGGCTGCGCGAAGCGGTTCAGCGCGCTCAAGCTGAACGTCGTCACCCGCATCCTATGGGCCTGGGTGCTCACCCTGCCCATCACCGGCCTGCTCGGTTACCTCTGCATGCGGCTGACCCAGGCGTTCTGAGCGGCGAGTTGCCGACGGGCCCGGGGAAATGAAAAAAGGCTGCCGGCAACCCGGCAGCCTGGTTCGTTGGACCCGTGGTTTCGCGCCGGCGGTTCGCCCTAGAAGTTGATCTGGGCCTGGAAAGCCAGCCGGTCCGCCGAATCGGTTTCGAGATAGGGCGCGATGCGGGTGTTCGTCCGCTCAAACGTGTGGGAGTAGGAAATCGTCAGTTCCACTTCCGGCCGCGGCTGCCATTCGATGCCGATGTCGGCCTCGTTGACCCGCAGGTGCGGCGCGTTGGCGGCGAACTTCCGGCTGCCGTCGAAATACTGCCAGCGGGCGAAGGGATACCAATCGCCCCAGTGTTTCTCGATGCGGTAGCTGAGTTGAACGTAGCCGCCATGGAGCGTCTCCCGTTCCAGCGTGCGGCTCAGCGGATTGAGCTCCGGCCCGCGACCGACGTTCCATTCGGCCTCGATGCCAAAAGGCTGCGGATACCAGATGAATGACGCCCCAACGCGTTCGTCCACCACGCCGTCCGCCGGACGCGTCGGGGTGAAGGTTGCGCCGGCGTAGGTCATTGAGCTGACCGAACTCAGGAATTTGCCGTGATAAGCCTGCAGGCCGGTCTCGAAGTATTGCCCATTGTCGAGTTTCCAGGGGTAGCTGACCCGGGCGACCACGTGGGGTTCGCCATTGAGGTCGAGGCGATTCAGGCCTTGGCCTGAATAGGCACCCACGCCGACCACGCCGTAGTCGCCGGAACCCTTGAGGCCGAGTTTGACCAGGTCGCGGAAGCGGTGGCGGGCCTCCTCGTTTGCCCAGTAGAAATAGGCGCCGATGTCCCGCTCGCCCTCGACCGCGCTATTGAGGGCGTCCGGGCGTTCCATGGGAGCCCGGTTCTGGGACGACTGCAGGTTGACCCAGCCAAAGGGAACCTTGGACTGGCCCAGGCGGAAGCGGAACTCCTTCTTCTCGTCCAACGCCACGTCGCCGTAGTAATCCCGCATGCCCACGGCCGTCTCGCCCGAGCTCAGCGAGGCGTTGAAGTCCGCCTGCGCATAGACGAACAGGCGGTCCGTCGCGTCTCCGCTGAGGATGACGCGGCCGCGGCGCAGCAGGAACGACGAGGTCGTGCTGGCGGAGGAATCGTTGAGGACATTGAGGGCCGCCCCGTCCTCGTCGATCACATGGGTGTAACGGAGCTGGGCGTAACCGCGGAAACTGATCCGTTCATACCACTTGCCCTTGAGGGCCTTGTTGACCGCGTCAGCGAGGGAAGAGGTGCCGTCGGTCTTCGCGTGCATGGCTTCGCGTTTGTCGACTGGTGCGACGGCCTTGTCGGGCGTCGCTGGGGTCGGGGCTGCGGCGGTGGCGGTGACTGTGGCCGGGGTGGGTGTCGCCGACGTGGCCGTGGCGGGAGTGCTGGGCGCCGCCTTGGGGGCGGACTCTTCCCGGGCCGCCTCCAGCAGCATTTGGTATTCGCCCTCGGAGATGGAGCCCTTGTCCTTCAGGACCTTGAGCAGCTTGAACATGGTTTCGCCGGCGGTGGCCGGGATTGGCAGCAACGCCGACGCGGCGACGGTGGCGAGGATAGCTGACCAAAATCGGTGATGGATTCCTGTATGCATCAGATGGTCCGCAACATGGGCGGCTAAGGTGCCTTCGTTACGGTGAGGTGACCGTCGGGTGACGGCAGTCACAATCCGGCGGCAGGATTGTTACGAAACGGTGACAAGCCATTTTGGCTCCGCCTGATGGCCGACGGGGCGCGTGGTCGGGGTTCGGATTTTGTCACCGTTCCGACACAAAGGTGACATCTGCCCGTGACACGGAACCGGCCTCTTGGGGCGGTGCTGCCGCATTACGAAAGTTCCCTCCAGCGCGACGTCGACCGGATTCACGCCTGCCTGACCGACATGGGGCGCCGGGCGACCCGGGGCTTGCAGGACAGCGTGGAGGCCTTCGTCCACGGCAACCGGCAGGTGGCCTATTCGGTGATGCTGCGCGACACGTTCATCGACGCCCTCGACCGCGAAGTGGACCGCTTGACGCTCGAATTCATCCTGCGGCAGCAACCGGTTGGCTTGCACCTCCGTTTCGCCGCGTCGGTGCTCAAGGTGAACTTGGAGCTGGAACGGGTCGGCGACTACGCCAAAAGCATCGCCAAGCAGGTGCTGAACCTGTCCCGCTACGAATTCGCCCCGCCGCTCAATCCCTTCCTCGAGATCGCCGACAAGGCCATCCCGATGCTCGACGCCGCGGTGCTGGCCTTCGTCCAGCGCGACGTCGAGGCGGCCCGGCGCATCATCGCGGCCGAGCCCGAGGTGGAGGCGCTGCGCAATGGCATCGGCGAACTGCTGTTCCAGGAACGCCAGAGCGGTCGCATCCCCCTGGAGGCCTACACGCCCCTGACCAACCTGGCCCGCCGTCTCGAACGGGTGGCGGACCAGGCGAAGAATATCTCCCAGGAGACGCTTTTCATGGTCACCGGCGAATACGCCAAACATAAGGGCAGCGAAACCATCCGGATACTATTCGTGGGGGCCACGGCGTCCGGGCCCGCCCTGATGGCGGAGGCCTTGGGCCAGGCTTTGGGCGACACACGCTTCATCTTCAGCAGCGCCGGGATGGAACCGGGGCAGTTGAACCCGAATCTGGCGGCGTTCCTCGAAGGCAAGGGACTGGAATGCGGGACCCTGAAACCTAGGACACCGGAGCAGATTCCCAACCTGGAGTTCTACCAGGTCATCGTCGCGCTCTCGCCGCGGGCCCGGGAGGTATTTCCGCCGCCGAAAGCCCGCACCGTGAACCTCGAATGGTCGGTCCCCGAGCCGACCGACCTCGAAAAGACCCACGCTTTCCTGCGCGAGCAGATCGGCGATCTCGTCGCCGCGTTGCTCGGCGAACGGCTGGCCCAAAAACACTGAACAGTTCTCCAATTTTCCGATCCCCATGAATCCCATCCTGCGTCTCGTCCCCGCCGCCTTCGTGGCGGTTTCCCTCGCGTTGGTCGGCTGCAAGAAGTCCGGTTCGGCTGATGCCGGCGCGACGACCAAGCCCAGCGTCGCGATCCAGAACATTGGTTCCGACACCATGGTGAACCTCGCACAGGCCTGGGCTGAGGCCTATGCCAAGATCGATCCCGCCGTGTCGGTGGAAGTCTCCGGCGGCGGTAGCGGTGTCGGCGTCTCGGCGCTCATCAACGGCACCTGTGACATCGCCAATAGCTCCCGCAAGCTCGAGAAGGAGGAGGAGGAGAAGGCGACCGCCAAATACGGCGGCCAGCACCCGGCGGAATACCTCGTCGGCTACGACGCGCTGGCGATCTACGTCCATCCCAGCAATCCGCTCACGGAGATTTCCGTCGAACAGCTCAGCGAGATTTTCCGGGAAGGCGGCAAGCTGAACAAGTGGAGCGACCTTGCCACCCAGGTGCCCGGTGCGCCCGACGAGATCGTGCGGGTCAGCCGGCAGAACAACTCCGGCACCTACCACTATTTCCGCGAGGCGATTCTCGGCAAGAAGGCCGACTTCAAGGCGGGTTCCCGCGACATGTCCGGTTCCAAGGACGTCGTGGAGCTCGTCGGCAACACGCCGGGCGCCATCGGTTACAGCGGCTTCGGCTACAAGACCGACAAGGTGAAGATCCTCAAGGTCGCCAAGAAGAATGGCCAGCCGTCGGTCATGCCAAGCATTGAGACCACGTTGAACAAAACCTACCCGATCGCCCGCCCGATGTTCATGTATGTGCCGCCGGGTGCCTCGGAACACGTTACCAAGTATCTGGCATGGGTGCGGTCCGCCGCCGGCCAAGTCGTGGTGGAACATTCCGGCTACGTGCCGCTGCCCAAGGAAGAGCAGACCAAGTAGGTGGCCGCCGCCTGCCCGCCCCGCCCCCGGATGTCCAACTCCACCGCCACGCGCCGACCCGCCCGCCTCCTGCTCGGGGAGAAGCTCATTGAGCTGCTCATCCGGCTGTGCGGCTTCAGCGCGATCTTCTTCGTCTTCGCGATCTTCTTCTTCGTGTTCCGCGAGGCGCTGCCCGTGCCGGCGAAGGTCACGGCCCAGGGCTTCCTGCTCAGTTCCGAGTGGTATCCCACGTCGCTCGGGAACGTCCGCTTCGGCGTCGGCGCGCTCGTGTTGGGCACGCTGGCGGTGACGATCACCGCCATGCTGATCGCGGTGCCGTTCGGCCTCGGCGCGGCGGTGTTCGTGTCCGAGTTCAGCGCCGGCAAGGTGCGGGAAACGCTCAAGATCGTGATCGAACTGCTCGCGGCAATCCCGTCCGTGGTGTGGGGCTTCATTGGGCTGACGGTGATGAACAAGTTCCTGATCGCCACCTTCGGCGTGCCCGTGGGGCTCAATGTCCTCAACGCGGCCCTGCTCCTGGCCCTGATGAGCATCCCGATCATGGTGAGCATCGGCGAGGATGCGTTGAAGGCCGTGCCCGACAGCTACCGCGAGGCGGCGATCGCGCTGGGGGCGACGCGTTGGCAGATGATCTGGCGGGTGCTGCTCCCGGCCGGCAAGAACGGGTTGCTGGCGGCGGTGCTGCTCGGGGTGGGCCGGGCCATCGGCGAGACGATGGCCGTGCTGATGGCCACCGGCCACGCGATCAACAATCCCTTCGTGAAGGAAGGCGCCTTCAACCCCGGCTTCATGTTCGAGAGTGTCCGCACGCTCACCGCGACCATCGCCGCCGAACTGGGGGAGGCCAGCGAGCACAGCGAACATTACCGGGTGCTTTTCCTCGTCGGGATCCTGCTCTTCACCCTCACCTTCATCGTCAACCTGACCGCCGATCTCGTGATCCGCGGCTTCCGTCGCAAATGACCCAGCCCGCGAAAGCCTCCTTCGCCGAGACGCCGCACATCCGCCGGAAACTCCGGCAGGAACTGATCGCGCGCACGGTGCTGGGACTGGTCGTTCTCAGCATCCTCGTCGCGCTGGCGATGATCCTCGGTTACCTCGTCCAACGGGGCTCGCCGCTGATCTCGTGGGAATTCCTCACGACCAATCCGGTCAGCGGCATGCGCAAGGGCGGCATCTGGAGCGCGTTGCTCGGGACGCTCTGGCTGGTGGGTGTCTCGCTGGCCATCGCCGCGCCGGTTGGCGTGTTCGCCGCGATCTACATCAACGAATACGCCCGCGACAATTGGTTCACCCGCGTCGTCAACCTCGCGGTGGTCAACCTCGCCGGCGTGCCGAGCATCGTCCACGCGCTGTTCGGGCTGGGCGCCTTCGTGCTCGCGGCCAAGTTCGGCCGGTCGATCCTGGCCGCCTCGCTGACCCTCGCCGTGATGACGCTCCCGGTGGTGATCGCCTCTACCAAGGAGGCACTCGCCAGTGTGCCGATGCAGTTCCGGGAAGCCTGCTGGAACACGGGCGCCACCCGCTGGCAGACCATCTGGACCATCGTCCTGCCGAATTCCATCAGCGGCATCCTGACCGGCGTCATCCTCCAAGTCAGCCGCGCCGCCGGCGAGACGGCGCCGATCATGTTCACCGGCGCGGTGTTCTACCGGCGCATCGCCGAGGGCGACCTGTTCGCCTACAACCTGACCGACCAATGCATGGCCCTTTCGATGCACCTGTTCACCGTCTCCACCCAAGTGACCGGGGCACCCGAGGCGCTGCCCTACGCGGTCGCGCTGGTCCTGCTGGGCAGCGTCCTGCTGGTCAATGCCACGGCCATCACCCTGCGCGCCTGGCTGCGTTCGCGGAAGAAGTGGTAAGCCCATGAGCGAAGCCCCCGTCCCCAAGATCGAAGTCACCGACCTGCGCTGCCGCTACGGCGCCAAGGAGGTTCATCACGGGCTCAACTTCCGGGTCGAGCCCAACGAGATTTTCGCCATCATCGGCCCGGCCCAGTCCGGGAAGACCACGCTTCTCCGCGCCATCAACCGCACCCTGGAGTTTACCGCCGGCGCCAAGATGACCGGCACCATCCGGGTCGATGGCGAGGACATCCTGCGGGTGCCCAGCGTGTATGAGCTGCGCCGCCGGATTGGCATGGTGGCGCCCCTGCCGGTCGGGCTGCCGCTCTCGATCTTCGACAACGTCGCCTTCGCACCCCGGGCCGCCGGCCTCCGGGACCGCAAGTTCCTCGCGGAGCACGTCGAGAAGTGCCTGCGCCAGGCCGCGCTCTGGGACGAGGTGAAGGACCGTCTCGATTCGCTCGGCACGAAGCTGTCGGGGGGCCAGCAGCAACGACTCACCATCGCCCGCGCCCTGAGCCATCAGCCGGAGATTCTCTGCCTCGACGAGTTCAGCATCGCCATCGACCCGGTGACCACCATGCGCATCGAGGACGTGCTGAAGGAACTGCGCAAGGAGATGACCATCATTCTCGTCACCAATCTGGTGCAACAGGCCCGGCGCCTGGCCGACCGCACGATGTTCCTCTGGAACGGTGAAATCATTGAGCTTGATCGCAGCGACGTGATCTTCGGGGGTTCGCCCAAGGACCGGCGCACCGCCGACTACGTGAACGGAATCTTCGGATGAGCGAACTCCCGTCAACCACGCCGTCCCTGGCCATCACCACCCGCGACCTTTGCCTGTGGTATGCGAAGTTCCAGGCGCTGAAAAACGTGACGGTAGACATCCCGCACGGCCGGATCACCTCGCTCATCGGCCCCAGCGGCTGCGGCAAGAGCACCTTGCTCCGCTGCTTCAACCGGGTGAATGAGCGTTACGGTTACGTCACCACCACCGGCCAGATCGAGATCCTCGGCAAGAACATCTACGATCCTGACGTCTCGCTCATCGCCCTGCGCAAGGCTGTGGGCATGGTGTTCCAGCGGCCGAACCCGCTGCCGCTCTCGATCTACGAGAACGTCGCGTTCGGCCTGCGGATCCACGCCGAGTCCGGCCCGGCCAAGGGCGAGCTCGACACCGCGGTGGAAAAGGCGCTGACCGAGGTTGGGCTGTGGCACGACCTGAAGGACCGCCTCCATCATCGGGCCATCGGGCTCCAGCTGGAACAGCAGCAGAAGCTGTGCATCGCCCGCCTGCTGCCGCTCAAGCCCGAGGTGATCCTCATGGACGAGCCGTGCAGCGCCCTTGACGTGAATGGCACCCGCGCCATTGAGGAGCTGATGTGGAGCCTCGCCGGGCGCTACACCATCGTGATCGTGACGCACAACATGGCTCAGGCGCGCCGGGCGTCGCACGAGTGCATCTTCATGTTGCTCGGCGAGATCATCGAGCACCGCCGCACCGAGGAGCTGTTCCTCACGCCGCGGAACCCGAAGACCGCCGAATACATCGAGGGCCGCTACGGCTGAGTCGGCTCAGAACCGCCCCGTCACCGCCACGCGGAAGCTCACGGGTTCCACCGGGTGGAAATGGCGGTCGTTCACCGGGGCGGCCTCGCCCGCGAGCTGCGATTCGTAGAGGTAGGTGATGTCGTCGTCCTGCCGGTCGAGCACGTTGAAGACGTCCACCGTCAGCGCCCAATCCTTGCTAAACCGGTAACCGGCCTGCGCGTTGAGCAGGACCGTTTCCCCGGAACGCGCCGAGTCATCCTCGACTAGCGGGCGGCTGCCGAAGTAGCGCAGCCGGAGCCCGGCGAAGAAGCCCCCAAGCTGGGGCAGGTCATGGACGACCACGCCGGCGGCCACCACGGTCTCGATGGCGCCCGGAATGAAGTCGCCGGCCGGATCGTGGTCGCGGAAGCGGGCGTGGGACCACGAGAAGTCGGCGTCGAGGGTCAGCCAGTCCGTCGGCGTGTAGTAGTTCGCGAATTCGAGGCCGTAACGCCGGCTGGGCCGCGTGGCCTCGGTGGTGCCGGCGTCGCCGACGAAGAGGAGTTCCGAATCGAGGTCCAGCCACCAGAGCGACACGGTGCTTTGCAGGCGGTCCACTGCCAGCGTGCGCACGCCGAACTCCGCGCCGTAGGTCCGCACCAGCGGGTCCACCGGAATCACCGGCGCGCCGGAACCGGGATCGATCGTGGTGGTCACGCCGCGGGCGTCGTTGCTGTGAAAGCCCAGGCCGCCGCTCACGTAGAATTCCGTCTGTGCCCACGGCCCGAACACGAGGCTCCCTTTTGGGCTCACCAGAATGTCGTCGGCCGAACCGGAGTTCGCCGCGTTATCCGAGGCCACGTTGAACGCGTAGTAATCCGCGCGCACGCCCACGGTGCTGCGCAGCCAGTCGGTCCACTTCGTCTTGTGCTCGGCGTAGGGCGACACGCTGACTTCACCGGTCGTGTCGGCGCGCGTGACTGACACGACCCGGCGTTGCGCGGTGTGGTTCAGCCCGTTCTCGATGTGGTCGCCGCGCACCTGCACGCCGACGGTGGACTCGGCCTCCCGTTCCAGCAGGTCGTATTTCCAGGTGTGATGCGCCTTGAGCCCGCCGAAGCCGCGCCGGTCGAACTGCTCGAACTGGTCGCCGTTCACCGGATCGTCGAGGAAGTAGGTGAAGTTCGAGAACAGGTCCAAGTCGTAGTAAACGCCATAGACCTGAACCTCGGTATGGCCGCTGTCGGATTCGCGATACCACTTGCCGGACAGGCTGAAGCGCTTCGAGTCGCCGCCGTCCGTTTCGTCGAGTGCGCCGAAGCGGTCCAGCATTCCGCCGGCGACCGCGCGCAGCGGAATCTGGTCCGTTGACGCCCAGCGCCCGGCATACGCCATCGCCGTCAGCGAGAAGCCGCCTTCCAGCATTTCGCGGCTGTAACGCAGCACGGCGTTCACCTTCTGGAAGTCCGACGGATTTACCCACGGGCCGTCGTCGTGGCCGACTTCCGCCGCGTAGAGCAGATGGCCCTCGCCGACCTTGGGTGAAGACGCGAACACCGCCCGCCCGTAGCCGAAGGAGCCGCCTTCGAGCTGGAGCAGGCTGCGGTCGAGCTGATTGCTGTATTCCAGTTCCGCCGCGCCGGTGGAGCCGAAGTCGCCGATGTCGGCGTAGTAGGGGCCCTTGCGGAAGTGGACCGTCTGAACCAGTTCCGGGATCAGGAAATTGAGGTCGGTGTAACCCTGGCCGTGGCCATGGGTAGGCAGGTTCACCGGAATGCCGTCCACCGAGGTCGCGAAGTCGGTGCCGTGATCGAGGTTGAAGCCGCGGAGGAAATACTGGTTCGCCTTGCCCGCGCCGCTGTGCTGGGTGGCGATCAGCCCGGGCACGGTTTCCAGCAGTTCGCCGGGCCGTTGCAGCGGTCGATACTCGAAGTGATCGCGGCCCACGTAACCTTCCGACGCGGCGTTGGCGACTTCGAGGAGCGAGTCCGCGCGCCCGGTGACTAGGATCGTCTGGAGCGTCTCGGGTTCGTTGGCGAGGACGGCGACGGGAGCGAGCAGGCCGGCGAGGCCGGCCGTGAGACGGAGGGACGATGCGTTGTTCATGTTGCCTTGCCAGTCGTTACGAGCGGACCGGCGACGCGGTTCTTTCGACGTGCGGGCAACAAAAAAGCCGCCCGCGCACGGCAGCTACGGAGGTTCTCACTTCCGCCATTGCTGCCCCGGGTGGCTGGCGTTTTTCTGCCGTAACCCGACCCGGATGCCAAGCGCCTGTTTGCCGCACCGAGAATCAATGGCTTAACGAGTCCGGCGGCCACTCGGATGCAGCCGATCTTGGCCTTCGCCCGAAAGTGCTGCCGGCATCTTGCCGGCAGGGGACGCGGTTGGCAGCGGACGGGTGACGTGACCAGTTTTCCGCTGTCGTAGCCCCGAGGCGCAGCCCTGGCGAGTGAAGCCCGCCACCGCGCCCTTTCGGTGGCCGCGAATTTAAGGGCGCAGCTCCCGCCGCCGGACGGTTGAGCCTCCAAGGACTGGTTCGCCGCGGTGGGTGGATGGGCCCTCGTAACCGGGCAAGGGCGGATTTCGGCTTGAAGCCGCGAGGGGCAACTCCACCGTGCGCCGCGATGCGCCCCTTCGCCGCCCTCCGAGGATGTCTCCGGCTGATTCCCCTGCTGTCCGCGCTGGCCGGTGGCGGCTGCCTCGCGCAGTCCGCCGAGGGCATGAAACGGATCAACCTGCCCGCGTTGAAGCCGGTTGAGTTGAAGCCCTACGCCGCGCTGGAGATTCCCGCCCACCTGGAGCCCTCCGGCCTCGTGAAGAGCCGGCTGTGGCCCGACGTTTACTGGACCCACAACGATTCCGGCGACGGCCCCCGCATCTTCCCGGTTCATCGCGACGGCCGCATTTACCCGGCGGAACGGTATGGTGCGGCCCACGGCGTCCACATCCCGGACGCGGTGAACGTGGACTGGGAGGACATCACCGCCGATGACCAGGGCCACCTCATCATCGGCGACTTTGGGAACAGCGAGAAGAACGACCGCCGCGACCTTTGCCTCTACTTTATCTTTGAGCCGCATCCCACCGTCGGCCAGACCAGCGTCGCCCGGAAGGTTTTCTTTGCCTACCCGGACCAGAAGGAATGGCCTTCGCCGGTCCGCAACTTCGATGCCGAGGCGTTGTTCTACGCGCACGGCCACGTTTACATCCTGACCAAACACCGGAGCGACACCGGCACCACGCTGTATCGGCTCGATTCGACGGAACCGCACAGGATCAACGTGCTAACGAAGCTGGAGAGCTTCGACACGCGGGGGCAGGTGACCGGCGCGGATGCCTCACCCGACGGCCGGCGGCTGGCGGTGCTCACCTACACGGGCGTGTGGGTGTTCGACGCGAAGGAAAAGGAGCAGTGGTTCGACGGCACCGTGCGCTGGCTGCCCACCGAGGACGACGAGGCGGAAGGCATCGCGATCGACGGCGATCATCTCATCTTCTCCGCCGACGAAGGGGACGGCGACCTCTATGAGCTGCCGATCTCGAAACTCAAAGTCGTGCGCGAATGATCCGCTCCCGCAGATTGACCGCCAACAACCTCATGAGCCATGGGCTGGTTCCAACTTGATCCGCAAAGCCTCGGCGACCGCGCCCGGGCGGCGGGAGCCAACGCTCCGTCCCTCCAAGCCTCGCTGGTGCGGGGAGCCGTTGGATTTACCGTCGTCAGCGTCGCGGGCTTTGTGCCGTGGGCGGTGTTCGGCCGGTGGTTGGGCCGGCACGTCGGCGAGGCGGGCATGTATGCGGTCTGTGCCCTGGTCTTCATCGGCCTGAGCGGCCCGCTGCTGCATCGGCTGATCCTTGGCCCCGGTTCGCTGGGCCGGTTCAACCGGCTCTTCGGCCTGTCGTTCACCGCGTATTCGGTCGCCTGGATCGCCGGTTGGATGGCCTTCCGTGGACACCTTGGCAGTGTGGCCGGCCTGTTCGCCGGCACGGCGGTCATGGGCTGGATGCTGTGCACCGCCTTCGAGGCCCGGCGTGAACTGGTCAAGGTAGTGGGTGCGCTCTTCGTGCTGAACTCGGCCGGGTATTTCTTGGGCGGAGTCGTCGAAGGCTGGCTGATCCGCCAACACGCGCTCACCGCCATGCTGTCGTGGGGAGTGGGTTACGGCCTCGGTCTGGGCGCCGGGCTGGGGTTGGCCTTCCACTTCTGTCAGCGCCGCGCTCGGGCCCTGCTGGCGGGCGAAACGGTTGCCGACTGACCTTGGTTCGGTTTCCGCCATGGACTGACCGGTGAACGATGCGAATCGTCCGCGCGGAACCACCTCACTGAAACAGCCGGAACTGGCCGTCGGGAAGCGCGACACCCACCGCGTGTTTGCCGGTCGCGGGCACCTGCCCCGTGGCGCCGCGGGCTTGGCCGGCGGAGTCATACGCCTGCCAACGAAGGCTGCCCGCCTCGGTCCACGCAATCAGGATGTCCCCGGTCGGGGAAGCCAGGGCCATCACCCGCTGTCGCATGCCGGTCTTGCCCGGGGTCAAGATTTCGCCGGTCGGCGTCATCGCGCCGCCGGCATCGAGGCGGGCAAAGCTCACCCGGCCTTCCGTCGGCCAAGCCGCGACATAACCCGACGAGGTGGCTTCCAGGCTGAAGTAGGTCATCGGGCAGCCGGCGAGGTGCCAGCGGGCCTGGCCAAGCCGGTTTCGCCGCGGGGCGACGGGGCGGCCGGCCTCCCAGACGGCGACGTGCGGGTCCCGGAAATTGTCGGTTTCCTCACGATACAGCAGCGCGACCTTTCCATCCGGCCCGGTCGCCAGGGCCGTGGTGCAGCAGTCACACGGATTCCAAGAGGGATTCAGCTCGGTGCTGGGGCCGAACGTGGTGCCACCGTTCGTTGAGATCTGGGTGAACAGCCGGCCGGACAGGAAGCTGGCCACAACCAGACCGTTGGGGCCGGCCGTGAGCGAGAACCCCTCGCTGGGCCGGCCATTGAGGTTTTGCAGGCGGGTGAAGACGGCGTCTCCGGGGGCCAGCTGGGCGTAGTAGAATCCCCACTCTTCCTGCGGCCGCTTCAGTTTCCAGCCGTTGCTGGACAACGTCACATGCACCCGCCCGTCGGGACCCACGGCGAGATCTTCGGCGGAGAACTCCAGGCCCGCCGGCAGGTCGGCGGCGACCACCACCGGCCGGGCTGGCGCGAACGTAACCCCGTCGTCGAGGGATCGGCCATAGCGAGGACCTCCGGGGCCATCGGCGACCACATGGATGACCCCGTCGGCGGTGCGCCGGGCCTTTACCAGCTGGGTCAGACCCGGAACGGGCGTCACCTTCACCTGCGGTTCCGCACCCGCGGCAAGAGTGAGCCCGGCCAGCAGGCCCAGCGGGATCAAGTTCGCGGAACAGATTCGTGAACGGCGGCGGCGTGATGGATTCATGGAGGTAAGGCGAGGCGGAAGGTGGTGTGAGCCGATCCTAACCGGCCGTCAGCCAGCGGGCGAGCCGTTGCCGCAACTGCTGCCGGGCGCGGTAGAGCCGAGATTCGATGGCCTTGACCGTGGTGCCGGCCACGAGGGCGGCGTCGGCGAGCGACTGGTCGTCGAGTTCACACAGGGCGACCGCTTCGCGTAGCTCGGGCGGGAGATCCGCCACGGCCGCCCGCACGGCGGCGCTCCGTTCGGCGCTCTGCGCCTCCTCATCCGGTCGGGCCCCGGGATCCGCCGGCAGGGTCACGGGGTGGAGCGGATCGTCCAAGGGAACTTCCGGACGCCGCGCACGGCTGCGGAGATGGTTGCGGGCGAGGTTGCCGGCCAGGGTGAAGAGCCACGGGGAGAAGCGCTGACCGGTCCGGAACTCCGTCCGGTGCCGGTAAACCCGGACAAATGTCTCCTGCGCCAGATCGTGGGCGGCCTCCTCATCCTGCACGAACCGGCACAGGAACCCAAATAGCGGCCCGGCATGGCGCTCCATCAGCGCGCCGAGGGCCGCGTCGTGGCCGGCCGCCAGCCGGGCCATGTCCGCGGCATCCTGGACGTCCGGCTCAATGATGCTCATGGCCTTGAGGCGCCAGGCCCGACTCCATGCCCTGTTGCAGGCCCATCGTCAGGCGCCGCATCTCGGCCAAATAACGGGGGCCCTGCGCCGCGGGCAGCGCGGCGGCCACCTGCTCGAAATGCCGGAGCATGCGGGCCTGGCACGCCGCCCGCAGGTCGGCAATCTCCTGCCGGTGCCGTTCCACTTCCGGTCCGCCGGGGCGGTGCTGGAGTAGGGCCGCCAGCTCCTGGTTGCGCGCCGCGATTTCGGCGCACATGGCCGCGCACTGCGGCCGGTAACCCTCGTGAAGCGGTCGCACCCGGGCGAGGTCCGCCTCGGTCAGCCCGAACTCGTGCGCCAGCCAGGCAAGTTCGTCCGCCGCGGCCGGCACTGGGCGCAGGCGGGACGCGATTCCGTAGCTGATGCCAAACACGACGGCGGCCAGTCCCAGGGCGAGGGCGAGGGGCCGGAGGCGGGCGGGTGATGTCATGGCGTCCGGTGCAGTGGGCTGACCGCCGCGAGGTAGCGGTTCCGCTCGGCGGCGAGGGAGCGGGCATCGGCCGAATGCCAGCCGAGTCCGAGGCCAAACAACGTCACTGCGGCCAGCCCGGAAAGCGCCCAGGCCGGGTGGAACAGGCGGGCGACCAACTGGCCCAGCCATTCGGCCGGGTTCGGGGCGGCGCCGGCTCCCCGTTCAATCCGTCGCCAGACTCCGTCCTCGAAGCCGGGCGGCAGCGCGGGGGCCGGATGGGCGGACCGGAGCAAAGTTCGCAGCTCGGGATCGGGCGGAGCAGGGGTGGGGTTCATGGCCAAAATAGTCGGGGCGGCGGGTGGCTCCCGCCGCCAGTGAGCCGCACCGGATCAGCCGCAGCAAGCGGGACGGGATGTTTTGGCGGGCTGGCAGCAGCCCGACGTCGCGGCCGGCTGGGCGCCCATCGAGCACTTCATCCCGGTCGGGGCCGGATTGCGGAGCGCGGGCAGTTGGTCGCCGGCGCGGGCGGACAGGCTTACGGCGGGCCTCAGCACCGCCGCGCAGCAGTCCATGCCCGGACCGGTCGCCGGCTGGGCTGAGGCGTTCGCCGCACCTCGCGGGGAACCGACCGTCAAGGTGCCGTGGGCGCGATCCGTGCCGCCGGCGGTGCCGGGGCTGACCGCCGGGTAAACTTGCGCGCCGCGCGGACTGGACAACGTGGCGGTGCCGGCCGAAGTCAGCGACGTGACGACCGAGAGGGCGAGGAAGGTGGAAAGACCCAATTTGAGCGAGTTCATGATGTTTTCCTGGTGAACGGTTTTGCTTTGTTTCCGGCGGTGCTGTCACCGCCCTTCACCCTCGCTTACCCCGCCGCCGCCGGAATCCCGCAGATTATTTGGTAAGCGGCAATACGCGGCGGCTCGCCCGCCGGCGGTCGGGCCGTCTGGCCGAGCCGCATTTCCCCTGCGGTCAGGCCGGCTCCTGCAGCACGGCGGCCAAGGTGCCCAGCATGGTTTCGGCAGTGTAAGGCTTGGACACGAAGTGCCGCACGCCGGCGCTGATGACCTTGGCCGGGTTACCGTCCGCCATGAGCCCGCTGGTGCCGATGATGCGCACCCCGGGATCAATGGACTTGAGCGCGACGACCAGCGACGGCCCATCCATGACGGGCATGGCCATGTCGGTCAGGACCACGGCGATGTCGGCGCGGTGCTGGGCATACAGGGCCACGGCTTCCGCCCCGTGGGTGGCCAGCAGGGTCCGGTAGCCGAACTGCTCCAGCATCCGCTTGGCGACGGCGCGGATGGCCTCCTCGTCGTCCACCACCAGCACGAGTTCGCCGTGGCCCTGGGGCAGCGGCGGGGACGGCATTTCCGCCTCCTCGTCCGCCACGGCGGCGGCGCGGGCGGGCAGGTAAACCTGGAACTCCGACCCCTTGCCCGGCTCGCTGTGGACATGGATGAACCCGGCGTGGCTCCGGACGATGGCGAGGACGGTGGACAGGCCGAGGCCCGTGCCCTGGCCGGTTTCCTTGGTGGTGAAGAAGGGCTCGAAAATGCGGTCGCGGATCTCCGGCGGCATGCCGGTGCCGGTATCGGTCACCTTGATCAGCACGTAGTCGCCGGGTTTCGCGTCCGGGTCCATGCCCGCATACACCTCGTCCAGCGCGGCGCGCTCCAGCGTGACGGTGAGCTGCCCGCCGTTCGGCATGGCGTCGCGGGCATTGACGCACAGGTTCATGAACACCTGGTGCAACTGCGTGGGGTCGCCGGTCACGGTGGGCAGGTCGGGGGCGGACTTCAGCCTGAAGGCGATGTTCTTGGGGAAGGTGTCCCCGATGATCTTCCGGATGTCCTCCAGGATCTGCAGGGGGGCCAGCGTCAGATGCCGGCCCTCCAGGCCGCGCGAGAAGGAAAGCACCTGGCGGATCAGGGCGGCGCCCCGCTGGGCGCTGGCGTGCAGCGTGCCGAGCAGTTCCAGATCCTCCGCCTCCGTCAGCTTCAGCTTCAGCAGCTCCAGGGACATCATGATCGGCGCGAGCACGTTGTTCAGGTCGTGGGCGATGCCGCTGGCCAGGGTGCCGATGCTCTCCATCCGCTGGGCGCGCAGGAACTGCTGCTCCATGTTCCGGCGCTGGGTAATGTCGGCGATGACCGTGATGAAATACTTCGGCGCGCCGGCCTGGTCCCGCAGCAGGGTGGTGACGAGGCTGACCCAGATGAGGCTGCCGTCCTTGCGCCGGTAGCGTTTCTCCGCGGTGTAGGTGGCCCGTCGGCGGGCCAGCATGGACAGGCGGGCCTCCTCGCCCTCGGGGCGGTCCTCGGGGGCGGTCAGGTCGGAGAACGTCAGCCGCAGCAGTTCGTCGCGCGGGTGCCCGGTGATCTCGCACAGCTTGTCGTTGACCCGCAGGAAGCGTCCGTCCGCGTCCACATGGGCGATGCCGACGGCCGCCTGCTCGAAGGTCGCCCGGAAGCGCTCCTCGCTCTCGCGCAGGCGCTCCTCGGCCTGCATGCGTTCGGCGATGTCCTGTTGGAGCGCGCGGTTGGCCGCCTCCAGTTGCAGGCTCTTCTCCTCCAGCTTCCGGATGAGCGTCTCGCTGTAAACCTTGAGCAGCTCCTTCTCGTCGCCGGACTGGTGCCGGGGCGGCGTGGGGAGGGCGGCGGCGGCGTTGGCCTGCACCTCGCGGAGGCGGGCGAGGAAGGCCTCCGGCTCCGCGGGTTTCAGGATGAAGGCGTCGGCGCCGAGGCTCATGGCCAGCCGTTCGTCCTCGGCCTCGGTGTAGGTCGCGGTATAGACGATGAAGGGCGTCGCCTTCAGCCGCGCGTCGGCCTTCCAGTGGCGCAGCAGCGTGTAGCCGTCCATCACCGGCATGAGCAGGTCGGAGACGACGAGGTCGGGCGGCGCCTGCCGCGCCCGGAACAGCGCCTCGGCGCCGTGCCGGGCCACTTCGACCATGCAGCCGTGACCCTCCAGCAGGGCGCGGAGATAATAGAGGTTGTCCTCCTTGTCATCCACGATCAGGGCGCGCGTCATATGGGGATCCCGGGCGGGGCCGGGAGCAGGCGGAGCTGCTCGATCTCGGCCACAAAGGTGTCGGGGTTGATGGGCTTCTCCACGTAGCCGGTGCAGCCGGCGGCCAGTGCCTTCTCGCGGTCGCCCACCATCGCGTAGGAGGTCACCGCGATGATCGGGATGGCTCGCAGCGACTCGATCGCCCGCAGCGCGCGGGCCACGGCGTAGCCGTCCATCGTGGGCAACTGGATGTCGAGCAGGATGAGGTCGGGCACCAGCGTGCGGGCGAGCTCGACGCCGCGGGCGCCGTCGGGGGCGGAGACCACCCGGTAACCATGCCGCTCCAGCAGGAAGGTCGCGAGGTAGCGGTTCTGCTCGTTGTCCTCGATCAGCAGGATGGTTGGGTTCATGCCTTGGGTGGTCCCGACAGGGGGAGTGTGAGGGCAAACTCGCTGCCTTGCGACCATTCGCTGACGACGGACATCTCGCCGCCCAGCAGGCCGGCCAGCCGGTGGCAGATGGCGAGGCCCAGGCCCGTGCCCTCGTGCTGCCGGGTCAGCCCGGTGTCCAGTTGCCGGAAAGGCTGGAAGAGCAGGGCCAGATCCCCGGCGCGGATGCCGATGCCCGTGTCCGTGACACGCAGGCGCACGGCCGGGACCGGCGGCGCTGCGGGCGTGGCCCGGAACCCCGCGAGGGTTTCGACGGTCATTGTGACCCGGCCCCGTTCGGTGAACTTGAGCGCGTTGTTCAGGAGGTTGAGGAGGATCTGCTCCACCCGGCGACGGTCGCTGAGCAGGGGCGGCAGATGGGGCGGCACTTCGGCGACCAGGGGCAGCCCCTTCTTTTCGGCCAGCGGCCGGACGGAGGCGATCACGCGTTCAACCGAGGCGGCCAGGTCGAAGGGCTCGGCCAGGACCGTGAGCTGGCCGGCCTCGATCTTGGAGATGTCCAGCACGTCGTTGATGAGCTCCAGCAGGTGCCGCGCACTGCCCTTCACCATGCCGAGCTGCCGGGTCTGTTCGGCGTTGAGCGGGCCGGCCAGGCCCTGCAGCAGGATGCCCGTGAAGCCGATGATCGAGTTCAGCGGGGTGCGCAGCTCGTGGGACATGGTGGCCAGGAAGGCAGACTTGAGGCGGTCGGCCGCTTCGGCCCGCACCCGGGCGCCCTCCAGCTCGGCGGTCCGTCCGGCCACCTCCAGTTCCAGCGTCTGGTTCAGCACCCGGAGGGCCAGTTCGGCCTGCTTGCGCTGCGTGAGGTCGATGGAAAGCGCCAGGACCCCCTCGTCCACCGGCTGCACGCGCACGTCGAACCAGCCCCGGCTGCCGTCCACAAAGGCGAACTCGACCTCCTCCTGTGCGGGGAGACGTTCCTTCAGGCCGCGTTCAATCAGGGCGAACACACGGGTCTGCGCGATGCCCGGCCAGGCCTCGGTCAGGGGGCGGCCGAGCAGCTCCGCGTTGGCCCGGCGGTTGTGCCGGGCGGCCGCATCGTTGAGGTAGAGGTAGCGCCCGTCGAAGCCGATGAGCTGGCAGCCCTCGAGGATGTTGTCGAGCGTGGTGCGGTGACGGTGCTCGCTGGCCTGGAGCGCCCGCTCCGCGGCCTGGCGTTCCGTGACGTCAATCCCCACGCCGACGAGGCAGGTATGGCCCCCGTATTCGACGCGGCGGCCGGTGAAGTAGTGGGGGATGGTGGCGCCGTCCCGGAGCCGGAAGGGGGCCTCGACGGACGATTCGCCGGCAGTGAAGACCTCGCCGATGCGCACCTCGACCAGCGGCCGGTCCTCCGGGCGGAAGAAGTCGAGCGGGTGCATCGTCGCGATCTCCGCCCCCGAGTAACCGGAGACGCGCTCGAAGTTGCGGTTCCAGCGCAGGAAGCGGCCGGCGAAGTCATAGAAATACAGGATGCCCGGCATGGCATCGAGCATGGTGTCCGAGAAGAGCCGCTCGTGTTGGGCACGTTCCTCGGCGCGGCGGCGCTCCTCCTCGCGGACGAGGTTGTCGAGGGCGAACGACACATCCGCCACGGTCTCCTGCAGCAGGGCGATCTCCTTGTCCCGGAAGAAGCCCGCCGTCTGCGCATAGACGTTGAGGACGCCGGCGACCCGGCCGCCGAGACGGATGGGGAAGGCGGCCGAGGAACGCAGCCCGCGGCGCTCCCGCTCCTGCCGCCACGGTCCCGAGGCGGAGTCGGTGAGCAGGTCGCCGCAGACGCAGGGCTGGCCGGAGCGGAAGGCCTGGCCGGAGGGGCCGCGGCCCTCGGGGCGGTCGTCGGAGTAAACCCGGATGCTCCGGACGTAGTCCTGCCCGTCACCCGCCACCGCCACGGGGACCAGGCGGCTGGTGTCCGGGTCGTTCCAGCCCACCCAGGCCATGCCGAAGCCGCCGGTCTCCACCAGGACCTCGCACAGGCGCCGGAACAGTTCGTCGCGGCCGGGCGTGCGCACGATGGCCTGGTTGATCTGGCTGAGCGCGGCGTAGAGGCGGCTGAGGCGCCGCACCTCCGCCTCCTGCACGCCCAGCGCCTCCAGGGCCGCCGCAGTTGCGCCGAAGGCCCGCCGCAGGAGCAGGAACAGCAGCGCGGTGGTGAGCACGACGAACCCCAGCCCCTTGTAAACGCTGACGCGCACGAGCAGTTGCGGGTCACGGAACAGGGCCGCCAGCGACCGGTCGGAAAGATAGATCCACAGCCCGGCAAACCCGGCGTAGGCGCCGGCGATCCACCAGGCGCGGGCCCGCACGCGGTCGCGCTCCCGGAGCGGCGGCTCGGGGCCGGCCGGTTCCCGGGGAGGGTCGGCGGGACGGGAAAGGGGGGCGTTCATGGTCGGGGAAATGGCCGGGTCAGCCGCGCTCGCCGAGCACCTGGGCCAGGGTCTGCAGCAGGGTGTCGGCAGTGTAGGGCTTCGGCACAAAGTGTGACACGCCCGCGCCGGTGGCCTGGTTCACATCCTCCTGGGTCGCCAGACCGCTGGAGCCCACGATCTTCACCTGCGGGTTGAGGGCCTTGAGGGCGATGATGGTGGCGGGCCCGTTCATGACGGGCATGGCCATGTCGGTGAGGACCAGGGCAATTTCGTGGCGGCGCTGGGCATAGAGCGCCACGGCCTCGGCCCCGTGGGCGGCCAGCAGCACCCGGTAGCCGTAACGCTCCAGCGTCTTCTGCGCGACCCGGCGCACGCCTTCCTCATCGTCCACGACCAGCACCAGCTCACCATGGCCGCGGGGCAGGGCGGGCGCCGTCGCCGCGGTGGTGTCGGCCGCCTCGGTGCCGGGTCGGGCCGGCAGGTAAACCCGGAACCGGCTGCCCCGGCCCACTTCGCTCTGGAGGTTGATGAACCCACCGTGGCTGCGGACGATGCCCAGGCTGGTGGACAGGCCGAGACCCGTGCCCTTGCCGGTCTCCTTGGTGGTGAAGAACGGCTCGAAGATGCGGTCCCGGATCTCCGCCGGCATGCCGGTGCCGGTGTCGGCGACCTCGATCAGGACGTAGTTGCCCGGCTTGGCATCGGGGTCCATGCCGGCATACAGCTCGTCCAGCACCGCGTTCTCCAGCGTGACGCTCAGCAGGCCGCCGCAGGGCATGGCATCGCGCGCGTTGACGCAGAGGTTCAACATCACCTGGTGAATCTGGGTGGGGTCGCCGGTCACGGTCCGGAGTTCGCGGGCCGACCGGAGCTCGAACACCAGGTTCTTGGGGAACGTTTCGTGGACGATGTGGGCGATGTCCCGGGCCAGGTGGAAGACATTGACCGGCACCCGTTCCCCCTCGACGCCGCGGGCGAAGGAAAGCACCTGCTTCACCAGTTCGGAGCCACGCTTGGCGCTCCTTTCCAGGGTGGCCACCAGTTCGTCCAACTCCCGGTCGGCCCCCCCGTGGTCGGCTACCATGACGCGCAGGAGCTGCACCGACATCAGGATCGGAGCCAGGATGTTGTTGAGGTCGTGCGCAATGCCTCCGGCCAGCGTGCCGATGCTTTCCATGCGCTGCGCCCGCAGGAACTGCTGCTCCACCTTCTTGCGCTCCGTCAGGTCGGTGTTGATGGCGAGGATGGATTTTGGGTTTCCATGTTCGTCCCGCACCAGCGTCCACCGCACCTCGACAATGATCGCCCGGTTGTCCTTCGTGCGCTTGGACATTTCGCCCTGCCACTCGCCCCGCTCCAGCAGGCTGGCCAAGGCGTCCGAGAATTTTCCCGCATCCGCGTGCAGCAGTTCGACGGACCGGTGGCCCAGGGCTTCGGCGGCGGTCCAGCCATAGATTCGCTCGGCCCCCCGGTTCCAATAGATGATTCGGTCGGCTGAGTCCTTGACGAGGATGGCCTCGTGCGCGGCATCCAGGAGGGCGGCCTGCTCGCGCAGCTTCTCCTCCGCCTGCCGCCGCTGGGTGAGGTCGGTCATGCCGCCGATCATGCGGACGGGCTGGCCTTGGGCGTCGCGGATGACGTGGCCCCGGTCCAGCACGTAGGCATACGAGCCGTCCTTGCGGCGGAAGCGGTATTCGCCCGACCAACTGGCGGCGTCGCCGTCAATCGTCCGGTGTATGGCGGCCACCACCGTCTGGTGGTCGTCCGGGTGGATGCGGTTGGTCCAGGATTCGATGCTGGCTTCGACCTCCGCACGGGCAAAACCGAAGAGGGTTTCAAACCCTTCATTCCACCACAACTTGCCGGTGGCCAGATCCCAGTCCCAGATGGCGTCGTTGGTGGCCCGGCTCAGCAAACGGAAACGCTCCTCACTTTCCCGGATCCTCGCTTCGGCCGCCATGCGGGCGGTGATGTCGCGGGAGATCCCCACCAGGCCGATGACGTTGCCGTTCCCATCGCGGTAAGGGGCCTTGGTGGCAAGGTAAGTGCGGGTCACGCCGGCGGCGGTGAGCACCTCCTCGGTGGTGTGGACCTGGTTGGACTCCATCACCCGCCGGTCGCTTTCCTGGATGACGCGGGCGTCTTCCGGGCCGAAGAGGGCGGTGTCATCCCGGCCGAGCACCTCCCCGACCGGCCTGCCGACGAAGCGCGCGGCCGCCTCGTTGAACAGCAGGTAGCGCCCCTGCAGATCTTTCACAAAGACGGCGTCGGTGATGTTGTCGGCCACCGCGCGCAGCAGTTCGTGGGTGCGGTGGAGTTCGGTTTCGGCGGCTCGTTGCTCGGTCACATCGCGGCAGGTGCCCAGGGCACGCAGCGGCTCGCCCTGGGCATTGTGCAAGACCTCCCAGCGTTCCTCGATGAACTTGATCCGGCCGTCGGTCATCTGGAGCCGGTGTTCGATCACCTCCGGTCCGGTCTGATCCAGGGAGCCATGGAAGGCCGCATCCACGCGGGCGCGGTCGTCAGGATGGACAAGCCCGAGGAAGCGCTGGTGAGTGGGTTGGAACGTGGCCGGGTCGGTCTCGAAGATGTGGTGGGTTTCCTCGGACCACACGACCGTCAGGGTTTCGAGATCGGTTTCCCAACTGCCCATCCTTGCGACCCGCTGGGCGGCGGCGAGGCGGGCGCGCTCCCGCTCCAGTTCCTCCGCCAGATGGCGCTGTTCCTGTTCGCTCCGGCGCAGGGACTCCACGGCGCGGATGCGCGCGAACGCTGCGGCGCAGTAATCGGCCAGCGCCTGCAGGCTGGCCAGGTCGGCGGGAGTGTAGGCGTTGGGCGTGTAGCTCTGGATGGACAGCACGGCGATCGGTTCGCCGGCGTGGCGCACCGGGACAATCATCAGGGAAGCCGAGAGCCGGTCCGTGGCACCGTAGGGGACGAGCTGATCCGGCCCCGTGGGCGGCTGCCTGCGGAGGATCAGCTTCCCCCCCTCCCGGATCGCGTCTTGGACGAGGGGCGAGGGCGGGGCATCCTCGTAGGCCGGGGGGACGACCTGTCGCCGGCCTTCCAGCAGGTCCAGGTTCAACACGGACCGGGAAAGCCCGCTGGCGGCATCGTGCCGGTGCAGCCAGCAGGCATCCCACCCGAACAATTGGTCCGCGGCGTCCAGGATGACGCGCGCCGATTCCTCCACGGTCGTCGAGCCGCTCAGCCGGCTTCCCAGGTTGGCGAAGATGGATGAGTGCAACTCGGCGCGCTTGCGCGCGGTGACATCGTGCGCGACCGCGAAGACCTGCCGCGACTCCGGCAGCGGGTGGACGCTCCACGAAAGCCAGCGGTGGGAACCGTCCTTGCACCGGTAGCGGTTCTCGAACCCCCGGATCGGCTCGCCCCGGTGAATCCGCTCCCGCACGCGCAAGGTGGCCTCGTGGTCCTGGGGCAGGACGAAGTCGAGCATGGGCCGGTTGGTCAACTCGTCGTCGGACCAGCCCAGGCACTCGGTCCACGCCGGGTTCACCTGCTGGAGCCGGCCGTCGAAACCGGCCACGCACAGCAGGTCCAAGGACAGGGTGAACAGGCGGTTCCGCTCGTCCTCCGTCTGCACCCGCTCCGTGATGTCGTGCGCGGTGCCGACCAGCTTCGGGGGCGTGTCGCCCTGTCCGCTGGCGACCAATTGCGCGACCTCATGCACCACCCGCACGGTGCCATCAGGACGGATGAGCCGGTGCACCAGGGAATAGGGCTGCCCTTCGGCAAGTGTGCCCGCCACGGCCGTGCGGATGACGGCGTGTTCCTCCGGGGGAACCAGGCGGAAGAACAGCTCGTTGGTGACCGCCACCGCGCCCGGCTCGAAGCCGGCGATGCGGAACATTTCGTCCGACCAGCGCAGCGAATTGCCGTCGAGATTACCCAGATCCCCCAAATCCAACTCCCAACTGCCGAAATGGGCGATCCGCTGGGCGGCGGCCATGTTCGCCTCGCTGGCCCGGAGGGCATCCTCCGCCTGCCGCCGCGCGGTGACGTTGACATGCATCACCACCGCACCGTCCGTCCGTCCGTCCCGGAGCGGTGTGACCATGAGCCGGAACCAACGGGGTTCCGTCGGGGAATGGCAGGGGTATTCGAGGACAAACTCCGGCACTTCGCCCCGGAGGACCTGGCGGATGCCGGCGGCGGCGGCTCGGGCTTCCTCGGAGCATTCGCCGGTGGCGCCATCGCACACGGCGAGATAGTTCAGGCCGACCGCGGAATCCGCGGCCTGCAGCACGTTGGCGGTGGCAAAGCGCTGCCAGGATTCGTTGACCGCCAGGATGATACCCTCCCGGTTCAGGAGGGCGATGTGCGCGGGCAGCGCGTCAAGGATCGCCGCCTGCATCTCGGCCGCCCGCCGCTGGGCGGCTTCACTGCTGACCAGTTGCTCCTGCGCGGCCTGCAGCAGGTATGGTTGCCCGCGGTCGTCCACCACGGCGTCCACCTGGTCCGCGAGGTAGGCCTGAAGGGCGGCCTCCGCCTTGGCCAGTTGCCGGACGAGCGCGGTGAGTTCCGCCTCGGCAGGGCTATCCGGGCGTTCGGGGTTGGAATTCATGCGATGCCGGGGGGGAGTCCGAGGGTTTGTCGCACCAGCTCGGTCCGGCTGAGATTGCCGATGAGGCGCGCTTCCGGCCTCGGCGCCAGCTTGACCAGGGTCGGCGTCACCAGCACGCGCTCGCGCAGGGCCCGGGCAGGTTCCTGCAACACGTCCACGACCTCGATCTCATGCTCGCCCGGCAGACACTGCTGACAAAGGCCGCGAAGGTTGGTGAGCGCCTGGCTCGAGTTGGCCGAGGCCCCGGCCACGTAAAGCCGGAAGCGGAACTGAGGACGGGAACTCATGGCGCTTTCGGGGCACTGGCGCGGGCCTGGCCACGCCGGATGCGGGCAGAATCACCCTGCCGCAGCCGGCTCATTTCTTCGCGCCTCCGCTGCTGGTCCGACTGGCGCCGTGACTCGGTCTGGCGGAGCAGCGCGAGCTCGGCCTCCTTGAGGCTGAGTTCCTGGCGAAGCCGTGCGGCCTGGCTGTTCAGTTCGGCCTGGGCCAGCTTGAGCTCGCGGCGTTTGCGTTGCAGGTCCGTCTCGAGGCGTTCCTGTTCCGTGCGTTCGGCCTGCTCCTGCTGCCAGCGCAGCGTGCCCATCAGCACCTGGCCGTCCGCCCGATAGACATCGGTGAGGGTGACGCCGCGGTCGTGCAGGACGAGTTCACGCACCTGGTTGGAATGGGCGGTGCCGCGGGACTTGATGATGGTGAGGGCGCGGTTGCGTTCGCCGGCATTCACCACGTAGCTGAGATGGATCCAGGTGTCGGCAATGGTGGAGATCTGCAGGGGCGTGCCCTCGGATTCCGGCTGCTCCCGGGCCAGCAGGCTGGTGCAGACCACGGTGATCCCCCGCGCCTTGGCCCAGTCAATGAGGCGCTCGACCACGCTGTGCGCGGTATCCTCGTTGCCGGTCTTGCCGAGGGCCGAGACGGGGTCAATCACCAGGTTGCGCACCCGGTGCGCACGCGCGAGCGCACGGATGTTCAGCAGGTGGACCTCGGCGCTGCTCACGCTGGTGCGGGCCGAATGCACGTGCAGCCGGCCGTTGCGCACGAAGCGGTCCAACCGCACGCGCACGGAGGCCAGGTTGCGCACGATCTCCGCCGGTTCGCTGTCGAAGCTGACCAGCAGCGTGCGTTCGCCCCGGGCGCAGGCGGCTTCGGCGAAGGCGCCGCCCAGGGTGGTCTTGGCCGTGCCGGGGGAACCCGTGATCAGCACGCAGGCGCCGCGGTAGTAACCGCCCCCAAGCATGGCATCCAGGCGCCGGACGCCGGAGGCAACGCGCTCGTGGGAGACCGCGGCGGCGCCTTCCAGGCCGCGCAGTCCGGCCACCTCGATGCCGTTCGGCCCGATGAGCAGCGGCGATTCGTTCTCGGAGAAACCCGAGCCGCGGAATTTCAGCACCCGCAGGCTGCGCTGGGAGACCCCGGAGACGGTGTCGTGGTTCAGGCGCACCGCGCAATCCACCATGAACTGAAGCTGGTCGAAGGCCGGCTGGGCAGGGACTGCCGGGGCATGGACCTTCGCCGTCACCAGGGCGGTCAGGTCGCGTTCCAGCAGCCACTCGTGCAGGCGGTGGAGTTCGCGCTGCTCGGCCGCCGGCTCGGCCAGCAAGCCGACCAGCATGTCCACCGAATCGAAGACGACGCGCCGGGCCTTCATCGCGTCCACCTTGGCCGCGAGGGAGGCCAGCAGGCCTTGAAGATCAAAGCTCCCGGCCTGCACCAGGTCCAGCGATGGCTGGGCATCCAGGAAGAACAGCTGACGGCGCTCCAGCACGGGCAGATTCCAGCCAAAGGTGGCCGCGTTGGCCAGGATGCGGCGCGAGCTCTCCTCAAACGCCACGAAGATGCCCGGTTCGCGCCACCGGGTCGCCCCGTTCACCAATGTTTGCAGGGCCAGGATGGTTTTGCCCGAGCCCGGCCCGCCCAGCACCAGCGTGGTCCGTCCCCGGGGCAGCCCCCCGCCGGTGATTTCGTCCAACCCCTCGATGCCGGTGGTGGCCTTGGCCAGTTTGTGGGCGATGCGGATAGACTTGCTCACGGTGGATGGCGCGATCGGTTGCTGCGGAGGCCGGTCACCGGACTTCTGGTCCGGTGGGAGCTCATAACCTATGGTGATTTCGGCCGTGCTCTAGTCGAACCATGCGTGGCGGGTGCGGAACTCGCCAATGGTATTTTGCCAGCCACCGGTTCGCCCCGGCTCGACAGCCCCGGCCCGGCGGGCGTAAGCAATCGCCGCCAAATGCCCCGCGCCGCCGCCAACACCGCCGTCCCGTCGCCGGACCCGGCGGCCTTCATCGCCCGCTGGCAGAACTCCGGCGCGGCGGAGCGGGCCAACTACCAGCTTTTCCTCGCCGAACTGTGCGACCTGCTTGGCGTCCCGCGGCCTGATCCGACCCGGCCCGACGACGCGGACAACGCCTACGTCTTCGAGCGCAGCGTCACCTTCCAGCATCCCGACGGCACGACCAGCACCGGGCGCATCGACCTCTACAAACGCGGCTGCTTCGTGCTCGAAGCCAAGCAGGGCGTCGAGAAGGCCGAACCCGCCGAAACCCTCGCCGCCGCCACCCTGGCCAAGGCCAAGGCCGCCAAGAAGGGCCACGCCCAGCGCGGCAGCGCGGCTGGGACGGGGCCATGCTCAAGGCCCGCGGCCAGGCTGAGCACTACGCCCGCGCCCTCCCGGCCACCGAAGGCCGGCCGCCGCTGCTGGTCGTCGTGGATGTCGGCCACAGCCTCGAACTTTACTCCGAGTTCACCCGCACCGGCGGCGCCTATGTCCCGTTCCCCGATCCGCAGAGCCACCGCCTCCGGCTCGACCGGCTGAACGAGCCCGCCGTCCGTGAGCGCCTCCGCCTGGCGTGGACCGATCCCGCCGCGCTCGACCCCGCGAAGCGCAGCGCCCGCGTCACCCGCGAGATCGCGCAGAGCCTCGGACGCCTCGCCGCTTCGTTGGAAAAGAGCGGCCACAGCGCCGAAGCCGTCGCCACCTTCCTCATGCGGGCGCTCTTCACCATGTTCGCCGAGGACGTGGAGCTGCTACCCAAGGACAGCTTCGTGAACCTGCTCAAGAGCCTCCACGGCCACCCCGAGCAGTTCGTCCCGATGATCGAGGAACTGTGGGGCCGCATGAAGACCGCCGGCTTCTCCACCGTGCTTCGCGAAAAGGTGCGCCACTTCAACGGCGGCCTCTTCGAGCAGGCCACCGCGCTCCCGCTCACCGCCGACCAGTTCGAGCTGCTGATCGAGGCCTCCCGGGCCGACTGGCGCGACGTGGAGCCCGCCATCTTCGGCACCCTGCTGGAACGCGCGCTCAATCCCCGCGAACGCCACCGGCTGGGCGCGCACTACACGCCCCGGGCCTACGTCGAGCGCCTCGTCGTCCCCACCGTCGTCGAGCCGCTGCGCGCCGAGTGGGAAGCCGCCCGGGCCGCCGCGCTCACCCTCGACCGCCAGGGCAAGACGGAGGAAGCCGCCGCCGAGGTGCAACGCTTCCACCGCCGCCTGTGCGAGGTGCGCGTGCTCGATCCCGCCTGCGGCTCCGGCAATTTCCTCTACGTCACCCTGGAACACCTCAAGCGGATCGAAGGGGAGGTGCTCGACGGCCTCCACCGGCTGGGCCACGAGCAGGCCGCGCTCGAACTGGCCGGCTTCACCGTCGATCCGCACCAGCTCCTCGGCCTGGAGGTGAACCCGCGCGCCGCCGCCATCGCCGAGCTGGTCCTGTGGATCGGCTACCTGCAATGGCACTTCCGCACCCGGGGCCGCGTCGCCCCGCCCGAGCACATCATCAAGGCCTTCCACAACATCGAATGCCGCGACGCCGTGCTCGCCTACACTAGCGAAGGCTGCCTTCATCATGTCGCCGAACGGTCCGCTGGAATCCTCATGACAAGCCCTCGTGCCATTCTTCCGTGGCAACGTGGCCCGGCTGCTTGGCAGATCGCCCAGCGGGCCGCGGACATTGAGCAGGCCATCCGGGCGACTGAGTTGCCCCGTTTTCTCAGCGTGCGCGGGGCAGCCCGGTTGCTGGGCGTGTCCACCCAACCGGTGCGGGACTGGATTCGGCTGGGGCAGCTGGCCCGAAGCGGTCCTCGGAATCGGGTCGAGCGGGTGGAACTGCGGCGGTTCGTGCGGTGGCTGGCCGACGAGGCGGGGGAATTTCACGAGGACCGCGCCGCCCGATTCCATCCCCGGGGCATCCGTCCACGCCCGTTTCAAAAGCTGGCCCGGGCAAAGTTCGACTGGCCGAAAGGGCGCAAGGCGCTCGGGCAGATGGAACTGGCCCAGTTGGCGGGGTGTCATTCCTCGTTGGTGATCCGGGCGATCCGGAGCGGCGTGCTGCGGGCGACCCAGCGTTCCGCCCGCCGGTGGGAAATCAGCCGGCACGCCTGGACCCAAGCGTTCCCGACCGACCAAGCCGGGAACGGCCGGTAAAAACAGAGCAGGCTATGCGGGCTGAGTGCCGCATGGCCGGGAGGATCGGCGGACGTTATGGGCGAGCGATGGGTAGCGATCCGGATCGGAGGAAAGAAACAGGGGGCGGCCGCGATATTTTGCTTGATCCGACTTTGGGGCGTTTCGAGGCGAAAAAGCCCGGCCGCGGTCCGGCCACACCCCGGCCGCGGCGCGGCTGCGATTTGTCAGAAATCACACTTTCTGCCGAAGCGGCTGATTTGGAGCGGCCCGTGGTCGGCGGCGCGGACCTCGCGGCCGGAATGATACTCTGCAGGAGCTGGACCGAGTGGTCCGGCCTGAAGATACGTCATCAACCAGGGCACCCCAAAATCACTCCATGTCCCGCATTCCCGTCCACTCCTCGAACATCCGTTCCGTCGGCTATGATGCCGACGCGGAGGTGCTGGAGGTCGAGTTCCACAACGACACCATCTACCACTACTTCGCCGTGCCCGCCGCGCGGTTCGTGGGCCTGATCGACGCCCGGTCGAAGGGCGGTTACCTGGACCGCAAGATCCGGTGGAGCTACCCCTACCGCCAAATCCGCTGACGCCATGACCCGCACCGGCAAGATCGCGCGGCTACCCCACGCGGTGCGCGAGGAACTGAACCGACGTTTGCGGGATGGTGAGCCGGGCGGCCCGCTGCTGGAATGGCTGAACGCGCACGAGGAGGTGCTGGAGGTGCTCCAGGACCACTTCAACGAGCAGCCGATCAACAAACAGAACCTGTCCGACTGGCGGCTGGGCGGGCACCGGGACTGGCTGCGCCACCAGGAAACCCGCGACCTGATGCGCCAGCTCGCCGAGCAGGGGGACGAACTGCTCGAGGAAACCCGGGGCGAGGCGGTGAGCGACCGCCTGGCCCCGGTGCTGGCCGCCGAACTGGTCCGCACGGCGCAGGCCGTGCTCGACGAGGTGACGGAGCCGACGGAACGCTGGCGCCGGGTCCGCGAGTTGCTCCACGAGCTGGCGGGGCTGCGGAAGGATGACCACCGGGCCGCCCGACTGAAGCTGGATCGCGACGAAGCGATCCGCGAGGACGAGGAGCGGGAGCAGCAGGCGCACGCGGCGGAGATCCGGCGGCTGAAGCAGCAAGCCACCGCCCCGCTGTGGGCCGCGCTCAACCTGTCCACGGTGGCCGAGGCCTTTGGCGGCGGCGAAGCCGGCCGCACGGCCGCCGCCCTCCTCCTGGAAGTTCAGAACGACCTGCCGCCGGGGTTCTTCAGCCGCAAAAAGCCCGAAGCCGGCACGCCCGCCGCGGCCGCTCCGGTCAAGCCCAGTCAAGGTGAGTCAAGCCCGACCGGGCCGGAGCCCGAACCGGAGCCCCCCGCCGGCGGCGGCGCAACCACAGCCGGCGGACCGGCAGTGAATGTGAGGGCCGGCGCCAAGCCCCAAGCGCCGGCCAGGCAACGCCGGGAGCATCCGTCCGGGGAAGCCGGAACGCCCGACGGGCCCGGGAAACCGGCCCAGCTGGCGAAGCGGACCAATCCGGCCCCGACAGCAGAGCCGGGGCCGCCCGCAGCCCCCGCGGCGACGGGAAATGAGGATGTCGCCCCGCCGGTCGCGCCGAAGGCGCGCGTGGGCTTCATCCAGACCTTGCCGATGAAGTCCGACCCGCGGGGCGAGGGGAAACGGCGTTTCCGCCCAGGCCCGCTCTCCGGACTATGAAGCTACCCAACGGCCCCGATCGTTTGCCTTGGCGCCGGACCCGCCAGCGGACCGGAGTCCGCGGCATGCCGGTGGGTCGCGGCCGTGGCTCAGTTCCGGAACTGCTGGTGGCAGCTGGTGCAGTTCTCGCCGGCCGCCTTGAACAATTCCCCCGCCCGCTTGCCGCGGGCACCATCCAGCGCCGTGGGTTGGGCTTTCAGCAGGCCGTGCAATTCCTCCGCGCGGGCTTCGGCCTGGCGAAGTTGGTCGAGGAACTTGTCGCCCTTGGCCTTGGCTTCGGTGGTGCGCTGGAGTTCCCGGTAAGCTTCGCCCAGCAGTTTCGCTTCGCTCGCCGGAACCAGGTCGGGCTGGTTCGCCGGCACGCGCCAGCCGGCTTGCTGGATTGCCTTCAGGTGGTCCCAGCGGCGGTCCAGTTCGACCATGGCGTCCACGAGTCCCGAGACTTCCACCCGCGAGGGGAAATCGCCGGCCACCATGGCTAAGGCGGCAGGGGTGGGCGCATGGAAGTCGGTGTTCGCGCGGTAGAGTCCCGGGTAGTCGGCGGCGGTGCCGGCTCGCTTCATGAAGGCGACGGCGTCGTTGGAGGTCCAGCCGGCGGTGGCCTGGCAGATGATGCCCACGGCGGCCGGCCCACGGTGTTTGCCGTGATGGCAGTGAACGAAGATCGGCCCCTCGACCGTCGTGGCGGCCTTCGCCAGCCGGATGGCGGTGTTCGAGGAAATTCCGTCGTAACCGTGGGGCAGGTGGACGTAGCGGAGCCCGAATTGGGCGGCGCGTTCCACCTCGGGTTTGGTGCCGTCCACCGAGATGATCGTCTTCACGCCGAGTTTCCGGAGCGCGGCGAAGGCTTCGTCGCCTTCCGGTTGGCCGCCGGAAAACACGCGGTCGGTGACCTGGAAGAGGTTCTCGATTCCGGCGGCCTGGAGCGGCCGAGGCAAGGTGTCCGCCGCGCCGGACGAAGTGGTCCCGCCGGAAACGGCCAGCAGGAGCCACAGAGTTGTTAACAGGCGGTGAACGGACATCGGAGTTCTTCGGACCACGTTGCCGACGATTCGTTCCGCAGTCCATCCCCGGGGCCGGAGCGCGGGGCGCGGGGGCGCGGCCGAAACGTGCCCGTGGCTTGCCGAATGAGGGAGCCTCCCGGTAGCGTCCGGAACATGTTCCCGAGGCCATGCCGTGCTTGCTGCCAGTGGGCCTTCCTGGCCGGCTGGCTGTGGCCCGGCGTGGGGCAGGCGGCCGACCTCGCCGCACCGGTGCCGCTGGCCCGGCAGGCGGAATGGCGGGTGGTGAATTTCGCGCCGGATGCCGGCGTGGAACGCCGGGGCATCGCCGACCTGGCGTTTGAGCCCAATGGCACCGCGTGGTTTGCGGTTTCGGACGGTGCGTATCGCTACGATGGTTACACCTGGAAACGATTCACGACGGCCGACGGCTTGCCGAGCAACTTCATCCGGTCGGTCACCGTCACGGGCGAGGGGAAGGTTTGGGTCGGGACCGACCGCGGGGCCGGGACATTCGACGGCCGGCGATTCGACCGTCATGGGACCGACGGCCAACTGGCCGGGCCCAACGTGCGCCGGATGGTCGAGACGCGCGACGGGGCGCTGTGGTTTTGCTGCGACCGTTGGCCCGACGCGACGGCGGCCGGCGGCCTGACCCGCCTGAAAGACGGGCAGTTCCGGACGTGGCGCACCGCGGACGGTTTGCCCTCCGAACATGTGCTGGGCCTGTTTGAGCAGTCGAACGGCCGGCTGTTCGCCTTCACCGCCGGTGGGCCGGCCATCCGCACGGGTGACCGGTTTGTGCCGCTGCGCGAGCCCGGTTTTCCCGCAGGTGACCACACTTGGTCGATGGTGGAGGCCGCGGACGGAACTCTGTTTGCGCAGGGTAGCAACGGCATCCTGCGCGGGCGCGACGGGCAATGGACCGCCTGCCCCGGGGCGATGGAAAATGACCCGAGCCCCCTGTGTCTCGCGGCGGATGGCGTGCCGGTCATCGTCGACAAATCGGTGCCGCAGCGGCTCGTGTTTGCCCGGTGGGACGGTGCCCGGTTTGCCCCCGCCAGCAGCGCCTTGTTCGGTCACGGACTGGAGGCGGGCGACATGCGGGCGGCGCCGGACGGAGCCATTTGGTCGGTGGGGCAGGGGACGATCCTCCGGTGGGACGGTCAGCCGGGCGCATGGGAAGCCTGGCCCGAATTACCTTCGCCGGTGCTGGAAGACCGCGACGGCCGGAAGTGGTTTGCCGACGAGCAGGGGACGAAGGTGCTGGAAAATGAAGCGGTCGCCGCCGTTCCGGGGATGTTCGCGCCCTTGCGGGAAGATCCCGCGGGCGGAGTCTGGGGCGCCGGCGCCGACGGGGTGGTTCGCTGGCGCAAGGGACAGCTGGAGCGATCTCCCGCTTCCGCCATCGGCTTGGTGGAGCTGGAACGCCTGGTGGCCGAGCCTGCGGGGGCACTCTGGTTCGCCGGGACGGACCAGGCAGGCCGCAATGTGCTGGTGCGCCACGAGGCGGGCGGTTGGACCCGGCACGATGCCGGCGCGCTGGGCGGGCGGCACCTGACCTCCCTGACGGCGGATCCGACCAACGGGGTGTGGGTGATGCTGTTTGATCCCGGGACGCTGGAATTTGAAATCCGACGCGGCGAAGGCGCGTCGCTCCGGCCGGTGCCCTTGACGGCGGCGCGGCCGGCCACCGGTTGGCCGGAACTTCAGGCGGGGTCGGGCAAGCTCTTCCTGTTCGGTCCGAATGGCCTGTGGGAATCGCCCCTCGGCAGCCCGCTGGCCTTCACCCCCGTGCCGCTCGCGGCCGGCAGCGCGTTCTCCGCGTCGGCCGGGCAGGGGGACACGGTGGCGTTCCTGGCCGCGGAACATTCCGGGGGCGGCGCCGGGGTGCTGTTGGGTCGCGGTGGGCAATGGCTCCAGCACCGGCTCCGCTTCGGCCAGGGCCTCGCGCTGGACCGGGCCGGCTGGCTGCTGCTGGCCGACGGCCCGGACTTGGCATTGTGGAACACCCAGGAATGGCCCGCGCCCACGTATGTGAGCCCGCCGCCCGACGCGAGCCTGACCTCGGTGCTGCGTTGCGCCGACGGCGAATACTGGCTCGGCACCCGGCGCGGCACGCTTCGTTTGCGGGCGCAATTGCCCCCGCCGGAAACGGAAATCACCGCGCCGGACTTGTTCCTGGAAGGCAGCACCGTGAATGCGCAGGCGCGGGGCATCGGCCGGTTTGTCCCCAAATCCCGGCCGCAACGGTTTTCGTTCAATTGGCGGATTGATGACGCCCCTTGGTCGGGCTTCGGTGACTGGCCGGAGCAGGGCGTGGCCCTCGGCCATTTGGCGCCCGGCGTCCATGTGCTTGAGGTGCAGGCGCGCGATGGTCTGGGCAATGCGGATGCGACGCCGGCCCGGCGCGCCTTCCAGGTCCGCGCGTTGCCCTTGCAGGACCGAAGTTGGTTCCGGCCCGCGGCCGTCTCGGCGGGGGCGGCTTTCGGTGCCCTGAGCGTGGCGTTGCTGGTGGCGCGGGTGCGGCTGGCGCGCCATGCCCGTGAACTTGAGGGCCAGGTGGCCGGGCGGACGTCCGAGTTGCGGGAGGACATCCGGATCCGGGAACAGGTCGAGGCCGAGCTGCGGACCCGGGAGGTTCGTGCCCGAACCCAGGCCGAGGCCATCGCTCGGGTGGTGATCGACGAAGCCGCCAGCGATCCGGCCGCGGAGCCGCGGTGGTCCCGGCTGGCGGAGGAAGCGGCGCGGGCGGCCGGCGTAGCCCGCGCCGGCATCTGGGAACTCAATTCCGCCGGCACCGACTTGCGCTGCCTGGCGCTGTATGATTCGGCGACCGGAACCCACTTGCACGGTCTGGTGCTGCCGGCCGGGGCTTATCCCCGGCATTTCGCTGCGTTGCGGGCGGAAAGCGTGGTGGCCGCCGCCGACGCAATTAACGATCCGCGGACTTCCGAATTTGCCGAAGGTTACCTGCGGCCGCACGGAATCGGCGCGACGCTGGACGCCGCGATCCAGGTCGGCGGCCAGTTGGCCGGGGTAGTGTGCCTGGAACATGTGGGCCCACCGCGCGTGTGGCAGGCCGACGAGGAGACGTTTGCCAATGCGACCGCCGCGGTCGCGTCCCAGTTGCTCGCCAACCGCCGTCGCCAGCTGGCGGAGGCCAGCCTGCGGGATGAACGGCTCCGGCTGGGCAGCATCATCGATGCGGCCCTCGTCGGCACCTGGGAATGGAACGTCCAGTCCGGGGCGACCGTCTTCAACGAACGTTGGGCCGCCATTGTCGGCTACACGCTCGCCGAACTGGAACCGATCGACATCCGCACCTGGATTCGTCTGACCCATCCGGATGACCTGAAGCAATCCGACGACCGGTTGCGGCGGCATTTCGCGGGCGAGCTGCCCTATTACGAATGCGACTGCCGGATGCGGCACCGGGACGGGCACTGGGTCTGGGTGCACGACCGCGGCCGCGTCATCACGACCACGCCCGACGGCCAGCCCTTGCTGATGTTCGGCACCCATACCGACGTGTCGGAACGCCGCCGGATGGAGGAGGAGCGGGAGCGGTTGCAGGGCCAGTTGCTCCAGTCCCAGAAGATGGAGTCCGTGGGCCGGCTCGCTGGCGGGGTGGCCCACGATTTCAACAACATGCTCCAGGCCATCCTCGGCAACGCCAACTTGGCCGTGCTCGAGCTGCCGCCGGGACATGCTGCCCGCGAATGCCTCGACGAGATCCAGGACTCCGCCAAGCGGTCAGCCGAACTGACCAAACAATTGCTCGCCTTCGCCCGCAAACAGACGGCCACCCCGCAGGTGCTGCGGCTCAACGACACGGTGGGTCGCGCCCTGAACCTGCTGCGCCGCCTCCTGGGCGAGTTCGTCGAATTGGCGTGGCAGCCCGGCGAACCCCTCTGGCTGGTGGAACTCGATCCCACCCAGTTCGACCAGGTGCTGACCAATCTCTGCGTCAATGCCCGCGACGCCATGACCGGCCACGGCCGCATCACGATCCGGACCGCCAACGTTACCGTGGAGCCGGCGCAGGCGGCCGCCCATCCCGACTTCGCGCCCGGCGAATACGTGCTGCTGACGGTGAGCGACACGGGCTGCGGCATGTCGCCGGAAACGCTCGCCCACATCTTCGAGCCGTTCTTCACGACCAAGGAACAGGGCAAGGGCACCGGCCTGGGCCTGGCCATCGTGTTTGGGCTCGTCAAACAGAACCGCGGACAACTCTTCGTCGAAAGCGAAGTCGGCCAGGGAACCACCTTCCGCATCTACCTGCCGCGCTGCGCCGACCGACCGCTGGAGCCCGAAGCCACGCCGGTTCGTGGGAATTTGTCCGGCCGTGAAACCATCCTGCTGGTGGAGGACGAGGAACAGGTCCTGCGGCTGGGCCGGAAATTCCTGACCCTGCAGGGCTACCACGTCCTGGCGGCATCCTCGCCGGCGGCGGCGCTGGAACTGGCCGAACAGCATGACGGTCCGATCGACCTGCTGCTCACGGACGTCGTGATGCCCGGCATGAACGGCCGGCAATTGTGCGAGTGCCTGCGGGTCAGCCGGCCGGGCCTGCGTTGCCTCTTCATGTCGGGCTACACCGCCGATGTGCTCGCGCCGCACGGCGTCCTCGAATCCGGCGTGGAACTGCTCCAGAAACCGTTCTCGATCCAGAGCCTCAGCGAAAAGGTGCGGGAACTCCTCGGCTGAACTCCGCAGCTGAAGCTGCCCGGCCGGGAGCGAAGGTGCGATGAGCCGAAAATCTAGGTTGTCCGCCGCCCGGTTTCGCGTGTCTTGTTCCCCACCACGTTTCCCTCGGCAATCGTATGACCGGCAGGCTACCGACCTATTCCGCCACGGCTCCCGCAGCCGGCCCATCCCGTCGCGGCCTGCGTCGTGTGGGATGGCACTTCTTCCTCCTGCTTTGCGGCGGGGTCACCGTTGCCACGCTCCACGCCCGGCAGTCGGCGGCGGCGTCCGGAGGCACCGATCCGGCCAAGCTCTTCGATCGTTACTGCTTCGAGTGCCACGGCGATGGCATGGACAAGGGCAGCTTCGCCCTCGATGGCCTGCTCGCCGCCGGCCAGAGCGAGACCAACCGCTTCCAGTGGGTTAAGGCCTGGAACATCGTCCGGCATGGGTTCATGCCGCCGGCCGACGCGGACCCGCTGTCGGAAGCCGACCGCAAGGCCATCACCCAATGGATCGAACAGCAGCGGCTCGGTGTGGATTACCGGAATCCCGACCCCGGCCGCGTCACCGTGCGGCGGCTGAACCGGATGGAATACGAGTTCACGATCCAGGACCTGTTTGGTGTGAGTCCGGTGGCCGAGGGCGAGTTCAGCAGCGACACCAGTTCCAGCCGCCAACGGCTGCGCGACATGCTGCCGCCGGACGACACCGCGTTCGGCTTCGACAACAACGGTGACTTCCAGACGCTTTCGCCCGCGCTGCTGGAAAAATACTTCGACCTCGCGGAATATGTCGTGGACCACGTCATCGCGAAGGGCGGCCCGCGCCATCCGATGCGGATGCTCGACTCGTCCAAGGTGAAGATCACCCGCGCAACCGAGACGAAGAAGACCGATCACCGGCTGGAGTTCGAACTGCCCGCGGCCGGCCGCTACCGCGTCGAGGCTCAGTTTCCGCTGGGCGGCTGGCAGGACTACGGCGGCGCTTACGACTTCGCCCTCGCGCTGGACGACCAGCGCATCGCCCGGGACCTCGTCGAGATCGGCGGCCAACGCATCTACAAGTTCACCAACGAGGTCACGCTCGCCGCGGGCACGCACGCGCTGACCTTCGCGACCGACGCCCTCAAGCCGGCTTTGAACGGCAAGACCAACCACCTCGAACTGCGCCCCAAGTTTCGGCTCACCGGCCCGCTCAGCACCGACACGCTGGAATATCCCGCGCCGCACCGGCGCCTGTTCTTCCAGGGCGACGCCCCGGCCGATCCCGCGAAGCGCCGCGACTACGCCCGCGCCATCCTGCAGCGCGTATCCGACCGCGCATTCCGGCGTCCGGCTTCGGAGGCCGTCGTCAACCGGCTGACCGACCTCGTGCTGCGTTCCGAGAAGTTCACGGACGGCGTCGGGCTCGGCCTGATGGCGATTCTCACCTCGCCGCAGTTCATCTTCCGTTCGGAGGTTCAGCCGCAGCCCGACGACCCCAAGGCCGTCCACCCGCTCGACGAATACGCGCTCGCCTCGCGCCTTTCCTACTTCCTCTGGCTCAGCCTGCCCGACGACGAACTGACCGCCCTCGCCCGGCGTGGCGAACTCCGGAAGCATCTGCCCGCGCAGGTGAAACGCATGTTGGCCGACCCGAAGTCGGAACGTTTCTTCGAGGACTTCCCCGGCCAATGGCTGCGCACGCGCAACGTGCTCATGACCGCCATCAACCGCGCCACGACGCTGGATCCCGTGCGCGGCGCCATGAAGCGCGAGACCGAGATGCTGTTCGAGCACATCGCCCGCAACGACCGCGACCTGCTGGAACTGCTCACCGCCGACTACACGTTCGTGGACGAACCGCTCGCCAAGTTCTACGGAATTACGAACTACGCCGGCGCGGGCTTCCAAAAGGTGAGCCTCACGCCCGAAAGCAAACGCGGCGGCATCCTCACGCACGGCAGCTTCCTCGTCGCGTCGTCGAATCCCAACCGCACCTCGCCGGTGAAGCGGGGCGTGTTCGTGCTGGAGAACCTGCTCGCCATCCATCCGCCACCGCCGCCGCCCAGCGTGCCGTCGCTCGACGACGCCAAGAAGGACGGCGTGATGCCCAAGACCGGCAGCGGTCAGCTTGCGCTGCACCGCGAGAACAAGGCCTGCGCCGCGTGCCACGCGCACTTCGATCCCATCGGCCTGGCCCTGGAGAACTACGACGTCGTCGGCCAGTGGCGGACGGAGGAAGCCGGCGAACCCATCGCGCCCAAGGAGAAGACGATCACCGGCCAGACGCTGACGGGCATCGGCGACCTGAAGCAGTTCTTCACCGACCGGCAGCACCAGTTCTACGGCTGCGTCAGCGAGAAGCTCCTGACCTACGCGCTCGGCCGCGGACTCGATCCGGGCGACGCCGTGACGGTAGACCGCATCGCGGACCGGGTGGCGCAGGACGGCGGCAAGTTCTCCACGCTGCTCCTGGCCGTGATCGACAGCCCGCCCTTCCAGATGCGCCGCGGTGACGACGGCCTCGTGAAGACGCCGCCGCGGTCGTTCGTGCCCGAAGCCCCTCCGCCCGAGCAGCGCAAGGGCCGCCGTCGGAACCGGCCGGCGAATCCCGAACTCGTGCAGAAGGCGCAGTCGGCGACCAATGCGGTCGTTTCGCCGTCGGCCCAAACCACTCCTGAGAAGTGAAGCTGAACCAATAGCAGTCCACCCATGCGCACAATACTGTTCATCGCCTTCGCAACACTCCTGACGGCCCAACAGTTGATCGCAAAGGTTGCAGCCATTGAGTTCAGCAGCTTGGTCGCGAACTGCGAGTTGATTGTCGTCGCCAAAGTGGAATCGGTCAGTGGTCCGCCCGATGGCAAACGATACGCCAAGGCGAAAGTGACAGAGGTGTGGAAGGGCACGAACAGTTCCACCATAGAATTCCTTGCCTCGCCCACCTGGACTTGTGACATCTCGACAGCTGAGAAAGACGAGACGGTTCTGCTGTTCCTCAACCAGGGGGAAACGTCACAATCATACGAGATCGAACACTCAGGCCATGGCCGCTTGCTACTGCGAACGGTAGCTGGGAAGAGTTATGTAGCATTCTCGCCAGAGGTGATTCTACCGAAGGGGATAAAGACTGCGAATGGACCGGAACCGAAGTGGGACTCTTTCAAATCAGTTGAGGTCGGAACCGTTCGAGCCCTTGTGATTGGCGCAGCAAAGAAGGCTAAGGCTGCAAAACGTTAACGCGGATGTCCGTTTCATCACCTGTCCACTTCCACCGCTAGGATAAGCCCATGATTCACACCCCTTCACGCTCCTTCAGCCGCCGCGGCTTCCTTCGCGGCGCCGGCCTCTGCCTCGCGTTGCCCGTGCTTGATTCGCTGCCCGGCTCCAAGGCGCTCGCGGCCACGCTACCCAAGGCGGCGACCACCGCCAGCGGGATGCCGCTGCGGATGGGCTTCGTCGCCTTCGCCAACGGCTCGAACTACGAGCGCTGGCTGCCTAAGGGCGATGGCCGCGACTACGAGCTGAACGAAACCTTCGCGCCGATGGCGGGGCTGAAGGATCGCTTCCAGATCATCACCAACCTCGCCCACGACGCCGCCAACAACTGGGGCGACGGTCCCGGCGACCACGCCCGCTCAGGGGCGACCTTCCTTACCGGCTGCCACGCGTGGAAGACGCTCGGTTCGCGCCTGCACCTCGGCATCTCCGTGGACCAGATCGCCGCCCGCCAGGTCGGTCACCTTACGCGGCTCGATTCGCTCCAGCTCGGCGTCGAGGGTGCACGGCTGTATGGCTCCTGCGACACCGGCTATCCGTGCGCCTACCAATACAACATCTCCTGGGCCTCCGAATCGCTGCCGCTCGCACCCGAGGCGAACCCGCGGCTCGTCTTTGAAAAGCTCTTCGGCGGCGGCGACGGGGCGGAACGGGCCAGCAACCTCCGCCAGCGGCTGGCCCGCCGGAAGAGCGTCCTCGATTTCGTGCTCGAAGACGTCCACCGCCTAAACCGGGACCTGGGCCGCAACGACCGCCAGAAACTCGACGAATACCTCGCCGGCATCCGCAAGATCGAGACGCAGATCGAAAAGGCCGAGCGCTTCAAGCTGCCCGACGCCACGATCGGCGAACCGTCCGGTCCGCCCGAGGACCATCTCGCGCACGTGGACCTCATGTATGAGCTGATGGCGCTGGCGTTCCAGACCGACTCGACGCGCGTCGCCAGCTTCTCCGTCGCGCCCGAGGGCAGTAACCGGCCGTTCCCTACGCTCGGCATTTCCGAGGGCCACCACTTCCTCACGCATCATGCCGGCAGCAAGGACAAGATCCTCAAGGTCGCCCAGATCGAACGCTGGTATATGGAGCGCTTCGCGAAGTTCCTCCGCACGCTCGACACGATGAAGGACGCCGACGGCACCTCCGTGCTGCACAACTCGATGATCGTCTATGGCTGCGCCATCGGCGACGGCAACAAGCACAACCACGACGAACTGCCGGTCGTCCTCGCCGGCAATGGTGGCGGAACGCTCCAGGCAGGACGCCACCTCAAGCTCGGCCAGCCCACGCCCATGACCAACCTCTACACCTCGCTGCTCGACCGCATGGGCGTGCAGGCCGAGAAGGTCGGCGACAGCACAGGCCGGATGGCGAGCATCTGAGGTGCAAACGACGGGCACCTGTTCGTGGCCATGCAGGAGAGCGGACGCCCAAAAACTCGTTCGCCAACTCGACACCGACTAAGTGGGCATCCGCTACACCGCGAGCTACGCGGGCATGATCTGCCGCTGAATTTCAACGGCTCACGCTTCGGCAAAAGCAGATCGGAATGAGGGGCTGACAGTCCTACCCGCTTGGGCTGCCGCGAAGTAATTCCGCGCAGCTCCGGCTTCGACAGAGCGGAAGTGCAGAGCGCTCGTCTTTTTGAACCGGGCAGAGAACACTCGTCCCATGACTGCCGACGAATTGGCAAAATGGACCCGAACCAGAGGGGACTCCCTGCGCGTTGACGATTTGTCGGTTGTCACTCCCGCTGGAATATTCGGTGGGCGGGGCACGTTGCGGAATGAGAACCAACGCTTCTTGTTGAAGGCCACGTTGAGCGGCCCGGGCAAGCTTCCTGATGTCAACGGTCATTACGATCGAGCGCAGTTCTGGAATATTTCCGGAAGAATCGAAGAGACACTCCCGTTCAGTGCGGAAGGACTCAGCAAGGAGCACTCCCCCCATTTTGGCGGCTCCGACTTTCAACAAGCCACCTTCGCCCTCGACCGTCTTTCGTTGGTGACCGAAGAAACCCGTGCCCACGACGTAGCGACTGCCGAGGCAATCGCGCAGATACCCGGCGAGGACGCGAGCACACCCTCCGCTTATTTGGGACGCGCCTACCTCCAAGGCTACAAACCTGCTTGGTTCAATGGAGGGATAACCGTCAAAACCAACCACGAGTTCTTCGGTGAGCGCATCCAGCAGAATGATGGCATGTTTCGAGGCGAGTTCGGCGATTTTGAATTCGCCCTGATTTGCGCGGGCACGGACTGCGAGGTTTGCCTGCGGGTTAAGGAGAATGCGGTCGTCACCACAGCGCAGTTCGTTGCCACATTCGCTGCCTTCCGTTCTGCCGTCGCATTCGTCCACGGGCGGGAGACATGGCCCCAGCGCTTCACTATCAGCCAGGGCTTCCTCACAATTCGTGACGACGTTTATCCGCAACGTGATTTGCCGAGCACGCCCTTCCGCCTACTTGGAGAGGCCGAATGCGCCAATGGCGCGGACCTTCGGCTTGCCCTAGTGAAAGCCACGGAGCTTTTCCTACGCGACGACGCCGTATGCAGCCTGGCGCAGCGAGCCCTGTATCTTTGCCGACAGTCTAGCTTGCGGATGACGCCTCTTGATGTTGGCACTTTGAGCATGTGTGCCGTGTTCGAGGGATTGGTTATCGGGCTTCACAGCCAACTTGCCTCTTCAGGCAACTCCGAAGAAGCCGCCGCGTTCAATGCTGCGAAAGCTCAGTTAGCGGCGTTTTCCCGTGAGCAGGAAAGCAAGGGAGTGCCTGGATTTTCACGTTTCACCGGGCTGCTGAGCAGCGCGAAACCATACCGTCTCAAGGATGCGCTTCATTGGCTCGCAACTCATCTCCGGCTCCGGTGGGAACCAGGAATGCAGGAGGTCTTCGAAGCATGGAGCAGCGAACGAAACATCCTCGCCCATGGCAGTAAACCCAAAGAAGACTTGTCCGAGCGAATGAACAACCAGAGTCGAATTGCTGGCGCCATCAATCTAATCGTGGCGCGTCTCGCAGGCTACACGGGCCTTGCCATCTATTCGGCTTTGGAAGACCGCCGAGTCCGGCTTAGTGACGATCCGGACAATGACAGCTAAGCCAGCTTCACCGCCCGCTTCAGCTTCGCGCTATTCACGGCGGCGTCCACGATCTCCTGGCCGATGCGGCTGATGGGCAGGCTCACCGGGCCTTCCAGTGGCACACCCTTGTCGAGGCAGTGCAGGAGGTATTGCACCGGGTTCTGGTTGGGCGCCTTGGGTGCGGGCGCAGGGACTTGGTGCGGCACGGTCTTCTTGCGCGTCTGCACGGTCACGTAGTCGTCGTAGTCGTAGCTGCTCACCGTGCCGTCGGTGCCGAGGATCACGAAGCCGCACTTGGGCTGCGGCTGGATGATCCAGGGGTCGGTGAACGTGCCCCAGCGTGTCTCGAACTTCGACAGGCCGTGGGCGTAGCGGGCGACGACGATGCTGTGCTCGTCCACTTCCAGGCCCGCGGGTTCGTCCACCGTGGCGGTGACCTCAAGCGGGCGGCGTCCGCCCTGATACCAGGTGCCGAGCGTGGTGCCGTAGCCGAGGTAATCGAGCAGCGAGCCGCCGCCCTGGGCCTGCTTGTAGAACCAGGAATGCGGCTTCTCCTTCGCGACCTGCTCACGGGTCTTCTCGTCCTTGTCGGCGCCGTGGAACAACGGGCCGCGGTTGCCGCCGATGTGCCACACGTTGAGCACCTCGCCGATGAGGCCCTTGGACACGAGTTCGTAAGCTTTGCGGTGCGAGCCGACCCACTGGAGCGGCCAGTTGATCATCAGGCGCTGGTCCTTGCCCATGGCCTTGACCATCGCGTCGGCTTCCTTGAGGGAGGCGGCAAAGGGCTTCTCCACCATCAGGTGCGGGCCGTAGGGCGCGACCTTCTTCACCCATTCGCCGTGCTTTGAGGCCGCGGGGCACAGGATGACGACATCGGGCTTGGTCTTCTCCAGGCACTCGCGGTAGTCGGTGAAGGCCCGGTCGCGGCTCACGAGGCCCTTGCGGATCGCCTCCTCCATGCGCGCGGGTTGCTCGTCGCTGATGCCGACGATCTCCGCGTTGGGGTGCTCGTGCGTGTAACGGAGCAGGTCGCCCATGTGGAAGTGGTCGAAGTTGATGCCGGCGATTTTCCAGGTGCGCTTTTTCATGGCGAGAAGTTGGGCTGAGCGTGGCCACGCAAAACGGCGGTGCGAAGCGCAAAATGGCCCGCACCGCCGTGATTGAATCCGCCCGTCGTCCGGCTTCAGTCGGGAATGATCCGGTAATACACGGGCCGGCCGGCCTCGGCCTCGGGCAGCGTGAAGGTGTTGAGCGGTGGCGTCGCGGTGATCCGGCGGCGCACCGGGGTGAACGGCCCGGCCAGGTTCGGGCTGCTCTCGACCGTGTAGAAACGTCCCGTGGAGGAACCCCAGCGCAGCACGGCGGAGCCCGGCGTGGCGCCGACGCCCGCCTCGGTGCGGCCGGTGAGCGCTACATCCAGCGGATTGGTGCCGGCCGCGAATTCCTGCGCGTTGGTCCGGCCGTCGGCATCGGCGTCGCCGGTGGCGTTGCTGGTGAGTTCGCCGAGGTTCGCGAGTTCCCAGAGGTCAGGCAGGGTGTCGTTGTCGGCGTCGGCCTTGCCGAGGTCGAGGCGGAGGTTGTCCACCTGGGCGCCAGCGGTGTTGTTGTGGTGCAGCAGCAAAACGCGGGGGCTGACCGTCGCGGAGAAGCCGGCGGCGGTGGCCTCGCTGCGGTCGAAATTAAAGAGGACCCCGCGGCCCTCGTCGAAGAACGGCGTGCCGTCGATGCCGTAGGGCGTCGGGTCGAGCACGGGCTTGGCGAGGTCGAAGTTCACCCAGTCGCTCAGCACGGTGCCCTCGTCGATGTTGATGCGGTAGCGGAACTTGGTCTTGGCTGCGGTGATGCCGATCTCGGACGCCTTGACCGAATGGACGAGCACGGAGTTGTTGAAGATCGCCGTGTCGCGGACGCCGGGTTCGATGCCGCCCAGGACGTAAACGGCGGAAAGCTTGTCGGCGGTCGCCTTCTCGTCGCGGATCGCGGTGACGAAGGCGTCGTTCATGCTGCCGACGTCGTATTCTTCCTGCGCACGGACATTGCCGATGGTGCTGTTGATGATGGAGTAACTCGGCGCGGCGGTGCCCACCGGGTCGATCTCGACGTCCACGGACTTGAAGAGCCGTTGCGGGGTTTCCCAAGGCTCGGAAAGCGCGATGCCAAACCAGAGGCGGGTTTCGGCCACCGACTTCTTGGTGGGGAAGTCGGACGCGGCCCCAAACCCGCTGATGGCGCCCTTTGATCCGCCGAAGAGGAAGCCCGACACGACCGGTTGCCGGTGGCCGGTGGGGCCGCGGGTCGGCAGCGGCAGCTCGAAACGGTTGGTGGTGGGCAGGCCGATGGCCAGGGCCAGCACGTCGAAGGTCGCGGCGGCCCGGGGCACGACGTGCCAGGGGAGATGGATACGGGTATTGGCGGTCGTGAACCACACCTGGCCGCTCGCCTCGGGCAGGCTGAACCGGGTCCGGTCGTTCAGCGTGGTCTCCGTGGTGTCGTCGCCGGTGTGGTCAATGCCGGCCGGGTCGATGGTGAGCACGACGGGCACGAGCACCGATTGGCCCGCGCCCACGATGATGTTGTTGGTCAGCAGGGACAGGGTGACGCCAGACTGCATGACGGTGTTGCTGACGCTGGCCTGGAAGGTCACGCCCGTGCCGCCGAAGTTGTCCAGGCGGATGCGGTTCGTCAGCCGGGTTTGCTGGCGGACAGTTTGGAAGCCAAAGGAGAGGCTGACCTGGCCATTGGTGCCGTCGGCCCGGGCGGTCAACAGGTTCGCGACGGATTTGCTGACGTCCATGCGCCCCGCGCCGACGCGGGATTCGGGGTAGATGTCACCCTCGGCATCGCGCATGAGGACAGCGGTGTTCATGAGGGCGGCCTTCACGTCCTCGGGAGTCCAGGCGGGCCGGGCTTGGCGCAGCAGCGCGGCGGCTCCCGTGACCTGGGGGGCGGACATGGAAGTGCCGGTCAGCAATTCGCCGTCGGTGCCGGTGCCGACGCCGGTGGAGTTGATGCCGGTGCCGGGCGCCGCGAGATCGGGCTTGAGCCGGCCGGTCGGCGTGATCGGTCCGCGGGAACTGCTCTCGGCGATGCGGTCCGCGAGTTCCGGCCGGGTGGTGCTGACGCCGGCGTCGAGCACGACCTGCACGCCGTTGGCGAGCTGGGACTTGATCACGTTGCCGTCGGCGCGGGAGATCATCACGCCGGGGATGGTGATGTCGTCGGCATCGCCGCCCATGATGATCGGGGCCCCGGGCTGGTTGTTGACCATCACCACGGCGATGGCCCCGGCCGCCTGGGCCTTGCGGATCTTGTCCACGAAGAAGCAGGTTCCGCGGTCGATGAGGGCGATCTTTCCGCTGAGGGCGGCGGCGTTCGCGATGGTGTCGGCGCAGACATCCGGCGGGTCGGCGTAGACCAATTGGCCGGTGATCGGCCCCGTGCGGTCCAACGGCTCCGTGAAGGCTCCCTCGACGAAGTCGTAGTCGGCGGCAATTTCCGCGGGCGCCGTCACCTTGAGCGCCTGGAAGGCGGCCCCGTCGTCGAAGGAGTTGGCCACCGTCAGGGCGCTGGAGGTGCTGCCCGGCGAACCGTTGATGAAGTAGGTGTTCCCGCCGTTGCCGGCCGAGATGACGCAGAGCAGTCCGTTGCGCGAAAGGCGGTTCACAGCCTGGGCCTCGAGGTCGTCGTCGAGGTCCTCGCCGAATTCGCTGCCAAGGGAGAGGTTCACCACGTCGAGCCGATCGGAGAAGTTGCCGTCCTTGTTCGGGTCCAGGGCCCATTCGAGGGCCTGGATCACGATGCTGTCCGCAGTGCCGCCGAACTGGCCGAAGACCTTCAGGGCATAAAGGCTGGCCTGTGGCGCCACGCCGGGCCCGATCTCGAACTGGTTGAAGTCGGTGAGCGCGGAATAATTGCCGGCGAAGGTCTCGCCGCTCTTCAGCACGCCGAAGCCGGCCGCAATGCCCGCCACGTGGCTGCCATGGCCGGCCAACGGCGGGTCGAGCGGATCCGGATCGGGCCGGGCGGTGGAGCCTGGACCTATGTAGTCATCGCCCACGAAGTCGTGGCCGCCGACGACCTTGGCCGTGGGAAAGGTGCCGGCCTCGATGCGCGTGGGGTCGTTGCTGTCGTAGTCGTCCACCGAACCCGAGCCGCCGAACATCGCGTGGGTGTAGTCGATGCCGGTGTCGATGATGCCAATCTTCATCCCGCGACCGGTCAGGCCGGCGGGCAGGCTGCGCCAGGCGGCCGGGGCCCCGAGGAACGGCGTGCTGGTTTCGAGGTTGCGATGGTGGATGCGCTCGCGGCGGGCGCTGGTGACCCCCGGCAGCGCCTGGAGTTCGGCGAGCCGGTCGGACGGCAGCCGGACGACCACGGCGTTGACCAAGGTGTCGTGCTGCTGGACGACTTCGGCGCCCAGGGCGGCGAGGCGCGGCCGCAAGGCTTCGTGCTGGCTGACGATCTCGGCGCGTCGGACGGCCATCGCGCGGCCGACGGCTGCCCGGGCGGCGCCGCCAGAACCTTGCCCGGCGGAGAGCTCGGCGAGGGGCTGGCCTTCGAGGCCGACCAGCACGGTTACGGTTTCCTGAGCCAGGGCAGGCAGGCCAAGCAGGCAAACAAGGGCGAGGCGAATCCAGCGTTTCATGGGAAATGGCGAATGGCGGCCCCGCCGACCGCGGGGTCGATCCGGAGCTTCGGCAGGAAGTTCTCCCAACCCGCCAAAACTGCCATCGGAATTTCTCGGGCCGCGGAACGCGCGTGCAGCCTTGGCTTTCGCCCGGTAGCGTCGCCGGCATGCGCTATCTATGGCTCCTACTTTCGGCCGCGGGAATCGCCTGGGCCGGTCCGCTGGAAGACTTCGTCACCGCGGCCGGAGGCAAGCATGGCGAACCCGGTCGCGCCGCCGCCCAGTTCCTGGTCGAGCACATGCCGGCGCGGGATCGGGAATCGCTGTCCGCGGAATTTCTCACCGTGAACCTCGACCTGGCCTTCCGGGCGCGGGCGGAGTTTCCGTGGGCCAAGGCGGTGCCGGCCGAACTGTTCCACAACGACGTGCTCCCCTACGCCGTGTTCGACGAGACCCGCGAGCCGTGGCGGGCCGACTTCCTGGAAAGGGCCCGGGGCCTAGTAAAGGACGCCCGGACGGCCAGCGGAGCGGCGCAGGCGTTGAACCGCGGGCTCTTCAAGCTGATCAACGTCCACTACAACACCGGCCGCAAACGTCCCAATCAGAGCCCGAGCGAGTCCATCGCCCTGAACAAGGCGACCTGCACTGGCCTGTCGATCATCCTGGTGGATGCCTGTCGGGCGGTTGGGATTCCAGCCCGGGCCGTCGGCACGCCGCTCTGGGCCAATGAGCGCGGCAACCACACGTGGGTCGAGGTCTGGGACGGCGGTTGGCACTTCACCGGCGCCGACGAATACGACGCCAACGGACTCGACCGCGGGTGGTTTGTGGGCGACGCCGCGCAGGCCAAGGCGGACGTGCCCAAACACGCGATCTACGCCACCTCCTGGAAGCGGGAAGTCGCCTTCCCGATGGTCTGGGCCCGCGGCAGCGACGCCGTCGCAGCGGTGAACGTGACGGCCCGTTACGCCAAGGCAGTCGCCCCCACCGAACTGGCCCGCCTGGGTGTCCGCCTTTGGGACAAAGCCGGCGGCACCCGGTTGGCCGCCAAGGTGTGTGTGCTCGACGGCGTCCGGCGGCAGTGCGCGCTGGCCGAAACCAAGGCCGGCACCGCCGACCTGAACGACCTGCCGCGCTTCACGCTCAAGCCCGGCGCGACCGGCTGGCTGCGCTTCACCTTGGGTTCGGAAGTCCGCGAGATGCCATTCGCCGCCTTGGCGCAGGGCGATCCGACAATTGACGCCCGGTGGTCCGAACTTCAGCCGGTGTCAGCCGCGCTCGCCGCGCTGGAAGGCTGGCTCGCGTTGCCTGAGGCCGAACGCAAGGCCGACGCGCCGGCGTTGCAACTGCCGCTGAGCCAGGCGGAAGCCGACCGGGCGTTGGAACTGCTGGTTGCCGACCGGATGGCGCAGTTGCGCGACGAGCGGCGGGAAGAGCTGGAACGAAAAGCCATCACCCTCGGCGACAAGACCCTGCGGTGGATGGACAAGACGTTCGGTGACGCGCCGACCAACGGCCGCAGCCTGTGGATTTCGATGCACGGCGGCGGGAACGCCCCCGCCACGGTGAATGACAAGCAGTGGACCAACCAGATCGGCCTTTACCAGCCGGCCGAGGGAATTTACGTCGCGCCGCGCGGGCCGACCGACACCTGGAACCTCTGGCACGAAGCCCACGTCGATGGCTTGTTCCAACGTCTCATCGAGGACTACGTGGCGCTTCGCGGCGTGAATCCGGACAAGGTCTATCTCATGGGCTATTCCGCCGGGGGCGACGGCGTGTGGCAGCTCGCGCCCCGCATGGCCGACCGCTTTGCCGCCGCCGCGATGATGGCCGGTCATCCGAACGAAGCCTCGTTGCTCGGGTTGCGAAACCTGCCCTTCGCCATCTTCATGGGCGGCGAGGACAAGGCCTACAACCGCAATAAGATCGCCGCTGAACGCGGCGCGCTGCTCGACCAGATGGAAAAGGAAGACGCCGGCGGCTACGTGCATTTCGTCCGCATCTACGAGGGCTTGGGTCACTGGATGCAGCGCAAGGATGCCGAGGGCGTGCCTTGGATGGCGCAGTTTGCGCGCAACCCCTGGCCGAAGCGCGTCGTATGGCAGCAGGACGACGTGGTCCACGAGCGCTTCTACTGGCTGCAGGTTGGCGACCGGGCCGCGATCCGGGAGCGCCAGAAGATCGTCGCCACCGTGACCGGCCGGACCATTGCCGTCGAAGGCGACTCCACCGCCACCCTCAGCTTGCGCCTTTCGGACCGCCTGCTGGACCTCGACGAACCGCTCAAGGTCACGCTGAACGGGCGGGAAGTCTTTGCGGGGCCGGTGGTCCGGAAAGCGGCAAACCTCGTCAAATCGCTGCAAGAACGCGCCGATCCCTCAGCGGCGGCGACGGCCGTGGTGAGCTGGCCGTGACGGTCGGCGGCTTGGTTTTGGATCGGCCGGCCATGGTTCGCGGGAGATTCTGACAGCAACCGCTTTACAGGCGTAAACATCGACGGCACTTTAGCTGCGTGACTACGGGTATCCAGCGCGAGGCCGACGTTCGCCCCAGGCAGGCGGGCCTCGGTTTTACCCTGATCGAGCTGCTGGTCGTCATTGCGATCATCGGCATCCTCGCGTCGATGATGTTGCCGTCCCTCGGCGGCGCCAAGCAGCGCGCGAAGCTCATCCAGTGCGGCAATAACCTGCGCCAGGCCGGCTTGGCCATGCAGATGTATGTCGACGACGCCCGGCAGCATTACCCGACCGATTACGTGGTGCAGCGGGATCCGACGTCGGGCTATCCGCTCGGCCAGTCCCAACTTCGCCCGACCGCCGCGGCGTTGGGCGGCTACGACCCGGTGGGTGGGTTGGCCCAGTTTTATCCCAACGCCCGTTCCCGGCCGCTGTGGGACTACGTGAAGCCTTCCCGCGTGTTCCTGTGTCCGGACGACCGCGGGCAACGCATCCTGCCGTGCGAGTCGGAGGCCAAGCTGACGCCGTCCAACTTCAAGGCGATCGGCAACAGCTACCAATACAACAGCGGGCCGCTGACGTTGCTGTCCGGTGGCGATTTCCGTGAACTTGGTTCGCCCAACCTGCGGGAAACCATCGGCGGTCAGTCGGAAGGCTGGGTGACGGAGCCTTCGAAATTCATCCTGCTCCATGAGCCGCCCGCGCGAATCTATGGCTGCCTCGGCACTGGCCCGCGGTGGTTCCAATGGCATTTCAGCGGCGCCGGCCCGGCGGAATTCGTGGACCCACGGGTTGCGCCGGCGCGGTTCCGGTCGCCGATCCTGTTCACCGACGGTCACGTGAAGGATCACAACTTCACCCGCGCGCTGACCCTGGATCCGCTTCATCCCTACGAGGCGACCGGCGACTGGCGGTGGTATCAGGCGACTGGCAAACCGGGCGGTGTTCAGTAATCGTCTGCCCGATGTCCGAGCCGGCTTCCACGCCTCCCGTCACTGCGCCTGTGTCGCCCGCCTTGGCCGGGCCGGCGAACTTGCGCCTGGGCGTTCAGGACCTGCCGAAGGCGTTTCACGCGGTCGCCTGCGCGCTGGGCGAGGCCGGGATCGGTGGCCAGCAACTGCCGGCGGTCTTCGCCACCGGTGTCCGCGCAACCTGCACCGGTTGCGGCATGAGCGTCACCGGCGGTGAGCTCAGCGAACTGATGGTCGCCGCCACGGAGGAAGGGGAACATCGGCTGCCGCCAAAGCTCGAACGGCTGCGCCTGGGCTATTGTCCCCGCAACGGCTGCGAGGCGCGCTTCTACACGCTGGAGCTGAGTCCGGCCGGCAAGTTTGACCCGGGCGTGGTGCTGGCCCGCGCCAAGGTCATCATGGAGGGTGAGCGGGCACCGTTGATCAACCTGCGGCCCGCGGTGACGCCCGAGACCCGCAAGGCCACCCGGCGGCTTGCGCTCATCGCCTTGGGCACGCTGTTCGTCGCGTTTGTCGCCTACCGGCTGATCTATTTCCGTTCGCAGCCGATTCCCTTCGTCGAGCCGAAGTCGCCGTTCACGGTGGAACCGGCCTCGTTGCCGCCCGCGCCCTGATCAGCCGAGGACCAGTTTCCGCTCGGCCGGCGTGAGTTCCCGCCACGCGCCGGCCGCCAAGTCGCCCACGCCGAACTCGCCGATCTGCCGGCGTAAGAGCCGCAACGTGGGGTGACCGATGGCCGCCGTCATCCGGCGGACCTGACGGTTCTTGCCCTCGATCAATTCCAAGCCTAGCCAGCAGTCCGGCACACTCTTCCGAAACCGGATCGGCGGGTCCCGCGGCGGCACTTCCGGCTGCGGCTCCAGCTGCCAGGCGCGGCAGGGACGGGTCCGGTAACCCTGGATGGTCACGCCCCGCTCCAGTTCCCGCAGGGCGTCGGCGCTGGGAATCCATTCCACCTGCGCCCAATAGGTTCGGCGGTGGCCGTGTTCCGGATCGAGCAGCCGGGTGTTCAGGCCGGGTTCATCGCTCAGCAGCAACAGTCCCTCGGAATCCGCGTCCAGACGCCCCAGCGGATACACTCGGGACGGCAACGCGAACTCCGCCAGTGGCCGGTTCGGCGAGCCGTCCGGCGTGAACTGCGACAGCACGCCGTAGGGCTTGTGGAAGGCGATCAGCACGCCGCAAGGATGCCGAGAATGCCGGGCCGTTTCGAGTTCCGCCTTCGGCCCAACTCGAAACTCGAATGTCCCCTTGTGAACCGGCAACGTCAGCCCGTGCCGCCGGTCTACTTCGACTACAACGCCACCACTCCGCTCGCCCCCGCAGTGCGTGACTCGATGATGCCGTTCCTCGATGGAATCTGGGGCAATCCGTCGAGTGTCCATTCCGTGGGCCGGGCGGCCCGGGCCGCCTTGGACGACGCCCGTTACCGGCTCGCCGGACTGTGGCGGTGCAAGCCCAGCGAGGTGGTCTTCACGGGCGGCGGCACGGAGGCCAACAACCTCGCCGTGTTCGGCACCGCCCGGTTGCTCCGGGACCGCGGCCGCCACCTGATCGCGTCGCCGGTCGAACATCACGCGGTGCTGCATGCCTTCCAGCACCTTGCGAAACATGAAGGCTTCGAGGTGACGTGGCTGCCCGTGGACGCAAACGGACTCGTGCGGACCGAGGATGTCGCCGCCGCGCTCCGGCCGGATACCACGCTGGTATCCGTGATGACGGCCAACAACGAGGTCGGCACGTTGCAGCCGGTCGCGGAAATCGGAGCCCTGTGCCGGGAGCGCGGCGTGAAGTTCCACACCGACGCCGTGCAGGCGTTCGGCAAGCTGCCGTTCACCGACATCGACCAGTTCCAGGCGGACCTCGTGGCGGTGTGTGCACACAAATTTCACGGCCCCAAGGGCGCCGGCGCGCTGTTCATCCGGTCGCCGTTGCAACCGCTGGCCACCCAGGTCGGCGGTGGCCACGAGAATGAACGCCGGGCCGGCACGGAGAACCTCGCGGCCATCGTCGGCTTGGTGCGTGCCTTCGAACTGTTCGTGCCCACGCCGGTTTTCCCCGCCGAACGGCTACGGTTGCTGACGGAGCGCCTCGCGGACGGAGTGGCGCGGATTCCGGGCGTCACGTTGCGCGGGCATCCGGATTGGCGGCTCGCCAATACTTTGGCGTTCACCGTCGCCGGCACGGACAGCATTGCGCTGATGGCCGCCCTCGACTTGGAAGGCATCTGTGCGTCGAGCGGTTCGGCCTGCTCCGCCGGATCGCTGGAACCCAGCCACGTCCTGCGGGCGATGGGCGTGTCGGCGGCGGAGGCCAACGCGCTGGTCCGACTCTCGCTCGGGCGGGAGTCGACCGAAGCTGAAGTGGAACGGGTGCTGGCCGTGCTGCCGGAGGTGCTGGGGCGCCTCCGCGGAGGATGAACTATCGGTTAGCTATTTCTCTCCCACCATGACTTTCGGAGACCCAAATGACTTTGCGATTGAGGCGTATCACGAACCACACGGCCCTCAGTATGGTGGGTTTGGTAGGATGTGCATTCACATCCAGGGCGTGCCCGTCGGCGATATCCGTAGCAATCACTGCTCATTGTTTCACCCTACCGACCGCGTCCGAGAGGTGGCGGCCCGTTTGGAGTTGCTTGGGGACGATAGTTTCGCGGGCGTATCGGACTCGGAGGTCTTTGGTCTCATTGACCGCGGAATTTACACAGGTGAGAGACCGGAGGACGGGCCGAGCTACGCAGCTTGCGATTTCCTTACCAACACGGGTGAGATGTTTGATGGATCGAAGACATTCATCATCTTCCGCCCGCCTGACCGGGTTCACATTCTGTATCGACTTGGAGAGAACTCGGTCGGATCGGGTTCGTGTAGCGACCAGACTTTCCGGGCAGTTGCCGAAGCATACGTGGGTTGGTTCGAGGAGCAGGTGCGCACGACTGCTCCGCCGTTTTTTCCCATCAACCCGTTTGACTTGAGCGAAAGAGTTGTCGACGACCGAAACATCTAACCAGGCCGCAGCGAACCCGACGGGGGCGGCGTGGTTGCAATCGTTGTGTCCCGTGCGCCAGGAAGCTGAGTTCGGGGCGTTGGGCGACCGCCGCGATAGACCCGGAAAATCAGAAGGCCCGCCTTGCGGCGGGCCTTGCATTTTCACACACGAAACCGGCACCCGCCGGTCCAAAATTGTGGCGGCGATTACGCCCGCTCCATGTATTTCCCGGTGCGGGTATCGACCTTGATCTTCTCGCCCGTCTTGATGAAGAGCGGGGCCTGCACGACGAGGCCGGTTTCCAGGGTGATGGCCTTCTGGACGTTGTTCGCCGAGTCGCCACGCAGGCCTTCCGGCGCGTCGGTCACGGTGAGCACGACGCTCGCGGGCACTTCGACCACGACCACCTTCTCGCCGACGGACGTCACGGTGACGGAACCGTTCTCGACGAGGTAATTCTTGGATTCGCCGACCAACTCCGCGGCCACAGTCACTTCCTCGAAGTTCTCGGGATCCGAGAACACGTAGTCGTCACCGGTCATGTAGCTGAAATCCATGCGGCGGGTATTCAGCGGGACGGTCTCGATCTTTTCGTAGGAGGTCCAACGGACGTCCATGGACTTGCCGGTCTTGATGCTCCGGATGATGCCCTGGACGAAGGCGCGGAGGTTGCCCGGGGTGCGGTGGGTGACTTCGAGCACCACGCACACGTCGTTATTGTGAAGGATCGCCTGACCCTTGCGGATTTCGTTCGCGTTGACGGCCATAAGAAAAGTGATTGCGCCTGATTTCGGGCGGCAAAGAGCGCGCACGTTAGCGAGCGAGGGGGGAGTGGCAAGCCCCCAATTTCCGGGGCTGCGGGCCGGCCCGGTTGCCGGAGCGAGGTCAACGGCCGCCGCGGAAGATGCGCTGGAGCAGGTCGGGCTGGGCGCTCATGACCCGGAAAATCATCCAGGCACAGGTCCCGATGATGGCGGCCACCAGCACGAGGGCGAACAGCATGAAGGTGCGTGTCTTACGCTGGAATTGTTCCTGTTCCTGGGCCCGGGTGGCGGACCAGATCGCCATCTGTTCGTTGACCAGCTGGCGGGCCCGGTTGGGGTCCACGAGCTCCCGGACCCGCCAACTGGCGGTCGGATCATTGCCAAGGAACCTGGCTCCGGCCGCGTCCACGGTCGCTGCGGGCGCGACGGAAAACTCGGTGGCCCAATACGGGGCGTCTTCCGCGGTCCAGAGGCGCACGACTCCTTGGTTGCGGGCGACAATCTGGATGCGGCGCCAGAGCTGCGCGCGGAGTTCGTCGGCCTGTTCGCCAGCCCGGGCGGCGACAGTTTCCGTGTGCAGCAATCCCTCGTTGCCCTCGACGAGCAGGCCCACCGCGGCGAGTAGCGAGCCGTCCTCGTCTGCCACAACCTGGAATTCGGCCAGCAGCTTCTCCAATTCCTCCCAAGGCTGACCCGCCTCGATCCACAACGCCTGCAATGACGGCAGGTCGTCAACGGTGGCGCGCCGGGCGCCGGAGGAGGAGGTGTCCACGCGGGCGAAGGTAGAAATGGGCGGCGCAAAGTTCAAAGTTCAAAGCTCGGCGGGCCGAGGAAGTTGAGGTTCGCCCAATTCGACCGGGGTCCCGGCAAAACCGCACGCGCCGACAGACGCCTTCCGGCTTCCCAATTCCCGGCCGCCTGCCAAGGCTGACCCGTGCTCCGCAACTGGGTCATCGCCCTGCTGGTCCTCCTCGCGTTCAATTTCTCCGCGTGGTGGTCGTATCGCTGGCGGCAGGAGCATCGGTTCGACCGTGAAATCCGGGCGGCCGCGGCCCGTTACGGCGTGGCCCCGGCCTTGGTGAAGGCGGTCGTGTGGAAAGAAAGCCGGTTCGATCCGGAGGCCCGCGGTGGTGCGGGTGAGCTGGGCCTGATGCAGCTGATGGAGGAAACCGCCTTCGAGTGGGCCGGCTCCCAGCGGTTGGCGCATTTTTCCCACGAAAACGTGCTCAATCCGGCGACCAACACGCTGGCCGGCACCTATTATCTCGGCAAGGTCCTCCGCCGCTACCTCAAGACCGACAACCCGCTGCCCTACGGCCTCGCCGACTACAACGCCGGCCGCGGGCGGGTGTTGAAGTGGATGACCGGCGCCGCCGCGACGAACAGCGCCGCCTTTCTCGCCCAGGTCGAGATTGCCAGCACCCGGGCCTACATCCGGGACGTCTCCGAACGTTATGCCCATTACCGCGAGTCCTTTCGCTGATTCCGTCCCATGAGCCTGACCTCCCTGATCGAGTCCCTGCTTCAGCCGGTGGGTTTTGTCTGGTTCGCCTGCCTCGCCGGGGCGATCTGGGGACTGGCCCGACGACGGCGGGCGTTCGCCGCGTTTGCGGGCAGCCTTGCCGTGATCCTCCACCTCGTTGGTGCCACCGTGTTGCCGGCCTGGCTGCTCAGCCGCCTGGAGGCGCCCTACGATCCCAAGACCCATCCGTTGCCGCCGGCTGGAGCCGACGCCGTGGTCATGCTGGGTGGCGCGCACGGCTTCAGCGCCCGGTCCCTCGTGGGTTGGAATTCCGGCGAACCGAGCGATCGCATCCTCGCGGCGGTGGAGTTGGTGCGGCAGGGGCACGCGAAGGTCCTCGTGCTCGGCGGCGCCGCCTACAAACGTGACGGGGTTGAGCGGCCGGATTCGGAAATCATCATCCGCTGGCTGACGAGCTGGCAGGTTGCCGCCGGCGAAGTCATCCCGCTCGGCATCTGCCGCGACACGCGGGACGAGGCGTTCAAGACGGCTGAACTCGCCCGTCAGCGTGGGTGGAAACGGGTCATCGTGGTCAGTTCCGGTTACCATCTGCGCCGGGCCGAGGGAGTGTTCCGGCGCGCGGGCTTGGAGGTGATCATGGTGGGCGCGGAGTTCCAAGGATTGGAGCATCGCGAAGCGGACGCTTGGATTCAGCCGGTGCCGAACGGCGAGAATTTCCGCCTCTTTGGCTACTGGCTGCATGAGGAGATTGGTTTGGTCTACTACCGGCTGAAGGGCTGGCTCTAGCCGCGCATCCCGGCGCTCGCGTCGGCGGGGCGGCCGGAGCACTTTTACCCCATGCGACATTTCCTCCGCCTGTTCGCGGTGTTCGCCGCCGCTTGGCTGGTCGTTGCCGAACCGCCGCTGGTTCCGTCCCCGTATGCGCCGTCGCCGTTGGCCCGGACTTACACGCCGCCCGCCTTCCCGGACACCGACCGGCGCGCGCGCTTGGAGCGGGTCCTGCCCGAGCTTGACCGCATCTATCTCGAACACGCCACCAACAAGCACCTGCCCGGCTTCGTTTACGGCGTGGTGTTGGACGGCAAATTGGTCCACTCGCTTGCCTGGGGCCAAGCGCAGTTGCAACCGGACCGCCCGGTGACCGGGACGACGCGGTTCCGGATCGCCTCCATGTCCAAGAGCTTCACCGCGCTGGCCATCCTCAAGCTGCGGGATGCCGGGCGCCTGTCGCTCGAAGACCCGGTCGAGAAATTCATTCCGCAGTTCCGCAAGGTGAAACCCCTGACGGCCGATTCGCCGAAGGTGACCGTGCGGCACCTGCTCAAGATGACCGCCGGATTCCCACAGGATGACCCCTGGGGTGACCGGCGCCTCGCCGACACCGTGGCCGAACTGGAGCACCTCGTGGCCGCCGGGCTGAGTTATTCGAACCCCAGCGGAATCCGTTGGGAATACAGCAACCTCGGCTACGCGCTGCTCGGCCAGGTGGTCACCCGCGCCGCGCGCCGGCCCTACCAGCACTACATCACCCGGGAACTGCTGCGTCCGTTGGGCATGACCAACACGGTCTGGGAATTCGACCAGGTGCCTGCCGACCAACTGGCGCGCGGCTATCGCTGGGAACATGACCGGTGGAATGCCGAGCCGATGCTCCACGATGGGACGTTTGGCGCCATGGGCGGGCTGATCACGACCGTGGGCGATTTTGCCCGTTACGTCGCATTCCACTTGGAGGCCTGGCCGCCGCGGGATGACGCCGAACACGGCCCCGTCCGCCGTGCCACCCTTCGCGAAATGCACCGCCCGGCTGAGGTTCTGTCGGTGATCACTGACACCCCACCCGTGGACGGCAAACCCAATCCCCGGGTCGCCGCATACAGCTACGGACTGAGTTGGAACACCGATGCGCGCGGCGCCATTTGGGTTCGCCACGCCGGCGGATTGCCCGGGTTCGGCAGCGAATATCGGTTCCTGCCGGAGCACGGGGTCGCGCTGATTTCCTTCGCCAACCTTACCTACGCGCCCATGACCGCGGTCAACGGCCAGGCGATGGAAGTGCTCCTCGAACAGGCTGAACTCCGGCCGCGCATGCCGGTGGCGTCGCCGCACCTGCAACATCGGGCCGTTCAACTGGCGGCCATCCTGCAACAATGGCCCGCCCACCTCGTGGCGGATGCGTTCGCGCCGAATATTTTCCAGGACAAGTCGGAACCCGACTGGCGAGCCCAGGTCGACGAACTGTTGCGCCAAGCCGGGACGATCCGGTCCGTGACTCCGCTCACCCCGGACAACCAACTTCGCGGGCGGTTCGCCCTGGTCGGGGACCACGGGCGGATCGAGGTCTTCTTTACCCTCATGCCGGAAGCCGTGCCCAAGATTCAGGATCTCCGGCTCAGTTACGTTGCCGCCGCGTCCGCGCCGCACCCGTGAGGTCCCGCTGCCCGGTTCGCCGCCCGGGGATATCCGCCGGATTGACCCCGGCGGCAAGGTGCGCTACCGAAACTGCGCTGCTCCAATACGACTGCCTATGACCACCAAATCTCGTCACCTCCTGTGCGCGGGCGCTTTGCTGCTCGCGGCCCTCCTGGCCAACGGCTGCGCCTCCTCGTCCTGCCCGCTGGCCCAGCTCCGCTACGGTCCCAGCACCTACGACAACGGCGACCAGACCCGGGGCATTGTCCACATCACTGACACCAATTACCCGGCGATGCTCCGGGGAACGGCGCGGTAGGTCCGAGGCCCGCCCACTTGCGCCGGAAAATAGCGCGACCGCGGGAAAACTTCCGGCAAAAAGCTCTTGCACGAGCGATGCTCTGTCGTCTCTATTCCGCCCCGCGTTTGGGGCTGTGTAGCTCAGTTGGTAGAGCAGCGGATTGAAAATCCGCGTGTCGCTGGTTCGATTCCGGCCGCAGCCACCACTCCCGAGAAAGCCCCTGCCTCGCGGGGGCTTTTTTCTTTCCCCGGTCCGCCGGGAGTTCGGGGCGGCGGTCACTCCCGCACGACCCGGAACAGTCCCGCGCCTTCGGGCAAGGCCCCCACGTCAAAAACGAGCTCTGCCTCGGCGGCGATGACCGGTTCCCCGACGTTGACCCACGGCTCCCCGGGCGCCCCGGTGGTGGCTTGCAGCCAGTGCCGTTTGCCCGGGATCGCGGCCGCCCGCAGGCGAACCGTGTCGGCCCCGAGGATTTCCGGGACACTGAGGGCCGGTGCCGGCAGCAGGGCGAAAAACTCCAACGCGTCCGCCAGTAATAGCGTGCTGCGACCTGCCGGCATGACCGTCTCGAACGGGAATCCCAACAGCAGCGTTCGCCCGCCGCCACTGGAGCCGTCATACGCCACCGCCGCCGCCCCGGTCCGGCCGGCGACGTATTCGAGGGCGGCCGCGGCGCCAAAGCCCGCCGGGGTCAGCACATCGGGGAAGTTGACCGCGTAGCGGCCGCCGACCGCGTCGCCAAACTGGAATTCCCCCAGGTCACCGAACAGGCCGCCGGCCGGCCCGCGAACCCGGGCCGTGCCCGCGTCGTCGTCCAGGTCGGTGACCAACGCCGCGTGCAGGACCCCGCCCAGGAACTGGCGTTCCGCCGTGCCGGGACCGTTGGACCGGCCAAGATGCCAGGCGACCTCCGCGCCGGAAACGAAGAGCGCCCCTCCGCCCTGCTGATAGGCCGTTACCGCGAGGCGTTCCGCCGCGGAGAAGGTTTCGTCGGCCGTGGATTCGTTTCCCGCAGCCCAAAGAACTGCGGCGTAACCGGCCAGCGGCACCCGGCCGCTGCCGACCGCGCTGGCGTGGGTCGAGTCAAAGCCCAGTCCGCAGTCCGCAAGAGCCTTGGCATGTTCCACGACGTAATCGCCGGCGTTGGCCCGGCCCGGCTGCACGCGCTCGATCAGAGGGCCACCGATGATCTGTCGCGGATTCAGCGCTCGGTCGAGCCGATCAAAGGCGTTGACGACCAGCACCGGTGCCGCCCCGGGCACCCACCGGCAGGCCACGACCGGGGACGGCGCCGATTCCCCGCCGGTATTCACGGCGGCGACCCGGAAAAACTCGGTCCGCCCCGGCGCAACGTCGGTGAACGTAAAATCCAACGCGTTGGCCACCGGTTGCGGGCGGCCGAACCCCCGTCCGTCGGCCGACCGATAGATGACGTAACGGGCCGGCGTGAAGCCGCTGCCGGCCGCGTTCCAGGCCACTTGGATGCCGTCGCGGGTCAGGGTTGCGCGGACCTGGACGGGTGGATTGGGCGCAAACGCCACCACCCCGCCGCCATACGACGCGAAGTGCCGGACTACGCCGCGGGTCGTCGCCTTGGCCATGGCGTCGCGGACGACGGGCGAGCGCAGCAGTTTGGCGTCCTCAACGCTGTCATGGAAGGCGGTCTCGACGATCGTGGCGTCCATCTCGCCGCCCAGCGCATCGTCGCGGATTTCGCCGAACGCGTAGTCGGTCCGGGCGAAGGTCAGCCCGCTGGCCGTCCGGGTGAACCACGGGGTCTCCAGTTCGTCGGCGCCCTGCCGGGCCAGCATTTCGTTCTGCAATTCCGTCGCCAATCCCAGCGCGAGTTCCTTCTGCCGCCGGGTCTTCGTGCCCGGGAACAGGGCGTCGTTGTTCCAGAGCCCGGTCACCCCGCGGCCGCCGCCGGCATTGCTGTGAAAGCTGACGTAGAGCCGGTCGAAGTAGCCGCTGGCCGCCTCGCGGTTCATCTCGGCCGCCAGCCGGATCGGCGCCCCGACGTTGTCGCCGCTGTCGTCAAGCGAGGCGCGGTCGAACAGGCCACGGTCCTGCCCCTGGCCAAGGCCGCGCTCGATCCAGTAGCGCGCTGCCTCATCTTCGCGCGGAAAACCACTCACCCGCGCCGGCCGGCTGCCGTCGTCCGGGCCGCGCGCGACGTCCCCGAGGCCATTGCCGAAGCGGATCGCGTCGGCAACCACCACGCCGGAGGCGACCGTCCCGGGTTCCGCCGCGTTGCTGATGATTACGGCTCCGGTGTCCTCGTTCCGGCCCGCCGAGAAGTGGAACGAGCCCAGCCAAACCCAGCCGTTGCCCACGCGATGATGCGGCACCCGCACCTGGGATTCCCCGCCGGTGTGCCGGACCCGATAAAGCTGATTCACCCGGTTTGCCCCATGCGCCACCCAGGCATAGACGGGGTAATCGCCTTCCGACGGAACCGTGGGCACGTAGGCTGCCGTGGCCGTCTCAGTCGCGCCGACGGCGGCGAAGCGGCAGGCAGGTTGGCCGCTGGCCCCAAAAAAGACCGGCCCGGTGGAAACGGTCCACCCGCCGGTGAACCGCACGCCGGCCGATGTGTTGTCGAGCACTACCTCGTTGGTCTGGAATCCCACCGGCCGCGTCGGGACCACCGTGGCGCCTGCCCGCCAGACGTAGTCCGCAAAGAGGTTCATCTGGTCGAGGTTGCCGTAGTCCTCGACCATGGAATTGGCGACCCCGCGTTGGGTGAACCACCGGGGCGTCGCCGACGTGTTGGCATAGGTCCAGCCGTGGCCAGCGCCGATGAACACCACGCGCCCGCTCAGCGCGCCCGCCGGCTGGAGCGCGGGTTGGGCCGCCAAGGGCAGCCCCAGTGACGGGATCACGAACAGCCAACGCGCAAACATCGGGTGCGAGCTTTCGCCCAAGGTTTGCGCACCGCAAGGCGTTCATGCGCCGGCGCCGCCCACGAATGAACGGCTCGTCCCGCCGTCAGAGCTTGAGCTCAGCCAGCTTGCGCTGCAGTTCGTCAGCCATCAGCGGCTCGATCAATGGATCCAGGTCGCCTTCGATGACGGCGCTGAGATTGTAGAGCGTCAGGTCCACGCGATGGTCGGTGACCCGGTTCTGCGGGAAGTTGTAGGTGCGGCTCTTCTCGCTGCGTTCGCCGGTGCCGACCTGTTCCTTGCGTTCCTTGGCCACCTTCTCCGCTTCCTCGGCCAGCTTGCGTTCCAGCAGCCGGGACCGGAGGACGATCATGGCCTTGGCCTTGTTCTTGAGCTGTGAACGTTCGTCCTGACACCGCACCTCGGTGCCGGTGGGCTTGTGCAGGATGCGCACCGCCGAGTCCGTGGTGTTGACGCCCTGGCCGCCATGGCCGCCGGCGCGGCAGACGTTGATTTCGAGGTCCTCGGGCTTGATGACGACGTCGATTTCCTGCGCCTCGGGCATCACCGCCACGGTGACCGTGCTGGTGTGGATGCGGCCCTGCGCCTCGGTGGCCGGCACTCGCTGCACCCGATGCACGCCGGACTCGAACTTCAGCCGCTTGTAGATGTCGGTGCCGCTGACGCCCACGACCACGTCCTTGAGACCGCCCAGGTCGGACGGACTGGCGTCCATCACCTCAAATTTCCAGCCTTTGCCCTCGGCGTAGCGCTGATACATGCGGAGCAAATCGGCGGCGAACAGCGCACTTTCCGCCCCGCCGGCGGCCGCGCGGAGTTCGAGGATCGAGTTGCGCGAATCACTTGGGCTGGGCGGCACGATGCCTTCCCGCAGCCGTTGGGTGAGGCGGCCGAAGGTCGCCTCCAGTCGCTGGATCTCCTCGGCGGCCAGCAGGGCCATTTCGGAACCCGGCGCCTCGGCGGCGAGCATCGCCCGGTTGTCGGCCAATTCGGCCTCTGCCTTCAGGAACAGGTCACCGGTCTCCACCAGATCCTTCAGGCGCGCGTGCTCCCGGGTCAGTTCCTGTCCCTTCTGCGGATTGGCGAAGGCATCCGGCGCGCTGAGGCGGGCTTCCACCTCGGCGAAACGCTGGCGGAAATGGCTGATGAAAGGGTGGAGGTCCATGACGGCGGGCAACGGTATCGGGGCAAAAGAAAACCGCCCGGCGGCGGAAAATCCGGCCGACGGGCGGTGAGCGGGCGACAACCTACTTCTTCTTGCCGGTGGACGCCTTGGCCGCCTGCATTTCGGCGGTCTTGGCGGCGCGCTGCGTGAACTTGTCCACGCGGCCGGCCGTATCCACGAACTTCTGCTGTCCGGTGTAGAACGGATGGCTGAAGGACGAGATGCCCAGCAGGTAGAGGGGGTATTCCTGGCCGTCTTCCCAAGTCGCAGTCAGGTTGGTGTTCGCGCAGGAGCGCGTGAGGAACTGCTGACCGTTCGAAGAGTCCCGGAAGATCATCAACCGGTAGTTCTTCGGATGAATATCTGGCTTCATAAAAATTGGAGCGCGGACGCTAGCAGCGGAGCCCCGGCTGACAAGGCCCATTTTCGGCGGCGAATTCACGGTTGAGCCGGAACCGCAAAACCGCTAGCGAAACCCACCGTTTCATGAGTTCCCCCACCTACACCATCGTGGCCGGCGATGGCCAGACTTACGGCGCCAACTCCCACGAAACCATCCAGTCGTGGATCCGCGAGGGCCGGGTGGCGCGGGAAACGCAGATGGCCCGCAGCGACGTCGAGGGGTGGTTTCGGGCCGGCGACTACCAGGAATTTGCCTGGCCGGCGGAGGCGGTGATGCCGACCCAACCGAGCGCCCCCGAACCACGTCCGTTCGTGGCCGCTGCGGTCGAACCGCTGGCCCACCCCGGCATTGCCGACGGGGCCAGCTGGCTATTCTGGATCGCCGGACTCTCGCTCGTGAACTTTGTGATCCTGTTGTCCGGCAGCAACTTCGGCTTCGCCATCGGGTGCCTTGCGGTGGATGCCATGGCCGCCTTGGGACATGGGGGGAACTTCGTGTTTTTGGCCATCGGCGCGCTGCTGATCGCGCTTTGGGCGGGGCTCGGGGTGTTCGCGCGCCGCGGTCACGTTTGGGCGTTTGCGGTGGGCATCGTGTTTTATGCCCTCGATTGCCTGCTGCTGTTGGTCGCCTTCGACATGGTCAGCGCGGCCATCCATGGCTGGATCCTGTTCAAGCTGTTTGGCGGCCTGAAAGGCGCATGGGAACTCCGGCGCCAGCGCTGACGGGAATCACGCGCCCGCCCGTCTTTCCATTTGCGACCACCCCCTTCCGCCGCTATCCACCGCCCTCTCAATGGCGGCGGAATACAAGATCATCGGCGGTGACGGCCACGAATACGGCCCGGCCACGCTGGAGGAACTCCGGCAATGGTGCGAAGACGGCCGGGTGGCGCCCTCCACGCTGGTCTGGCGCGCCGACGAAGCCCGCTGGTTGGCGGCGGGCAGCCGGGATGAACTGAAGTGGGATCTGCCGAAGCCCGTCGCTGCGCCGCCCGTCTTGGCTCCTGAACCAACGGCGTCGGTGGCACCTCGGCGGGCCGGCTTCTGGATCCGGTTCCTGGCCTACCTCTTCGACTGGCTGATCGTTCTGTGCCTGATCTCGTTCGTCACGCTGCCGTGGGCGGACAGCCGGCTGGAATTGCAGAAGTCGATCGAAGCCGAGATGAAGGCGGAAAAGCCTAACCCCAAGGTGCTCGGCCGGGCGCTCCTCGTGCTGGGCGCGGTGGATATCCCGGTCGCGTTTGCCTATTTCATCCTCTTTAACGCCCTGCGGGGCGCCACGCCCGGCAAACGCATGCTCGGCCTCCGGATTGTCCGCCTGGACGGCTCCCCGATTGGGTTTGGACAGGCCATCGGCCGGCAGTTCGCGGATTGGCTGAGCAAGGCGACGCTCGGTTTCGGTTACCTGCTGATCGGGCTGACGCCGGAACGACGTGCCCTGCACGACCTGCTGGCGCGCACGCAGGTCGTCTACCAGCGCTGATCGTCAGGGCCCGGCCAGGACCGGCATCCAATTCCGGATGAAGGACTTTTCCTCCAACTGGAGGGGGCCGGCCGCGGCCAGGGCGCCGTGGCGACGGGCATCCCCATAGTTGCCGGTGGCGCCCAACGCGGCGGCATACGCGAGATGGAGCCGATAATCGGTGGCCTGGTCAGCTGGCGCTACCCGGTTCAGGCGGTTCAGGGCTTCCTCGTGCCGTCCTGCCCGAATTTCGCCCAAAGCCAGCACCACTTGGGAGACCGCGTTGGTTTCAACCCCGGGAACCCGTCCCAGACGCGTGATCACGGCGCGGTTGCCCTCAGGCAGAATGGCCTCGACGTAGCCAAGCTGCTGGAGCGCCAGGGCATCGTGGGGAAAATGATGCAATAGCCGAGTCAGAGCCTGCCGGCGCAGGGCGAGGCTCTCGACCCGGGATGAAAGCTGAAGGATCCGGTTGGCTGCCTCCGGCAGCGTAGCCGGCAACTCCAGCAGCGGCTCCAACAAGTGGATGGCCGCCTCGTTCAGTCCGTTCTCCGTGCACAGTTGCACCGCCTCAAGCAATTCCGGCACCTCGAGCCCGCGTTCGGCCAAGACCGCCCGGGCTCGCTCCTGCTGCCGGGACCCGGCCCGGAGGTTGGCGGCGGTCACAGCCAATACCCGCGCCAGGTGGAGATCCAGGTTCGAGCCTGCCGCCGCCGCCACATCGGCCACCTCCTCCCAGCGACCGAGCCGGGCCAGCGCCAGCGCGTGCATCATCATGTTCTCCCGGCTGTCCCGGCAGGCGGCCGGGGGAAACCGCGCGAGCAGCGGCTCGGCGGCCCCGTGCAGGAGCAGCCAATGGCCCATCTGCAACCGGACCGTCCCGACGGGCTCGGTGGCGGCGGACTCCAGCCAGCGATTCACCAACGTTGCCCGCGTTTCCGGCTCGGCCCGCCAGGCGATGGAAGCCAAGCGCAGCCGGTCTTGGATTCCTCCCGCCGCGGATCCATTGACGCGGAGGCGCAACAGGTTCAATTCCGCCGGTGACAGGTCGGGCAGTTCCAGCAGTGCATCCGCGCATTCGCGCCAGTGATCACCTGGTTGAAAGAGCAGGGCAAACAGGGTGCCCCGGGACTCCTCGACCGCACCGGGCGAAGGGGAACGGAGCCGGGCTTGGGCCCGCCACGCCTCACACTGCAGGTCGCCCGGGGTGAGTTCGAGCACGTGGTCGGCCAGGCGGACGGCCAGCTCCCAGTGGCTTCGCTTCAACGCGAGCCGAAGCGCCTGCCGCGCCGCTGCCGAGTCGCCCCCGGGGCGCCGCATCAACGCTCCGAGCAGGCGGGTGGCCACGTCGTAGCGGCCCTGGTCCACGGCGACGCCGGCGTAGGCGAGCCGGTCTTCGCGCGAGCCGGCGGACCGCGCTAGCAGTTGTTCCCAGTAGGCCAGCGCGGACGGGTGCTGGTTGCTGGTGGAAAAGCGGGCGGCAGCCCGGAGCACCGCCTCGTCATCGGGCATCAGGCCAAGCATGACGCGGACCTGGGGCAACGCGTTGGTCCCCGCCCCGGCGTCGACCAGCGTCGTGACCTCCAGGGCCAGTTGGCGGGCGCGTTGCAATTTGAGGAGGCGATAAATCGGCCGGGCCGAAACGGCGCCCAACGTCACCACCAACCCGAAGAGCGCGGCGACGACAAAGATCCGCTGGTGCGGGAACCGCTGGCCCAGGCCGGTCGGGGGAACCAAGGGATGTCGGTCGGTCAGCTGTTCGTAAGGTGTCATGACATCGTGGGGGATTCAGGGCAGGGGGCGGACCCGGAAAAAGCGGTGGCCCGGTTCGGCGTTGGTGGCCTCGAAGAAGTCCGCCGCGCCATTGGCGTCGAGGGAAAGCTCGCGGATGCGTTCCCACGGGTTGCCGGACGCACGCTCAGCGGCTTCGAGCACACAGGCCCCGCCGGCCGGGCCGGAGACGATTCCCCGCACCCCGGCTGCCTCGGTTGTCAGCCTGAGGACCAGCGGCGGCGCGCCGAAGTTCAGCGTCAGTGCCGGATCGCCGAGCAAGTTGTAGAGCGCCGGCGTCGTCCGGTCGCCGCCTTCGTGGACATAGGTGGCCAAGGCGTGCCGGACCGTATCACCGAGCCGCGTCCGCGCCGGCTGCCGGCTCAGTTCCAAGGCGAATAGCTCGTTGAGCCGCTGCGCTTGGAAGCTCAGGGAAAATCCGCTGGGGGACCACACCGCGATCGGTCCCGGCGTCGGCCGCAGCAGAAGGGCTTCGCTCAGGCTGGCGGCTCCCGGCAATCCGAACTGGCCGGCGGCGCAGGTCATCGCGGCCACCACGGGTTGCTCCGGACCGAAGTCCAGGCCGTTGGCGTCCTCGGCGGTGAGGTAACCGTCGCCCAGTCGGTCGCGTCCGCCGTGGCCCACGTAGTTGAACAGGTTGACGCCGGCGGCCAGTTGAACGGCCAGGCGGCTGCGCATCGCGGGCAAGTCCAGGCTTTCGCCCAGAAGCGTTTCGACTGCGAACGCCCCGGCCAGCCGGGAGGCCAGATCGGCGACCTGGTCACTGAAAGCCCCGCCGTCATCCGGCCGGTCCGCCAGCAGCAGCGCGTTGGGCCGGACCTGCGGTCGGGATTCAAATGCCCGGATGCGATCGACGAACTGGCGCAGTTCCCCGGCGGTCCGCACCGGCAGCCGCCCGAGGGCAAACGCGGGTTCGCTGTCGTCGCGCTCCGCGGCCAACGGACGGTCCGTTACGATGCGGCCAAACTCGGTCGCCGCAAGGAACGGCGGCACCAGGTTGTCACCGGTGCCTAGAAAGTCCCGGTAATCGTAGGTGCCGTCGCCGGCGATCACGACGTAGCGTGGCGCCGGGTTCCAGTTCGTCCGTGCATGACCGAGAAAGGCCGCGAGCGCGGAGGGCGCCGGCACGCCGGCGCCAAATTCCTGGATTACGTTCTCGTGAGTGACCACCCGGGAGGTGAGGCCGCCAGCTTCGCGCCAGGCTGCGAGTTCCAGTGCCGCCTCGCGGAGCGGCTCCGTCGTCAAGATCAGGTAGTCGGCGCCTGAGCCAGGGTTCCGCAGCGTCTCCGCCCCAAAGGCGGTGAGCGGACCCACGGGCAGGGCGGCTCCGCGGACGAAGGTGCAATAGGCGTGTTCGGCGAGACCGGCGAAGCGCAACGGTCCCCGGTTCGTCGCCGTCAACCGCACCGGCGCCCACGGGTCGGTGGTGTCCCACACCTCGACTTCCTGGCCCGCGGCGCCGGCGCTTTCCAGCCAGCCCGCGTGGTTCACGGAAAAACGGATTGGCCCCGACTGGGGCGCGAGGTTTCGCGGGGCCGTGATCGCGAATCGGTCCACGTAAATCAGGCTGAGCCGGTCGCCTAGGCTGGTTAGGCGCAGCGAATTCGGGCCGGCGTTCCAATCGCCCGCGGGCACGGAAAGTCGCAGCGTGCGGCGCCCGCGCCCGGTCCAGCCTTCGGTGCCAATCTCCCGGCCGTTCAGCGATACCCGCACGGAGTGGGCGGCTTCGCTGGCGGAGATCAGCGTCACCGCCACCGAAGCGCTGCCCGCGCCGGCCGCGAAGCCTCCCAAGTCGCACGGATAGGTCCGTTCGCCGAGGGTCGGGTGGCCGCCGAGCAGTGGGTCCCAGATCCAGAAATCGTCCTCCGCTGCGCCCGGCAACGTGGGCACGGCCTGCGCGTTCGTCTCCCATTCCAGGGTGCTTTCCGCCAGGCCGGCGGCGAGGGCATCCCCGGCGTCCGCCGACCGCGCCTTGAGCGTCGGCCCCGGTTCCAGGCGAACTTGGGTGACATTTCCGGCGAAGTGGATCGAATCAAGGCGGGCGGCGAAGAAGTGGCAGCCGTCGTCAGCCGGCCAGAACGGCACCAACCTGCCCTGCTGACGAAAGCTGAGCTGCCCGCCAAGCCCCAGTTCGCGGATTTCGGCCGCAGGCAGGCCGAAGGCGTCGCCGAGCGCGGCAAAGCTCACGAAATGAACCCCGGCCGACTCGGTCCGCACGGCCACGCCTTGCACCGCTTCGGACTGATGCCGCGCAATCGCCCGGGGCCGGGCCGATGGCGGGAGCGCGGTCGGTGCCGGCTGAGCCGGGGAAGGGCCGCCGGCCGGAGCGCTTCCCGGGCGAACGGGCACGTCGGTTCCCCGCGCGGTCTCGTCCCAGATGCGGAGCCAGAGTTCCCCGTCGGCCGAAACCGGGGGTAGGTCCACCTGATAATGGGCGCCCGTGGGACTGTTCGACGCGAGGATGAGGTTGGCGGTGCGGGGCGCGTTCGTGATTCGGATGCCTGGGCGTTCCAACAATTCGAAGCCGATGACCCCGAATTCATGGGCGGTCTGCCAGCGCACCGTGGCGCCGGTCCCGCCCCGGTGGACGGTGGGCCACGCGGCCAGGGGACAGCGGGCCGGAGCGTCGGGCGGCAGCGAAGCCTGGCTTGGGAGCATTCCCCCGAGCAGCAGGAGCCAAACGCAAGTCCACCCGCCGACGGTCCAGCGCTGGGTGGCGGATGGTTTCATGGCCGGCGTCTGCGCTGCGCGTGCCAGCGGGTCAGGCCCAGGGCAAGGACCACGCCGACGGCTCCGTAGGTCGCGGGCTCCGGCACCGTGTAGGTCACGACCATGGTCGCCACGAGACTGAATTCCTGGAGGCCGAACACCGGGAACACCTTGGCGTTGTTCACGAAGGCAAACGGCGTGCCGGGGCCCAGGCCGCTGTTGTTGTGGTAGCCAGCCCCCGGGCTGGTGCTGAGGAGGTTGCCGGCCACGTTGACCGCCACCACGCCGCCACCGAGGTAGGTGGCCAGGTCCGTGGCCAATTGGTTGGCAGTGCTTGTGGCCGAGGCGGTGCCGGTGGCCGGCAGGCTGAACGGCAGCAGCGAAGTCGCCGGACTGGTGCCGCTCAGGCTGACCACGGGGTCCAACGACGAGATGGTCGGGGCGGAACCGGGCAGGTCGAATTCGAAGTCGCTCCGCACCCGCAGGTCGAACGCGCGGCTGCTTCCCAGCGCTACCAGTTCACCGCGGTAGTAGAGCTCCGTGGTCAGCGTGTATTGCACCGCCGTGAGCGACACCGCGGGTCCGGCCCACTGGTTGACGTTCCAAGTGGTGCTGATCTGCGGCGCGGTCCCGGCCGGACTCGCGGTCAGCGGAATGGTCTGGGAAAAATTCTGGACCACGGAGGCGCCGAGGGTCGGCCCGGCCAGGCCGCCCGCCACCGCCAGCCGCACGAGATTTGACTTCAGCTTCATCAAGGGTTGCCCGGTAGAGTTGGTGTTCATGGACGGAGCGCGCGGAAGAATCCTTGGGGCCCGCTTTCCGGCAGCGGTTGCCGGTGGCGGAACCACCCTTCGGGGTCCGCGGCGACGCGGACCAGCGGCAGCCAGCGGCCGTGGACCACGTCGTCCGTGGTTTCAATCTGGTATTCCGCCCCGGGTTCGCCGGCGAACCGCAGTTCCAACGTGCCCTCCGTTAGCTCAATTGCCGCCACCCGGGCCGGCGCCGCCACGGTGATTTCAAAGGGGCCGTAGTCGAGCCGGAGGCCGGTGGTTTCCTGCTCGACCAGCACATAACGCACCGGCGCCGCCGGCCGGGCCATGGATTCGCCGACGCGGTAAACGCCGCCCCGCTCCACGTTAAGTGCCGCCACCAGATCGGCGTTGACGCGCACGCGTCCCGCCTCGGTCAGCCGATAGAGGTCGAAGCCCAGGGTGTTGAGTTCGGTCACGGTTTCCCATTCGACCGTAACCAGGCCGTCCTGCCACCACCCCTTTACGTAGTTCAGCCTGATGGCCGTGGGCGTGCTCGTGGTGAAGCCGAAGTCCACCGTGAGATTCGAGCTGTTGTCGGTCACGATCGGTTCGCCGGTTCCGAGGTCCGTCTCGCCGGTGGGCTCGCTGGCGGCCGAAAGCGTCACGGCGGGCGAGCGAACCCCGGTCGAGGCCGGGTTGATCGCGTTGAAACCGTTGTCGTCGCGGTCCGTGGCGGTCGTGTCGGGGTCGATGCCGTTGAAGGTGCCGGTGCTCGTGCCGCTGCTGTGGCGGCCGACGAGCGGCGCGCCCGAGGCGAAGTTCGTCGCCGGGATCACCACCACATAGTCGCCGGGGGGCAGGTTGAACCCGTAGAATCCGTTGGTCGCGCCGTTGGCCACCGTGTTCACGCTGCTCAGGGGAAACCCGGCGGGCGTGCCAAACCCCGGGTCGGCCGCATACACGGTGACCCCGACGCCGTTGATGCCGCCGCCGATGCTCTCGGTGCCGGCGTCCATCACGCCGTCGTTGTCGGTGTCTTCCCAGACCTTGTTCCCCAGCCGGACGGCCGCCACGACGCTGATCCGGTAGTCCTCGATTTCACCGGTCACCGCGGTGCCGGCGTTCCGCGCGTCGGCGCCCGCCACGCTCAGTCGGAAGCGCGCCCCGAGGCTGCCGATCGTGGCCGAGGCCGGCACCGTCACGGTCAGGAAATTAGTCCCCGTCGTCACCGCGACGTTGGCCGCGATCTGCTCACCGCTGGCATCGAAGGAGGCGTTGTTGTTCCAGTCGATCCATGCGTTCAGCGAACCGCTGCCGCCCGTCACGATGATCGGCAGGATCAGGACCTGTCCCCGGGCAATCGACGCCGGGAAGATCACGCCGTCCTCGTCGTCCGAAGCCCCCGCCAAGTCGTCCCCGTCGGCGTTGCTCGAACCCGCCCCGGCAGTTTCCGAATCAATGTTTGAGCCCAGTCGCAGCGCCCCTACCTGATGCCGCGGTTGCGCCGTCGTGACGAACGACGTGTCCGGCAGGTCGCCGTAATCGTAGCCAATGACCGTAACCCGATAGTCTTCGATCTCGCCGGTCACCGCGGTGCCCGTCGTCGGCCCGTCGCTGCCCGCCGTGCTTAGGCGGAACCGGGCGGCCAACGGCGTGCCCTTGACCGCCGCGGCCGGAACGGGAGTGACGTTGACCGTGTTGACGCCCGGCGAGTTCCAGGCGCCGCCGGTCATGGCCGCATTGTTGGCGATCTGTTCTCCCGCATCCGCGAAATCGCCGTCGTTGTTCCAGTCGATCCAGGCGTTGAGCTTGCCCGTGTTGGGGCCGGTCACCTTCACGGTGAGCGCGGCATTCGATCCGCCCACCAGCGTCGGGAAGGTCACCCCGTCTTCGTCCGGTCCGGTCGCCAGGTCGTCGCCGTCCGCATTGGCGGTGGGTTGGCCGTTGGCTTCGGCATCGATGGTGGAGCCGAGCCGGAGCGTGCCGGTCGCGCCGACCTGGTGGCGGGGAGCATTGGCGGGGGTGCCGCCGCCGGTCGTGTTGTAGGCGGTCGGCAGATCGCCGTAGTCATAGGTTAACGTCCCGCACGGCACGGCCGTGACCGAAACGTCATCGGCGACCATGTAACCGGCCACGCCGCTGTAGGCGTTGGCGCTCACCCAGAACACGACCGAAGTCGCCTTGGCGGTGAAGGTGTAGGAATACTGCGTCCACGGGATCGTGGTGAGCGCCGAGTCGCTCCAGGCAGGGTTGTGCGGGAGAAAATACCGGCCGTATTCGAAGTCCGACGCGTTGGGTCCGTTCTGGAACTCCAAGGTCATCACGCCCGGGTTCCCGGCCGGGTTGTTGACTGGTCCGCCCGCCTCGGCGGCGAAGACGGAAACTCTGTAGCAAGTGCCGACCGTCAGCCCGGTCAGGGTGTTCTGGAGGCAGGCGTCATTGCCCGTGACAATGTCACCGGTGGAATAGGCGTAGGCATACTTTCCTGCCCCGGAAGGGCTGTGGTCCGCCGTGGAGTTCACCCAGCGGGCATCCCCGGCGCCGATCGCGCGCACCCAGCTCTGCGGGGTTCCGTTGTTGAACACCTGGTAAGTTCCGCCCGCAAACGACCCCGCGCTCGTGAACGTCCCTGACTCGAGATCGGCGTTGGCAACCGCCTGGGCGGCGGCGCCGAAGTGCCCCGCGGCCAGGATGAGTCCGCCCCCAAGCCATGCCTGGGCGATGCGCCCGCATCGGCCCAATCCGGAGTTGTGTTCCCGCCCTGACTTCATAGGTGCTTTCTGGATGGTCCGCCGCAGTGATCCGGCGGACCGCGCGAAACGGCCAGGCACGCGGCCTGACGTTTGGCACCTTCAGACTATCGGCTGACCAAGCCGGTCCTATCGCTAAAAACGAGGACGGGCCGGGGGGGAATCGCGGAGTGTTGCCGGCGTCCCGTCGGCGGCCGGGCGCAGCCACCGACGGGACGGATGAAACGAGCGGGCGAACCTCCCGGAGCCGGCGAAGCCCTAGGCGGCCAAGCGTTCGGCCAGGAATTTCTCCAGCTTGAGCGAATCGGCGGCGAACAGCCGGATGCCCTCCGCGAGTTTCTCCGTGGCCATGGCATCCTCATTGTGCTGCCAGCGGAAGGCGGACTCGTTGAGCGAAATCTTATCGAGGGTCGCCGCCGCGGCCGCTTCCGGGGCGAGCTTGCGTGCCACCGGACCGGTCCCGCCGGCGAGTTCTTCCAGCAATGCCGGCGCGATGGTCAGCAGGTCGCAGCCGGCGAGTTCCAGGATTTCCTCCTTGTTCCGGAAGCTGGCGCCCATCACCTCGGTCGCGTAGCCGAACTTCTTGTAGTAGGCGTAGATCTTCGTGACCGACTTCACGCCCGGATCCTCGGCCGGGGCATAGCTCGCCGTGCCGGTGGCTTTCTTGTGCCAGTCGAGGATGCGGCCGACGAACGGCGAGATCAGTTGCACGCCGGCCTCGGCGCACGCGACGGCCTGCGCGAACGAAAACAGCAGCGTGAGGTTGCACCGGATGCCATCGCGCTTGAGCTCGGCGGCCGCGCGGATGCCTTCCCAGGTCGAGGCCAGTTTGATGAGGATGCGTTCGCGCGGAATGCCGGCGGCCTCATACATGGCGACGAGCTGACGCGCCTTCGCAACACTCGCCGCGGTGTCGAACGACAGCCGGGCGTCCACTTCGGTCGAAACCCGGTTGGGCACGATTTTCAGGATCTCCAGGCCGAAGGCGACGGCCAGCTTGTCCATGCACAGGCCCAGCGCCGCGGCCGCCGTGGGGGCCTCGCGTTTCGCATCGGCGACGGTGCGTGCCACCACCTCGGCGTATTCGGGCATGGTGGCCGCCTTGAGGAGGAGGCTGGGGTTGGTCGTGGCGTCGCGGGGCTGATACTTCCGCATCGCCGCGAAATCGCCGGTGTCGGCGACGACAATGCTGTGCTGTTTGAGTCCGGAAAGCAGGTCGCTCATGGGCAGGAACCTCGCCGAAGTTCGGGGCGGAAGCCAGCCGAAGGTCGACCGCCGACTCCTGCGTTCAGTCCACGTCCGGCAGCAGCTTCTCCAGGTAGGCCACGTCGAGCCACCGGCCGAACTTGAAGCCCACCTGCTTGAACAGCCCGACCTGCTCGAAGCCGAACTTGGCGTGGAGCCGGAGGCTGGCTTCGTTCTGCGCGTCAATGACCGCCAGGATCGCGTGCAACCCGCGCGCCTGCGCCGCCTCGACCAACGGCCCGAGCAAGGCGGCGCCCACGCCCCGGCCGCGCGCCTCGGCGGCCACGTAGACGGAATTCTCCGCGGTGAACCGGTAGCCCATGCGGTCGTGAAACTTGTTCAGGGCGCTCCAGCCGATGATCCGCCCCGGCCCGGCGGAAGACGATTCCTCGGCCACGAAGATTGCGTAGTCGTCCCGCTGGTGGGCATCGAACCACTCTTGGCGATGCTCCAGCGTGCGCGGCTCGTAGTCGTAGCTCGCGGTCGTCGTCAGCACGGCGTCGTTGTAGATGGCGAGGATGGCCGGGCAATCGTCCCGCCGGGCCCGGCGCACAGTCAGTTCGCTCACGGCGGCAGTCTGGCGCCCGAAGCCGGCGCGTCGAGCGGGCTTTGTTGGCCGGGGCGGCCGGGTCTGCCAATTTCGGTTTCCGCGGGCTTCTCGGCGGCATCCCGCCGAGGCAAACTGCCTGGGTGACCTCCGCCTTGTTCAAGAGTGCCCTGCTTGCCCTGCTAGGCGCGTGCGGCCTGCTCGGCGCCGAAATCGCGGGCCCGGTCGGCACCAACCTGCCTTCGGCGTCCGGCGAATACCTCATCCGCCAGTGGACCTCGAACGACGGCCTGCCCCAGAACTCCGTCATTGCCATGGCGCAGACGACGGACGGTTACCTGTGGATGGCGACGTTTGGCGGGCTCGCGCGGTTCGACGGCGTGCGGTTTGAAGTCTTCGATCCCGACCGTTTTCCTGGACTGGAGAGCTACTATCTTTACCTCGCCGCCGACCGGGAAAACGGCCTGTGGCTCAGCCGTTCCGACGGTGCTGCCAGCGTCTTTTCCGCAGGGAAGCTTCGCCGCCTGACGGAGGCCGATGGCTTGCCCCGGGGCGAAGTCTCGAAAATCGAGGTCGCCCGGGACGGCTCAGTGTGGGCCGGCACCATGAGCGGCCGGCTGTTCCGGCGAACCGCGGGCAAATTTGCCGAGGTCGCGCCCGCTCCGGAGCCGGACTGGGGCCACATGTGGAACTTTGTCTTCGACCAGGCGGGGGCCATCTGGAGCGAAACCCGGGGCCAGCTCCGCCGCTGGAATGGTCAGCGCTGGGAACGTGTGGAGTTGCCCGCCGCCGGGATCGCCAGCAGTGCGATCTTTCCCAACAGCGACGGTTCGACCCTGGTAATGGATCGCCACAGCGGGGTCATGCACCGGTGGCAGGCCGGCTCCCTTTCCCGCTTTTTCGAGTCGCCGCCAAGCATCGTCCTGAACGGCTCCCCCACCCGGACCTCCGACGGAACGTTCTGGTTCCTCTCCGGAGGCGTTTTCCGCCGCCACCCGCAAAGCGGCAATTGGAGTCGGGTGTCGGACAACTCCGTGCTCGCCCATACGACCTACCGGAGCGCCTTCGAGGACCGCGAGGGCAGCCTCTGGCTGGGCACTGATGGCGCCGGCCTTTTCCGCCTGCGGCGCCGCAGCGTCCAGGCCTTGCCCACAGCCACCAGCGACACGCACCCGATCGTGCTGTCCGTCGCCGGAACTGCCGACGGCACGGTATTTGCCGCCGTGCATGGGCGCGGTGTGCATCGCCTAACCGGAAACCGGTTCGCCGCGTTGCACCTGCCGCCGGCGCTGGATGATCGCCAGCTCGCGTGGTGCCTTCAGGGTGCGCCCCACGGCGGGGCCTGGATCGGCACCTACGGTCAGGGGGTCGTGCATCTGGCCGCCGACGGCATCTCCGCCCGGCAGTTCCGGCCTGACCAAGTCCCGGGCGTGCTCGATGGCCCCCAGGGCGCGGTGCTGGTGGATTCGCTCGGACAGGTCTGGGTCGGCGGCGAACAGGGGCTTTGCCGTCGGGCGGGCGACCAGTTCCGCCTCTGGGCCTCCACGAATGGACTGCCCAAGGGCACGATCGAGGCGCTCGCCGAAGCGGACCAGGGCGCGGTCTGGGTCGGGAGCCAGCGCGGCCTCACCCGGTTCGAGGAAGGCAACGTCCGCGCCTTCACCAAGGCCGACGGACTCGCCCACGACCATGCGCGCTCACTGTTTCGCGACGCCGACAGCACGCTCTGGATCGGCGGCGGCGGCCTGACCCGTTACCAAGGCGGCCGGTTCGCCGCCATTCGCGAAGCCGACGGCCTGCCCGTGGAGACGGTGAAGTCCATCATCGCGGACAATCTGGGCTTCCTCTGGTGGGGCACACCGCGCGGCGTGTTCCGCTGCGCCAAGGCCGAACTGGACGACTTCTGCGAAGGCCGACGGAAGCACATCGAACCGACCCGCTTTGATCTGGCCGACGGCATGCCGTCCAACGAGTGCAGCGGTTACCAGTCCGGCGCGTGGAAGGGGCCCGACGGACGCCTGTGGTTCGCCACGATGAACGGCGTGGCCGTGATTGATCCGGCCAACCTACCCAAGAACCCCGTCGCGCCGCCCGTGGTGATCGAGTCGGTCACCGCCGACGGCAAGGTCCGCGAAACCGTGGCCGGCAAAGTCGTGGTGCCGCCGGGCACGTTCCTCACCGAATTCACCTTCACCGCCCTCAGTTTCGTCGCCCCGGAGCGCAACCGATTCCGCTGCCGGCTGGTGGGCTACGAGGAGGAGTTCCGCGACGTGGGCACAGCCCGTTCGGCCGCCTACACCCGGCTCCGCCCCGGCAGTTACACCTTGCGGGTCATCGCCGCGAACAGCGACGGCCTGTGGAACGAGACTGGCGCCCAACTGGCCGTCACGGTCACGCCGTTCTTCTGGGAAACCACGGCCTTCCGCCTTGGCGCCGGGGCCGCCGGCCTCCTCCTGCTGGCCGCCACCGTCCGCTGGCTCTCCCAACGCCGACTGCGGCTGCAGGTGGCCGAACTCGAGCGCGACCAGGCCGTGAACCGCGAGCGCGCCCGCATCGCCCGCAACATGCACGACGATGTCGGCGCCAGCCTCACCCAGATCGGCCTGCTCAGCGAACTCGCCCGCCGCCAGCTCCAGGACTCGGCCGGCACCGCCTCCCGCCTCGACGAACTGGGCAACCTGTCCCGCGACGTGGTGCGCAACCTCGACGCGATGGTTTGGACCGTCGATCCCGAGCACGACACCGTGGCCGGACTGGTCGAATACCTCGCCGGATTCGCCCAGGAATACGTCGCGCCCGCCGGCTGGGCGTGCCGGCTCGACCTGCCGCCGAAGTTGCCCAATGACCCGATTCCAGCCCCCACCCGGCACCACGTCCTGCTGCTCGTGAAGGAAGCCCTCAACAACGCGCTCAAGCATTCCGGCGCAACGGAGGTGACGCTCCGCGCCGCGGTCGACGGAAGCACCTTGCGGCTCGAACTCGCCGACAATGGGCACGGCTTTGATCCCGCCACCTCCGGCCGGTTCAGCGATGGCCTGGGCAACATGCGCGAACGTGCCCGCCTCGCCGGAGGCCGCTGCGAAATCTCCAGCGCGCCCGGCCAAGGCACCCGCGTGGTGCTGAACCTGCCGCTGAAGTGAACGGGCGGCGGGCGCCGCCAAAGTGCTGCCGGCATCTTGCCGGCAGTCCCCGGAAAGGTCCGACACCCGGGACCTGGGTTTCCGCGACGCCGCTCCCGCAGCCACGCGGTCCCGCCGGCTGGAAGCCGGCGGCACATTGCGCCGCGCTCCCGCTGTGTTTCGTCGCCATTCATCGGTGGACGGGTCCGGGCATCTGCCGCTCCCCCGAAGGCCTCCTTCAGACTCTCCCAGCGCAGCCGGCCCAAACCCGCCGACCGATGAATGGCTATTCCCCCGCTTACCGGCTCCGCCACCGCCGCAACGCGACCAGGCCCAGCAGCGCCGCGCCGGCCGCCCAGGTGGACGCCTCGGGCACCTGCGTGTCACCGGTCAGCATGAGTGACCAACTGTCGAGCCGCATCTGGTTCCCCGAGCTCATGTCCGTGACGTAGAGCTGCCATGAGCCGTCGGCCGGCTGGCCGTTGAAGACGTTCAGGCGGAAATCACGGGCGCTCCCTGTGGCCAGCGCCCGGCCGTCGGGTTCGAAGGCCCCCGTCAACGCCGCGCCCACCATCGACGCGGTGTGGATGTCCCCGCCGGCCGCATCGTCACTCAACGTCACATTCACCGAGTCGTAGGCGAAGCCAACCGTTCCCCCACCCACCGTGCCCACGCCGATCCGGTTGAGCAGATGCGACGTCGTGATGACCGGGGAACCGCCCACGTCGAGCACCCGCGCCAAGGTCACGACCAAGTCGCCGGCGAAGCCGCCGTCCACGCCCACCCCGGTGAACGACAGCCCCACCTCGACGCGTGTGATCGCCCCGATGGCGGAACCCGTGACGTCGATTCCAAACGGCCCGGCGGTGTTCCCGTCGTCGCTCACCGTGTAGCCAACCGACCAAGTCTGCATGGGTTCGGTGACGATGATGGCGGAGGCCGGCAGCGCGGCGGCAAACAGCGCCCCGAGCAGCAATCGCTTCTTCATGGTTCCATTCTTCATTTTGAATTCCTCAGGGGTTGGCAATGGCCCGGTAAAGGCGCAGCGCGCTGCCGGGGTTTGCATCCGTGTGGACGAACACGCCGTTCGCCGCCGCCGCGTGGACACCGGCCGGATTGAAGTCGTTCCAGTTCAACGGCGGCACGGTGTCCTCCGTGTATTGCACCCGGTATTCGCGGAAGGGCACGCCGATGAACGTGATCGTCACGTCGTCGCCGGCCCACGCGATGTGCGCCGCGTTGGGTGCCGGACCATCATTCGGGTTCGGCGGCTGCAGGTTCAGCCGGACCGTGCCGGTCACCGTATGCTGGGCGCCCGGTTGGCCGTCGCCCAACGTGTAGTGGAAACTGTCGTTCGCCGCCGGTCCCGCGGGCTGCGTATAAACCAGCCAGCGGCCGGCGATCGTCACCGTGCCGCCGTTGGCCGTCACCGGGTCCACCGCCACCACCGTGAGGCCGTAACCGAGCAGCGAACGGTCGTTCGCCACCAGCGTGGCCAGCGGCACCTTCACGGACCGGTTCGCCAGGAACTCGACCGCATCCTCCGCCGGCGCCAGCAGGCTGGGCAGCGTGAGCAGGTTCCAGAAGCCGCCCTGCACCGTCGCGCCCGTGCCGCTCACCGGTCCCGCCACCGCCTGGCCGAGGCTACCGCGCACCGCGAAGTTCCCGCCGCTGCTCACCGCCCCGCCGGCAAACGTGTGCCGCGCCATGGCGTAGTCCGCCGCCATCGCCGAGCCCAACCCCAACAGCAGCGCCAACCCCGCCCGTAGCAGCCGACGTGAGGAGGCTCCGTAGGAATGCGGAATGCGGATTGCGGATTGCGGATTGGCAACCGAACGGGTGCCGCCGGTGGGCACGGAGCCAACAAATGGAGCTGGTTTCATGGCAGGAATCGCGTGAAGCACATTCATGGACGGTTCGCGTTGAGCTGTTGCTGAAGCTGGAGGACGAGCGTGCGGAGTTCGGTGAGTTCACCGCGCAGTTCCGCGTTCTCGGCGGCGAGGACCTCGGTCTTGCGGTGCAGGCCCTGGATCGCGGCGAGGGCAACGCCGTCGGCGTCCACGGTGGCGATGGTCTTGTCGTCCCCGCCCAGCCCGAAGGCCGCGTGGAAATCCTGCGCCATCGGCCCCAGATGCGGTGTCGCCGCCGCGTCATTCGTGTAGTGCCACGTCGTCAGCGGCAACGCCGCCACCTTCGCCAGCACCGCGTCCACGTCCACCGGCGCAAAACCCGCCTTCACGTTCCGGTCGCTGGCTTGGGACAGAGAGCCGACGATGGTGAGATTACCGGTGCGGGTCAGCCGCATGCGGGTGGAGTTGTCGGTCTGCGTCCGGAACTGGAGTTCCCCGGAACCCTGATCGTGACGGATGTCCCACGCCCGCGTGCCGTTGTTGCCCAGATAAATAACCGCGTCCTGACCGGCTGCGGCGTCCACCGCAATCGCCGTGTGCTGGCCAGCGGTCGTATTGCGGAATCGCGCCACCGTTTCGGCTGAGATGCCGGCCCCAGTCGCCGACACGGTGAGCGCACTGTCGGGTGTCCCACCACCGATGGCCACCTGCTGGTTGCCGTTCCATCGCAGCGCCAGCTTTTGCGAAGAGGAAGTCGAACCCAAGGCGCCGCCGAGAAAGCCATAGACCACCGGACCGTCCACCGTCGCCCCGGCAAAGGTGCGGCCGCTGCCGCCAAACCAGCCCAGCCCGTGGTTGCTGTCCGTGCCGCCGCGCAAATACAGGTCGTGGTCATCCAACCTCACGTTGCTCGTGAACTCCGGGCTCCCGTTCAGCAGCGCCACGTTCGCGCTCAGCCGGGCGTCCGCCACATTGCCCGTGGTCAGTGCGGAGGCGTTCAGCGAAGTCAGCCCGGAGCCGCTTCCGCTCACCGTTCCCGCCGTTAGGTCCCCGGGAACATTCACCGTTCCGTTCTCGCGCCAAAGCAGCACCGCCCGCTCCTGTCCGGAGATGCCGTCCCCGGTGGCCAGCACTCCGCCAAACGTTCCCGATAGCACCGGACCCGGAACCCCGTAGGCTGCCGAACTGCGATGGCGAAGGAATTCGTCGTCGCCACTAGCCAAAACCAATTTCTGGCCGTTCAGTCGCAGCGGCGAGGCCATGGTCGGACTGCCGTCCAGCCGCGGGATGTTTGCGCTCAGACGCAGGTCGACAATGGTGCCAGCGCTAAGCGCCGAGGCATTGAGCGATGTCAACCCGGAGCCATTCCCCGTAAAGGTGCCGGTGGTGATTTTGGAAGCGTCCAAGCTTGGAATCTGCGCCGCCGCCAAAGTTCCGGTTGTGATCTTGCCGGCGTCGAGGTTCGGGATTTGCGCGGCGGCGAACGTGCCGGTCGTCACCTTGCCGGCGTCCAAGCTTGGAATTCGTGCCGCGGGCACAGTGCCGGAGCTCAGCGCCGAGGCATTCAGCGACGCGAGGCCGGCGCCGTTGCCGTAAAACCCGAGGGCGGAAACGGTGCCGCTGAAGTCGTTGTCCAGATCCAACCGCGCCAATGATGCTTGCCTGACGCCGTTGGCCTTTAGCGCCAGGCTATGCGAGCCGCCCGCGGCGATGGCGACGACGCCACTGAGCCCGGTCGGAACCGAGCCACTCGCCCCCCAGGCGACCACGGTGCCGTCCGCCTTCAGCGCCAGGCTGTGCTCGCCGCCCGCGGCGATGGCGACGACGCCACTGAGCCCGGCTGGCACAAAACCAGTTATGCCCAAGGAGATCACGGTGCCGTCGGCCTTAAGAGCAAGGTTGTGATAATTGCCCGCGGCGATGGCGACGACCCCACTGAGCCCGGCCGGAACCGAGCTACTCAAGCCCCAGGCAACCACGGTGCCGTCCGCCTTCAGTGCCAGCCGTTGACTGCCCCCCGCAGCGATGGCAACGACGCCACTGAGCCCGGCCGGAACCGAGCTACTCAAGCCCCAGGCGACCACGGTGCCGTCCGCCTTCAGCGCCAGACTGTGATTGCTGCCTGCCGCGATGGCGACGACGCCACTGAGCCCGGCCGGAACATTCGCTTCGCCGTAAAAGCCGAAGCCCCAAGCGACCACGGTGCCGTCCGCCTTCAGCGCCAGGCTGTGCTCGCCGCCCGCGGCGATGGCGACGACGCCACTAAGCCCGGCTGGCACCGAGGTGTTCGATCCCCAGGCGACCACGGTGCCGTCGGCCTTCAGCGCCAGACTATGCAAGTTGCCTGCGGCGATCGCCACGACGTCCCTGAGCCCGTCCGGAACGTTCGTTTGGCCGTTGCTGTTATTGCCCCAAGCCGCCACCGAGTAATCGCTTTGCACCAGCGCGCTGAGCGGAATTCCGCTCAGTCCGGCCCCATTGCCGGTAAACGTGCCGCCGGAAATCTTGCTGGCATCCAACGTCGGAATCCGGTCCGGCGTGAGCACACCGCTCGTGATCTTCGCGGCATCAAGGTTCGGGATTTGCGCCGTGGCGAGCGTGCCGCTGGTGATCTTGCTGGCGTCGAGGTTGGGGATTTGGGCGGCAGTGAGGGAGCCGGTCACTTGGGCGGCCGGGACGGGGCCGGTCACGGTCGTGGCAGTGGTGGCGGTCGTCGCCGTGGTGGCGCTGCCGGCGGTGGCGGCATGGATCGCGTAGGGCATGGGCAGCACCGGTTGCCGTTCCACCAGCGTCGTGAACGTCGCCGCGCCGTTGGTCCGCACCGCGATTTCCAGCCAGCGGCCGGCACCGTTGAACTGCGCGCCAAAATCCAGCGTGGCGGTGAACAGGCCATTGGTCACGCCCACCCCGCTCTGCGTGAGCGTGGCGCCCTGCTGGTCACCGGCGGTGGCAGCGTTCCACAGGGAGAAGGTCAAGTCGTAGGTGCCGTTGGCCGCGGTCGCGCCGTCAGTGAGCTGGCCCTGGTAGCTAAAGGCCGTGCCCTGCGCCCACGCCAGACCCGCGCCGGCGGCCAAGCCCAGCAGTCGCGCGGCCCATGTCCGGAGGAGCCGGGCGCATCCTGCCGCTGCCCCCGTAGTGAGACTCCCTCGCCCCGCAGCGAAGCGCGGGGAGAGGGTGGGGGAGAGGGGTGACTGACCCGCGTTGCCGCCAGAATGGACGGCTGCCTCCTCTCCCCGGCCCTCTCCTCCACTCCGAGTGAAGGAGAGGGAGGCGGGAGCAGTGCCAGGCAGTGCCCACAGGATCCGAGGTGTTCCAGCCAAAGTCGGGCAGGCTGCTAGCCGACCCACAGTGGGAGTCACTTTTGCGGCGGATTTCGCGCCGGCCGGCGCGCCGGGCGGGCTGGCAGCCTGCCCTGCTTCGAGGCCGGACGCGGCGGTGGGATTGGTTGCATGGAGCTTCATGACGTTGAGATCAGAGCACAGGTTGGTTGGCCTTGGGCATCGTCCCTTGGGAGGAGGCCGAGCTGTTCCCGCCTCGTCCAAAAGGAGGAGGCGGTTTCAGTTGCCTCGGCTCTCCCGGTTGAGCAGCAGCGCTTCCAGTCGTTCCAAACGCGCCCGCAGTTCCGCGTTTTCCACGGAGAGCACCTCGACTTTGCGGTGTAGCCCCTGGATCGCGGCGAGGGCGACGCCGTCGGCGTCCACGGTGGCGATGGTCTTGTCGTCCCCGCCCAGGCCGAAGGCCGCGTGGAAATCCTGCGCCATCGGCCCCAGGTGCGGCGTCGCCGCCGCGTCGTTCGTGTAGTGCCAGGTCATCAACGGCAGCAGGGCTACCTTCGCCAGCACCGAATCCACGTCCACCGGGGCGAAGCCGGCTTTCTGATTCCGGTCGCTGAGCGTGATGAACGAGGTCGCCGAAAAGTTGCCGGAGTTGTCCAGCTTCGCCACCCAGGTAGCGAAATTGCCGAACCGCGCAATCGGCCCCGCATTCGCGGTCACGCTCAGCGCACCTTCGGCATCACCGCCCCGCGCGACTACGCGCAGGGCGGGCGCCGCGGTCGGGCCGGTTTGGGTGTTCTCCACGTGGACCACCGCCGCGTTGAAGTCCCCCGTCCGCGTGCCAGTGAAACTGGCGGCCCGGGAGCCGGCGGGGCTGCTTACGCTCAGGCTGTTGGTGATCGTCAGGTCGCCCCCCAGGCGAACGTCCGCACTGTCGTTCCAGCTCAGGGCGATCTTGGCCGAGTTCTTGGTCGAGCCCAGGGCCCCGCCCAGGAAGCCGTAGAGCACCGGCCCGTCCACGGTCGCTCCGGCAAAGGTGCGGCCGCCGCCGCCAAACCAGCCCAGCCCGTGGTTGCTGTCTGTGCCGCCCCGCAGAAACAGGTCGTGGTCACCCAGCCGCACGTCGCTGGTAAACACCGGGCTGCCATCCAGCCGCGCCATGTTCGCGCTCAGCCGCGCGTCCGCCAGCGTGCCAGTGGTGATCTTCGCTCCATCGAGGTTCGGAATTTGGGCGGCGGTGAACGTCCCGGTGGACACCTTGCTTGCATCCAGGCTGGGAATCCTTGCCGCTGCCAACGTCCCGGTCGTGATCTTCCCGGCGTCCAAGTCTGGAATCCGCGCCCCGGGCACCGTGCCGGAGCTCAGCGCCGAGGCGTTCAGCGCAGTCAGCCCGGAGCCGCTGCCAGTAAAGGAAGGTGCAGAAATAGGCCCTTGGAACTCGTTGGCGCGGTCCAAGCGGGCCAATGAAGCGGGGTTGCCATTCTTCAAGACCAGACTGTGATTCCCACCGGCCGCCACGGCCGCCACTCCACGGCCGAGACCGATGGGAATGTTCGTGCGATTGGATAAGCCCCAAGCCGCCACCGTGCCGTCCGCCTTCAGTGCCAGGCTGTGTCCCCAGCCCGCGGCAATCGCAACCACCCCGGAGAGACCGGCCGGCACCGCAGTTCGGGAGCCAAAGCCCCAAGCCACGACAGTGCCGTCCGCCTTCAGCGCCACGCTGTAATAGTAACCCGCGGCCACGGCGACCACGCCGCTCAGGCCACTGGGAACATTGGCTTCGCCAAAGCCATTTCCGCCCCATGCGACCACCGTGCCGTCCGCCTTCAGCGCCAGGCTGTGGTCGTAACCCGCCGATATGGCTACCACCTCGCTGAGGGCGGCCGGCACTGCCGTTGGACCACCGGGTTCGCCGCTCCAGTCACCCCACGCGACCACGGTGCCGTCCGCCTTCAGCGCCAAACTGTGAACATCTCCCGCTGAGATGGCCACCACGCCACTCAAATAGGGGGGCACAGTCGCCTGTCCGTAATTGAAATTGAAGGCCCCCCAAGCCACCACTGTGCCGTCCGATTTCAGTGCCAGACTGTGGCCTCGTCCCGCCGCGACGGCGACCACCCCACCCAAGTCAGCCGGCACATTCGCCTGGAAATTAGCATTGTCACCCCACGCGGCCACGGTGCCGTCTGCCTTAAGCGCCAGACTATGAGAGTGGCCCGCGGCCACGGCCACTACCTCGCCCAATCCGTCCGGCACATTGGTCTGGCCTTCGGAATTGTCGCCCCAAGCCACAACTAGTTTGCTCGACTGAACCAAGGCACTCAGCGGCACATTGGTCAGCCCCCGACCATTGCCGGTGAATGTGCCGCTCGTGATCTTGCTGGCATCCAACGTCGGAATGCGGTCTGGCGACAGCACACCGCTCGTGATCTTCGCAGCGTCGAGGTCCGGGATTTGCGCGGCGGTGAACGTCCCGGTGGTCACCTTGCCTGCGTCCAAGTTGGGAATCCGCGCCGCTGCCAACGTCCCGGTCGTGATCTTACCCGCGTCCAAGTCCGGAATCCGCGCCCCCGGCACCATGCCCGTGCTCAGCGTCGAAGCATTGAGGTTGGACAATCCCGAACCATTACCAATGAAGCCAAGCGCTGAGATTTCACCATGAAACTGATTGTCCTGATTGAGGCGTGCGAGCGCGGCCGGGTTGAGCGTTGCGCCTTTGAGCACAAGGATATGCCCACTCCCGCCCGCGACTGTCGTCACTTTGTTCAATCCGGCAGGGACATTAGCCTCGCCGCTTCCATTATTGCCCCAGGTCACCACCGTGCCGTCCGACTTCAGCATAAGGCTGTAGTAGCTGCCGGCCGCGATGGCCACCCCCCCGCTTAGGCCCACGGGAACATGCGCTTGGCCATTAACGTTGCCACCCCACGCCACAACAGTGCCGTCCTGCTTTAACGCCAGACTGTGAATGGTGCCGGCCGCGATGGCCACCACCGCGCCCAGGCCCTCTGGAACACTCGCCTGTCCAAAACCATTGGCACCCCAAGCTACCACCGTGCCATCCGATTTCAGTGCCAAATTGTGGGCACCTTTGGCCGAGATGGCCGACACTCCATTCAGGCCAATCGGGACATTTGTTTGGCCGACAGAGTTGCTGCCCCAAGCGACTATCGTGCCGTCTGATTTTAGCGCCAGACTGTGATTGCTGCCTGCCGCGATGGCCACTACCCCGCTCAATCCGACCGGCACACTGGTCTCGCCTTGCCCGCCGTAACCCCAGGCCACCACCGTGCCGTCCGACTTTAATGCCAGACTGTGAATATTGCCGGCCGCAATGGCTACCACTCCGCTCAGGCCGCCCGGCACATTCGTCTGGCCAAATTCATTTCTCCCCCAGGCCGCCACGGTTCCATCCGCCTGCAACGCCAGACTGTGACCACCACCCGCCGAAATGGCTATCGCCCCACTCAGGTCGTCGGGCACGCTCGTTTGTCCGTAAAAATTGTTACCCCACGCCACGACAGGATAACCCGGCTGAACGAGGGCACTCAGCGGAATGTTCGTCAGACCACGGCCATTCCCGGTAAAGCTCCCGCTGGTGATCTTGCTGGCGTCGAGGTTCGGGATTTGGGCGGCAGACAGGGTGCCGGTCAGTTGGCTGGCGGGGACGCTGCCAGTCACGGTCGTGGCGGTGGTCGCCGTGGCCGCGCTGCCGGCGGTGGCGGCGTGGATCGCGTAGGGCGTGGGCAGCACGGGCTGCCGTTCGGCCATGGTCGTGAAGGTCGCCGCGCCGTTGGTCCGCACGGCGATTTCCAGCCAGCGGTTCTGCCCGTTGAACTGCGCCCCGAAATCCAGCGTGGCGGTGAACAGGCCGTTGGTCACGCCCACCGCGTTCTGCGTGAGCGTGGCGCCCTGCTGGGCGCCCGCGGTGGCGGCGTTCCACAGCGAGAAGGTCAGGTCGTAGGTCCCATTAGCCGCCGCCGCGCCGTCGGTGAGCTGGCCCTGGTAGCTGAAGGCCGTGCCCTGCGCCCACGCTAGACCCGCGCTTGCGACCACGCCCAGCAGTCGCGCGCCCCAACTGCGCAGGAGCCGACGCGAAGCGGCTCGAACTGAATTCGGAATTCGGAATTCGGAATTCGGAACTTTCCCGGAATGGAGTCTCGTCACCTCGTCTCCGACGACGGCAGCCGGGCCGGCGCTGGGGCGGGTTTGGAATGCATTGATCCTCATGACGGTGACATCACAGCACGCCGGGTTCGCCTCCGGCATCCTCCCTTCGGACGAGGCGCGAGGGTTTCCGCCTCCTCCTTTTGGACGATGTTGCCCGGCGGGCGGAACTGCGATAACCGCGGGGTGACCATGCCGGTTTCCGCCGACCCCATCCGCGTCGCCCTCGTCGAGGACGACGGCCGCATCCGTGCCAGCCTGATCTCGCTGTTCGAGCTGGCGGAGGGCTACCGCTGTGTGAACGCCTTCTGCAGCGCGGAGGAGGCGCTCGCGGGCGCCGTGGCGGACATCGCCGACGTGGTGCTCATGGACATCAACCTGCCCGGCCGCTCGGGAATCGAGTGCGTCGCGGAGCTGAAGCGCCGGAATCCGGCCCTGCTCGTGATCATGCTCACGGTGTATGAGGACGCGGACAAGATCTTCGCCGCGCTGCGCGCCGGGGCGAGCGGTTACCTGCTCAAGCGCACGCCGCCGGCCGAATTGCTGGAGGCCATCCGCGACGTGACGAACGGCGGCTCGCCCATGAGCAGCCTGATCGCACGCAAGGTGGTGGCGTCGTTCCAGGACGCGGGTTCGGCCCGTCCCGCCGCCGCGCCGCCGGCCGCGGTCCCATTGCCCAGCCTGACGCCGCGCGAACGGGAGATCCTCGACGCGCTGGCGAAGGGGTTGCTCTACAAGGAAATCGCCGAACGCCTGGGCATCGGCGCGACTACGGTGCGCACGCACCTGCGCAGCATCTACGACAAGCTCCAGGTGCAGACCCGCACCGAGGCGGTGGTGCGGTATCTGGGGAACTGACCGGCCGCGGGCGGAGCGCGGACGCCCGCGCCCTGCTAGGCACGAGCGCGGACAAGGGGGCTTTCGCGCGCCGAACTGCCTCCTCTCCCCGGCCCTCTCCTCCCGCTGCGGGAGGAGAGGGAGTCCGACGGCTGACAGTGGGGGCAGTGTCCAGATGGGCCCGGTGCCAGTTGCGCGATCCGGAACCGTCACCGAACCGCCGATTGACCCCAGCCCCCCGGCCTCTAGGCTGACGGCCGTTTTATGAGCAAATTGGACGAAGTGTATTCGAAACTGACGATCAAGACCGGCGCCAAGCTCGCCCTCGTGGTGCTGGACGGACTCGGCGACATCGCCACCGCGGCGCAAGGCAACCTCACCCCGCTGGAAGCCGCCAAGACGCCCAACCTCGACGCCTTGGTGCGTGCCGGGTGCGCGCAGGGCCGCCTCACGCCCGTGGCCCCGGGCATCACCCCCGGCTCCGGCCCCGGCCACCTCGGCCTGTTCGGCTACGACCCGCTGGAGTTCGAAGTCGGCCGCGGCGTGATCGAGACGCTCGGACTTGGCATCGAGCTCAAGAACGGCGACGTCGCCGCCCGCGCCAACTTCTGCACGCTCGACGACAAGGGCATCGTCACCGACCGCCGCGCCGGCCGCATCGCCACCGAGATCTGCGAACGCCTCTGCGGCATCCTATCCGCCAAGATCAAGAAGCTGGGCACTTCGCAGGTGTTCATCTACCCGGGCAAGGAACACCGCTTCGTCGTCGTGTTCCGAGGCGCCGGCCTCGAAGGCCCGCTGACCGATACCGACCCGAACCGCGAGGGCCTGCCGATCGCCGCCGCGCAGCCGGTGGACGCCAAGAACGCCGGCCAGAAGAAGGTCGCGAAGCTCATCGCCGACTTCTACAAGGCCGCCCTGCCGCTGCTCGCCAAGGAAAAGCCCGCCAACGGCTTCCTCATGCGCGGCATCGCCCACCAGCCCGACATCCCCACGTTCGAGCAACGCTACCAGCTCAAGGCCGCCGCCCTCGCCGTGTATCCAATGTATAAGGGCCTGAGCCAGCTCGTCGGCATGACCAAGATCGAGGGGCCGCAGACCATCCGCGAGCAGTTCGAGCGCTACGTCGCCGAATACGAAAACTACGACTACTTCTTCATCCACTACAAATACACCGACAAGGCGGGCGAGGACGGCAACTTCGCCGCCAAGGTGAAGGCCATCGAGGAGTTGGACGCCGCGCTGCCCGTGCTGCTCGCCCGCAAGCCCGACGTGCTCGCCATTACCGGCGACCACTCGACGCCGTGCGCGCTCAAGGGCCATTCTTGGCATCCGCAGCCCGTGCTGCTGCACTCCGCGAGCTGCGGCAACGACAAGCTGGACCGCTTCACCGAGACCGGCGCGAACCTCGGCTCGCTGGGCGTCATGGAGGCGAAGTATCTGATCCGCCACATGCAGGCCAACGCGAAGATGTTCGACAAGTTCGGCGCCTGAGCGGAGGCCGCGGAGGCCAATGCGGAAAACAAAACGCCGGCGGGAGTCCCGCCGGCGTTTTCGTTTTCCGGGAGGCGCGGCTTAACGCCTCAACCTCAGCGACCCGGCCCGCGGGACGCCACGATTGCAACCGCGCTGCGATGGCCGGGTTAGGTAAATCGAACAATCAATCCCGGACGCAACGAACAGATTTTGCGTGAGAAACAGAGCTGTCGAAACGGAACGCCTTTGTTTTAAGTGGTTTTTCCCCGGGGCCACCATAACTGAAGTTCCATCCCCAAGCTTTGGCCTCCGCACCCGAGGGTGTGGATGTCCACCAGAAACCCATCACACCCAGGACGTCATAACCGTTGTTTCTGCGAATACCTCCCGCAAGCCCGTCAAACCCGCTGCTGTTCGAGCCGTTGCCGCCTTCGATCCAGCCACTGACGCTTTTCAGGGCATCGCCGGCTTTGTCCATTCCACCGAATTGAGTTACCAGCATGGACCATTCGCTGTCCGTTGCTACATGCCACCCCTTGGGACAGGCGTTACTCGCTGCCTCCCAAGTGTAAAGCAAGCCAAGCTCCTTTCGATTACTCTCCTTGTCATCGTAAGCATAGCTCCCTGGCACTTTGTAATTTAGGTTTTGGGCCATCCAAGTAACTGTGGTGCCCGTCAACGCGTTTGTATAACTGATCGTTTTATACGTTTGCCCATCGCGTGAGTCGGTAAAGGTGCCGGTGGATTGGGCAATTCCAGCCTGAACCTTCCGGAATTCGTAGCGATTCGGAGCGGCTTCAAAGCTCTTCGGAGCCTCTCCGTCACCGTTACCTGTGGCCAAGGTCAATGTCCCGTCCTCAGTCTTGAGGATGGCGACGACCAATTGGCCGATGCTGCTTTCCTGGCCCGGCGCACATTTCTTGATGGTGGCATGCAACTGCCTTGGGCCATTGCCTGCAGGCAGTGTGATTGTCGTCTCGAACCAAAAGTTCGTGTCCCGGTGAAAATGCAGTGAATTGTCGGTGAGCGTGATGGTGATTTTGCCGTCCTTCTCCTGGCCCACCATGACTCCCTCCCAAGTTCCCTGGAGCAATTGCTGATCGGCGGCGGTTGGTTGATCGACCGCACCTTTGGCCCTGGCAGTAGGTTGTTCGGCAGCGTTGGCGATGAAAGTGACGGCGGTGCAAACAAGGGTGATGATTTGTCGAAGTCGTCTCATGGATTCAAGGGTCACGCGGCTGGCTGTGCCGGTTGTCAGGCAGTTGTGACGAGATTGCGAATTGTCCGTTCATTCGGGGCGCGAAGAAACGCCAAACTCTGCATTCTTCCTGCCGGACAAGCCGCCTATCTCGGCTGAGCTTGGTCAGTCTCCGACCGGCAGACGCGCAGTTTCCGATCCAAAGGTCAGTTCTTCGCCCCTCTCCGCGTCTAGGCGGTGGCGTCCTCCGTTTGCTCACGAAGCGAGGCTCCGAAGGCAGCCGTGGAGTTCAGTCCTCGGAACCATCCTGCCGAGGATTGGCTAGGGCGGGCTGAATCGGATGACTCAGCGGGTGGATTCATTGGGCCCCGTTCGCTTCTCCCTTCGTCCAGTCCGGCTTCGCAGGGCGGGGGACCTTCGGGGGCGAGGCCAATATGCGCGCGCCGAGAGGCGGATTTTCGGCCGGGCGATTGACGGACCGGAAGGCCCCTGTTTGCCTCAAACGGTGCGTCGGCTTCTCCCCATCGTCGGTTTGACCCTTGGCCTGGGCGTCTCGTGCCGGGCCGCGGGCGACTTGCAATGGACCGCCGGCGCCGGGTTCCGCAGCGCGCCGGTCCGTGCGGTGGGCGCGGGCAAGGCCGGGTTTACCCTGCTGCCGGGGGCGAGCACCGGCCTGGCGTTCACGAACACGCTCGCCGGCGATGCCTTCCTGACCAACGCGGTGGCCCACAACGGTGCCGGGGTCGCGATCGGCGACGTAGATGCCGACGGCTGGCCCGACGTTTACCTGTGCAATCTGCAGGGACCCAACCGGCTGTTTCGCAACCTCGGGGACTGGAAGTTCCGCGAACTGCCTCTCGGTGACGCGGCCTGCGCGGAGCAATTTTCCACCGGCGCGACGTTGGCCGACGTGGACGGCGACGGCGACCTCGATCTGCTGGTCAACGGCATCGCCGCCGGCACGCGCCTGTTTCTGAACGACGGGAAGGGGACCTGGGCCGAACGGAAGGATCCCGGTCTTTCCCACACCGCCAGCGCCACCTCGCTCGCGTTGGCCGACATCGACGGTGACGGCGACCTCGACCTTTACTGCCCGCATTTCATCGACGTGATGATGCTGTCCGACCCGACGACGAAGTTCGCCGTGGCCCGACGCGGGGACCAGTGGGAGGTGTCCAAGGTGAACGGCGAATCCGCCCGGTCACCGCGCTGGAAGGGCCGGTTTGAGGCGTTGGCGGACGGGCGCGTGCGCGAGTTGCCGGAGGTCCATGGCTTTTACCGCAACGAGGGCGGGGGACGCTTCACCTCCATCGAAAACGAGCCGGGCACGTATCAGGACGAAATCGGGAAACCAATCCCGCCGTTCCGCGACTGGGGCTTGGCGGCGATGTTCCGGGACCTGAATCGCGACGGGTTGCCCGACCTGTATGTCTGCAACGACAACACGTCGCCGGACCGGATCTGGATCAACATCGGCAGGGGCCAGTTCCGGGCGCTCGACACGCGGCGGCTCCGGCACACGAGTCGGTCGTCGATGGGCGTGGATTTCGGCGACCTGAACCGCGACGGCTGGGACGATTTCTTCGTCGTGGACATGCTGGCGCGTCGGCACGCGAAGCGTCTGACCCAGCTCATGCGCGACCGCCCGCTCCTGGCCGACGCCGAACGTCCGGAAGAGCGGCCTCAGTTCAACCGCAACACGCTGTTCTTCGGCCGGCCCGACGGCTCGTTCGTCGAAACCGCGCTGATGGCCGGCGTAGCGGCGACGGATTGGACGTGGACCTCGCTCCTGCTTGACGTGGACCTCGACGGGTTCGAGGACATCCTGGTGACGAACGGCTTCGAGTTCGACGTGATGGACCAGGACAGCCACAACGTCATCAAGGACGGCCGCCGCAGGCTCACCGACGCGCAGATGAAGCGGTCGATGCAGTTCCATCCGGGCTGGCGCACGCCGAACGGGGCCTTCCGCAACCTGGGCGACGGGCGGTTCGAACCGGCGGGCGAGGCGTGGGGTTTTGCGCAGGTCGGCATTTCCTACGGCACCGCGCAGGGCGACCTCGACAATGACGGCGACCTCGACCTGGTGGTGAACAACCTGAATGCGGAGGCCGGAGTGTATCGCAACGACGCGCCGGGTGCGCGCCTCGCGGTTCGGCTCAAGGGCGCGGTGCCGAATGTCGCCGGCGTGGGCGCCCGCCTCCGGTTGGTCGGCGCCCGCCTGACGCAGACGCAGGAGATGATTAGCGGCGGCCGCTACCTCTCAGGCGACCAAGCGGTCCGCTTGTTTGCCGCGCCCGACGGTCAACCCCAGCGGCTCGAAGTTCGCTGGCGCAGTGGTCGCGAAAGTGTCGTCACCAACGTGCTGCCGAATCACATTTACGAAGTCGACGAAGCGGGCGCGGTTGCCGCGAAGGCGCCGACCGAAGCGAAGCCGGCGCCGATGTTTGAGGACGTCAGCGGGTTGGTCGGGCATGTGCATTCCGAGGAAGCCTTCGATGATTGGTCGCGCCAAGCGATGCTACCCAAGCGGCTCAGCCGGCTGGGGCCGGGCGTGAGCTGGTTTGATGTGGATGGCGACGGCTGGGAAGACCTCCTGATCGGCGCTGGAAAAGGCGGTTCGCCCGCCGTGTATCGCAATGATCAGGGCCGCGCCTTCCTGAAGCTGCCGGGCTTCCCCGCGGCGGAAGGGGACCACGGTTCGTTGGTCGGTTGGCCCGACGGCCAAGGCGGGCGACTGGTGCTCGCCGCGGTCGCCAACTACGAACGCCCCACCCCGGGCGAATCTGAAATCGTGGTGCTGGACCCGGCCCAGCCCGCCGCCGCGCCGCGACTTCCGGCCGGCCTCGCCAGCCTTGGCGCCCTGGCGTTGGTGGACGTGGACGGTGACGGCGATCTGGACGTGTTCGCGGGTGGACGCTTCCGGCCCGACCATTATCCGGAAGCGGTTTCGTCGGCCATCTGGCTCAACGAAGGCGGCCGGCTTGTGGTCTCGGCGGCGGCCAGCGAACCCTTCAAGGCCGTGGGTTTGGTGAGCGGTGCGACGTTCGCGGATTTGGACGGCGACGGCGCGGTGGACCTCGTGCTCGCGCTCGAATGGGGTCCGGTGAAGGTGTTTCGCAACGAGTCCGGCCGCTTCCGGGACGTCACCGCCGCGTGGGGTTTGGCCGATTTCACGGGGTGGTGGACGGGCGTGGCGGCCGGCGACTTTGACGGCGATGGCCGACTCGACCTCGCGGCGGGCAACTGGGGACGCAACACGGTTTACGAACTGAATCAGCCCACCACGTTCCGCGCCTACTTCGGCGAATGGAACGGTGACGGCGTGGGCCAGTTGATCGAGGCGTGGTCCGCGGGCGCCGATTGGTTTCCGGTCCATGACCGCACTTGGCTGGAACGCGGATTTCCCCGGCTGACCGACCAGTTCCCGACGCACGAAGCCTTTGGAAAGGCTACGTTGCGGACGATCCTCGGGTCGCAGTTCGACACCGCGAAGTTCGTCGAGGCCAAGCGACTCGAATCCACCGTGTTCCTCAATCGCGGCGGACGGTTTGAAGCGGTCACCCTGCCGGCGGTCGCGCAGTTGGCGCCAATGTTCTCGGTGAATGTCGGCGACGTGGACGGCGACGGCGCCGAGGATCTCTTCTGCTCCCAGAATTTCTTCGGCACGGCGACCGACATGTCCCGCGACGACAATGGCCGCGGCCTTTGGCTGCGCGGGCTGGGCAACGGGCAGTTTTCCGCCATGGATGCCGAGGCGACCGGCGTCCGGGTGTTGGGGGAACAACGCGGGGCCGCCCTGGTGGACTTCAACCACGACGGGCGGTTGGACGTGGCGGTGACCCAAAACAGCGGCACCACGCGGCTTTTCGCGAACCGCACGGCGATGCCTGGGCTGCGGGTTTCGCTGGCCGGACCCGCCGGAAATCCCGACGGCATCGGCGCGCAGTTGCGGCTGAAGCGCGCGGATGGAACGCTCGGCCCGGTTCGCAGCGTGTCGGCCGGCACCGGCTATTGGTCGCAGGATGCGGCGACGCAGGTGCTGGGTTCGGCGGAACCGCCGGTGGGGTTTTGGGTCCGCTGGCCGGGGGGGCGGGAACAATCGGTGAACCTGAACGGCACCGAGCGGGAGATTCGGGTGGAATTCAAACCATGAACAGAGAGCGGTTCGCGGCGATCGCGGGAAGGAAATCAGTTTGGCTGGCCGCACTGGCCGGGATGGGTTTGTTCGCGGCGTGCGACCGGAAGCCAGCCGTGCCGCCACGGGCAGAATTGGTGCCGCTCACCAACATGGTGCCGATCCGCGCGGGAACATTTCAGCGCATCAAGTTCCCGGTCACGATCACCCGCGATTACTGGATCGGGAAATACGAGGTTACCCAGGGCGAATTCCTCTCGCTGATGGGGCGGAACCCGAGCCACTTCACCAATGACCTGAGCCTGCCCGTCGAGAAGGTCTCGTTCCTCGACGCCAGCAACTACTGCGCGGCGGTGACACAACGCGAACGCGCCGCGGGCCGCCTGCCGGACGGTTACGTTTACCGGCTGCCCTACGAGTCCGAGTGGGAATACGCCTGCCGGGCGGGCGCGACCAACCAGTTTCATTTCGGCGACAATCCCGACCAAGCTGACGCCTATGCTTGGACCGGGGAGAACAGCGACGCCAAGACCCATCCGGTCGGGCAGAAACAGCCCAACGCCTGGGGCCTGCACGACATGCACGGCAACGTTTGGGAATGGTGCTTCGACTGGTTTGCCGCCTATCCGGCCCAGCCGCTGACGGATCCGGTGGGTCCGCCGACGAGCAAATACAAGCTCTTCAAGGGCGGCGGCTGGAACCAGGACGCCCAGTTCGGCCGGGCGTCCAGCCGGTTCATGATGTCGCCGTCCAACGGCATTCACTTTGTCGGTTTCCGCGTCGCCCTTGGCCAGACTCCACCCCTTAGGCTGCCACCCAACTGATCCCTGACCATGCACTCCAACCTGCCCCTCCGCCTTCCCGGTTACGTTGTCGCGTTCGCGTTGCTGCCGGTCCCGGCCGCGCTGGCCGCCGAGGGCCCGGCCGGCAAACAGATCGTTGACCCGCTGGGCCTGCGGGCTAGCACGGTGCAGGCGCTGGAGGAAAATCGGGCGCGCCAGCTCGAAGCGGCCAAGTCGTGGCGCACGCTCCACGACTTCCAGTTCACGGACCGGCGCGCGGAAAGCGGCATCACCTTCGAACATCAGCCGGTGGATGACGCCTCCAAGAATTACCTGGCCGTTCACTACGATCACGGCAACGGCCTGGCCGCCGCCGACGTGGACGGTGACGGGCGGACGGACCTCTATTTCGTGAACCAGCTCGGTGCGAGCCAGCTCTGGCGCAACCTCGGCGGCGGCAAGTTCGAGGACATCACCGCGCAGGCCGGCGTGGGGCTGGCGGACAAGATCAGTGTGGCGGCGGCGTTTGCGGACCTCGACAACGATGGCTTGCCGGACCTGCTGGTCACCTCGGTCCGCACCGGCAACTCGCTGTTCAAAAACCTCGGCGGGGGCAAGTTCCAGGACATCACCGCGGCGTCCGGGCTCAACGCGGGCCGGCCGACGCATTCGTCGGGCGTGGTCTTTTTCGACTTTGACCGCGACGGTTTGCTGGACCTGTTCGTGACCAACGTGGGCAGCTACACCCGGAACGAAAAGGGTCGCGGCGGCTTCTACCTTGGCCGCCCGGACGCGTTCCAAAGCTGGCAGTTTCCCGAACGGAGCGAACGCAGCGTCCTCTACCGGAACCTCGGCGGCGGGAAATTTGAGGATGTCTCCGCGAAGATGAGCTTGGAGCACCGCGGCTGGAGCGGTGACGCGACCTTCTGCGACCTGAACCAGGACGGTTACCCCGACCTCTATGTCCTCAGCATGTCGGGCGAGGACAAGTTCTACGAAAACGACCGCGGCCAACGGTTTGTGGAAAAGACCGCAGCTTACTTCCCCAAGACCCCGTGGGGCGCGATGGGCGTCAAGTTCTTCGACTACAACCTCGACGGCTTGATGGACCTCTACGTGACCGACATGCACTCGGACATGACGTCGCTCCAGATCAAGGCCGGGGAAAAGAACTTCAGCGCGCGCTTCGAGAAGGAAAAGAGCGACGTCTGGTGCGCCGCGGACTGGACTCCGATCACCAAGTTGAGCGCGACCAACTGCGTGCTTGGGAATGCGTTTTACCAGAATCAGGGCCAGGGCCGCTTCGTGGAAGTTTCCGGGAAGCTGGGCGCGGAAACCTACTGGCCGTGGGGCGTCACGGTGGCCGACCTGAACGCCGACGGCTACGAGGATGCCTTCGTGACCGCCGGCATGGGCTATCCGCTGCGGTATGCGGCGAATTCCGTGCTGCTCAACGAGGGCGGCCAACGGTTCGTGGACAGCGAGTTCGTCGTGGGCGTCGAACCCAGGAAGGACAACCGAATCGAGAAAGAATTCTTCACCCTCGACGCTTCCGGCGAGGATCGACGGCATCCGCTCAGCCGCGGCAAAAAGGGGCTTCTGAGTGTGTTGGGCACCACCAGCACACGAGGCTCGGTGGCCTTCGATCTGGATGACGACGGCGACCTGGACCTGGTGACTGGCGAATGGAATGACCGCCCGATGGTGCTGGTCAGTGATTTAGCCGCGAAACAGCCGGTCCTCTACCTCGCGGTGAAACTCGTTGGGACCACGTCCAACCGCGACGGCCTCGGCGCCACCGTGAAAGTCCGGAGCGGCGCGAAAACCTACACCCGCTACCACGACGGGAAGACGGGCTACCTCGCGCAGGGTTTGCTGCCGCTGTATTTCGGCTTGGGCGACAACGGGAAGGTGGAGCAGATCGAGGTGCTTTGGCCGTCGGGCAAGACCCAAGTGGTCACGGCCGGCCTCGCGGCCAATTCCCGGCTCACGATTACCGAGCCCCGCTGATCAGGGCTGCTTCCCGGCGGCCGGTTTTGCGACGCCGACCGGCCGGTAGCCGGCGTGGGCGTATTCCGGCGCGGCCGGGACGAAGTTCGCGTCGAACCGTGGCGGCGGGGCCGACAGGAGATTTTCGGTCGCCGACACCTTCTGCTGGATGTCGATGATCTTCCCAGTGAAGACGCAGCCCCTGACGGACGCGCCGGCATTCACCGCGAGCTCGTAGCGCGTGTGACCCTTGAGGCCGGCTTCGAGCGTGTTGTCGGCGAAGATGCAATTCACGTAGGTGCTGGCCCCGCCCATGTCGTCCACCCCGTTGCGATTGCCCGTAAAGGTGCAATTCCGGAACTCGGCATGGGATTTCCAGAAGGTGGTCACCGCGCCGTTGTTCACGAACGGCCGCTCCCCGGACGCCTTGGCCACCGGATCGTCGCCCATGTTCGAGACGTTGCGCACGAACAGGCAGTTGTTCAGCCGGGCGGCGCTGCCCGGCAGGAGGTCGAGCGCGGAACCCGTGCCTTGCGCCCGATTATTGATGAACCGGCAGTTTTCGATCGCGACCGCTCCTTGTTTGTGGCCTTCGTGCTGGATGGAGATGCCGGCGCCACAGGGACTGGTGAAGTTATCCTCCATCTCCAGGTCCAGCAGCGTCGGATACGACCGGCCAAACACCTTGATCGCCCCGCCGTCAGAGTAGAAAAACAGGTTCTTGGGAATCGTCCGGTCCGGTTCGAGTTCCCGGGTCTTGGCCTTGGTGAGGAAACTGTTCGCGCCAGTGATGCGAAACCCCTTCAGCACGGTGTTGGTGGAAATCCCGTCGCCGAAATAGACGACGTGGTTGACGACGGCCGGAAAGCCCGCGTCGGACGGCAGCGCCAGTTGCGGATTGGCGGCCGAAAGGGTCACGGAGCCGACCGCCTCGAGGCGGACTCCGTCATGCGCGCGGTTAAACCAAACGAGGGCCTGTTGCTTCGCCTCCGGCCGATATTCGCCGGCGTGGACCCGCACGACCCTGTTCGTGGGGTTGGCCGCGGCCAGTTGGACCGCCTCTTGGATGTTGTCCCCGGGATGCACCTCGTAACCTGCGGACGTCAGCGTGATGGCCGCAGGGAGTCGCCCGGCCCCAAGAGCCAGGCTGGCGACGAGCGCGGCAGAACGAGGGTTCATTTCAGCGAAGATTCCGGGGTGGGAACGCCGTCGGCCAGCCAAAATCAACGCCCGCTCACCCCGCGATTTCACCAACTCACCCCACCCAGCCGGCAACCCACCCACAAAAATCCCGGCGTCGTCGGAGAAAAGTCTTGTGGATTTGACCCCTCCGTTGAAAAAGGTCGAGGACAAGAGCCCCTCATTGTCCCTAGTAGCTCTTCCGACGAACGAAATCATGAAACTAACCCTCAAACCAGCCTTGGCCACGCTGGCATTCTGCCTCGGTGGAATGTCCGCTTTCGCCAAGAATGACATAGAACCCACCAAAGAGTTCTACACGGTTGTCCACGCTCCGGCCCCCATCGTCTTGGACGGTGAGCTCGGAGAATGGTCCGGTGTCCCGATCCTCGCCGACCCCAAGTTCGCGGTGCCCAAGGGCTCCGGTTCGACCAGCGAAAACCCCAACTATGTGCTCTTCGAACAGTATTCGGGCGGCACTTGGTCCGGTCCGGATGACCAGACCTCGGCGGTCCAGGTCGTTTACGATGCTGACAACGTCTATTTTGGTTTCGTGGTGACGGATGACTACCACGAAAACTCCGCGAACAGCGCCTGGAACGGTGACTCGATCCAGTTGATGATCGCCAGTGGTGACCGCACCTCCCAGGTAGCCCTCTATAACTATGCCCTCGGCGGCATCGAAGGCGCCACCACCGACGTGATCATCATGCACGAAGCCGGTCCTGCGGGCACGGAAGAGTGCAATTGCGCGACCGAAGCCGTCGTCAAACGCAATGAGGTCACCAAGAAGACCACTTACGAAATCAAGCTGCCCAAAGCCGCTGTCGGACTGACCTCCCTGCGTGGTGGCCCCAAGTTCGGTCTCGGCATGGCGATCAACGACGGTGACAACGGTCCCGGACAAGCCGGCCAAAAGGGCTGGGGCGGTCTCGGCGCCCATGCGCTCGTGTTCGGCAAGTCCCCCTCCGAAACAGCGGAAATCACCTTGTCCAAGGGCAACGACATCGAGCCCGGCAAGGAATACTACACCGCGCTGAAGACCACCAAGGCGATCGTCTTGGATGGCGCCCTCGGCGAGTGGACCGGTGCGCCGGTCTTGGCTGACCCGAAGTTTGCAGTGCCCAAGGGTTCCGGCTCGAACCCGGAAGTCGCCAGCCCCAACTATGTCCTGTTCGAGCAATACTCGGGTGGCACTTGGTCCGGCCCGGACGACCAGACCTCGGCCGTGCAGGTCGTGTATGATGCCGACAACGTCTACTTCGGTTTCGTCGTGACCGACGACTACCATGAGAATTCCGCCAACAGCGCGTGGAACGGCGACTCGATCCAGCTGATGGTGGCCAGCGGCGACCGCACCCAGCAGATCGCCCTCTACAACTACGCTCTCGGTGGCATCGAAGGTGCGACCACCGACGTCGTCATCATGCACGAAGCCGGCCCCGGCGGCACCGAGGAGTGCGCCTGCGCGACCGAAGCAATCGTCACCCGCGACGCGGCGACCAAGAAGACGACCTACGAAATCAAGCTGCCCGCCGCCGCCCTCGGCCTGACGCCGCCCCTCACGGTCGGCACCAAGTTCGGCCTCGGCATGGCCATCAATGACGGTGACAATGGTCCCGGTCAGGCCGGTCAGAAGGGCTGGGGCGGCCTCGGCGCCCACGCGCTCGTGTTCGGCAAGTCGCCGACCGAAACCGCTGAAGTGACGCTCGGCACCACGGTTACCGGCTCCGACAAGCTGTTCCTCTCCGCCGTGAATCCGGGTCTTGGGACTTTCACGTTCCGCGCCACGGACAAGGGTGCTTCGATCGTTGACCCGGCAGCCACTAAGCTGAGCATCAACGGCAAGGACGCACCCCTGACCGCCGTGAAGTCCGGTGATGCCACCGACTTCACCCACACCGCCAGCTCGGCGCTCGCGCTCGGAGCCACCCACACCTACGTCATCACCGCCAAGGACACCTTGGGCACCACGGTGGTCGACCAGGGCACCTTCAAGATCAATCCCATCAAGGTTGGTCTGAATTTCGGTGCCGACGAGCCCGTTGCCGCGGATCCCGCCGGTTCGGCGCTGGCCGCGGACGTCGTCGCGGGTGTTCCCGCCGTCGCACAGGCCAACTGGAATAACCTCTCCGGCGCGACCACTCCGGTCGATGGCGAAGGCAACCCGGTTCCGTTCGGCGCCAAGACCGACACCGCCGGTTCGACCTCGGTCACCGTCACTTGGGATTCGAACAACACGTGGTCCTCCACCGGCGGCGGCGAGGAAAACAACACCTTCACTGAAGGCAATCTGACCCTCCTTACGGGTTATCTGGATACGGCCGATGCGACCACCACCAAGGTCAACATCGCCGGCATTCCCGACGCACTGACGGCCGGTGGTTATGACGTTTACGTCTATGCCCTGGGCGGCGTGGCGGGCCGTGGCGGTGGTTACCGCGTGGTCAGCCCCACCGGCACCGTTCTCAAGCCCTACATCCTCGCCAAGGCTCCCGCCAATCCCTCCTCCTACCAGGAAGTGGTTGCCGGTGCGACCCACGCGGCGGGCACCTACATGGTGTTCTCCGGCCTGAAGGCTGGCGCCATCACCATCGAAGCCACGTCGGCCGCCCCGCAGGGCACCGGCAGCCCGGCCCGCGCCCCGATCAACGCCATCCAGCTCGTGCCGACCGCGGTTCCCGCCGGCCCGACGGTTTCCACCACGCCGCCGAGCGGCTTGGGCGGCAGCCAGCTCACCGGCGTGGTTGTTGATGCGACCGGCAAGACCATCACCGCGGACCTGCCGGCCACCGGCGCCAGCGGCTTCCTGACCATCACGCCGTCGGTTACGATCAGCAGCGTGAAGATCGAAGGCGGCAAACTGGTCATCAAGTATCAGTAACTCCCGTCCGGGTAATCCCGGGTCAAAACGAACAGGGCCGGACGCAAGTCCGGCCCTTTTTGTTTTTCCAACGGCGGCCGGCGATGAATCCCTGCCACCCATGCCCCGGCGGCAGGTCAGTCCGCGGCCTCAGGCTTGGCTTCGCCCAGGCGTTTCTCCAGTTCGTTGACGCGCCGGAGCAACTCCGGCAGCCGTTCCACCGCCAGAAGTTGGCGTTTGGCCACCCGGTCCGGTTGCGCCGGCGAACCCATCCACTTCTGGCCTTCGGGGATGTGGTTCATGACGCCCGACTGGGCGGCGATGGTCACCTTGTCGCCGATCCGCAGGTGACCGGTGATGCCGACTTGGCCGGCGATGGTTGTGTAGCTGCCGATCTTCGTGGAACCGGCGATGCCCACCTGCGCCACGATGATGCAGTGCTCGCCGATGGTCACGTTGTGGGCAATCTGCACGAGGTTGTCGATCTTGGTGCCCTTGCCGATGACCGTGGCCCCGAGGGCCGCGCGGTCGATGGTCACGTTGGAACCGATCTCCACGTCGTCATGGATAATCACGGAACCGACCTGGGGCACCTTGCGATGCTGCCCTTGGTCGAAGACGTAGCCGAACCCGTCTGCCCCTACGACCGTGCCGGCGTGGATGCGCACCCGGCGGCCCAGCACGGAACGAGTGTAGAGCGTGACATTGGGAAACAGCCGCGTGCCTTCGCCCAGCACCGAGTCATCGCCCACGAAATCCCCGGCCTGCAATACCACCCCAGGGCCGATCTTCACGCGCTCCCCCACGACACACTGCGGTCCGATGTGGGCCGTCGGGTCTACCTGGGCGGAGGCCGCCACCACCGCCGTCGGATGCACGCCTGGCGCAAACACGGGCTCGGGAAAGAACAGCGGCAACACCTGGGCGAACGCCACACGGGCATTCGCTACCTGAATCAACGTCTTGCCATTCGTCGAGGTGAAGGGGCCCGCCACGAGGATCGCCGCCGCCGCGCTCTGGTCCGCCCGGGCAAAGTAGGTTTCATTTTCCGCGAAGGTCAGTTCGCCGATCTTGGCGCTGTCCGCCGGGGCAAAACCGGACAAGGGAAGCGCGGGGTCGCCAATGACCTGGCCGTTGAGCTTTTCGGCGAGCTGGCCGGTGGTAAAGGTGGGCATGGTTATTTTCCCCGGGTGTTGACGATGCGGTTGGCCTCCCCCAGCACGATCACGGTGGGCGCCCACGCAGCCGCCTGGTGCTGCTCGATTTCCGTGAAGGACATGATGGTGATCCGGTCCCCGGGCTTGCCGAGGTGGGCCACGGCGCCGTTGAGCTCGATGGACCCGGAGCCGCGCGGCCCCTTGATGACGTAGGTTTCCCAGCGGGCGCCGTTGGCCATGTTACTGCACAGGATGCGTTCGTAGGGCACGAGCCCGGCGGCCTCGATGAGGTCCTCGGCGATGGTGAGACTGCCCTCGTAGTCCACGCTCGCGGCGGTGACCGTGGCGCGGTGAATCTTCGATTTGAGAATGTGGACCAGCATGTGGGAGAAGCGTGCTTCGGCGCGCGAACCGTTCGCCTTGTGGCGGGCCAAAACCCGCGCGCACCGAGTCGTTCGTTGACCCGAAATACGCGCGGGACTATTAACGCCGCGATTTCCGCACACAACAGAACGTTTCAATTCAGCATTTACACGTCATGAGTCGCAAAATTCGTTACGGCATGGTCGGCGGCGGGCGCGGCGCCTTCATCGGGGCGGTCCACCGCATCGCCGCCAACATGGACGGGCAGATCGAGCTCGTCTGCGGCGCCTTTAGCTCCGATCCCGAGAAGTCCAAGGCCTCCGGTGCGGACCTGTTCCTGCCCCCAGGCCGTTGCTACGGCAGCTTTGCCGAGATGATCCAGGCCGAGGCCGCGCTGCCAGTTGGCGAACGGATGGATTTCATCGCCATCGTCACGCCGAACCACATGCACTTTCCGCCGGCCAAGCTGGCGCTCGAAAACGGCTTCCACGTCCTCAGCGACAAGCCGGCGACCTTCGACCTCGCTGAATCGAAGACACTCCAGGGCCTCGTGAAGAAGTCCGGACTGCTTTACGGCCTGACCCACAACTACACCGGCTACCCGCTCATCAAGGAAGCCCGGCACCTCGTCGCCAGCGGCAAGCTCGGCAAGATCCGCAAGGTCGTCGTCGAATACCCGCAGGGCTGGCTGGCCACCCGCATCGAGGCGAGCGGCCAGAAGCAGGCCGCGTGGCGCACCGACCCGAAACGCTCCGGCGCCGCCGGCTGCATCGGCGACATTGGCACCCACGCCGAGAACCTCGCCGAATACGTCACCGGCCTGCAGATCAGCGAACTGGCCGCCGACCTCACCGCCTTCGTGAAAGGCCGCAAGCTGGACGACGACGGCAACGTGCTGCTCCGCTTCAAGGGCGGCGCCAAGGGCGTGCTCCACGCGTCGCAGATTTCCGTGGGCGAGGAGAACAACCTCAACCTCCGTGTCTATGGCGAACTCGGCGGCCTCGAATGGCACCAGCGCGAGCCGAACACCATGCTTGTGAAGTGGCCCGACCAGCCAATGCAGGTCTATCGCACTGCCAACGGTTACCTGAGCGACATCGCCAAGGCCGCGGGCCGCACCCCGCCGGCCCATCCCGAGGGTTACCTGGAAGCTTTCGCAAACATCTACCGCAACTTCGCCGGCGCCGTCCGCGCCCGCGTGGATGGCCGAAAGCTGGCCAAGGACGATCCGACGCTCGACTTCCCGAAGATCGAGGACGGCGTGCGTGGCATGGCGTTTATCGAGGCAGTGGTGAAGTCGTCCAAGGCCAATGCGGCATGGACGAAACTGGACGTCTAAGCGGGCTCCGGCGACGAGGTGTTTCTACGGGCGCGGATCAATCCGCGCCCGTTTTCATTTCAGTGCGGCGGACTCCCGCGCCTTCTCCGCGCGTAGTTGTCCGCAACCCGCCGCGACGTCGATGCCGCGGCGCTGGCGGATGGTGCTGGGGAAACCCGCGGCCTGAAGCACCTGCTGGAATGCCTTGGCCGCGTCCAACTGCGTCGCGGTGCCGGCAAAGCCGCCGGTGGGATTCAGGGGAATTAGGTTCACGTGCGCCGCGAGGCCGTGGAGGAGTTTGCCGAGGCGTTCGGCCTGGGCGGGTGAATCATTCTGGCCGGCGATCAGGGTCCACTCGAAGAAAATGCGGCGGCCGGTCTGCGCAATGTAGGTGCGGCAGGCGTCCATGAGTTCCGCCAAGGGCCAGCGACGGCTGGCGGGCACCAAAGCGGAACGTTCCTCCTCGGTGGCGCCGTGCAGGCTCACAGCGAGGTGATACGGCCGTCGTTCCGCCGCGAGGCGCAGGATTCCGGGGACCACCCCCACGGTGCTGATGGTGATCTTGCTGGGGCCCAGGTTCAGCCCGCTCCGGTCGGTGATGATCTCCAGGGCTGTCATCACGTGGTCGTAGTTGTGCAGCGGTTCGCCCATTCCCATGAGCACCAAGTTCCGCAGGCCTTCCTGCCCGGCGTTGCGAAGGGCCACCTGGGCGTGGCGGACTTGGGTGACGATTTCGCCCGGCCGAAGGTGCCGCACAAAGCCCATCTGACCGGTGGCGCAGAAGACACAGCCCATCGCACAGCCGGCCTGCGTGCTCAGGCAGGCGGTGTGGCGCCCCTTGAAGCCCATCACGACCGTTTCAATGGTCTGCCCGTCGGCCAGCCGGAGCAGGAATTTCCGGGTGAGTCCGTCGCCGCTCGCGATGTCGGCGGCTTCCGCGGGAAACTCCGTCGAGAATCGCCGGCCGACGCCGACGTGGGCCGCCACCCACCGACGCAGGGGCGGCAGAAACTCGTCCCGGTCGGCCAGTTCGGCCGCCAAACCGAAATGCAGCGCGCGCCACAGCGTCCGGGCATGGGTGGCGGACAACCCGTCCGCCACGAGGACACCTTCCAACTCCGCCCGGGGGAGGTCGTGGAGTGGGCGGGGCGCCGTGGGGGCGGGAACTGGCATCATCGCGGTCAAAGATTGGCGACGCCGGCCGGTCGGTGACACTGATTTTCGGGCTGAAAATTGACCTCTTCCGTTCCCGGCGGCACCCGGGGCCGCAAACCGGACAAACTTTGTCGTCCTTGGGCTTAAGTCCCCCCACCGGATACCGATGTGCTGGTGGAAGAACCATGGCCTAACCCAATGCAACTTCAGTGCGAAATCACTCCCGATCCCACTTCGCCCGCAGTGGCGGTGGCGGTTTCGACCAATGAGGTTGCCCGCGCGGTGGTCTCACCCACCCGTTCCGTCGCCGCCGTCTTCACCCCTTTGGCCAAGCAAGGCGATGGTGCCCCGGTCCGGGTGGAGGCACCTCCGCCCCGGCCAACTGCGCCGCCGCCGGTGCGGGAACCCAATTTGGTGGAAACGATCGTCGGCCTGCTGCGGCTGCTGCCCGGCAAGACGGTTGCCACCGGTTTTGCGGACCACCAGCTCGGGCTGACTCTCCGGTTGGACGCCGAGACCATGGCCAAGCTGGAGCCTTACCTCCAGGTCGGCAGCGACTACACGCCCTACCTTCGCCCGGTCGCCACGCCGACGGAAACTCCGATCAACGCCCACATCCTGATCGTCGAGGACACCCTGGTTTCCCGGCTGATGCTGCGGCGCACGCTGGAGCAGATTCCCGGCTGCACCGTCAGCGAAACCAGCACGGGCCGCGAAGCCTTGGCCTTCATGCAGAAGAACGGGCCGCCCGACCTCTGCATCTCCGACATCGCGATGCCCGACATGGATGGGCTCACGTTGCTGAAGGAGATCCGGGCCAATCCCAGCCTCAGCCACCTTGAGGTGATGCTCTGCACCGCGAGCACCGAGCGGGAAACCATTCTGCGGGCGGTCGAGCTCAACGTCAGCCGCTACCTCGTCAAGCCCTTCGAGCCCGCCCAGGTCAAGACCCAGGTTCGGGAGACCTTGGTCCAGGCGGCCGCGCGGGAATTCCGCAAGCTGGAGGAGCTCCAGCAACGGGTGGGACTCGACCCCGCCGGCACGGTGGAAGTCCTCCGGGGCCTGAGCCAGCAACTGGGCAAGGATGTCTCGGCGGTTCGCAATGCCCTCGCGAGCGGCAAACGCCACGGCGCGAACATGATTCTCCAGGGGCTCCGCGGTTCCTGTTCCTCGATCAAGGAACACGCGCTGGTCACCCGGATTGACAACCTCCTGGTCGAATTGGAACGCGGTGACCTGACCGCGACCCTCGACGGCCTGGACCTCCTGAGTTCCGAGGGCAAGCGGGTGGGCCAGATGGCGGACAAATTCGCCCTCGTGCTCAACAGTCAGACGCTTGGGCGATCGGCCGAAGCGGGTGCCCCTCGCTGAACCGGATCCGGGCCGGCCCGCGGAAATCGGCCGCGCCCTTCCTCAAGTTGTTCCCGTCACCTGCCGACACTGAGTTTGTGGCAGTGGTTTCCCCACAACTCATTTAGGCCCATGGAACTCCAGACCGAATTCAAGTCCTCCCCAAGCCGCCCGCTGGCGCCGCCCAAGGCGGACGGGGAGGTTCGGCCCGATTGGACGCAAAAGGCGCCCAAGCCGGCCCGCGGCGGATCGCCATTGGTCGAGGTTCCGCCTCCCCGGCCCGTGGCCGCCCCCCCTAAGGTCGAGGAGCCGAAGGTTGAAGCCCAGCCGCCACCCCGCCCGGCCGCGGCGCCGGACCAAATTGCCCAGGCGATCAAGGACCTGGTCAACTTGCTACCGGGTAAGCCGGCTGCAATCGGACTCGAAAACGGCCTGATCGGAATCGTGATGTGCCTGGATCCGGCGACCCAACGGCTCGCCGTTCCGTTCCTTGAGGAGCACTGCGGCTACCAGCCTTTCACCCCCCGGGTGACCGAACCGATTGGACCGCCCCTCAATGGGCACATCCTGATCGTGGAAGATGCCTACATCAGTCGCTTGGTGCTGCGGCGGGTCGTCGAGCAATTGCCGGGTTGCGTGGTCACCGAAGCCGTGAACGGGGCCGAGGCCATGGAACTGCTCAAGAAGGGGCTCAATCCGGACCTGATGATCACCGACGTTTGCATGCCGGAAATGGACGGATTGCAGCTGCTGTCGCGCGTTCGGGCCACCCCTTATCTCGCTGACCTTGAGGTGATGATGTGCACTTCAACCACGGACCGGGACACCGTGGTCCGGGCCGCCGAGCTAAACGTGAACAAGTATCTGGTCAAGCCGTTCCAGCCGGACGAGATCCGCGAACAGATCCGGGAAGTGCTGACCCAAGCCATGGCCAAGTCCAATGAACGGGTGCAGGCCCTCAAGGATCGCCTCGGGCTCGATATCGCCGCGTGCGCGGAACTTTTCCACCAATTGGCCGAACAGGTCCGGGAGGAGGTCAAGACGGTCCGGAACGAACTCGGTGCCGGCAAGGCCCATGCCGCTTTGCTGACGTTGCAACGCCTCCGGGGCACTTGTTCGCTGATCCGCGACAATTCGCTCGTGGGCCGTGTCCAGACGGTGATCAACGCCGCCAATACGAACGACCTCTTTGCCATCGTCAACGGACTCGAAGTTCTCGAATCGGAAGGCAAGCGCCTGAGTGCCCTGGCCGACAAACTCCGTCGCGCCCAAAATCCCGAGGGCACCCGGAAGCGCGATCCCTTGGCCGAGGCGGCGGCCCGGATTCAGCCGTCCTGAGGTATGCTTCCGTCGCCGGCCGGCCGGACGGCGACCAACTCCACTTCCCGCAAGGGCCGGAGCAAAATCAGCGCGCGCCGGAGCAGCCGGAAGCCGGCTTCGCCGAGGTGCCCCCGAGCCGCGCAATTGGCGGCGAACCGGTCGTAGCCGTAGGCTCGGACGCCGAGGCGTTCGACGCGCCAGCCCAGCACCGTGACCAAGTTGCCCAGGTTCTGGGCGTTCCAATGGTAGAGGTGATGGTTCGGCTCCGCCGGGTCGTAGCGGCGATACCGACGTTCCACTTCCCACGGCACATGAAGGACCAGCCGGCCCGCGGGCTTGAGCACTCGCGCCAGTTCCCGCAGCGCGGCGGCGGGCTCCAGCAGGTGTTCGAGCGTCTGATGGCAGATCGCCACGTCGGCTACCCCGGCAGGAATTGCGGAAAGGTCCCGGAAAAACTCGATGCCTAGGGCCGCCAATTCCGGCGCCAAGAAGTCCGCTGCGTCGCAGCCAATTTTCCGGCCGCACGCGAGGCGGGCCAGGTTCCAGCCGGCGCCGACGCCGAGTTCGACCACCGTATCGGTCGGGCGCACCCACGGCTGGAACTTGCCGGCGCGCAGGCGCCAGACCCATTCCTGCGCCTCGGGGCGCAGTGCCCGCTTTCCGTGGTGGTAAGCCTGCCCGGACGCGCCTTGGTAGAGGCGGGCCGCGCCATCCGGCACGGAAGCGGACGAGGGGGATTCAGGCATGCGCCGTAGAACAGGCTAGCGGCTCAATTGCCGCGCCGCCGCCGTCCGCAGACGTTCGTCCTTCGCCGCGATGAGTTCGCCGACGAGATCGTCGGGCGGCTTCTCGAAGGCCTCATGGATCCACATGGCTTCGAGCTTCGCGCGCGGATCGGTCTGCTTAGCCAGCCACGGTTTCACCGCCGGCAAGACCTTGTCGGCACCGCGCTGGCGGAGCACGACGCGGGATTGTTCCTGCTCCCAGCCGGACTTCGACAGCGTCCGGTCTAGCAACGCGACCGTGTCCAACTTCGCGAGGTCCTGCTTCTTGCTGAGCGCGCCGCCCTTGGCGGTCACGCGCCAGATGCGGCCGTGTTCCTTGTCGCGGCGCGGATCGCGGAAATCCACCTCGCCGTGCTGGATGATCGGGTTGCTCCAGTCGGCCACGTAGAGCGCGCCGTCGGGGCCGAAGCGCAGGTCGATCGGGCGGAAGGTCACGTTGGTCGAGCGCAGCACGTCGGGCATTTCCTTGGTCTGGAAGGTTGAACCGTTGTCGCTCAGGCCGAACCGCACCACGCGGTGGGCTCGGAAGTCGCAGGTGATCACGCTGCCCTGCCAGTCGGCGGGGAAGTTCGGGCTGTGCACGACCTCGACGCTGGCAAACTTCGGATAGCTACCCGGGCTGATGCTGTCGGCCTCACGGCGCATGTCGGCGTAGGTGAAGTAGGTGGCGCCTTCCATCGCGTGATAGATGCCCTTGCCGCCCGCGCCGTCGGTGAAGAACGAGTTTCCGTATTGATCCCAGTGGTGGCCCCACGGGTTGCAGCCGCCCTTGGTGAAGACGTCGAGCCGCCAAGTGTCGGGATTGAACCGCCAGATGCCGGCGCTGTTCAGCCGGCGCACGCCCCACGGCGTCTCGATGTGCGTGTGGGTGTAGATGGACTGGTTCATGTAGAGGTGCCCGTCGTAACCCCAGCGCAGCGTGTGCAGGTTGTGATGGGTGTCCTCGGTGCCAAAGCTGGTGAGCACGATCGTCTTCTTGTCCCCGACGCCGTCGCCGTTCGTGTCGGCGAAGTGCAGCAACTGGCTGCTGGCCGCCACATAGACGCCGCCCTTGTTGTCGGGCAGCACGCCGGTGGGAATCAGCAGGCCGTCGGCAAACGTGGTCGAAGTCTCCGCCACGCCGTCGCCGTTGGTGTCTTCGAGCACCACCACGGAATCGGTCGCGGGCTGGCCCGGCTGGATCTGGGGATAGACCTCGGACGAAGCGACCCAGAGGCGGCCTTGCGCGTCCCAGTTCATCTGGATGGGTTTGTGGAGTTTCGGGTTCTCGGCCCACAGGTTGACCTCGAAGCCGTCGGCCACGGTGAAGGTCGGGACCGGCTGGGGTTTCTGGATCTTGGGCACGGCCTTGTGCGCGAGTTCCTCGGCGGCGAGCAGGTCCTGGACTTCCTTCACCATCGCGGGGTCCTGATGTTTCAGGTCGCGCAGCTTGGCGATGCGGGCGTCCCACTGGGCGATGAGCGGATCAAACCGGGGAATCTCGACGCCGTTCTGGCCCTGTTCGCCTTTGCGGAAGCCGAAGAGGTAGGTCCAGTTCTCCGGCCGCCAGCGGTGGAAGAAGAGCTCGTTCTTTTTGCGAATGGCGGACGCAAGCGAAGACCTAGCTTGTTCATAGGCTTCATGGTCAATCTCAGGTTTCAGTCCCGTCCGTTTCGCCAATTCGCGTGCCATCAGTGCGGGGCGCGGATAGCCCAATAGCTGGGCAATTTCTTCAGCAATTCCTCGATATCCCTCGTCACTCAGGTGAACTTCATCTGGAGACCAAGGATTGCTGTTGTCTTGCGAAGACCACGAACTGGTAGCCTTGACCAGATTCAGGAAAGTAGAATTCCGCTCGGATGCTATCGAACTTGTGGCTTCGGAAGCGGAAAAAAACGGTGCGTTGCGAGGCGACCTTGAGTTGTTTCGTTCAATTAGGGAAATCGGCCCGACCAACACAAACCTCACCTTCTGCCCGCTGACCTCGTCGATGGCGTCCATCAGCTTGCCGAGGTCGGCCTTGAACTTCTCCAGCTTCGCCGGCTGTTCCTCGGCCTTCGTCTCCGCCAGTTCCAGCGCTGCCGTCATGCCGTAGCTCAGGAACGCCACCGTCGGCTTCACGAGCGCGACCTGTTCCTTCACGCGCTTCAGCCATTCGGTTTCCGGCTTGTTCCAGTCGAAGCTCGCGCGCGCCCGGCCCATCGGGGTGTCGCCGGCCCAGGCGAGGTTGCGGAAGGTGACGTTGCGGTCGGGAAACGCCGCCGTGAGCCGCGTCTCGATGTGCCCGTAGTCGCCCTCGCGCTCGAAAAACGTGTCGCCAATGAACAGCACGCGGTCGCCGTCCTTGAGCTCGAACTTCGGCGCGTCGGCCGCCGAAGCGGACGGTCCCATGGCCAAGGACCAATGAACCAAGGACAGCAGGGCGAACCAGCGGCAGAAATGGTGGCGCATAAGCGTGACGGTGAAGACGCCGGCGAGCCTTGCGGCATTCGTCGCGGCAGGCAAGTCGCCGGGAAGGGTGGGGCGAAGCCAAGCCGCCAACAATGTGCTGCCGGCTTCCAGCCGGCAGGGCAGCGCCCCGAGCGCTGTCGTGGAAACAGAGCCTCAGGCGCTTCCGGTGCCGAAACCTCCCGAAGGCATTCCCGCTGACGCTGACAAAGCGCCCGATGTGAGGGTGCAGGTCAGCCCCATGTGGCGAACCTCCGCCGGCTGGAAGCCGACGGCACAAAGTGCTGCAGGCACGATACCGGCCGCAACTTGGCCCGCGGCGTGTCGTCGGTTTCGTCGGGGACCGTGCGTGGAGGCCGGGCAAACAAAAAGGCCGCCGGGGTTGCCGGCGGCCTGACGGAACGAAACGGGGGAACCGTTCAGTAGTTGTATTGGCGGGTGCCGTTGAGCAGCACGTAACCGGTGCGTTCCTTATACCAGGCGAAGTCCACCCGGCCGTTGGCGTCGAAGTTCACCGTAGTCGGGTAGGCATACTTGACCGCGGTGTATTTCGACGAGCGGCTCAGCCACTTCTTGATCTCAGAGTGACCGTCGGCAAACGAGAAACCGCACGCGCCGTTGTGATACGAGGCGGGGATGTCCTGCCACGCGCCGGCGTCGGGATTGTTGATGAAGTAGCCGTCGTTGATGGAATCGGGGTGTTCGTCCAGCACCAGCCAGGTTTTGCCGGGCGCGGGCACGCTGCTCTGCTTGAGGAATTGGACGCGGTCATTGAAGCCCCAGTTCTTGCCCTGGGCGGTGGCATCGTTGCCGATGCTGAAGCGGCCGAAGAAGGAGTTCATCGCCAGGCTGCGATTACGGCGAGCCCAGTTGGCCTTCCGCTGGGCCGGCGCAAGGTAGATGTCGGCCGGGCACTTGTAGACCCCGACGGCACCGCCCGTGTATTTGCCGAGCACCCCGTTGGCGACCCAAGCCAAGTTGGTGATGCTCTTTTCGCCGGTGCCGGAGCCCGCGCCCCAACTCATCACGTTATTCACCCAGTTGTCGAAGACCTTCTGGTCGATGGCTTGGATGGTTTCCGCGACACCGTAATTGTTGGCTACCCGATCATTGTAGTCGGTGGAATACAGGTGCCAGCCCAGCGTGAGCTGCTTGGTGTTGCTCAGGCAGGCGATGCCCTGGGCCTTGGTTTTCGCCTTCGAGAGCGCCGGCAGGAGCATGCCGGCCAAGATGGCGATGATGGCAATGACGACGAGCAGCTCGATCAGGGTGAAACCCTGACGGATGCGGGAGGAAGGACCGGTGACTCGCATGGGATGTGTATGGTTTGCCCCAAACAGATGTCCCTTCGGCCCGAGTTTGGCAAGCGCCAGTTGGCCCTCCGGCAAAATGAAGTCGGATACAACCGCCGTGGGCCGCCCCGGAAAAGTGCTGCCAGCAACTTGCCGACAGGGCGGCGACACCTGTGCAGCTTTGGAAACGGAGGTTTGGGCGCTTCCCAGTTCCGAAACCTCCCGGCGGCGTTCCCGCTGCCGCTGGCAAGACCCCGAAGTGGACGATGTGGCTCAACCGCATGCTTCGCCATCCGGCCGGGGGAAGCTCACACCCGGGTTTGCGGCCGGCCGGCGGTCACTCCCACTCGATGGTGCCGGGTGGCTTGCTGGTCAGGTCGAGCACCACGCGGTTGATGCCGCGGACCTCGTTGGTGATGCGCGTCGAAATCTTCTCCAGCAGGTCGTAAGGCACGCGCACCCAGTCGGCGGTCATGCCGTCCTGCGATTCCACGGCCCGGATGGCGACCGTGAAGTCGTAGGTCCGCTCGTCGCCCTGCACGCCCACGCTGCGCACGGGCAGCAGCACGGCAAAGGTCTGCCAAGTCTTGTAGTAGAGGTCCGCCGCCTTCATTTCCTCGACCACGATGGCGTCGGCCGCGCGGAGGAGTTCGCACTTGGCCTTGGTCACCTCGCCGAGCACGCGGACGCCGAGGCCGGGTCCGGGGAACGGCTGCCGGAAGACGATCTCCTTGGGCAGGCCGAGTTCGAGACCGAGCTGGCGGACCTCGTCCTTGAAGAGGCAGCGGAGCGGCTCGACGAGCTTGAACTTCAGGTTCTTCGGCAGGCCGCCCACGTTGTGGTGCGACTTGATCATCGCCGCCGGGTTGCCGGCGATGGGCACGGACTCGATCACGTCGGGATAAAGCGTGCCTTGGGCTAGGAACTTGGCCTTGCCGGCCTTCTTGGTTGCGGCTTGGAAGACGTCGATGAACGCCTTCCCGATGACCTTGCGCTTCTTCTCGGGATCGGTGACGCCCTTGAGCTTCCGGAGGAATAGCGGCGTGGCGTCCTCGTATTGCAGCTTCACCTTGAAGTTCCGGCCGAAGACCTCCTGCACGACCTCGGCCTCGCGGGCGCGCAGCAGGCCGTTGTTCACGAAGATGCAGGTGAGCTGGTCGCCGATCGCCTTGTGGATCAGCGCGGCGGCCACGCTGGAATCCACCCCGCCGGAGAGTCCGAGGATGACCCGTTCCTTGCCGACCTGGGCGCGGATCTCCTCGACGGCCTGCTCGACGTAATTCCGCATCGTCCAGCCCTTGCCGCAACCGCAGACGGTGTGGACGAAGTTGGCCAGGACCTCCTTGCCCCGGGGGCTATGGGCGACCTCGGGGTGGAACTGGATGCCGAAGAACTTCCTGTGCGGATTCTCGATGGCCGCGTAGTCGGAGTTCTCCGTTGTGCCGACGACGGTGAAATCCTTGGGCAACCGGGTGAGCTTGTCGCCGTGGCTGTTCCAGACCTGAAGCTGGTCCGGCAGGCCCGCAAACAGAGCGCAGGCAGGATCCGCCACGGAGAGCGTGCCTTTGCCGTATTCGCGTTTCTGCCCCTTCTCGACCTTGCCGCCGAGGAAATGGGCGAAGATCTGCACCCCGTAGCAGATGCCCAGCACCGGCACGCCCAGCTTGAAGATGGCCTTGTCGGGCAGCGGCGCCCCCTTGGCGTAAACCGAGCTCGGACCGCCGGACAGGATGATGCCCTTGGGCGCGAGCTTCGCGATTTCCGCCGCCGGTGTGTCGAAGCGGAGGATGGTGGAATAGACGCTGCATTCGCGGATGCGGCGGGCAATCACCTGGGTGTATTGCGAACCGAAATCAAGGATGACGATCTGCTCGTTCATGCGGCCAATTTCAAAGCGCAGGTTATCGGGCCAGCCGGCCGGCGTTGGCGAGAGATTTTTTGGCGCCCGGAACACCGCGGGACGTCGTGGAACATTGGTTGCGAAACCGGCTCCGGCCAAGTGCTGCCGGCATCCCGCCGGCTGTCCCCCAGCGAGTCTGGCAGCCTTAGCCTTGGTCAGCTTGGGCGCAAAGCCCTGCAACCCGATGTATTGGAAGCCGACGGTGGCGACTGCTTCGCGGTTTGGCTCCCTCTGCCTTCATCCGATGAAGGGGGAGGGAGGAGAGGCGGTGGACTATGACGTTTGGCAGTCTTTGACGGCTACGACGCAGCGGGGGCAGAGGCCGGGATGTGCCGGGTCGCCGCCGATGACGGGTTCCCAGTGCCAGCACCGCTCGCACTTGGCCCGACCGAGCTCGGAGGCGGGGCGGACCTGCACTCCGAATTCGGTGCCTTGAGTCACCGAAACCGCGGAAACATTGCAGAGCTCACGAAGTGCGTCCAAGTCGTCCGCGGACGTGAAGTGGCCGGCCAGAAGTCCGGGAACGGAAAACTCCAGGACTGCATCCAGGCCTTTGCCGATTTGCTTCGCCTGCCGGGCCGGTTCCAAGGCAGCCATGGCCTTGGCCCGCAGGTCGAAGATGGGTGCGACGGAGGCGAGTCCTTCGGTCGGCTTCCACGCAAACTCCAGGTCTCCCAGCCGCTCGTCTTTGATCGGCGGATTCCAATCCGAAAGATGCACCGACTTCGCCGGGGCGCCTGGGATGTAGCCCCACGCCTCTTCGGCGGTGAAGACGAGCATCGGGGCGAGCATCTGGCAGAGGCGCACGACGATGTAATGCAGCGCTGTCTGGGTGCTGCGGCGGCGCGGGGAATTTGCGGCGTCGGTGTAGAGGCGGTCCTTCACCACGTCGTGGTAGATGGCGCTGAGCTGCACGGCCACAAACTGGGAGACCTTTTGGTAGGCGACGTGGAACTCGTAGGCGTCATAGGCCGCGGCAACTTCGGTCTCCAACTTGCCAAACTCACCGAGAATCCAGCGGTCGAGGCCGGTCAGGTTGGCGTCGGGCACGGTGTGTTTTGCCGGGTCGAAGTCGTAGAGGTTGCTGAGCTGGTAGCGCAGCGTGTTGCGGATGAGCCGGTAGGTTTCGCCAACCTTCTTCAGCCGTTCCTCACTGACGACGATGTCGCTGCGGTAATCCTGCGAGGCGACCCACAGGCGCAGCACGTCGGCGCCGTAGTCCTTCACGAAGCGGTCGGCGGTCTGGGGCTTCTGGTAACCGCCGGCACCCTGCTTGGACTTGGAGATCTTCTCGCGATCCTCGTCCACCATGAAGCCGTGGGTAAGCACGGTCCGGTAGGGTGGCGCGTCGTTGCCGGCGAGGGAGAGCAGCAGCGACGACTGGAACCAGCCGCGGTGCTGGTCGGAGCCTTCGAGATAGACGTCGGCCTGCCAGTCCAAGGCGGAGTGCGGAGTGCGGAGTGCGGAATGGGACAGCTCAGGCCGCCGCATGAGCACGGCGCGGCTGGAACTGCCGGAATCGATCCAAACGTCGAGCGTGTCCTGGCCGCGGCGGACGGCTTCGGGGCCGGTCCAGCCGGCAGGACGGCACTTGGCCCACAACTCCTCGGCGGGCGTGGCGAACCACACGTTGCTGCCATGCTGTTCAATGAGCGCGGCGGCGTTGCGGACGATGGCGGCATTCAGGATCGGCTCGCCGGTGGCGTCGTAGAAGGCCGGGATGGGCACACCCCAAGTGCGCTGGCGCGAGATGCACCAGTCGGGGCGCGTCTGCACGGCACCCTTGATGCGGTTGATGCCCCAGTCGGGAATCCAGTTGACCGAATCAATGGCGGCTAGCGCCTGCGCGCGGAAGGTAGTAGTGGCACAGGTGCCCTCGCCTGGGTCCGTGCTGCGGGCGCCCCCGCCCGCAGAGCCAACCCCAACTGCGCAGGCGGGGGCCCCTGTGCCACTGGCCACAGGCGAGGGCGCCAGTGCCACTACGTGATCGACCTTGATGAACCATTGGTCCACCGCGCGGAAGATGATCGGCGTCTTCGAGCGCCAGCAGTGCGGGTAGCTGTGCGCGTAGTCCTCGCGGTGCGCGAGGGCCTGCTTCTCGACCAGCAGCGCCAGCACGGCGTCGTTGGCCTCGGAACGGTTGTTTTTCTCCAGCGTGGACTTGCCCACGAGCGAATCCGGTAACTGCTGCTCACGCGGCAGGTCGTTCGTCGGCGCGAGGCGGCCTTCATCATCCACCGGACAGTAGATCGGCAGTCCGACCTTCAGGCCGAGTTGGTAGTCGTCGGCACCGTGGCCGGGCGCGATGTGGACAAAGCCCGTGCCCGTGTCCCTGGTGACGAATTCCGCCGGGAACAGCTTGCCGGTGCGCGCGCAGAACGGGTGCTCGTATTCCACGGTCGCCAGTTCTTCGCCGTAGAGCGTGCGGACGATCTGGTAGCTTTCCCAGCCGAGCTTTTGCGCCGTGACGGACAGCAGCGGATTGGCGACGAGGTAGGTGCCGCCCTCGGCCATCACGAGCGAGTAGTGGAACGTCGGGTTGAAGGCGACCGCGAGGTTCGCCGGGAGCGTCCACGGTGTGGTCGTCCAGATGAGCACGAAAGTGTTCGGCTCGCCCTTCAGCTTGAACTTCACATAGACCGACTGGCTGATGTGTTCGGCGTATTCCACCTCCGCCTCGGCCAGCGCGGTCTTGAACGGGATGCTCCAATACACCGGCTTCTTGCCGCGATAGACGAAGCCCTTTTCCACGATGTCCGCGAACAGGCGCAGCTCGTCGGCCTCGTATTCCTTGTTCAGCGTGAGATACGGATTCGCCCAGTCGCCGAATACGCCGAGGCGTTTGAACTGCTCGCGCTGGAGGTCGATGTATTTGCGCGCGTAGGCGTCGCAGGCGGAACGGATCGTGGCGGCGTCGGCGTCGGTCTTGCCGGCGGCGCGGAGTTCCTGCGTGACCTTGGACTCGATGGGCAGCCCGTGGCAGTCCCAGCCCGGCACGTAGGGCGCGTCGAAGCCGCGGAGCGTCTTCGACTTCACGATGATGTCCTTGAGGATCTTGTTCAGCGCGGTGCCCACGTGGACATCGCCATTGGCGAACGGCGGGCCGTCATGCAGGACGAACTTCTCCTTGCCCGCCCGCGCCGCGCGAATCTGCGCGTAAATACCGTCGGCCTCCCACTGGGCGAGGCGTTGCGGTTCGCGCTGCACTAGGTTCGCCTGCATGGGGAACTCGGTGCGCGGCAGGTTCAGCGTGTTCTTGTAATCCGGCTTGTCGCTCATGAATCGGCCCTAAAGGAGAGCGAAGGGAACAGGTTCCGGCGTCTCCGCGCAAGACGGCGAAACGGCTGGCGCGGCCGGGACGGCGAAGGGGTGGTGGCTGCCCTCGTTGCCGGCATGCGGTCCCGTGGCCCGGCGTTTTCAGGGCGTCGTTGAGCGTGACGGCGGGCGGGACTTCAGGGAAATTCCGCACGCGTTCCATGAAGATTTCTCCGCCTTCGTTTTCCCCGCTGGGCCTGTCGCTGTCGTTGGGCCTGGCCCTGCTGGCTTCTCCGGCCTTCGCCCAAACCAAGTCGGTCCGGCATTCGCCGGCCCTGCGGGAAACCGCGCCCGCCAAGGCCGGCGTGTCGCCCGAGCGCCTGGCGCACATCGACGGGATGTGCGAGGACGCCATTCGCGAGAACCGAATTCCCGGTGTCGTGGCGCTCGTCGCGCGCAACGGAAAGATTGTTTATCACAAGGCGTTCGGGCTGGCGGACAACGCGGCCAATCGCCCTTTGGGGCGCGACGACATTTTCCGCATCGCGTCCCAGACCAAGGCGATCACCTCTACCGCCGTGATGATGCTCTGGGAGGAGGGGCGCTTCCGGCTCGACGACCCGATCTCAAACTGGATTCCCGAGTTCAAGCAGCCGCAGGTGCTCAAGACCTACAACGAAGCCGACGGCACCTGGACGGGCGAACCGGCCAAACGTGAGATCACCATCCGTGATTTGCTCACGCACACCTCGGGCCTCGGCTATGGCGTGATCGATGGCGATGCGCGGTTCAAGAAGATCTACGAGAAGGCGGGTGTCACCGACTTGTTCACGACCGAACCGGTCACGATCGGTGACAGCGTGAAGCGTCTGGCGAAGCTGCCGTTGCATCACTCGCCCGGCGAGAAATTCACCTACAGCGAAGGGCTCGACGTGCTCGGTTACTTCATTGAAGTGGTTTCCGGAATGCCATTCGACGCCTTCCTCCAGAAGCGTCTGTTCGGGCCGCTGGGCATGAAGGACACCGGCTTCTACGTGCCCGCGGAAAAGGCCAGCCGTCTTGTTGCCGTGCAGAAGCCCGACGGGAACAAATGGGTTCGCCTGCCGGTCACGTTCTATGACCCGGATTACCCGATCAAAGGCGCGAAGTCGTTCTTCTCCGGTGGTGCCGGCCTGTGCAGCACGGCGCCGGATTACGCCACGTTCCTCCAGATGTATCTCAACGGCGGCGAGCTCGGCGGCGTGCGCATTCTCAGTCGCACCACGGTGGACGTCATCATGCGCGAACAAGTCGGCGGCAATCTCTTCGGCGGCGGCGACAAGCACTACGGGCTGGCGTTCGGTGTGGTGACGGAAAAGGGGCAGGGCAAGGGCGGCGAAGGCAGCGCCGGCACATTCGACTGGGGCGGTTACTTCAACACGCAATACTTCGCCGACCCGAAGGAGAAGGTCATCGGTGTGCTGATGAAGCAGACGCAAGGCGGCAACGACAACACGGGATGGAAGTTCCGTCAGCTCGTCGGCCAGACGGTGGATGATTGAGGGGTGTCCACCGTGAATTCGGGTCCGAACGGTGAGTGGCTTGGAAGCTGGGCAGGCAGGCTTCGCGTGTCCGCTGCCAAATTCAATCCTGCCGCCGCTGCGCCGGCCGGGAATTGAGGAGGTTGGCAACCGGACGAACTCGGCCGCTTCAGTCGCGAAAGGGAAGGCCGGCCTTGGCCCGCAAATCGCCGGGCAAAAGGTGGTGCACCGACAGGGACTTGAACCCCGAACCCTCTGATCCGAAGTCAGATGCTCTATCCAATTGAGCTACCGGTGCTGCCGACGGGGTGAGGTTGAACCATGTCCCCGCCGCTCAGGCGAGCGCAATTTCACGGGCGCGACAGACTGACCGGCGCCGCTCCGCCGTGAGAACGGCCGGGGTCGGTCGCGCAGCTTCGGGGAAAGAAACCTCCCCAATGCGGCCTCCACTTTCGCGCCTTGCCGCGGCGACCGGCTTCCCCAAGCTCGTCGCATGCATTCCCTCCGCCTGCTCTGCGTTTTGCTCTGCCTTGTCGCCGCGGTTCCCGCGTTGGCCCAGGATTACAAACTCGCTCCCGAATCCACCGAACGCGCACCCGGTGTGGCGAAGGGGCGGGTGGAGAAGTTCTCGTTCAACGCCTCCAAGGTCTATCCCGAGACCGAGCGCGACTGCTGGATCTACATCCCCGCGCAATACGACGGCTCCAAACCCGCCGCGCTCATGGTCTTCACCGACGGCGGCGGCTACGTGATCGAAACCGGCGGCCAGCGCGTGCCCATCGTCTTCGACAACCTCATCGCGAAGGGCGAGATGCCGGTGACCATCGCCGTGTTCGTGAATCCGGGAAACCGCACCGCCGCCGATTCGCCCGCGACTGGCGCGAACAATCGCAGCAACCGCAGCTTCGAATACGATTCGCTGGGCAACGCCTTCTCCAAGTTCCTGCTGGATGAGCTGCTGCCGTTCACCGTGCACAAGTTCGGCGTGAAGCTGAGCGACGATCCCGAACTCCGCGCCATCGCCGGCATGAGCAGCGGTGCCATCTGCGCCTTCACGGTCGCGTGGGAACGGCCCGACCAGTTCCGCAAGGTGCTCTCGCAGATCGGTAGCTACACCAACATCCGCGGCGGCCACAATTATCCCGCGTGGATCCGCAAGACCGAGCGCAAGCCCATCCGCGTCTTCCTCCAGGACGGCGCGAACGACCTCAACAATCTCCACGGCAACTGGCCGCTCGCGAACCAGGAGATGGCCAGCGCGCTCGCGTTCATGGGCTACGACTTCCAGTTCGTCTTCGGCACCGGCAGCCACAGCGGCCAGCATGGCGGCGCGATCCTGCCCGACACGCTCCGTTGGCTCTGGCGGCCCACGCTCGCGGAACTGCCCAAGCCCGTCACCAAGGACAACCTCGGCGGCGATGAGGCGCTCTCCAAGGTCCTGGCCGACGGAGGTAAACCCGGTGACTGGGAACTCGTTGGCGAAGGTTACGGTTTCACCGACGCCGCGTGCGGCGATGCGGAAGGGAACTTCTACTTCAGCGACCTGCCCAAGGGCCTCGTCTATCGCGTCGCGGCCAACGAAACCAAACCCGTCGCCTGGCTGGAGAACGGCCCGAAGATCAGCGGCCTGAAGTTCGGTCCCGACGGCAAGCTCTACGCCGCCACGCAGGGCCAGGGCACCAACAACGCGAAGAAGATCATCGTGATCGATCCCGCGACCAAGGCCATCGAAACGGTCGCCACCGACGTGCAGCCCAACGACCTCGTCGTGTCCAAGGACGGCTTCATCTACTTCACCGACACGGGCGCCGGCACCGTCGTGAAGGTGCCGACTTCGGCCCGCAATATGTCCCGTCCACCGGTCGCTGCCGGCGGCATCAAGGCGCCCAATGGCATCGCCCTCAGCCCCGACCAGCGGATGCTCGTCGTCAGCGAATACGGCGGCACCAACGCGTGGAGCTTCCTGATCGCCACCGACGGTTCCCTGAAGGGCGGCGAGAAAAACATGGAACTGCGCACGCCCGCCGGAAAATCCGACAGCGGCGGCGACGGCATGATCTCCGACGCGCAAAGCCGCTGGTGGATCACCAGCCATCTCGGCATCCAGATGTTCGACGCCAACGGCCGCATGGGCGGCATCGTCTCGCGCCCGCAGGAAAAGGGCACCGTGAGCTGCGCCTTCGCCGGCCCCGGCCGCGCCTGGCTCTACGCCTGCGCCAGCGACAAGGTCTATCGCCGCAAGACGCTGACGGAAGGGGCAAAGGTGCCGTGAGCAACGGATCATTGTCACCTATGGTTGACACCTCCGGGAAGCACGACGACCCTACCAACGGACATGGCGTTTGAAGTCCAGGAGCTTGTCCTGCCAGACGGCAGGATGCCGTTTTCCGAGTGGCTTGAGTCGCTGGGCGACGGAAAGAAGCAGATGATTGTGGATGCGCGCATCGCCCGTTTTCGGGCCGGTAACCTGGGTGACCACAAATCGGTAGGTGAAGGGGTCTTCGAACTCCGGATCGATTACGGCCCCGGGCTTCGGGTCTATTTCGGACGCCGGGGCCAAACTGTTTTCATCCTGTTGGGTGGAGGCGAAAAGAAGACCCAAGCCCGTGACATCCGACGGGCACAGCAGCTTTGGAAACAACATGAAGACGACCACCGTTAGCTACCGGGAAGGTCTCCTGAAGCGGCTTCAGGATCCTGAACTCGCAGCCCTCTACCTCGAAGAGGTCATCGCCAGCGGTGACCGCAAGGCGCTCATGCTGGCCCTGAAGGACGTGGTGGATGCCCGTGGCGGCGTGGGAGCCTTGGCGGACAAGGTGACGCTCCAGCGTCAGAGCCTCTACAAGGTCTTGTCCAAGGATGGCAACCCCACGCTGGAGACCTTCGGTGAAATCCTCAAGCCGCTGGGCCTGCGCGTCGCCATCGCCCCGGTGTGACTTCCGAGACCATTCACGGGGCCAAGTTGGACAGCAGTCGGCAAGGTTCGCAGCGAAAGTCAAAGCAGCCTTCCGGGACTGGCAACAGCCACTCGCCTCCGCACGCCGGACATTTCCGGTTTCGCTCCGTCGCGGGCGAGCGCCCTCGGTAACGCATCAGATAATAGAACACTGGCAGGCCCAGCGCCTTCTCGATTTCAGTGCAAATCTCCCGTCCCTCATCGCTTAACCGGCTGTTGAGTTGGGCCAGTTGGCGATAACTCCAGTCCTCGCCAACACCGCACGCCATCCACAGCTCGTCGCAGGATTGGTAACTCCGCTTCCATGACAGAATCCGCTCCCGCAAGGGGCGATCAAGTTGCTGGAGCCGGTAGAACGGAACTGGCCGACGACACCGACCACATGCCAGCGGTGAGGAATCGTCCAACAGGTTGGTGAGCAAGTGGAGACGAGCCCGGCGACGACATAAGCACGGTGGCGGAGTGTGGAGCACCTCGCCGGTGACGACGAAGGAAACCCGCCCCGAACAAAGCGCGGCGAACCTTTCGAATGCATCCGCGACCTCCCGGTCATCGAATCGACGCTCCAACGCGCACTTTTCGGGCACCATGCAAAGCAGTCGCAATCGACGGCGAAGTTGTGATCCGGAAAAATCGCCGACGATTTGCCCGTTCCCTCGCAGGGCAGAAGCGAACGCGAAAGCTGCTTCTCCCAACGGTTCAATGTCAGCACGGTTTCGCGCGATGAGCCGGACTTCGGCGTGGAACATGCCCAAGCATGTTGGTTTCCCCTCCGCTTGGTCCAGCCTGTGCCTTGCTCACCCCTCGGGATACACCCACTCCCCGCGATACGGCCGGCTGAGCAGTTTGTTCGCCTCGGGATCGCCGACGATCTGTTCGGTCCCACCGTCCCACTGGATGCTCCGGCCGGTGCGCCAGGAGATCATGCCGAGCAGCGGCAGCACAGAGGAACGGTGCGCGATCTCGATGTTCGCCACACCCTTGGATCCGCCTTCGATGGCGGTGAGGAAGTCGGCCCAGAGCAGCTTCAGGTTGTGTCCGTCGGGCTGCTGAAGCTGGGAATCCTCGTGCAGAATCTTCGCGTTGTCGTCGGTCGGGTAGAACGTCCAGCCGTCCTGCCAGCCGATGTGCAGGGTTCCCTTGGTGCCGTAGAAGTAGGCGCCGATGCGGTGTTTCTCGGCGTTGTTCTCCGCGAAGCGCCGGTGTTCCCACACGCAGGTGAACTGCTCGAACTCATACGTCGCGACCTGATGATCCGGCGCGTCGGTGGTCTGTTCCTTGTCGTTGAGCACCGCGGGACCGCTGATGGGGCGTCCGGCGGTGGCGAAGACGCGTTTCGGATACTTCTCGCCGCTCCACCAGAGGACTTGGTCGAGCCAGTGAACGCCCCAGTCGCCGAGTTGGCCGTTGCCGTAGTCGAGGAAGTTGCGCCAGCCGCCGGGATGGATGCGCGCGTTGAACGGCCGCTTCGGCGCCGGGCCGCACCATAGGTCCCAATCCATGCCCTCGGGCGGTTCGCTGTTGGCGCTAGGCCTCTCCCGACCGCCGCCGCCGTGGGCGAACAGGCGCACCATGCCCACGTCGCCCACCGCGCCGGACCTGAGGAAGTTCATCCCGCTGACGTGGTGCGGCCCGATCCGCCGGTGCAGGCCGACCTGGACGATGCGGCCGCTGTCGCGCGCGGCGCGGAGCATGGCCCGGCTTTCGTTGACGGTGTGGCCGGTGGGTTTCTCCACGAAGACGTGCGCGCCGGCTTTCACCGCGGCGATGGTCTGGAGCGCGTGCCAATGGTCGGGCGTCGCGATGAGGACGATCTCGGGCTTTTCCTTGGCCAGCAGTTCGCGGAAGTCGTTGTAGAGTTTCGGCTCGTCGCCATTGAGGTCGGTCACCTGCTCAGCCGTCGTCTCGCGGGCGTTGGCGTAAACGTCGCACAGCGCGACCACCTTCACCCGGCCGCTGGCGATGGCTTCCTTGAGGATGTTCCGGCCCCACCAACCGGAGCCGATGAGCGCCGTGCGGAACTTCTTCCCGGGTTCAGCCGTGAGCACAAACGGCGTGGCGGCGAAGGCCGAGGTCGCGAGGGCACCGGCCCGGAGAAAACGGCGGCGAGTAAATGGGGATTCGGGAATCATGACGGGCGACGGCACCCGACGAACAGGGCGCCGGCGGTAATCATTTTCATCTGCGGGTGCGGCGCAACGGGCGCTTTGGAAGATCGGGATTCCGGAGCCGATCGGGACCAGCCCGGCTACAACACCCGCGTGCGCCCCGGCTTGGCGACGGGATACGCGCCCGTGGAGTCGGGCGTGACGGGGGCGGCGTGGTCGAGCGAGGTGATTTGGCCGAGTCCCGGGGCCAGTTCGAGGTCTGAGGCGAGGGCCTCGTCATAGGTAAGCTGCCGGCCGGACTCGACCGCCATGCGACCGAGGATGGCGGTCATGCACGAGCGGACGCTGCGTTCGACCTCGTTGTAGGGCTGATCCTCGCGGATGGCGGCGAAGAGCAGGTCATGCTCGCGCTGGTAGTGGTCGCACGGTTCGCCCCGGTAGCTCCACAGGAGCTTGGCGGGGGTGGGTTCCCAGCCGTGGAAAAGGCGGGGATTGGTCTGCCCCTCGCCAAGCACCGCGCAGCCCTTGGTCCCGTGGAGCACGTCACCGAAGAAGTCATGGCAACCGGACTGATGGCGGCCCTGGGCGAACATCTTTGTGCCGTCCGGGAACGCGAATTCGACGGCACAGTGGTCGAAGAGTTGGTCCGGTTCCTCGCGCACCTGGCGGCCGCCCATGCCCTGGGCGGACTTGGGCCAGGCGTTCTTGGCCCAGCAGCAGACGTCGAGGTTGTGGATGAGCCAGTCCACCAGGAACGAGCCATTGAGCCAGGTGAAGTTGCTGTAGTTCGCGAGCTGGTGGGCGAGTTCGCCGGTGCCCGGGCGGCGCGCGGTGAACCCCACCGGCCCGTGCATCCGGTAGGCCCAGCAGGTGATCAGCTCGCCGAGGGCACCGTCGTGGATGCGGGCGATGGCCTCCTCCAGCGGCCGGTAGTGGCGACTCATCAGGCCCGTGGCGACCTTGAGGTTTTTGGCCCGGGCGACTTCGTTGGCGGCCAGAACCCGGCGGATGCCCGGCGGGTCCACGGCGAACGACTTTTCCATGAACACGTGCACGCCTTTCTGCGCGGCATATTCGAAATGGATCGGGCGGAACGCCGGCGGCGTGGCGAGCATGACCAAGTCGCCCCGGCCCAGGGAGTCAATCGCCTGTCGGTAGGCGTCGAAGCCGGCGAACTGGCGTTCGGGCGTCACGTCGACTCGGCCGGGAAACTGCGTCGCGAGCGAACGCGCCGCGGCCTCCGCCTTCGGGGCAAAGACGTCGGCGACGGCCCAGAGCCGGACCGGTCCGGCGGTGCTGAGCGCGTTGGCGGCGGCGCCGCCCCCGCGCCCCCCGCAGCCGACCAGCGCGACCTTGATGGTGTTCGCCTCGGCGCAGTAACCGGCCCTTGGCAGGGCTAGGGTTCCGGCGAGCGCGGCACCGGCAACGCCGGCGGCGGAGGCGTGGAGGAATTCGCGGCGGGTGGTGAGGGCAGGGGAAGGCATGGTTTTCCGGAGTTGGGGAGTTTAGCCGAACCGGGCCGGAGGAAGTTCCTTCGGGCCTGGCCTGAATTTGCCGGGTAGGCCGCCTGAAGCCGGCGGCTGGCGCGCCGACCTCGGCGGGCAGTTGGCGCGGTGCGGCGTGTTCATCCGCGGCCGAGCAGACCGGAGGTCTGGCGGCCGGTGTTTGACGTGGGTCAAATCGACGGCCCGTCACGAAGATACGCGGCTCCGATCCGAATTTCCGGTGGAATCCCTTCACCCAGCGACCTGGCCCGACTTGACCTGCATCAAGGTCGCCGGGTGGCTTCCGGCCAAGGTCCGGACATGCTGACTCACGTCCTTTCGGTGCTTGGTTGGCTGCTTTTCGCGTTGGCGGCGCTGGCGGCCGGGCCCGGGCTCCCGCAGCCCCGGCACGGACTGCACTTCACAAACGCCGTCCGCGTGTGGGATGAGGCCCTGCCGCTTGGCAACGGCATCTTGGGTGCGCTGGTCTGGGGCGACGGGCAACCGCTGAAGATTTCCCTCGACCGGACCGACCTCTGGGACCTGACGCCCGTGCCTGAATTCCAGTCGGCCGAGTATGGCTACGCGACGATGCGCCAGTGGCATGAGCAGGGCCGGCACGCCGACTTGGTGCGGGTCTACGAGGCGCCCTACAACCGGCCCGCACCCACCAAAGTGCCCGCCGGCCGCATCGAAATCGCGCTCCCCGAAGCTGCTCGTTTCCTCGACACTTCGCTGACGTTGGGCGACGCGACGGCGGAAATGGGTTTTGCCGACGGACTCAGCGCCCGGGTCTCGGTCCACGCCGTCCAGCCAGTTGGCCTGATTCAACTTCGCTCGGCCAAAGGAGTCCGTCCCGTGCCGGCGCTCCGGCCACCACCGTTCGGCGGCGCCGTGACGAACGCGGCGGCCGGCGGCATCGGCGCGGGCGATCTTGCGCAGTTGGGTTATCCGAAGCCGGTTCAAACCTGCGGCGACCATTGGCAAGCGTTCACCCAGCAGGGCGCTCAGGGGTTCCATTTCGCGGCCTACCTGGGCTGGACGGAGCATGCGGGTGAATGGTTGGCGGCGTGGTCGGTGGCCTCGAGTTTCGAGGGGGCCGACCCGCTGCAATTGGCCCGCCAACGGGTCGCCGCCGCCTTGCACGACGGCTTCGACGCGATGGACAGAACCCACGCCGACTGGTGGCGCCGCTACTGGAGCCAATCCTCGGTTTCGCTGCCCAACCCGATCGTCGAGCGGCAGTGGTTCCTCGACCAATACAAGTTTGGCGCCGCCAGCCGCCGGGGCGCGCCGCCCATCACGTTGCAGGGTCCTTGGACCGCGGATGACGGCCAGCTTCCCCCGTGGAAAGGCGATTACCACCACGACCTGAACACCCAATTGAGCTATTGGCCGTGCTACGGTGGTAACCACCTGGAGGAAGGCCTGAGCTACCTCGACTGGCTGTGGGCCACCCGTTCCAACTGCGTCGCGTGGACGAAACGGTTCTTCGACCTCCCGGGCCTGAATGTCCCGATGACCGCCGACCTCGACAACCGCCAGATCGGCGGCTGGCGCCAATACACACATTCGGCCACGACCGCGGCCTGGCTGGCTCAGCACTTCTACTGGCACTGGAGGTTCAGCGCCGACCGCACGTTCCTCCGCGAGCGGGCGTGGCCCTACCTGCGTGAGGCGAGCGTGTTCATCGAGGCGGTCACGGCGCAGAAGGATGCCGCGGGCCGGCGCACGCTGCCACTGAGCTCGTCGCCCGAAATCCATGACAACCGCCCGCAGGCCTGGTTCAAGGAAGTCACCAACTACGACCTGGCGCTCATGCGGTGGCTGCTTGGGGCCACGGCGGAGTTGGCAGACGAACAGAAGCTCGCGGACGAAGCGAAGCGTTGGCGCGGGGTGCTCGGCGAGTTGCCGGACTTCGCCTACGACAAGGACGGTCGGCTGCTGGTCGCGCCGGGCGAGCCGCTCCGGGAATCGCACCGGCACTTCTCGCACCTGATGGCGATTCACCCGCTGGGCCTGATCGATGGCGCGGGCAGCCCGACCGCGCGCCGGACGGTTGACGCTTCATTGGCCGAACTGGAACGCCTCGGCAGCGACCAGTGGTGCGGCTACAGCTTTGCCTGGTTGGCCAGTCTGGCGGCGCGCGCGGGCGACGGCGCGAAGGCCGAGCGGGCGTTGGAGGTGTTCTCGACCGCCTTCACCCTGCGAAACAGTTTCCACTGCAACGGCGACCAGTCCGGCCAGGGCCATTCGAAGTTCCGTTATCGGCCGTTCACGCTGGAAGGGAACTTCGCCGCCGCCGCCGGCGTGCAGGAGATGCTGCTACAAAGCCACCGCGGGCGGATTGAGGTGTTTCCGGCGGTCCCTGGTTCGTGGCGCGACGTCGCCTTCACCACCTTGCGGGCACAGGGCGCGTTCCTTGTTTCCGCCGACCGCCGCGACGGCGTGGTTCGTCACGTGGAAATTCAATCGGAAGTGGGCGGCGCCTGCCGGCTGCTGTCTCCCTGGAGCGGCCGGGAGTTGAACCTGGTGCTGCGACCCGGCGAGACACGGAAACTGACCGTTGATCCGCGGCCGCCTCTGCCCGGACCAAGCGCCTCCGCCGCCGATCCGGCGCTCGCGGCGGAAATCCTGGCTGATCCGGACCTGCCCTTGGTGCTCGACCAAGCCCGGGCGCTGCTCCGGACCGGCCTGACCGCCGGCAGCGGCTACGGCGAAGTCTGGATCAGGGACCTCAACACGTTCATCGAGCTGTCGCTGGACGTAAATCCCGCCGCTGACCTCCGCGGCGCGTTGCTCACCTTCTTCAAGTTCCAGCTACCGAACGGGGACATCCCCGACGGTTACATCCCCGAGGCCCGTGGTTCGGTGGGCTACAAATATCGGCGCTCGGCGCTCGCGCCCGGCCTGCTGGCCCACAAGAACACGGTCGAGACGGACCAGGAATCGTCGCTCGTCCTTGCCGTGGGCAAATTCGTCGCGGCGACCGGCGACCGGTCCTTGCTGGCGGAAGTGGTGGACGGCCAGCAAGTGTCTTCGCGGTTGGAACAGGCCCTCGACTATGTCCTGACCGAGCGATTCGACCGCACCCACGGATTGGTCTGGGGCGCTACGACGGCGGACTGGGGCGATGTGCAACCCGAGCACGACTGGGGCGTGGAGCTGGACGCCAGCTCCCACCGCGCCTGTGACATCTACGACAACGCGCTCTTCGTCAGCGCCGTAGACGTCCTGCTGCAACTGCTCGGGCCGGAGTCTTCGCGGGCGGCCCGATGGCGCACCGTGCGCGACGAAATCCAGGGGAACATCCGCAAACACCTTTGGGATGAACGTCGGCAGAAGTTCGTGCCGCATGTTTACCTGGCCGGTTCGCCGTTCCCGCAGGAATTCGACGAAGGGGCCGTCTACTACAGCGGCGGAACGACGGTCGCCATGGAAGCCGGCCTGCTGACGCCGAAGGAGATCGCGAGTTCCCTGGCCACCATGCGGGCCAACGTCCGCGCCGCGGGCGCCGCCTCGATTGGACTCACCGTCTATCCGGCCTATCCGAAAGGCTGCTTCAAGAATGCGGGCATGGGTCCCTATTCCTACCAGAACGGCGGCGACTGGTGCTGGTTCGGCGGCCGCACGGTCCAGCAGTTGCTCCGCCATGGTTTCGTCCGGGAAGCGTATGTAGAACTCAAGCCGATGCTGACCCGGGTTCGGCAGCACGGGGATTTCCACGAATGGTGGACCCTCGACAACCAGCCCCGGGGCTCGAAACAATTTCGCGGCTCCGCCGGCGTGCTCGGTCGGTCCATTGTCCTGCTCCGCGCCTGGGCATTGGCGAACCGCGACGCCACGCCGGACGCCAGCCCTGCCCGGCCGTGAGGCCGCGGAACCTGGGCGGCAAATTGATGATACGTTCGCCGGGTTGCGTCTGCCGTCCGTGTCCATGCCTGTGAAATCTGCCGTCCAGCTATGCCTCACCGCCGCGCTGCTCGCCGGTGCCTCCGGGCCGGTGCGCGCCGCCGAACTGAACTGGCCGCAATTTCGCGGCCCGGGCGGTTCGGGCGTGGGTGGATCGGATTTCCCGACCCACTTCGGGCCCAGTTCCAACGTGCTGTGGAAGGTTGTGCTGCCTCCCGGCCATTCCTCCCCTTGCATCGCGGGCGACCGGATATTCCTGACTGGGTTTGCCGATGGGAAACTGGAGACGCTATGCGTCGACCGGCGCGCCGGGGCGGTCCTGTGGCGCCGGCAATTGGAGCCCGGCAACATTGAGCGGGGCGCCCAGCTCAGCCAGCCCGCGACCGCCACGCCGGCCACCGACGGCGAGCGCGTGTTCGTTTATTTCGGGGCCTTTGGCCTGGCTGCCTACGACTTCGCGGGCACGGAGCTGTGGCGCAAGGCGCTGCCCGTTCCGGTCACGCAGCATGGCGCCGGAACCTCGCCCGTGCTGGCCGGAGATCGCCTGGTCTTGAACTGCGACCAAGACGTCGGTTCCTACCTGCTCGCGGTGGACCAGCGCGATGGCCGCACGGTCTGGCAAACCCCGCGCCCGGGTTTCCTGCGCGGTTTTGCCACGCCGCTTCCCTGGCCAGCCGACCAGCCCAAGCAGCTCATTGTGCCGGGAACCTTGCGCTTGGTGGCCTATGGCTTGGACGACGGCGCGGAACGTTGGAGTGTGCGCGGCCTGCCCAACGAGATGGTGTCCTCGCCGGTCGGCGGGGACGGCCTGATTTACGTCGCCGGCTGGACCTACGGCTCGGGCGTGAGCCGGATGCCGGACTTCGGCCAGCTGCTGGAACAGAGCGACGCCAACCAGGACGGCGAACTTACCCGCGAGGAGGCGCCAGCCGGCCCGGCCCGGCAACATTTCGCCTACCTCGACGCCGACAAGAATGGGCGCGTGAGCCGGCAGGAATACGCCACGATCGCCCGCGCCTTCGACGAGTCCAAGAACGTCGCGCTGGCGGTTCGGCCGGACGGACACGGCGACGTGACTGAAACGCACGTGGCCTGGCGGGCGACGCGCGCCCTGCCGTATGTCCCGTCGCCGCTTTACTACGAGGGACGGCTCTACCTCGTGAAGAACGGCGGGCTCGCCTCGTGCCTCGACGCCCGGTCTGGCCGAATGCTCTACCAGGAGGAACGGCTGGGAGCGCTGGGAGACTACTATTCTTCGCCCGTGGCCGCGGCCGGGAAGATCTGCGTGGCCTCGCAACCCGGCGTGGTGGTGGTTTACCGCGCCGGCGACACCCTTGAAGTGCTGGCCCGCAATGCGCTGGATGAACCCATCGTCGCCACCCCGGCCGTGGTCGGGGGCACGCTTTACGTCCGGACGGCCACCCAGCTTTATGCCTTCCGGGCCAAGGAGGATTCAGTCCAGTCCAGCCCGCCCGCGCCGCCGGTCCCGGCCGCCCCAACTTCCCCATGAGTCGGCTGCGCAAATCAACGGTTCACCGATCGGCCAACCTCCGTGCCGTCGCCGTTCGGCAAAGGACGGCGGCGTTTTTGCGCGGGCTGTTGTCGTGGGCTTGCTTTGCGGTAGAACCGCGCCGTCCCCACCGGCTCAACGATCTGATTACACCATGAAAAACCGTCCTCAGTCCGCCTCGTCGCCCGGGTCCAGTCCCCGACAGTCACCCAGCCGCACGCCAGATCCGGACGGAGCCTTCGCCCGGCGTTCGTTCCTCCGGACGGTGGGACTTGGCACTGCGGCGTTGGGCCTCTCGCCGCTGACCCAGGCGGCGGAAAAACCGATCCAAGGTTTCGAACTAACGGCGGATGCCCCGGACGCCTCCAAGGGCTGGCAGCCGGTATCCGACCGTAAGATTCGCGTGGGGCTGGTCGGCCACGGGGTCTGCAAGTTCGCGGCGGCCTTCGGGTTCCAGGATCATCCCAACGTCGAGGTTGTGGCGGTCAGCGACCTGTTTCCGGACCGGTGCGCGGAATTAGCCAAGGCGGCCCGGTGCAGCCGGACGTATCCGTCCCTGGAAGAGTTGGTGAAAGACGACCGGGTCGAAGCGGTGTTTGTCGCCACCGACGCGCCGAGTCATGCGAAGCACTGCATCGAGGTGCTCAAGCACGGCAAACACGTCGCTTCCGCCGTGCCGGCCGTGTTCGGTTCGCTCAAGGAGGCGGACCAGCTTCTCGCGGCGGTCCGGTCCAGCGGGCGCAAATACATGATGTTCGAGACCTCGTGCTTCCACGAGGACCTCTCCGCCATGCGGCAGATCTACCGGGCGGGCGGCTTCGGGCGGCTCGTGTATTCCGAGGGCGAGTATTACCACTACATGGACCAGCCCATCGCCTCCTACCGGGACTGGCGCGTGGGCCTGCCGCCGCAATGGTATCCCACCCATTCGAACGCCTATTACCCGGGCGTGACCGGCGGGAGTTTCACCGAAGTGTCATGCCTCGGCCTGCCCAGCCGGATCCCGCACTTGCAGGCGGCGAACAATCCCTACGCGAATCCGTTCGGCACCGAGATCGCGCTGTTCCGCACCAGCGAGGGAGGGATGTCCCGCATGGCGTGCAGTTGGGACACGCCGGGGGCCAGCGGCGAGATGGGCCGTGTCCGGGGCGAGCTCGGTTCGTTCTATGGCAAGTATGAGGGCCTGGCGAAGACGCTGCCCTCCGGGCGCCGGCCGCCCTTGCCGCCGGGAGTGGCCGGCGGCGGCCACGGCGGATCGCATGGCTACCTCACCCACGAATTCGTCACCGCCATCCTCCAGGATCGTCCGCCGTTGGTGGACATCTACATGGCCCTGAACCTGACCGTCGCGGGCATCGTCGCCCACCAGTCGGCCTTGAAGGGCGGCGAACTGATGAAAATTCCCCAATACAAACCATGAGAACCTATCCCCGCTCCGGCGATCCGCGAGGAACCACGGCCGGCCGCCCGCTCTCCCGCCGCCAATTCATGGGCGGCATCGCCGTCGCCACGGCGGGCTTCCAAGTGTTGCCGGGCTCCGTCCTCGGCCTCGACGGTGCGAAGCCGGCCAGCGAACGCCTCAACCTTGCCGGCATCGGGGTCGCCGGACAGGGCGGACACGATATCAGCCAGTTTCCCGGCCACAACGTGGTGGCCTTGTGTGACGTCGATTGGGCGCATGCCGCCGGCACGTTCCGGAAGTTCCCGGCTGCCCGGCAATGGAAGGACTACCGCCGGATGCTCGCCGAGCAGCAGGACATCGACGCCGTGGTGGTGGCGACACCCGACCACAGCCATGCCTTCGCCGCGATGACCGCGATGAAACTCGGCAAACACGTGTATTGCGAGAAGCCGTTGACGCACTCGGTGTGGGAAGCCCGCCAGGTCGCGACCTTGGCCCGCGAACGCAAGCTGGCCACCCAGATGGGCAATCAGGGCCAGGCCAGCGAGGACACCCGGCGGCTGTGTGAACTGGTGTGGGCCGGTGCCATCGGTGCGGTGCGCGAAGTTCACGTCTGGACCGACCGGCCGGCCAACGGCCTGTTCGGCGAGTTTTGGCCGCAGGGCGTCGGGCGACCGGCCGACGCGCCGGCGGTGCCCGCCACCCTCGACTGGGATCTCTGGCTTGGCCCGGCCCCGGAGCGGCCATTTCACCCGGCCTACCTGCCGTTCAAGTGGCGAGGCTGGTGGGATTTCGGCACGGGCGCGCTGGGGGACATCGGTTGCCACGCCTTCGATCCGATTTTCCGGGCGCTGAAGCTCGGCGCACCGACGAGCGTGCAGGCGAGTTCTTCGCGCGTGAACCAGGAGACCTATCCGCTCGCCTCGATGGTGACCTACCAGTTCCCTGCCCGCACCGCCGACGTGCAGGCCCACAACCACCATGTCCGCGGTCTGACCGGCTCCGCCGCTGGCGGCGTGGCGATGCCCGAAGTGAAAGCCGTGTGGTATGACGGAGGACTGCGCCCCCCGCGGCCCACGGGGCTGGGGGACGGTCCGGAAATGGGTGCAAACGGCCGCCTACTGGTCGGCTATCAGGGGTTCATCCTGGGCACCACCGTATATCCGGAAGCGCGTCGCCGGGAAATCGGCGACGTGCCGAAGACCCTTGCCCGGGTGAAGGACCATTATGACGAATGGGCGCAGTCGTGCCTCTCGGGCCAGCCGGCCGGGTCGGCCTTCGACTTTGCGGGCCCGCTGGCGGAGGCGGTGCTGCTGGGCAACGTCGCCCTGCGCAGCCAACTTCGCGAGGAGTTGACCGGCACGAAGCTGCTCTGGGACTCGGCCGCGCTGCGGGTCACTAATTCGGAAACCGCGAACCAATTCCTCCGGCGCGAATACCGGGCCGGCTGGACGCTGTGATCGGCTCCCTCGGGTTCGTGTCCGGCAGCGTGCCGGCGCAGATTTGATTTGGGTCAAGCTCGGGTCCGGCCCGTGCGTTCAGGCTGGCCCGGTGCTTCCTCGATTGTCGCTGAAGTTCGTCGCCTTAGCCGTCCTCGGCTGGCTCACGGGTTCATTGGGCCCCGGCCTCCAAGCGGCGCCCGGGCCCGGCTTGACGGAGGCGCTGGACGTAGCCGCGGGGCGATTGGAGTGGCGGTTCAAGGGACGGACGCTCCTCGTTTACGCTTGGGCCACGAACCAGTTCAAACCCTACGTGCGGGAACTGGCCACCCTGGCCGGCGACAATGTCCTGCGCGACGGGCCGTCCGACCACCCACATCATCACGGCCTGATGTTCGCCTTCCAGATCAATGGCGTGAACTTCTGGGAAGAGACCGGCCAACCGGGACGTCAGCGCCACGTGACGATGCTTGGCCATGAGGCCGGTTCCGGCGCGGACGGACACCCGCGGGCGCGGTTCACGGAATTGATCCATTGGCTCCCCGCGGGCTCTGCCTCCACCCAGTCCACGGAGCAGGACGCCTTCCTCGTGGAGCGGCGCACGTTGGAGTTGACCGTGGACGAAGCCCGGCAGGAAGTGGCCCTCTCTTGGCACGCGGAGTTTGCGGTGGGCGGGCGCACCAACCGGATCCAGGTGCATGGGACGGATTACAACGGACTGGGCCTGCGCTTGCCGGCGAACTGGGACCAGGTGGCGCGCCACGAAAACTCCGAGGGAGCTCCCTACGTGACGCAAGGGCGGCGCGACGTGGTCGCCGCGCACTGGGGTTCCGTCAGCCACGCGTGGGAGGGGCACGCGGCCCAGGTTGTCCTCGGCGCCCGGCCCAAGGGCCCGGCAGCAACGAACCTGTTCTTCTCGATGACCCAGCCGTTTACCTACCTCGCGGCGACCCAAGGCCTCGACCGGGCGCCGCTGGAATACCGTTCCGGCGACCGCTTCACCCTCGATTACCTCGTGCTGGCTTATCCGGTCGCGCATCCGCCGGCCGAGGTCACTGCTCGCCACCAACGCTGGCTGAGAAGCCTGCAATGAACTCCCGAATCTTCCCGCACCCCACCAACCCCGATCCATCCTGACCCATGGGAACAATCCACTTCGGCATCAACCTGGAGTTCGTCCGCCACCACGACAAGCCGTTCGAATGGGGCGTCGAGCAGGCCGCGCGCCTCGGCTACACGCACGTCGAGCCCATGGTGCATTGGGGCCGGGAGTTGCTCAGCGAGGCGGGTTACTTCCACAGCGTCTCAATGCTCGACGACCCATTGCGAATCCGCCGGGCCTGCGAACGGTTTGGCGTGAAACTGTCCGGCTTTTCCGCGCACACGCCGCTCGGCAAACCGGAGATCGGCGTCGAGTATCTCAAGCAGGCCATCCGCTTCGCCGCCGAGTGCGGCGCCCCGGTGGTCAACACCGACGAGGGTCTCAAGGCGCCATGGACCACCGAGGCCGAGGATTTCACGCTCATGCGTTACACGTTGATGGAGGCGGCAAAGGTGGCCGAACCGCGCGGCATCCGCCTGGGCCTCGAACCGCACCAGCAATACAGCAAGCATCCGGACGGGCTGGACCGCATCCATTCGTTGGTCGCCAGTCCGGCCATCGGCATCAACTTCGACACCGGCAACAGCTACCTGTGCGGCCATGATCCGCTGGTGTGGCTGCGGCGCGTCGCGGATCGGTTGGTGCATCTGCACGCCAAGGACATCTCGGACGCGCAGTCCGGGGCCGAACGCGGCCGGGTCACGGGCACCCCGGTGGGCTGCGCGTGCGGCGACGGGGTCGTCGACTGGCACGGCGTCCTGGGGATTTGTGCCGCGGCTCCGCGCGACCTCGTGCTTTCGGTGGAATGTGGAACTGTCGAACAGGCGGAGCGCTCCCTCCGGCACCTGCGAAGCCTCGCATAGGGCCGCCGCCGCGGTTATTTCCCCAGTTCCGCGCGCACGGTCACGACGCCCCAGGCGGGCACCGTCACCGGTCCCTTGAGCTTGCGGATCGGTTGCTGGCTCGTGTCACTCAGCCAAAGCTGCCTTGGTCGGGGATGGCTCCACGCGAAGTCTGTCTGCGCCTCCCGTCCCGCGGCGCCCCAAAGGCGCACGATTAGCGCGCGACCGTCGTCGCTCGGTTCAATGCCGGTGACCAGCACGTCCGGCGAGGTCAGGCGCAGCCGGGACTTCTCGGCGGGCTTCGCCCCGCGCGCGCCGGCCGGCAGCAGCGGTTGGCTGGCGGCAATGGCCAGGCGCGACGCGGCCAACGGATCGTGTCCGCGATGCGGCCGGAGAATGAATCGGAACACGTGTGGTCCCTCCTGGTAGGCGCGGTAGTTGGTGCCCCAGTGATTGTTCATCGCCCACGAGTAGAGTTTCTGGGTGCGGCCGACCCGTTTGCGCCAGACGGCGGGGTTGGACTGCGAGTTGAGCAGGTTCGCGGTGAGTCCGCCCACCTGCACCAGCGGGGCATCCAAGGTCACCCAGGTGATTCCGTAACGGTCGTTCGCCACGTCCGCCCACCGATTCACGGTGAACCAATTCTTGCACGCGCTGGGAATCTGATCGTCGTCAGGTCGCATGACGCCAAACGGAACTTCCAGCCGCACCTGGCCTTCTGGCACCGCGAACGGAAAGCCGAAATTCAGGCTCTCCTTGCCCTCCTTCGCGTGGTAGCTCGCGGCGTCGAGCCGGTCCTTGTCGAGCGTGTTGATGATTTCGACGGAGTCCTCGCCGGCGACGAGGCGCAATTCGCGCACCAGTCGGTGGCAGCCCGGAGCGTCGGATTCGATGAGGAGGGACGCGACCAATGGTCCGGATTCGCCGACGCGGATCTTCACCGGGCCGTTGCGTTTCGCGGCGGCCGAATTCTCCCCGTTGAAGTAAAGATACTCGTTCAGGGCCTGACCGTCCCCGGTGTCGGCAAAGTTGGCATCAAGGCCGGTGAGGCGCAGTTCGTCGATGCCGCCCGTCTGCTCGTCCACGCGCAACCGGATGACGCCGTTGTCGAGGACCGCGCCCTGGGCCGTGGCCTGGCCTTCAACGTGGGCCGCCCCCGTCCCGAGGGAGTAACGTCGCCCGGCGAACGGCGGCACGTCACCCGCGCGCACCACGAGTTCGCCGCCGCGCAGGCGCTGGGACGCCACCGGTTGGCCGGCAGTGTCGAGCACCCGGTTTTTTCCCTCCGAAAGGAACTTGGGCACCGTGACCAATTCGCTGCGCGACCAGGAGGTCGTGTTGAAGACATCGATGGCTTCTGCCTGCGCCGGGCCGGCGGACTGGGCCAGTCCGCGGCTGAGCAAGTCCCGCGACTGGAGGTCGGCGGCGACGGCATATGACTGCTTGATCGCCCATTGCTCGCGGGTGTCGCGGCGGGACGGTTCGCTGATGCTGCACCAGGCGCCCCAGGTGTGCTCGGAGTAGAGCAACACGTTGCGCCAGGCGTCCTCGAACGCCGCGGTCGGGTAAGCGCGCGGGTTCAGCATCGCCCACACCGCTGCGGCCTGGGTGACGCGGTCGGAACTCGCCCGGTTCAGCGCGGTTTCCAACGCGGATGATCCGGCACCGTCCTCCCAGTAGGGCGTCCAGTCGCCGGCGACCCGCGGCAGTTGGTCGCCGTGCTTCCGCTCAAATGCCCGGAACGCCTCGGTCGTCGAGCTGATGACGAAATGCGGGGAGGCATGGTTGGCGTTCCAGTCCTTGATGAAGTCGCAGATGTCGGGGTCCGGGGTGGCGTTGTCGCCGAGGCCGCTCCAGCGCACGTAGGCGATGTCGTAGGGATAGTTCCGCTGGGCGAGGCCGTCGCAGAAGTCCTCCACCAGTTGCGGCGACATCCGGTGGTAACGATGGGACATCGCGTAGCCCCAGAACGGGATCCAGACCAGCACTTTGCTCTGGCCGTCTGGCGCGACCCAGTAGAACGGCTTGTTCTCCCACTGCACGAGGATGTCGCCGATGCGGTCGAAGTAGTTCGGGGCGACGCTGAAGTAGCGGACGCCCGCCTGCGCCATGGCGCTCACGGTTCCCCACGTGTAGCCCGGCACGTCGCTGATCATCGCCGACTCGACCGGCACCCGGGTTTGCGCGCCGAGTTGTGTCGCCTGCCGGAACAGCCGGACCAGCTCCTCGGGACGACACAGCCCGGTGAGTTCATTCAGATACATGCCGTTGAGCGCAACCTGGCCGGACTTCACGGCCGCGAGGAACTCCCCACGCTGCGCCTCACCGAGCCGGCGCAGATACAGGTCCGCGGCCCAGAGCACCTCGACGTTCCAGACGAACCGCGCGCCCGCCGGATAGCCCGCGGTGCGGCGGGCGATCGCCATGCCGCTGACGAGATTCTGCACCTGCTTGTCCTCGATCTCCGTCTGGAGCTCCGTGTAGCCGATGTCCGTGTGCGAATGGGGCAACACATAGACGGTCAGCGGCCGCACCGGCTGGCGGCGCAGTTCGGTGGTGACCGCGCTGCGGCCGGCGACTTCCAGGCTCAGCGGGACGTTGGTTTCGGTGGCGACGGCGGGAACCTTCAGCGTGACCGTCTGCTGGCCCGGGGCGAGACGCAGCGGGATCGGGCTGGCTCCGCCCATCCGCAGGTGGGCTTCGACCAGTTCGGCATAGGGATGATGAACGGTCACCCGCAGCTCCTGTTCAGGCCCGGCGGCGGTGTTCCTCAGGACGGGCACCTGCTTCACTTCAAGGGTGTCGCGCACCGGTGACGCCTCGGCTGGGCCAGTCGAATAGAATCCGATCTCCGCCCCGCCGACCGTGCGATGATTCTGTCCCAGCTGCGTAATCCGCCAGCGCGCCCGCTGCGCCGTGACCGGGGATGGCAGGCTAAAGAACGTCTCGCCGCCGCGCTGATTGACGTGCGTCACGGGGACGGTGGCCACCACGCCGCCGCTCGCGTCGCTGAAGACGAGTTCGGAAACAGCGATCGTCGCCGGGTCGTTCCGGTCCACGTGCCGGAATGCGCCGATGCGCGCGGGGGCGCCGAAGTCGAACTCGACGAACGTGTCCGTGCCCTTGCCGTCGGACGAGTATTCGGTCTTGGGGTTGCCGTCGGTCAGGTGGGCGACCTCATGGCTGCCGCCCGGGTAGGCCGCGGCGCTGGCCGCGACCCGGGGCGCGGCCAGCGGAGTCAGCGGCGTGAACTGGGCGAGGGCAGAGACGCTGGTTAGCAGCAGGACAACGCAGGTGAACTTCATGGTGAAACGGGTTCAGGTTCGGACAAAGGCCTTGAGCGTGGCCAGTTCGCCTCCGGACGAAGCGCTGGTCGGACGGATCGTGTAGCGACCCACCGCCGCGGGAATGATGACAGTTTCGGCGTAGTGCAGGACGAACGGTTCGAACGCGCCGTCCGGGCTTTCAATGACGGCCTCGGCGCCCTCAACCAGGTTGAGCACGTTCACTCCGCCACCCGTATCATGGGGCACGGTTTGGGTGAACCAGTGCCGCCGGGTTTCGATGAACTCGAGTTCGTGCAGGCCGGTGCGTTCCTCGCGCCACCCCTCGCCGGCGCCCAGCGGTTCGACGTGGTTCACTAGTTGGCGGCTTGCCCATTCCGTGGTGCGGTCCCAGCGGATATTGGCCGCTCCGTGTGTGAGATGAATCGGGCGCGGGCGGCCGTCGAGGCCCAGGCGGCCCCAATCCCAGAGTTTGAAGGTGAAGATGTAGGGCGTGGCGCTGATTTCCAGCACCATCGAGTTGGCGCCGCTGCAATGGACGGTGCCGGCCGGGATGAGGAAGTGGTCGTGTTTCTTGGCGGGAAAACGATTCGCGTAGGCGTCCGCCGGAAACGGGACGCCGTCGGTCTGCGCCAGCTCCAGGTCGCGCAGCATCGCCGTGCGGTCCACCCCCTCGCGCAGGCCGAGAAACACGCCCGCCCCTGGCCGGGCATCAAGCAGGTAGTAACTCTCGTCCTGCGTGTAGGGCATGCCGAAGCGCTGGCGAATGTAGTCCGCGAGCGGATGGACCTGGAACGACAGGTTGCCGCCCCCCATCGTGTCCAGCAGGTCGAAACGGATCGGGAATTCGTCGCCGAACCGGGCGAACACCGCGTCTCCCAGCAACGCCCGCGGCCGGGCAAACACGAGGTTGAGGGACGGAAGTTCCAGGTTCGTGTCACCGTAGCCGAGCAACAGGCTGTTTTCCTCGGGCACGCAGTCGAAGCACCAACCGTAGTTCGGCGCGCCGGCATCCAGCCCGCAGACGTCCTTCATCCACTGTCCGCCCCAGGGGGCCGGATCGAAGAAGGGCACGACCCGGAAAGGCCGCGTGACCGCGTGGTCCAGGCCGCGCCGCACGGCCGGGCCATCGGCGAGCTTCGGCCGGTCCGCCTCGTGAGTATCAAGCACGAAGTCCCAGCGGGCGATCAGCGGGCGCTTCCAACGGTCGGCCACCCGCCAGTCGACGAAGAACGCGCGTTTGTATTTCGGGCCCGCGGCCAGCGCCTGATTCTCGACGCCAAGGTTGCCGGTGACATTGCGGCGGAAGCGGAGTTGCGCCTCCCAGCGCGCGAGGTCCGCGTAAACCAGCAGGTCCCCGTCGTGCAGTAACCGTGCGCCGCAGCCGATAACGAGGACCAACCCCGCCTCGATCCGCCCGATCGCCGACCGGCTCTCCTGCACCCGTTCGTCGGCAAAGAACTGCGGCAACGTCAGGTCGCTGAGGAAGCCAAACACCGGATCGTCGCCGCCCAGGAAGGGTTTGACGAGCGCGTCCACTTTCGCCGGCGACAGCATCGCCTCCGCCGCCCGGAGGGTGAGCACGGGCCGCAGGCGTCGCTCCAACTCTTGCAGCACCGCTTCCACGTCGACCCCGGGGTAACATTCCACCACAAGCACAGTCCGCGGGGCGCCCCGCCGGGCGATGGTTTGCCGCAGCCGCTCTCCGATGGCGTCCCAACCGGTGACACAGGCGTCCGCCGCGTCGGGCACCCGCACCACGGGAAACTGGTCGTAGCGTGACCGTTTAACCTCGGGAGGCGGGCGATGGTGCCGGCCCAGGGCCAGGTTGGCGGTGAACTCCGCCGAAGGTGGGGTGCCGTGGAGTTGTTCATACGCGAGCACGAGGGCCCCTTCCACTGGCTCCAGCCCGTCGGTAGCCAGGGCGAAACCAGGCAGTGCCGCGGCTAGGCGGTCGAGCAACCGTTCACGATACGGCCGGGCATTTTCGATGAGCCCACCCGTGAGCGCCAGTGTCGGCGTGGGGAGGCGAAGCTGTCGCGCCACCGTGACGATCGCCTCCACCAACTCGGCGGCACCGGTTTCAAGCAGGTCCCAGGCTACAGCGTCGCCTTGGCTGGCTGCCTCAACCACCGCGGGAGCCAATGACGCGACGAGCGCCCGGGAAACGCCATCGTGATGAACACGCCGGTAGATTTCCGACATGTTCCCCAGCTCCAGCGTCCGCATCACCGGTGGCAGTAGCACCGTGGCAGGTCCCCGCCGGTCCGCCGCGCGGGTGGCCGAAATCATCGCTCCAAGCCCCAAGGCATAGGCGCTGCCGCCGTCATGCAGGAGATGGCCCCAGCCCGCTGCCCGCCATGTTTCGCCCGCGGAATTGCGACCAAGGCAGGCGCAGCCGGTGCCGGCGATGAGCAGGATTCCCGGCCGCCCACGCAGCCCGCCGGCCAGCGCGGCCCAGGCGTCGTTGCGGGCCCGCACTGTTCCGTCGCGCGCCAGTCCGGCGGAAACGGCGATGGCCTCGCAGGTTTGCTCGTCGGCCGCGGACAGGATGCTGCCGCTGCCGATGAACAGCGCATCGGCCGGTCGCGGAGCCTGGCCGGTGTCCGCCCACGCCGCCTGCCAGAGTGATCGGTAGGCTTCCGTCGCGCCCGGCACCCCCAGTTCGGCAAAGCTGCAACAACCGCCCTCCGCCCGACCAATGACTGTGCCATCGGCCCGCGCGAGCGCGAGCCGGGTGCGCGTGCCGCCACCATCGATGCCGGCGAGGAGGTTCATGGCCGGTTGCCCGGGACGGCGGGCTCCCACATCCGTTCGATTTCCTCGAGCGTGCGCCCCTTGGTTTCGGGCACGCGCGCCAGCACGAAGACCAACCCCGCGAGGCTGAACGCGGCGTAGATCCAGAACGTGGTCGCCGGGCCCACGGCCGGACTGTCGTTGAGCATGGGGAACGTCTGCGCGACGAGGTAGCAGGCCGACCAGATCGTGAACGTGGCGACGGACATCGCGCGGCCACGCACCGGGGTTGGGAAAATCTCCGAGCAGAGAATCCACGGGATCGGTCCCAGCGCCATGGCGAACGCCGCGATGAAGGCAAGGATGGCGGCCAACAGCGGCCAGCCAGCGGCCCCGCTCCGGAACATCCATCCCACCGCCCCGAGCGCGAGCACCTGCACGGCCAACCCGATGAGCAGCAACGCGCGGCGCCCCAGGCGATCCACGAACGCAATGGCAACGCCGGTGAACACCAAGTTTACCACCCCCACGACCACGGAAGCCATGAACGCGTCCTTCACGCCCACGCCGGCCGTAGTGAAGATCTTGGTCGAGTAATACATGATGGCGTTGATCCCGCAGAGCTGCGAGATCGCCATCAGGACTACCGCGAGGAGCAGCGGCCGCCGGGCGCGCTCCTGGAACAGGTCACGGAAACGTCCCTCGTCCTGGCCCAGCGCCGCCCGCACGGCGGCGATTTCCACCTCCGCCTGGGCGGGACCCGCGATGGTTACGAGCACGGTGCGGGCCTCGGCTTCGCGGCCGGCCTGCAACAGCCACCGGGGGCTTTCGGGCACGAAGAACAGCAGCGCCAGCAACAGGCCCGCCGGGGCCACTTCCGCCCCGAGCATCCAGCGCCACCCCGTCGCCGCGTTCCAGGCGGCGTCGCCGCGGCCTTGAATCCAGGCGTTGACGAACAGCGTGAGGACGATGCCCAGCACGATGCCGAGCTGGAAAAGCGATCCCAGCCGGCCCCGCCGGTCCGCGGGCGCGAGTTCGGCAAGGTAGATCGGGCAGACCATCGAAGAGGCCCCGATGCCCAGTCCGCTGATGAACCGGGCCGCGAGGAATTCGCCGAAGGTCCGCGGCAACGCCGAGAGCGCGCCGGACACTGCGTAAAGCACCGCGCAGAGAAACAGCACCTTGCGCCGCCCGAACCGGTCACTCAGGAAACCGGCCGCCATCGCGCCGGGGATGCAGCCGAGGATCGCACTGGCGCCGGCGATGCCCTCCTGCGTCGGCGTGAGCCCGAAATGGGCCTTCAGGAACTGATTGGCCCCGTTGATCACGGCGGTGTCATAGCCGAACAGGAAACCGCCGGTGGCCGCGACGAGCGTGACCAACGTGAGCGGACTGAGCCTCGGGTTCATTTTCAGTTCCGTGTTTTTCTGGGCCCAAGATCGCCCTTCCGTCCGGCGACCCAGATCCCGCGAGCGACCTTAATTTGGCCACGACGCAGGCTGGCAGCGGCGGGGCCCGGTCAACTTGACCAAAGTCAACGAATCGGGCTCCCGGACCACGCACTGACGCCGGTAACAGCGGTCGCCTCCTGCTGCCTGGTTTTCGCGAGGATTGGCGGCCCCAGCACGGTGCCGGCATATCCGGCCTCCCGGCTGTGGCAGTCCGTGTCCTAGCCACCGGGTGCGCCGGGCCAGGCGGATGCAAGATAAGCGCTCAATATCCCAAGAAACGGAGGACAGGACACCAGCGCTACGCCGTCAGCTATCCCCGTGAATCCTCCCCTTGGCCGACTCCGACGGTCCGACCTGCTCGCCGGGCTGCGGAGCTGTCCGCTGTTTGCGGAAAGCCCGGCCGACGTCCTCGACCAACTGGCGGGACTGACGGTCGTGCGGAAGCTCGATACGGGCGCCTTCCTGTTCCATGAGCATGCCCAGGTCGGCGGCCTGTTCATCGTGCGGCGTGGCTCCCTCAAGCTCCACCGGGTGAGTGCCGCGGGCCGGGAGGTCGTGATCCACATCTTCCGGGCCGGTGAATCGCTCGGGGAGGAAAGCCTGTTCTCCGCGGCGGGCTGTCTGGCCTCCGCCTGTGCGACGGAACCCACCCAAGTGCTGGTGGTTTCCAAGGAGGCCTTCTTGGCCCTCCTGGCCGGCCACCCCGAACTCTCACTGAACCTGCTGCGCGGCCTGGACCGGCACTTCAGCCTGCTGGTCGCACGGATCGACGAACTGACCCGCAAGGATGTCCCGACCCGTGTGGTCGATTGGCTGCTGCAACACTGTCCCGACCCGACCAGCCCGGAGCCACAGACGGTCCTCATGACGGCGACCAAGCGATTGCTGGCCTCCGAATTGGGCACCTGCGGCGAGACGCTGTCGCGGACGTTGGCCCGCTTGCGCAACCAGCGGCTCCTGTCGGTGCGGGGGCGCACTGTCACCCTCAACTGTCCCCGGCGGCTCGCCCAACTGTTCCAAGGCACCTGGAATCCGGGGTCGCAGGCGTGCGGCCGGGTCTGCGCGGACAGCGCGGCAGGGGATCACGGCCGCGGGACTTGGCGCCCGTGCGGGTCGCAGTTGGGACGGGTCTGCCTGGCCGCCTAGTCGCCCCCGCCCGTCCGGAAGGCACCCGGTTCGCACCCCTTGGCAGGGCAGCAGCGAGAGTGGCCGATGGCTTGGCGTGCGACGCCGGCGCGGTGCCCGCCTACTTTTTCCGCAAATCCAGGCACACCACTTCACCCTTGGAATTGCGGCAAAGCAGGCGCCCGTTAGCGAGCACGGGCGCGGTCCAGCACTTGCCGCCGAGCACCTGGGCACGGGTTGTGGGAGCCAGGCCGGAAGCGTTAGCCGGAGCAATCAGGAGTTCGCCCGTGCCGCTGAGGGCGATCAGCTTGCCGTCGGCCGCGATGAGGGCGCCGGAACCGAAGCCGGGGTGGACCCACTTCTCCGCGCCCGTCGCGAACTCCACGCACTTGAGCGACGCCTTCTCGGTCGTGTCGCCGTCCACGCCGTAGAGGTGGCCGCCGACCAGAACCGCGGTGTTCATCTGCGTCCGCAGCGCCTTGACCTTGGTGAGCTGTTCCGGTTCGCCAGCCGCCCACTTGAAAATGGCGCCGCCCTTGCCGTAACCCGTGGAAAGGAACATCCGCTCGCCGTCCACCACCGGGTCGGTCGCGTTGACGTCGTATTGGGTGACCCACTTCGTGCGCCACGCTTCCTTGCCGGTCGCCGGCTGCAACGCGACATAGGCCTGACCCGAGGCCAGCAGCACGAGTTCCTCGCCGTTATGGGTCACGGGCAAGGGCGTGGAATAACCCGCGGCTTTCGGGGCCGACTTCCAGGCGATGGTGCCCGTCGCTTTGTCCACCGCCAGGCCGGCCTCACCGACATTGAGGATCAGCAATTTTCCCGACACCAGCGGCGCGCCGCCAAAGCCCCATTCCGGGACGCGGGCGCCGGTTTCCTGCTGCACGTTCTTCGACCAGACCACCTTGCCGGTCGCCGCCTCGAGGCAGAACAGGTCGCCCCACCGGCTCAGCGAATGCACGCGGTCACCGTCCACTGTCGGCGTGCCCGTGGTGCCGCCGTCGAAGTATTTGTCGCCGAGTTCGGCCGGGTAGGAATGCTTCCAGAGGAGTTTGCCCGAATCGGCATCGAAGCAGAATACGGTGTCCGCGCCGTCGGCATGGCCCAACGTGTAGGCGCGGCCTTGGGCGACCACGAAGGAGGAATATCCCAACCCAACCTTGGCCTTCCAGGCAACCGGCGGACCATCGGCGGGCCAGGTGTCACCCCAGCCAGTTTCGGCGGAAATGCCGTTGCGCTGCGGCCCGCGCCACTGGGTCCAATCCGTGGCGTGGGTGACAACAGTCGTGGCGAAGGCGCAACCGGCTACCAGCGGAAGAAGGGATGCAAGGCGAAGCATGGCGGCCACAACGGAACTGAAGTCCGGCGTCAGCGACAAGCCAATTGGGTCGGTTGAAACCCGTGCGGAATTGAAGCGACCCTAGCCGCGATTCTGCGCGTCTGCCCGACCAGGCGGAGTAGAATGCGGCGGGCGACTGCCTGACCGCGGAGGAGCTGGCGGAACTGACCGATGACGGTGGGCGCGAAGCGGGACTGCGCAATCGTCGCGTTCCATGGTCATGGGAGTTAGCGTGGCAGGTGATGAAAACGGCTTGGGTGGGTGCGGTCTGCTTATCACTCCTGAAAAAGTGTCGATCGAAACCCGTCTCCGGGAGGAATACGACGACCTCATCGCCAAGCTGTCATGATGGCAGCTGCTGGCTCCAATAGGTCCGGCTGGCAGGTCCCTACGCCAGAATCTCCCTGACCACATCCCCGCTCACGTCGGTGAGCCGGAAGTCGCGGCCGGAGTGGCGGTAGGTGAGCCGCTCGTGGTCGAAACCCAGCAGGTGCAGCATCGTCGCGTGCAGGTCGTGGACGTGGACGGGCTTGTCCAACGCCTTGAAGCCGAACTCGTCGGTCTCGCCTTGGATGTGGACGCCCGTCACGCAACCGCGGTCAGTCGACCGCGGCGCGGACCGCACCGACGCAGTCCCGAAGGCGTCCGGCCCGGCAGACTGGATAATCCATCTTGAACGACTGTGACCTTTCGCCGCAAATCGCTAGGCAGAGGTAAGGAGTCCTGACGACAGAAGTAGGCAGTCCAACTATGGCAACAAATGCTTTTCCCCATCGCCGCCCACGGCGTTTCGCTCGTTGGCCCACGGTGGTGTTCTCGCTGCTCGTCCTGTTCCGCGTCACCGCCCAACTACCGCAATACCCGTTCGCGCCGGGCGTGCTGGACCGGATCGAGGTGGTCGTCGAGACCTATGGCGGCAGCCTACCCTTTGAATCGCGGAGAAAGACGACCAACGTCTTGGCCCCGAACGCAGCCTTCGTGGTCACCGACTCCACCTTCCCCAACGGGCAATCGTTCAAGATTCAGCATCCCAACCAGCCGCCGGTGCAGCCGATCTTGGACGGCATCCTCAGTTTCAACCTCCCCGCCGTCATGCCCGCACGGGATATCAGTGGCGTGTTCCAGCCGTCCATGCCGGCGTCGGTCACGTTTGAGGGAACGTGGACGAAGGGAAATTTCAACTACGCCGCCGGCGAAGCCTTCAGCGATGCCGCCGCGAGGGTCATCCTCACAGTTCCCCAAGGCTCGGTTGGTTGTTCCAGCGTCACGATCAGAACCGGCGCGCCCATCCCCGTAGGAGTAAATCCGGTCACGGCGGCTTTCAACTGCGACATGAGGGGTTTGGGCAGCACGATCGGGAGCGGGAATAGCGACCCGCTGGAGCAGGAGGCAGCGGTGTCGGGCTTGCTGATCATGGAATCCGGGGACGGTGGAGCGAACGGTGGAACGATCTTTGTCGGCCGAGGCGCCACGGTCCAATATTTCGCGGTCTATAAGTCCCGTCGCCGGCCGGAGATCCGGATCCTCCAAAACACGCTCAACTTCGCCCACACCAACGGGCTGCCGCTGCCCGTGAAGCTCATCACGCTCACGAACACCGGCGGACTGCCGCTCACCTGGACCACGGCGGCAACCAACCACAATGCCCCGGGCGGCCCGGTGAGCTGGGTCAAGTTCACGCCGGCCAGCGGCACGTTGGCCTCGCTGGGCGAGCAGCCGCTCCAGGTCTCCTTGGACACGACCGGACTGAAGCCCGGCGACCACACCGCCAAGGTGACGATCTCAGGCGACAACTGGGACGGACCCAAGACCTTCTTCGTGACCCTCAAGCTGACGGCCGAGCAATTGGTGTCGAAGCTGGAGGTCACGCCCGCTTCGCTGGAGTTCTTCAACCGCGTGGCCCTGCCACAGCAGACCCTGACGCTGTCGAATGCCGGGCCACACCTGCTGGAGTGGTTTGCCCCGACGGTTCGCGGCGACCAATTCTCTCTCTTCATCTCACCCCAGGCGGGCAGCTTGAACCCCGGGGAAAGCCGCGCTGCCACGGTGACACTCCTCCCCAAAGTGGAACTGGCGGTCGGCCAATACACCAACACGATCACGTTCCAGCGAAATGGCTCCTCGGCCAATACGGCCGCGTTCCCTTCCGTGATCGTCCCGGTTGCCTATCACGTCCTCGAACCGCAGGACGAACTGGAGATCCTCGCCAGCAGCGTTGCCCCTTCGACTAACGAACCGGTCCTTCTCGACACCGAATACACCAACTTCCGCGCCAACGTGACGTATCAGCTTGGCACCCGCACGGACGCAGACCTCGTGCTCCGCCTGTTCGATGAGGAGGGCACCTTGCAGGCCAGCTCCGACTTCATCCGCGTGTCCAAGTCGGAGGGCAAGGTGGTCGCGAAGCGACTCACCATCCCGAAGGTCAAGATCGCGCCGGATGCCTCGGGCAAGGCGCCGGAGAAACTCATCCTTCGCGCCGTTCTGATCGACCGGGCGTTGTTAACGCCGATCAAGAGCACGTCTGACATCGACCATGTCTATGCGGTCCGTTCGCCCGTGAAACTGACCCTGGGGCGAGGCGCCACCTTGGCGGAATTTCAGCCCACGTTTCCCGCCGAGGTCCGCGCGTTTCCGGGGAGGCTCGACGATCAGGGAGACTGGCCCTTGGCGGCGGTGGTGGAACTGCCTAAGGCGGAGGTTCCCCGCTTTCTGACCCTCACGGCGCGGTTGTTCCGGGACCCCGGTCTCTCGAAGTTCTTCTCGTCGCCCCCCAAGAGGATCCCGCCGGGCTTTACCGGCCGCGTCATCCTTGACCTCACGCAGATCGGCTTTCGCAATTTCCCCGATGAGGCCATCAAGCAGCGCGCCGACTTCGTGCAGTTCCGGGCCAACGTGATCAACGCCAATGCCGACGATCTCACGGCCGGACGCATCGTGGGATCGGCGTCCGAGCCCCTCGCGATTCCCGTCGAGCGAATCAACCTCATTGCCGCCGATCCTCCCTTTGGCACCACGCTCCCGCGTTCCGAACCCGCCAAGATCAAGCTGACCGCCGAATACAACGTGCCCAATTTTGGCACGCGGAGAATCAACCAACTGCTCACGCAGGATGAGTCCGGATGCGTTCTCCCCGATCACCCGCTGCTTCAGGAAGGCGTCCTTGGCCCGGGCCGGGGCCAGTTCACCCATGAAGTCACCGCCTTCTTCCCGATCATCTCACCGACGAGGACGGGCTTCACGGCGAGCATCCTGATGCGGGAGCCGGACGGTGAAACACACGCACGCGATTGCGACGAATCCCACGCCTTCCTCCTCAGTGACCAGGTGACCCTGCCCACGACGCCGGGCCAGCAGGCTGCTGCCGCCGATGCCACGATCAGCATCGTGAGTAACTCCAGCGCCGCGGAAGTGGCCGTCAGCGCGCCCAGGAAGAGCCTGGGCGCCGTCACCGCGGACGACGGAAACGGGCCGGCCGCAATGTCGCTTCCCAGTCGTCGAGCCTCCATTCGTCGTCATGCCACCGAAGCGCCTAGCCTGGCAGACGTCATCAGCCTCAACCAAGTCTGGCACTTCACTCCCGCCATTGGTGCCGGCGTGGGCTTCAGTGCCGACCTATCCCTGACGTGGACGCCAGAAGTCGTGCCCGATGATCCGAACCTCACGGAAGCGGGCCTGAAAGTGATCTCACTCAATTCCTCCACCGGTGCGCTCCGCGTTTACGACACGACGCTGAACCTCGCCACGCGCACCGCCACCGCGCGGGTTGATTCACTCGAAGCTTACTACACGCTGGGCGTCATCGGCCCGTTCACGCAGCGTGTGGTGAACCTGCCGCTGGTGCAGGGTTCATCCGGGTTCACGCCCCGCGTGATCGTCAATGCCGGCAGCGAGGCCACGGCGCTGTCGTTGACTGCACACGACTCCGCCGGACAAGTCATCGCGGGTGGCGAAGCGGGCAATCCCCTCGTCGGCCTGGTCGGCGCGGGTGCGTTATCGTCGCTGCCGGTTCCGGGAGCGTTCGGGATTCTTCCGCAGGTGCCGGACGGCTGGCTACAGGGCGTTGCCCAGACCGATGCCGCTGCGCTGCTGCTCCTGGAGCGCACTAACGCCACCGAAGCAGTGCCCGCGCTGCGAGCCTTCCCCCGCCTGCGCGTGCCCGGCTTGGAACAGAGTGCCGCCCGCACGACCGAGCTGCGGCTCGCCAACGCCACGCGCTTCGCCAATCCGCTCACGCTTGAACTGCGCAACGACGCGGGCGCGGTGGCGGGCACGTTCAATACAACCCTTGGCCCACGAAACACGCTGGTCGGTTCCCTCAGTGAATTCTTCCCGGAAATTGCCGCCGGCTTCAGCGGCTACGTCACGGCACGAGGCGACTCTGACCTCGTGGCCGCGGCCCTCGTGCAATCCGCGTCGTCGCTTGCCGTGATCGAGGGCCAGCCGCTGACGCCGGGAACGCCCGCCCGGCTCGTCGCTCCCGGCGTGGCTACGGGCGGCGCGAACCGGCGTGCCCGGATCGCGTTGGTCAACTCGGGCGCGCAGGCCGCATCCGTCACCCTGCGCCTGGTGGACGATGCGGGAGCGAACCTCGGTTCGCCGGCCGTCGTGAACGTCGCCGCTAGCCAGCAATACCGGGCTGAACTGGGCGAGGCCTTCGGCCTGAATGCCACCACGCTCGCCATGGGTTCGTTGATCGTGGAAGGCGACGTGGCCGACATGGTTGCCGAACTGACGTTGCTCGATCCCGACGCTTCGGACCTGTTTCGCGCGTCTCAGCCCTTGCTGGGCGAGCCGGCGACGCGGAACGCCTTCGCCCATTTCGACAATGCGCCGGGCCGCTTCACCGAACTGTCGGCTTACAATCCCGGCGCCAACGCCGCCCTGTTGACCGTCACCGCCTTCCGCGCCGACGGCTCCACCGTAGGCAGCGCCCCGGTCTCCCTCGCCGCGGGCGCCCGATCCACGCGCCGGCTCGCCGAACTGGTCGGGCCTTCGGCCGGGCTGGCCGGCGGATCCCTCGTAATCGAATCCAGCCAGCCGATCTTCGCCTCGGCGCTGGTCGGCGAGGATTCGCTCAACACGCTCTCGGCCATTCCCCCGCACGCCGGGCAAACGGTTGTGCCGCCCGAACCGCCACCGCTCACCTTCACCGTCACGCCAACCCAACTCGTCCTTTCGTGGCCCGCAAGCGCGACGGACTTCGTCCTCCAGTCGGCACCCGACCTGGTGTCACCCATCAACTGGCTGCCAGTGCCGAATCCGGTGGTGACGGAGGGCGACAAAAAGACGGTAACCGTGGACCTTCCAACCGCCGCTGGTTTCTTCCGTTTGCTTGGCCAATAAGGGTTTCCCGATCGCCCGTTTCACCACGCTTCAGCATCACAGATTGAGTGTTGTCGGCCGTCTGCCTTGACTAGCGTGTGCCCGAAATGGCCGCACGAACACCAATGCCAATTCCTGACCGCCATTCCGCGCACCCGCCCGGCAAGGTGGAGTAGAAGGCGGCGGGAAACCGCCTGACCGCCCGCGAACTGGCGGACCTCACCCGCGACATCGGGCGGGAAGTCCGGCTGCGTCCCTCGTGGCGCCCCTCGCTCCGTGTCCCCTGAACGCAAACACGACTGGCCCGCGCTGAAACGCAGTCTCGCGCGGCTGCATCGCGAAGCTCAGGCGTTCCTCGGACGCGCTGTGCTGATTGGCGGGGGAGCCTGCCATTTTTACCGCGCCCGGAGGGCGGCGGCCCGTTGATGCCTCCTTCCAACTTGGATAGATCTCGGACAAGCTGATCCGGATTCTTTGAAGTGAGTGCTGTCTCATCCCGAAATGCCGATGAATTCCGTATCAATGAAAGCTTCGCTGGCACAATTCTGGTTCAAGCTGTTCCTGGTCTTGAATGCCGCACTACCTGTCCCAGCTGTTCTCCACGCGGCCGAACAAAGCATATCTTGGACATCGCCTGGCGAGGGCGCAGTGCTACTCCTAAACCAACCGTATCCACTCGAAGCGACTGCCAGCAGCGGATTGCCTCTGTCGTTCCGAGTCCGGAATGGTCCGGCCACCATCTCAGGGAACATTGTCACGGTGACCAACGTCGGGACCGTTATTTTGGCGGCGCATCAACTCGGAGACGCAACCAACGCGCCGGTCAGCCAAATTCGTGTGCTCAACCGTTCCCAAGTCCAAGTGCAACGTGTTGGTCAATGGCCTGGATATCTTCGAGGTTCTCCGCTGGGGCTGTCGGTTCAAAATGGGCGGATGTATGTAGCACAAGGCCTGGGTGGGATAGGCATCTTCGACGTTCGAAATCCAGCCAATCCGATCCGTATCGGCGAATATCCCGCCTCGGACCTTGTCCGGGCGGTGAAGGTGGCTGGGGGCTTCGCCTACTTGGCCGATTCTGGGGCCGGCCTGCAAATCATTGATATCCGCGATGCGACGAAGCCAGTTCGGGTGGGTGGGTTCAAGTCTACATCCGCGAATAATGTGGAAGTCGTGGGAAACATTGCCTACCTGGCGGATGGAAACGGGCTCCAGATTCTCGATGTCAGCCATCCGGCCAGCCCCATCCGCATTGGCTCTGCGGGCTCCGTTGAGTCTCTGCAAGTCGTGGGAGCATCAGCCTATCTGGCCCACTATGACGGAGTGTCGTTCTTGGATCTGAGTGATCAGTCCAATCCAAAGGGAGTGGGTGGAATCATTACCGGCAGTCTCGTTTACGGCGTGAATGTGGTGGGCAATCTCGCCTACTTGGCGGCCGGTGCCAACGGGTTGCAGATAGTTGACGTCGGCGACCCGGCTAGCCCGGTGCGTTTAGGCGAACTTAGTCCGCAGGGACTGGCCCTGTCGGTTGAGGTGGTTGGAAATCTCGCCTATTTGGCTAGTTGGAGTGGGGGCATGGAGATAGTAGACGTCAGCATCCCCACGGCTCCTGCGCGAGTGGGCAACTTCAAGTTCGCTGGGGAAACCCGAGATGTGAAGGTGGTGGGCAATCTCGCTTACGTGGCTGATGGAAGGGCCGGCGTGCATATTCTCGATGTCACCGTTCCGTCCAATCCTGTGCGCGTCGGTGGGATTGACTGTGCGGGCTACTCGCAGGACGTGCGGTTGTCCCGAGACGTTGCCTTCGTGGCGGATGGTGATGCTGGTCTGCAGATTCTCGACCTAAGCAAGCCCGCCAATCCGAAACGTCTTGGCGGCATGCCTACCACCGGATTCGCCCGGGCCGTAGATGCGGGTGGCGACATGGCCTATGTCTTGGATTCGTTCGAAGGCCTAAAGGCTTTGAACGTGAGCGTTCCCTCTGTTCCAGTGATCCTTGGTGGCTACAACCCCAATCGATATTGTTGGGAGGTTCGATTGGTAGACCGGCTTGCATACTTGGCCACTGCTTCGTTTGCCCCTGGGTCCGGCGGCTTAGAAATAGTTGATGTCAACAATCCGGCGAATTTGCAGTGGCTGGGAAACGCCAACGTAGGTGCTGATACGCGCTCCGGAGTTGTGGTTGGCAACCTCGCTTACGTGGCGGCCGCTGCTGGCGGGCTTCAAATCGTGGACGTAAGCAAACCATCCAATCCTGTGCAGATAGGCAACTTCGACACGCCTGGTGAGGCGCTTGACGTTCAAGTCGTGGGAACACTTGCGTTCATTGCGGATTGGGACGCTGGCCTGCAGATATTGGATGTTACCGACCCGGCTTCGCCGACTCGAATCGGGCACTTCAACACCGGCAAGCGAACCGTCGCGGTGCGGGTGGTTGGAAACCTCGCTTGTGTCGCGGATTGGGATGGGGGCCTGTTGGTGTTGGATATCAGCGATCCATCAGCTCCGATGCTGGTAGGACAATTTGACACTGGTGGGTATCCATCATCGATAGAGTTGCGGGGCGATCTAGCATACGTCGTAGCCGGGAGCGCCGGCCTGCAAGTGTTACAGCTGCGCGAAGGAATCACCTCGACGTTGGGTTTCGAACCTAGGACTGAGGTTTCAGTGGTGGATTCGCCGATCCGTCTGGGCAGCTTCGCCAGCAGCGGTCTGCCAATCGCCTACACGGTGGTCTCAGGTCCGGCAACTCTGGCAGATAATCAACTATCGTTGACCGGCGTTGGTTCGGTGGTGGTGCGGGCAGAGCTTCCGGGCAATGCCCAATTCCTTCCCTTGACGGTCGAGTGGAGCATTGCCGTTGGCAAACCTCCCCAGACCTTAGTGTGGACCTCCCCTGCCGAAGACACGGTGCTGCTCCTGAACCAAGCAAATCCGCTGGCAGCCGAGGCAAGCAGCGGGTTGCTAGTGGCCTTTCGGGTTAAGACCGGTCCTGCGGTGATCACTGGCGGCGCAATTACGGCCACCAACGTGGGGACCATCGTGGTCGTTGCCGAGCAGGGCGGGGATGCATCCCATGCCAACGTCAGCCAGACCCGCTTTTTCAACCGGTCAGAGTTTCAAGTGCAGCCGGTCAGCCAGTCGTCGGGACTTCTGGGGCCTGCATTGGGCTTGGACGTGCAAGGGAACCGGGCTTATGCGGCGTTTGGTCAGAGTGGATTGGTCATTTTCGACACGAGTAACCCGGTTCGCCTGACGCAACTAGGCAGATTCAGCGGTGTCGGCTATGCCAGAAGCGTGCAGGTCGTGGACCATTTGGCCTACGTGGCGTCTCATAACAGCGGCTTCCAAATCCTCAGTGTGAGTAATCCTGCCGCTCCAGCACGGGTGGGCGGCACTTTCTCCGTTACTGCTGGCACACCCATGAACGTGCAGGTGGTGGGGAACCTGGCGTATGTGTCGGTTGACTACGGTGGCCTGCACATTTTGAACGTTGGCGACCCGGCAACTCCGCTGGATGTGAGCCGGTTCACAACCAGTGGATACGCCCAAGCGGTGCAGGTCGTGGACAACCTCGCTTACGTGGCTGCTTCCGACTCGGGCCTACAAATCTTGGATGTGAGCAACCCGGTAAACCCGTTTGCCGTAGGAGCGTTCGATACTGCTGGCCGCACCTTGGACGTGCAGGTTGTTGGTAACCTTGCATATTTGGCAGACGAGGCGGCCGGGATCCGCGTTGTGGACGTGAGCGTGCCGACCGCGCCTGTTGGAATCGGAGCCTTCGACACTCCCGGAACAGCCCAGTCCGTTCAGGTGGTAGGAAACTTCGTTTACGTGGCCGACGGAGATGCCGGAATGCAAATCCTTGATGTGAGTGAGCCAAGAAGGCCAGTTCGTATCGGCGGCTTCGATACCAGCGGAAGTGCCCACGATGTGCAGGTTGCCGGAGAGTATGCCTACATAGCAGATCACAGTGCGGTTCGGGTGATGCGGTTGCGGGAAGGCCTCGCTCAGAACCTTAGCCTCGCACTTCCAGAATCGGGGACTGTGGACGAGTCGCCGATTGCATTGACCACCAGCAACCGCAGCGGTTTACCAGTGACGTATCGAGTGGTCTCGGGGCCGGCCATCCTGAACGGAGACCAACTGAATCTAACCGGCATTGGCACCGTGGTGATGCGAGCCGAGCAAGCCGGGAATGAGCAGTTTCTGCCAGCAAGTGTGGAGAGAACAGTCAAGGTAACCGCCGCGAGGCCAGCACTGTCCTTTCTCCGCTCTGGTGCGCAGGTTATCCTTTCTTGGCCGACCACCAACAGCACCGGGTATTTGTTGGAACAGGCATCCCTGCTGACCGAACCGGCAGATTGGCGTCCAAGCCCGGCCCCCATTGCCGACGACTCTACTAGCAAGTCCGTGACGCTTCCGGCCGCCGAGCATTACCAGTTCTTTCGCCTGCACAAACCGTAAGCGCAGGAATATTGGCTCGATCCTCCAATCAGGCCAGAATCTCCCGCACCACATCTCCGCTCACGTCGGTGAGCCTGTAGTCGCGGCCGGAGTGGCGGTAGGTGAGCCGCTCGTGGTCGAAGCCCAGCAGGTGCAGCATCGTGGCGTGCAGGTCGTGGACGTGGACGGGCTTTTCCACCGCCTTGAAGCCGAACTCGTCGGTCGCGCCGTGGACATGGCCGCGTTTCACGCCGCCGCCGGCCAGCCACACGGTGAAGCCGTAATGATTGTGGTCGCGGCCCTTGCCGTTGCCGGGTGTGCCGGGCGCGGGCATCTCGACCGCCGGCGTGCGGCCGAATTCGCCGCCGCAGATCACCAGCGTGTCCTCGAACAGTCCCCGTTGCTTCAGGTCGGTGAGCAGCGCGGCGATGCCCTGGTCCACCTGGTTGGCAAGATTGCGATGGGCGTCGGCGATCATGTCGTGGCTGTCCCACGGCTGCACGTCGCCGTGGTAGCACTGCACCACGCGCACGCCGCGTTCGATCAGGCGCCGGGCGATGAGCAGTTGGCGCGCTTGCACAGTGTCGCCATACATTTCTCGAATGTGGGCGGGTTCCCTGGAGAGGTCGAAGGCGTCGGTCGCCTCCAATTGCATCCGGTAGGCGAGTTCGAAGGACTGGATGCGGGCCTCCAGCTGCGGGTCGTCGCCGCGGGCGCGCTGATGTTCGGCGTTGAACTCGGCGAGCAGGTCCAGTTGGCGCCGCTGGGCGCTGAGCGAGAGGCGTCCGTTGGTGATGTTCTCGATCAGTTCGTCGGGCTTCGTCTTCTTCGTGTTGATGTGCGTGCCCTGGTAGATGCCGGGGAGGAACGCCGACCGCCAGTTCGACACGTCGGCTACGGGCAGGCCGGGGCACATGGCGATGTAGCCGGGCAGGTTCTCGTTTTCCGAACCCATGCCGTAGGTCACCCACGCGCCGTAGCTCGGCCGCGACAGCCGTTCGTCACCGCAGTTCATCAGGCGCATGGACTGCTCGTGGTTCGGCGTGTTGGCGTGCATCGAGCGGATGAAGCACAGGTCGTCCACGTGCTGCGCCGTCTTCGCGAAGATCTCGCTCACCTCGATGCCGCTCTGGCCATACGGCTTGAAGGAAAACGGCGAGGGCAACGCCGCGCCGAGCGGGCGTTCCGTGGTGAGGTTGCCGCCAGGCAAAAGCTGGCCGGCATATCTCGCCAGCGCGGGCTTAGGGTCGAACGTGTCCACCTGCGACGGCCCGCCGTTGAGGTAGATATGGATGATGCGCTTGGCCCGGGCGGGGAACTGTGGGGGACGGGGCGAAAGGGGATTTGCGATTTGCGATTTGCGATCTCCGATTTCCGAGGAAGCCAGCAGTCTCGCGTCGCCGAGCACGCCGGCGAGGCCGAGGAAGCCCAGGCCCGTGCCCATCTGCCGGAGCATTTGCCGGCGGGTCTGGAAACGTGGCGGGAGGTGTTCGAACGGGTTCATAGCTTTGCGATCCGATCGCCCGTCCGCACCCAACCGGCCTCGACCACCATCGCGTTGACGCCGCGGAGCCGCAGGTCCTTGCCGGCCGGCGAATTCACCAAGGCGAGGGCGTCGGCGCCGAACCGGGCGTTGAACTTGGCGCAGCCCAGGTGCGGCTGGGCGGTGATCTCCAGCACGGCCCCGCCGGCGCGCAGGCGTTGGCCCGTGGGGAGGTTCGCGACGCTGAGGTCGAAGTCCACGAGCAGGTTGTCCCCGGCGAGCGGCCAACGCTCCTCCGGCCCGGCAATCAGCGCGGCGGCGCGGGAGTTCATCAGCGTCAATTGCGTGTCGGGATTCAGGCGGCCATCGGGCAGCTTGCGTGTGCAATGGCGGGACCAGCGGTCACCCGCGAGGCCGGATTCCGGAGAAATCTCGATGGCGTGCGGCAGCTCCCGGAGGTCGCGGTCGGGCCGCACCACGATCATGACGACCTGTCCGTCGTCCGTGGGCGAACGGCGGACTTCCGGCAGGCCGGCGGCGAGTTCGGCGGTGGTCAGGTGGCGGGGTTCGCTCATGGCAAAATCTGGCTCCCGTTAGTCGAGGAAGACGAGTTCGTTGCTGGCCAACAGCACTTGGGCGAACTGCTCCCAGGGTGCCAGTTTGGCGTCCGGGTCGGTGCTGGCCATCCCCACGAATTGGATAGCGCGGGACACTTCGGGGCCTGTCGGCTGCCGGCCTAGGATTTCTCGGATCAGGGCGGTCGCTTTGCTGGAGTTGTCCGCCAAATCGGCAACCCCGGCGGCGAGAGCACGGGCCTGCTCCATGACGAAGGGCGAGTTCATGGCGAAGAGCGCCTGCTGGGGCACGGTCGTTTTCGGACGGCGCTCGACGCATTGGTCGGGCACGGCGAAGTCGAACGAGCGGAACAGGCCCGGGAGATTCTGTCGGTCCACCAGTCCATACACGGTGCGCCGGGCGTTAAGCGGATTGCTGGCTACGTCCACCGAACGGCCACCCATCGCGACGTCGAGCCGGCCGGCGACGAACAGCAGCGTGTCGCGCATGGCTTCGAGGTCGAGGCGGCGGCGCGGGTAGTGCCAGAGGAGGTGGTTGTCGGGGTCGGCGGCGTGGGCGTGGGAGGAGTAATCAGTATTCAGTGGGTGAGTATTCAGTGAGGCAGGCCGCACGTTTACTGACTCACTGACCACTGAATACTGATCACTGGAACTCTGCTGGAATGCCCCGCTCAGAACGATGAGGCGGTGCAGGTGCTTCACGCTCCAGCCGGAACGGATGAACTCGCTCGCGAGCCAGTCGAGCAGTTCCGGATGCGTGGGCGGATCGCTGCGGACGCCGAAGTCGGCGGGCGAACCGACGAGCGGTTCGCCGAAGTGTTCCATCCACACGCGGTTCACGAACACCCGCGCGGTCAGCGGATTCGTCGGTGACGTGACGGCGTTCGCCAAGGCCAGCCGGCCGCTGCCTTCGCCGAGCGGAAGGGGAGCGCCGCCGTTGAGCACCCGCAGGAAGCTGCGCGGCACTGCTTCGCCCGGCCGGGACGGGCTGCCGCGCGTGAAGATGCGCGGGGCGTAAGGCTCGGGCAGGTCGCTGACAACCATCGCGCGGGCCGGCGGGGCGTTGGTGGCGTGGGCGGCGAGCTTGTCGAGATTTTGGACCAGGCCGCCGTATTTGTCGGCATCGGGTCGCGACAGGTGGACGGGCGTGTCGCGAGGGTCGAACCAGATCGGGCCGTCCTTGCCGGTGACAACTTCCAACAGGGCGCGTTGGTCAGCGGTCAGGCCGGGACTGCCGGCGGCGGGTTTCTTCGATTCCTCGTAAACGCGGCGAAACAGGTCGCCGTAAACCCGGGCGATGCTGGCTTTGTTGGTTAGCGTCGTTTGCGTAAGGGCTTCGACGACGAGCGGACTGTGTAGCCGCCGAGGTGACGAGGCGGAGCCTTCTCCGGGGGCGATCCGCCTCCTTACGTTGTCGTCTACGAGTGGGAAGGAGTCATCTGCCAACGCCATCAGCGTTGCCCACGGGCCGAAGATCGGATCCTCCGGCTTCACGCGCTGCTCCACGAACCGCCGTGTGCGCAGCATGATCGTTGGGCGGAAATCCTCCGGCGTGAGCGAGAGGCCAAACTGGGTCGTCTCGGTGAGATCGGGTTTCGTCGTTACGGCGCGGACGAGGTAGTCGCCCACCCGTTGGCGTAGGTTTTCAGTGAGTTCGCTGAAACAGCGGTCCAGGTGGTCTTCGAGCTCCTTACGGGCCTTGGCCAGCTTCTCCTCGAACTCGGCGCCGCCGGGAACTTGGGCCGGGTCTTCGATCAGCGGCAGCACGTAGGGCCGTTCGGTCGAGGCGAAGACGCCGTAGAGCCCGTAGTAGTCGGCCATCGTGACCGCGTCGTATTTGTGGTCGTGGCAACGGGCGCAGGCGACGGTCAGGCCGAGCAGGCCGCGCGATACGGTGTCGATCTGGTCGTCGATCTGGTCGTGGACGTTATTGTCGAATAGGCGGCCGAGCGTGAGGTAACCGAGCGCGGCGAGCCGCCACGGCTCGACCTTGGGCTGAACGAGGTCGGCGGCGAGCTGGTCGCGGACAAACTCGTTGAAGGGCACGTCTTCGTTGAACGCCCGGATGACGTAGTCGCGATACGTGTAGGCGTAAGGGCGAAGCGCGTCCTTCCCGTAGACGAGCACGAGATCCTTCGTCTCGGCGTAACGCGCGACATCCAGCCAGTGGCGACCCCAGCGTTCGCCGTAACGCGGGGACGCGAGCAGACGGTCCACGACCGCGGTGATTGCCGATTGCGGATTGTGGACTGCGGATTGGGCGAACGCTTCGACCTCCTCCACCGTCGGCGGCAGGCCGATCAGGTCGTAGTAAATCCGACGCAACAGCGCGCGCGGTTCCGCGGACGGCGCGTAGCCCAGTCCCTTCGCCTCCAGCTTCGCGAGCAGAAAGGCGTCGATCGGCGTCTGCACGCGGTCGGTGGCTCGCACCGTGGGTGGTGGCGTCGTTGCGAGGGGCCGATACGCCCAATGGTCCTTCGCCGCGGCAAAGGACTGGCCGGTGAGCTTGCCGGCTTGGACCAGCGGCGCGAGCCCGACCGCGGCGAACACCGCCAAGATCCGGCCGAAGTTGGGGAGGAGCGACTTCACGGGATGACGCCGCTTCGTTCGCAGGCGCGGCGACGAGCGTCAACGCGAACTTCCTCCTGAAGATTGTCGGCGGGACTTTCGTCGGGCAGACTGCTCGCGATGAAATCACTTTCCCTCCTCCTCAGCGCCGCCGCGGCCACGTTGCTCGCCCAGGCCCAGCAATGGGTCACCTACAACCCGCCGGCCGGCCAGGCCAACGGCAAATCCATCGTTCTGCTCAGCGGTGACGAGGAATATCGCTCCGAGGAAAGCCTGCCCCAGCTCGGCAAGATCCTCAGCCAGCGCCACGGCTTCAAATGCACCGTCCTCTTCAGCCAGGACGCCGACGGCACGATCAATCCCAACAACCAGACCAACATCCCCGGCATGCACCTGCTCGCCGGCGCCGACCTCGTGGTGAACCAGTTCCGGTTCCGCGAGCTGCCCGACGCCGACATGAAGCACTTCGTGGACTACCTGAACTCCGGCAAGCCCATGATGGTGGTCCGCACCGCCACGCACGCCTTCAATTACGAGCGGAACAAGCAGAGTCCCTACGCGAAGTATTCCTGGACCGCGAAGGGCGGCGGCTTCGGCGGCATGACGGTCGGCGAAACCTGGACCTACCATCACGGCAACCACGGCGGCGAAGCGACCCGCGGCCTGATCGAGGGCAAGAACGCCAAGCACCCCATCCTGAACTCGGTCGCCGACGTCTTCGGTCCCACCGACGTCTATGGCGTGAATCCTGATTTCCCGGCCGACGCCACCGTGCTCATGCAGGGCTGCACGCTCACCGGCATGAACCCGACCGACGGACCCAACTTCAGGAAGGCGCTCATGCCGCTGGTCTGGCTGCGCGACTACAAGGGCGAGACCGGCAACACCTCGAAGATCCTCTGCACGACCATCGGGGCGGCCTATGACCTCAAGAGCGAGGATTTGCGCCGGCTGTTCGTGAACGCCAGCTATAGCCTCACCGGGCTTGAAGTTCCGAAGAAGGCCGACGTCACCACGGTCGGCACGTTTGAGCCGCTGATGTTCGGCTTCAACAAGTTCAAGAAGGGCGTTAAGGTTTCCGAGCACGAGCTGAAATAACCCAGCCAGCCAACACCTTTTCAGCGCGATGCAGCTGATCCACCGGACCAAGGCGAATCCAGCGGCCCTCTCGGGGCTGATGGTGGTCTTAGTTTGCCTTTGGTTTGGGTCGGTTGCGGCCTTTCAATTCGCCAACCGGCATTCCAAGGACGGATGGTCGAAGGCATCGCTCCCTACGCTGCTGGCGTTGGCCGCAGTTCCCCTGGTGCTACCAATCTTCGTCCCTTGGCTGGTTCGCGCCCGCCGCTCCGAAGGCCAGCGTTTCACTGCCTTTGATCGGTTTGCCGTCGGGCTGGCGGCCACTCCATACCTGTTTGCGGCCGGCCTGATCGCCTACTGGATTTCGCGGCGGTAGATTTCGCCCGGCGTGCCCCGTGGCCTGCGGCGAGCTGGACGCCGCGGCCGGGGATCTTGATTTGGCCCGCCTCGGCGTGAGTGCCCACCGCTCACTTGGGCGGGGGCGACTTGGCAAAATTCGCCGGAACCGGACTGCCGGCCGGCACCAGCCGCAACTCGCGCAAGTCTAGGATCGGCTCGCGCAGCGGAGGGACCCCGCGGGCGATCAGCCGGACCGAGCCCTTCGGCAGGTGCAGCGTGCCCACCTTGGCTTGCCGATAATTGTCCCACGAACCCGTCGTGCCGATCGCTGGTTCCAAGCGGACGCCCTGGGCTTCCAGCCGCAGCCGATGTTTGCCGCCGGGACCGGGATTCGCCCAGTCGAGCCAGACATCAAAGTTGCCCGCCTTGGGCACTTCCAGTGTCCAAATCGCCCGGTCGCTCGGGCTCCGCCAGAAGCCCAGGGTGGCGTGCCCGGCTTCGAACACCAGCGATTCACCGTAAACCTCGGCGACGCTCGCCGACAGCCGGAGCGCATTGTCCGGGCCCGGCGCCACGGGCGCGGGGCGATTGCCCACGAAGACCTTGGGCGCCGCCGACTTCGCCGTGACGAAGGCGAACAGGTCCGCCATCGCGGCGAGATCCAGGCTGTGCTCGAAGCCTTCCGGCATCAGCGAACGGCGGGTGCCGGTCAGCGAGACCAGTTCCGATCGCAGGAGGGTTTCCTCGGTCCCCTGGGCGGCCCGCAGGGTCAGGCTGTTTGGGGTCTCGGCGGCGATGAACCCGGTGAATTCCTGTCCGCCCTTGGTCACCGCCGTGTAGCCCAGGTAACGCTCCTCGACGGCCCGGTTCGGGTCCATCACGGCAATGAGCAGGGCGTCGAACGAGCGGTCGGAAAGGGCGCCGAGATCCGGGCCGACGTCATTGCCCTCGCCGCCCAGCCGATGGCAGGCGGCGCAGTTGGCGACGAACACCTCGTGGCCGAGGTCGGGATCGCCGGCCAGTTTTCGCGCCGGCGCGAACTGGTCGAGCACTACCTGCCGGTCGGTGCTGACCTCGGCAAAAAGCTTGGTAGCCCGGGTGCGCACGGCCGGCGTGGGATGCTGCATCAGGCGTTGGCGGACACCGGGGCCGAGCTCCCGCGGGCTGACGGTGGCGGTCTCGACGGCGCTGAGCAATTGGGCGACCCACACGGGCCGGGTTAGCAACATCTCGGTCGCGGCCGCCTGGAGCGTCGGGCTCATTCTCGGCCACTGGCGCAGCACGCCTTCGCCGCTTTCGGCCCCCTGGGTCCGTTGCAGCGCCTGCAACGCCGCGTGCTGCAGCGGCGTGGATTGGTTCGGCTCCAGCAGGCGCACGAAGGCCTGGATCGGGGCCGCGCCGGCGCCGGGCCGGCCGAGCAGGCGGAGCGCCGCCAACTGGAGCGGTTCGGCGCTGGCCGGGTCTTCCATGGCCGACCGGGCGAAGTCGAACACGTTGCCGAAGCGGGCCAGACGCGCCGTGTTGGTCAGGCTGCCCTGGCGTTCCCACGCTTCGACCAGGCTCGCGACAGCGTTGAACTGGGCGACCGAGGCAGCGGCGGAATTGAGCCTCATCACCCCGGCGGCGCCGGCCTGCAAGGCGGCCTCGTCGTTGCGGGTGGCCGCGAATCCCAGCAGCCGTTCGACCAGTTTGGCCGGCGGGGCTTCGAGGGCGGCGCAGGCAGTCAGCATGGACGCGAGGTGGGGCCCGGAACTGGAGAGCACGGCGGTGAGCAGCGCCGTGTGGTCTGGGTGCCGGGTGACGAGGCGAATCAGGGATTCGCCGACCCGCGGGTCGTTCAACTCGCCTAGGGTGAAGGCCAGTTGAAGCCGGACCGCCGCCTCCGGATCGCCACCCAGTGCCAGCACGGTTTTCACCAGCCCGGCGTCGGGGCGAGGATTCCGCAGCAATGGTTCGCCGGCCCGCAGCGCGTGCGCGCGGACCTCCGGTGTCGGATCTTGCAGCGCCAGCCCGATGTCCTCCGGCCCGGCGGAGCCCAGCACGGCGAGGGTCGCCAGCGACTGAAGCCGGACCTTGGGAGACTTGGCTCCGCGCGCGAGTTGGCGGAGCGGTTCGATGGCAGCGGGATCCTTGCCTTCCACTAACAGGCGCATCGCCGTGTCCCGGCGCCAGCCGTTCGCGGAGTCCATCGCGGCGACCAATTCCGCGGTGGTGCCGCCCACCTTGAATGCGGCCGGCTGGGGTTGGAATCCGTCCGGCACCACGCGCCAGATTCGGCCCAGTTCGGTGCCGGCCCGGACATCGATGCGCGCAAGCAGGTCGGCGGGAATCCACTCGGGATGTTCGAGGTGCAGCCGATACATGTCGGCGACGTAAAGCGCACCGTCCGGCCCGGTGCGCAGCAGCGTGGGTTTGAACCAGTTGTCGGTCGAGGCGAGGAACTCCGACGCCGTTTCGCCGGCGGCGCGGTGACTGGTCAGGCCGTCGACGGTGGATGCCACGACTTCGCGGTGGACCACATTCTCGGTGGGTTCGCTGATGAAGACGCTGGTCGCGAAGTCGGGGCCGAACAGGTCGTCGCGATACGGCGCCGGGCTGGAACCGCTGGTTACCGTGTTTTCCGCGCCGACGGCATTGGGGCGGACCTGTGCCCGGCTGATCGGATAGACCCGGTTGCCGTCCTCGTATTGGGCGAGCATCCGCCGGGTGTCCCGCACGGCGAGGTCGGGATTGCGGGCGAGGTAACGCGCCGGCAGTTCGTAGTGCCAGAGCCAGGCGTAGTTGGCATTGCCGAACCAGTTGCCCCAGTCGTCGCGCACGCGCCCGAACTGCGTCTGGCCCTCGATCGTCTCAAACTCGCCCGTGTCGAGCCGGAATCGCAGGTCGCGCCCCTGCAAGGTCTGGCGCCGGTCCGAGCCCGGCCGGCCAATCTCGCCGCCGCTGTCGCCGTTCGCGGCATAGACCCAGCCGTCGAGTCCCCAGGCGAAGCCATTCACGCGGTGCTGCTGATTGCCTTCGCGGAAGCCGGTCAGGATGACTTCGCGACGGTCGGCCTTGCCGTCGCCGTCCGTGTCCTCCGCGTAGAAAAGGTCGGGCGCGGCGCTGACGAGGACGCCTTGGCGCCAGGCCATCACGCCGCTGGGAAACGGCACGTCCGCCAGGAATTCGTCCGCGTGATCGTAGCGGCCGTCGCCGTCGCGGTCCGCGAGCAGCTTGATGACACCGCCGGGTTTGCCCCGGCCGTCGAGACCGAGCGGATAGTCGCGCATCTCGGCCACCCACAAGCGGCCGTCGGGATTCCAATCAAACGCCACGGGATCACGCACCAACGGTTCGGCGGCGACCAGTTCGACCTTGAACCCGGCGGGCACGCGGAACGTGGCCAATTCCTCTTCCGGTGTCTTGGCCGGCGCCGCGATGCCGCGGACGAGATCGTCGAACGAGCGGCGATCCACCAGGTTGGGCAGGTGCGCGGTGTCCTCGTTCTGCACCCAGAGATGCCGGGAATGGAACCAGGCGCCGTTGTTGCGATGTGGGCCCGGACGGACGATCGGCGGAATCTCATCCGACGGCGTCGCCGGCAACTGACCGGTGGCGGGGAGCGGTTCGCGCCGTTCGGCGGCGACGACCTTGCGGGTCCAGCCGCGGGTCCAGTTCAGCCAGGGTTCGTGAATGTAGGTCCACAGGGCGAACCGATCCTCGTTGGAGAAGATCACGTCGTCATGGCCATCGCCGTTCACGTCGGCAAAGCGCAGGCCGTTGTCCTCGCCGGTTGAGTTGACGATCGATGTGTCGGACGGCAGCCGGAACGGGCTCGGCTGCCAGCGCTGCTCGGCATTGTTCCACTGGAAGGCGGCGTTCTGGGAATCCTGGCTGACCAGCAGTTCGCCCACGCCGTCGCCGTCCACGTCGCGGAACCGCACACCTTGGTCGCGCCCGAAACGCCGGGTGAACACCGGCCGGCCCTCGATTTCCAACCCGCGGAGCAGATTGGGTTTCGTGACCCAGCGTCCGCCCTCGAAGGTCCACGCGCCGGCGCCGGCATCGTTGCGCCAGAGCAGCGTCGGCCGGCCGTCGGCATGCACCACGCCGAACTGCACCCCGGTGGCCACAGCGAGGCCGTTCGTCCGGGTCACGAGCGCCACCGGGAAGTCGGAGTCCAACCAACGGCGCTGGGCGGGCTGCCACACGCGCGTGCGTCGCAGGGCATCGTTGCCGATCACCACGTCGAGGAACCCGTCCTGGTTCAGGTCGAGCAGGCGCACGCCGTTGTCGCCGCCGTCCGCCGCGCGCAGGCCCTGGCCGGCGCCGAGGTGGGCCGTGAGGCGGTCCGAGGCGTCGCGGCAGTTCAGGAACTTCACCCGCTTCCCGTATTTCTTCGCCGCGTGCTCGATGAAGGCGACGAGCTGCGTGTTGGCGCTCCAGCCGTGCGGATGGAACACGAAGTTGAACGTGCCCTGCTTGAGCGCGATGGCGTCGAGTGCCGTCCGCCAATCGGCCAGCATCGTGGCGTTGGTGTTGCCGAGGAGGTTCTGGGCTTCCCAGTCGCTCGGGGCGAGGCAAGGGAATTCCCAGCAATGGTTCCCGATCACCCACGGGTAGGGATAGTTCTCGACCGTCGTGACGAAGCTGGGAAACGGGACATACTTCGTGAACTTCCCGCGCCCGTCGACGTCGAGGACCAGTTCGCGCGGCAGCGCCGGGTCGTTGGTCGTCAGGAGCATCACCACGGAGGAATCCAGCCGCAGGAATTGCCCGGCCGCGTTGGTGCCGGCGAACAGCTCGGCAAACAGGCGCGGGCTGGGGCTGTTGATCGAGTCGCAACACGGCGTCCGGAACGCAACGGGGACGTTGCCAGGGACGTGGTTCAGCAGGTCCACGCCGCCGTGGAACGCCTTTTCGGCGCCGGCGAAGTCGTGCTTGGACAGGAGCGGGCATGGATGCCCGAGCGTGTGGACCTCCAGTGACAAGCCCTCCTCCAGCCAGCCGGCGAGGTGCGGGTCGTCGGGCGTGAGGGCGTTGGAAAAGATGCTGACCGGCGCGCGGCCTTCAACGGCGTGGAGTTGGTCCAGGATGGGCCGGAGGAATTCCTCGTAACGCGCGGCCTGGCTCATGTCGTCGATGCCGAGCGTGACGACCACGTCCACGTTGGTGTCGCCGACCCACTGGGGCGTGGTGAGTTTGGGAAAGTTCACGCCGACATGGAACGGGTCCGAGCCGTCGAGATAGGTGAGCCGGTTGGCGTCGGCGGCGATGGCCGACGCAACGGCGGCGGCCAGGCAACCCAGCGAAACGAACACACGGCGGGCGAGCATGGAGAGCAGCCTATCAGGCCGTGGGCCGCGGGTCAGTCACCGCTTCGGGCGGTGGCCGCGCCTTGGGCTGGGTTCTGCTTGCCGGCGGGCGACCGAACTTCAAGCCTCGCCCATGGCCTCCAAGTTTTCCCCGCCCGGCGGTGAACGCACGTTTGACGCCGCCCTGACCGTCGTGTTCGGCCTGCTGTTGCTGGCGATGGCGAGTCCGTGGTGGCCGCGCGGGCTGGACTACCCGCGCCCGGCGGTGGCGCTGGCGGGCGTGATCCTCACGGCCGGCGGCGGTTTGCTCTGGTGCCGGCGGGGCTGGGCCCGTTGGCCCGTGACTGGCGTCGTCGCGGGCCTAGCCGGCCTGGCGGTGGGAAAACTCTTTACGGATGGCTTCACGTTTTGGCGGGTGCTGGGGCCGGTGGCGTTGCTCTGGCATTCGTGGGATGTGCTGCGCCACTTTTCGCCCCGGGCGTTGGCCGAGTCGGATCCCAACGCCGAGCCGGACGGCCCGATGGTCTCCCTGGTGCTGCTGTTGCGGCGGCCGAGGCATCTGGAAGCGAACTTGGTCGCCCGTTATGCCGAGTTGGTCTGGGCGACGCCGTTCAAGTCGCTCAGCGCCGATTCGGAGCCGCAGGATGACCCTCCCGGACCCTGGGTGGGCGGCCAGTCGCCGATCTTCATGGTGTCGGCCCCGGAAGGATTCTTCATCGTCCACAACCACGACCGGCCCTACTTCGACGATCCGGCGAAGCTGGCCGAGGAAGTTGACGAACTCCGCCTGCGCAAAGTCATCGAGGACAACCGAGGCTGGCTGGCCGTGGACCTGATGCGGCTCAGCGACGACCAGGCGCCGCGGGAGTCCGCCTATCCGGCCATTGCGCGTTTCATCGCCGAACTCGCCGGGCCCGATTGCCAGGCGGTCTTCCAGCCGGCCACCAACCGCTTCAATCCGTGGGATGACGAGCTGGAGGCCAAGCTGCGCGCGGGCGACGTGGCGGATGTCTTCGCCGAGCCGACGCAGGTCCCGGTGATCAACGTGCCGGAGGACGATCCGCGCATGTTGGCCGCCGTGACGGAGGCGCGGACTCGCTGGCCGGAGTTTGTCGCCGCGTTTGACGCGAAGGCCGGCGAGAGTTTCAGCGTGAAGGCGCCGGTCACCGCCGGCGGCAATACGGAGTTCATCTGGGTGCAAGTGGAGTCGGTGGCGGGCGAGGACATCGCCGGCACCCTGGGCAACGAGCCGGTGGACCTGGGCGATCTGCGGGAAGGTTCGCCCGTGACCGTTCAGGTGCCGGAACTCAACGACTGGATGTTCCTGCGGGACGGCGAACCGGTGGGCCTGTTCACAGTGAAGGCGATCCAGGAGATTCAAAAGGAGCGCGCGGCGGAACGCGAAAAGCCCGCGGATTGATCCCGCCCGCAACGGGCTTGTTGCCCCGTCGGCTTGTCCGCACAGTCCCCGCGTCGCCGTGAAGAACATCGTCTATTTCGACCTGGAAACGCAGAAGTCCGCCGAGGAAGTCGGCGGCTGGGACAAGATCCGCGACATGAAGATGAGCCTCGGCGTGACCTATTCGACGGCGCGCGGCGGTTACCGGATCTACGGCGAACCGGAGGTCAACGAACTGCTCCGGGAACTGCAGCGGGCGGACCTCGTGGTGGGCTTCAACCACCTGCGCTTCGACTTCGAGGTGCTGCACGGCTACACGGTGATGGACCTCACCCAGTTGCCGTCACTCGACATGCTGATCGATCTCAAGGAAAAGCTCGGCCACCGGCTGGGCCTCGACGCGATTGCCGAGGCGACATTCGGCCTGGGCAAGACCAGCGAGGGCTTGCAGGCGTTGGAATGGTTCAAGCAGGGGAAGATGCTGGAGATCGCCGAATACTGCTGCTTTGACGTGAAGCTGACCAAGTTGGTCCACGAGTTTGGCGTGCAGCACCGGCAACTGTTCTACAAGAACCGCTTCGGGGCCGTGCTGAGCGTGGGCGTGGATTGGAAGGCTCAGTAGGACAGGTGGGGCAGGCCGTCCTACCAACGTTTGGGATCGCCCGGATTCACACCACTTCCATCGGGCACTTCGGGATCGCGTCGAGGAACTGTTGGCCGTAGCGCTTGGTGAGCACGCGGTTGTCGAGCACCACGACGATGCCGGAATCGCTCGCGGTGCGGATGAGCCGGCCGACGCCCTGGCGGAACTTGAGCACGGCCTCGGGCAGGCTGAACTCGAAGAAGGCGTTGCCGCCGCGGGCCTCGATGCGTTCCAGCCGGGCCTCGACCAGCGGGTGGTCGGGCACCGCGAACGGTAGGCGCGTGATGATGACGTTGCTTAGGGCTTCGCCGGGAACGTCCACGCCTTGCCAGAAGGAATCGGTGCCGAAGAGGACCGAGTCCACGTTCTCCTTGAACTTCTCCAGCATGGCCGAGCGCGGCGTGCCGGTGCCCTGCACGTAACATTCGAGCCCGAGGCGGGCGAAGAAGCGTTCCATGCGGCCGGCGACCTGCTGCATCAGGCGGGTGTTGGTGAAGAGCACGAAGGCCTTGCCGTGAGTCTGCTTCACGAAGTGCTCAATCCAGTGAACCAGCGCGTCCTCGTAGCCGGCGTCGCGCGGGTCCGGCATCTTGCCGGCGACGAAGATCCGCATCTGCCGCTGATAATCGAACGGTGAGCCGACCTGGAGTTTGCCCGCGCGTTCGCCGCCGACTCGCTTGGCGACGTAGTCGAGCGGGGAGGCGCGCCCCGGACTCCGGGCGTCGGTCCGCGGGAGCCGGTTCGAAGCAGTGGCGTCCTCGCCGCCGGAACTGCCCGAGGGGCCGTCGGCCGCGGCCTTCACCGCGAGCGTCGCGCTGGTCATCACCACGCTGGTCTGTTTGCCGAAAAGGCGTTCGCGCAGGTAGTCGGCGACATCGACCGGCGCGGCGTTGAGGGTGAGATTACGCTGCGTGCGGCCGCCGCGCTCGACCCAATAGACGTGCTCCTCGGCTTCCTGGCGGAGGAAGGTTTGCACCGCGAGCCGCAGTTCGCCGAGCCGGCGATTGCACTCGAGCAGATCCTCGCCGGTTTCCTTGTCCTCGGTGGCGCCGACGAGTTCGGTGATCTGTTCCCGCAAGCGTTGGAGGGCGAGCGTGACGTTGTCCTCCACCAGGTCTGGTCGGCGGATGCGCAGCTCTTTCCAGGCGCGGGTTTCGGGTTTCGGGCTGCGGATTGAGTCGTCGGCCACCCGGTCACCGGACTCCGGCGTTCCGGCCTGGGCGAGCTTCTCGCAGGCATCCTCGACCTTGACGAAGAAGTCGTCGCTCTGCCGCAGGACGTCGGCGACGGCCTTCACGGAGTCGCCCTTGCGCAGGACCGAGAGCAGGCCCTTCTCGGTGCGCGGATTCCAGAGTCGCTGCAGCGCGTAACGCACGCCGCCGCTGCTGACGCTGACGCCGATGTGCCGGGCCGCGACCTGCTCGACCGTGTGCGCCTCGTCGAAGATGACGAAGTCGTTCTTGAACAGGACGCCGCCTTCCTGTTCCTCGTCCATGCCGTTCAGCAGGGTGAAGAACAGGGTGTGGTTCAGCACCAACACGTCGGCGCTCAGGATACGTTGGCGCGCACGCTGGAAGAAGCAGAGGTGCCCGGCCTTCGCGAGGTCACTGGCGGCACCGCATTTCTTGGGCGTGCAGAGGCCGCGTTCGGAGCAGACGTGTTCCCAGACCTTGGGATCGGGTTCCTCACCGAAGTCACTGAGCGAACCGTCGGTCGTCTCCTGCGCCCACTCCCAGATCCGCTTGAGCTCCGCGACCTCAGGCGAGGTGAACAGCGAGTCGGCCTGCTGCATGGCCTTCTGGAGCCGGCGGGTGCAGAGGTAGTTTTGCCGACCCTTGAGCATCGTATATTCGAAGGACACCGGCAGCACCCGGGCGAGCAGCGGCAGATCCTTTTCCACGAGCTGCTCCTGGAGGTTGATCGTGTGCGTGCAGATGATCGCTTTCTTCTTCTTGGCGACGGCGAACAGGATTGCCGGCACGAGGTAGGCAAAGCTCTTTCCGACGCCCGTGCCGGCCTCGACGAGCAGGTGTTCCTGGTCCACCAACGCCCGGGCGACCGCGACCGCCATCTCCTGCTGCTGGGGGCGGAACTCGAAGTTCTTCGCCTGCGAGAAGACGCCGGTGGTGGAAAAGATCTCCGCCACCTGCCGGACGAGGTCGGCGGGGGCGGCGGCATCTTCGGCCAGCGAAATCACGGGGCGGAGTAAACGGGGAAGCGGTCCCGGGGCCAAGACGGGAGGTCGGGGAAATGGGGCTGGGCCGGCGTCGGCGGTTCCCGGCTGGGCTTACTTCGCGGGGCCGAGGTCAGGCAGGGCCACGGGCGGCGGCAGTTCCATCAGCGAGCGCAACTCCCGGGACTTCGTGATGGCGCCGCCGGTGGACAGGTAGAACCAGCCGTCGGCGAGGCCGGCGTCGATGTTGTCCTTGGATTCCCATTCGGCGCCCGAGGCGGTGAACCGGGCGCGGTTCAGCGACACCCACTCGCCCTTGGTCGTGCGGAGCCAACCGTTGCCGAACCGGGCGCGGCGGGTCTCGTGGACGCTCTTCTTGTCCCGGCGGAAATCCTCGACGAAGGAGTAGTAGCCCGAAAGGGGCTTGCCGCCGGTCCGGGTGCGGAACGTGGCGAGCTTCCACCAATCCTGCCGGTCGTGCCGCCAGACCCAGGCGGTGTAGGCCGTCTTCTGGTCCTGCACTTCGCCGCGGAGGGCAAAACGGTTGGTCTCGCCCAGCTTCCAGGCGAACGGCGCCATGCATTGGCCGCCGGTGCCTTCGCCGCCGAAGCGCTTGATGCGGACGCCTTCGCCTTCGTGGAGCAATTCCACGCGGTCTTCGCCCTTCACGGAATTGGGATCGTCACCGGTGGTCGGGTCCCAGACCGAGAAGATGACCACCTTGTTGGTCGGTGAACCGAGTTGCTGGACGCCGAAGTAGCCGGTGTTCCAGCCGGCGGCCATGAAGTAGCTGCCATTGACCGACTGCTCGACAGCCATCTCGGTGTAGAACAGTTCGCCCTCCGGGGCGGGGTAGCCGAGATGCACGGAACGCGCGGCTCGGAACTCAACCGGCTCGGCGGCTTGGACCATGGTCGTCGCCGCGAGGCAAAGGCCGGCAAGGAGGGGCAGGGGATTCATGCGGATCGGGGCGGGGGCCGGGCTCAGTCGCGGTAACCGGTCGGATGCTTCAGGTGCCACGCCCAGGCGGTTGCCACGATGTCCTCAATCCGGGCAAACCGGGGTTTCCAGCCCAGTTGCGTGAGGGCTTTACCGGCGCTGGCAATTAGTCGCGCCGGATCACCGGCGCGCCGAGGTTTTTCGACGGCTGGAATCTTCTTCCCGGAAACCTTTTCGCAGGTGGCGATGACCTCGCGGACGGAAAACCCTTCGCCGTTGCCGAGGTTGAAGAAACCGCTCTGGCCGGGCGCGAGCGCCAGGAGATGGGCCTGCGCGAGGTCGGCGATGTGGATGTAGTCGCGGATGCAGGTGCCGTCGGGCGTCGGGTAGTCGGTGCCGAGGATATCCACCTGATCCTTCTGGCCGAGGGCGACCTTGAGGACATTCGGGATGAGGTGGGTTTCAATCCGGTGATGTTCGCCGAACTGTGCGCTGGCCCCGGCCGCGTTGAAGTAGCGGAAGGCGACGAAGTCGAGTCCGTGCACCTCGCGATACCACTTCAGCACCTGCTCGAACATGAGCTTGGACTCGCCGTAGGGATTGATCGGCCGTTGCGGCAGCGTCTCATCCATCGGCACCCGGTCCGGCGGTCCGTAGGTTGCGCAGGTCGAGCTGAAGACGAATTTCTTCACGCCGGCGCCGACGGCGGCGTCGAGCAGGTTCACGCCGTTGGCGACGTTGTTCCGGAAATACTTCGACGGGTTGGTCATGGACTCGCCCACGAGCGCGCTGGCGGCGAAGTGAATGACGGCTTCCGCTCCGGCCTCCCTGACCGCGTCGGCCAACCGATCCCTTTCGGCGAGGTCGCCTTGGACGAACCGGGCCCGGGTATCGACGGCGGAGCGGTGACCCTCGGTGAGGTTGTCGAAAACGGTGACCTGGTGCCCGGCATTGCAGGCTTCCTCCACGAAAACGGAACCGATGTAACCGGCGCCGCCGGTGACGAAGACGTTCATGTGCCGCGGAAGGTGTGGACCGGGTGGGGCCATCGCAACTGCAATTCGCCGGCCGGCACCCAGCAAAAAGCCCCGCCGAAGCGGGGCTTTGAATCGGGCGGGCTAGACCAGCGCTTCCTCGCCTTCGAGGAAGCCGTGGAGCTGCCGGAGCCGGGTGGGGTGGCGCATCTTGCGAAGGGCCTTGGCCTCGATCTGACGAATTCGTTCGCGGGTGACCTTGAACTGCTTGCCGACCTCCTCGAGCGTGCGGCTGTAGCCGTCGGTCAGGCCGAAGCGGAGTTCCAGCACCTTGCGTTCGCGTTCGGTCAGCGAGTCGAGCACGTCGGCCAAGCGTTCCTTGAGCAGCGAGTAGCTGGTCATGTCCGACGGATTTTCCGCGGACTTGTCCTCGATGAAATCGCCGAAATTCGTGTCGTCGCTGTCGCCGACCGGGCTCTGCAGGGAGATGGGCTGCTGCGCCATCTTGAGGACGGCGCGGACGCGGTCCACGGGCATCTGCATCTCGTCCGCGATTTCCTCGGGGGTCGGTTCGCGGCCGAAGTCCTGGATCAACTGCTTCTGCACCCGCATCAGCTTGTTGATCGTCTCGATCATGTGGACCGGGATACGGATCGTGCGCGCCTGGTCGGCGATGGAACGGGTGATCGCCTGGCGAATCCACCAGGTCGCGTAGGTGGAGAACTTGTAGCCGCGGCGATACTCAAACTTCTCGACCGCCTTCATCAGGCCCATGTTGCCCTCCTGGATCAGGTCCAGGAACGACAGGCCGCGGTTCGTATATTTCTTCGCGATGGAGATCACGAGGCGGAGGTTGGCCTCCACCATCTCGGTCTTCGCCTGGAGCGCCTTGCGCTCGAAGCTCTTCAGGCTCTTGAAGGCGTCCAAATACTCCTGGCAGGTCATGCGGACGAACTGCTCCAGGGCGCGGGACTTCTGCTCCTCGGCATGGATGATCGCCTGGACCGGCGCCGCCTTCTTCTGCGGCTGCAGCTGCTGGATGGTGTTGAGGCTGGTGTGGAACTTGTCGTGGATGTTGTCCGCGACGAGGCACATTTCCTCGATGACCTTCTGCTTGTAGTAGAACTTCGGGAACGACTTCTGGAGCTTCTCGTCGATCTTCTTGTATTCGACGAGGATCTTCTCCCGCTTGGTCGCGCTGCCGGCCTCGTTCAGCTCGGCCCACTTGGCGTCGACCTGCTGGTCGATGGCGCGGACGTCCTTCACGAGCTTGCGGAGCGCCTTGAGGTGCTCATCGCGGGTCTCGATCTTCTTGTCCACGATCACGCGGTCGAAGCGTTCCTTCGGCGGCTCGGAAATCAGCTTCTCGGCCAGCGCGATGTGCTCCTTCCCGGAGAAACCGAAGCTGTAGATGATGCGCTTGACCTCGTTCTCGTTGTCCTCGATGCGCTTGGAAATCTCGACTTCCTGCTCGCGGGTCAGCAGCGGCACCTGGCCCATCTGCTTGAGATACATCCGGACCGGGTCGTCCAGGATGTCGAGGCGGGCCTTGTCGTCGGGTTGCTCCTCTTCCTGCTCGGCCGGCTTGGGCCGGTCCACTTCGGCCTGGTCGACGATGTCGATCTCCAGGTTGCGCAGCTTGATGTAGATCTCGTCGAGGTCCTCGGCCGTGACCAAGTTGTCCGGCAACGCGTCGTTGATGTCGCCGTAGGTCAGGTAGCCCTGCTCCTGGGCCAACCGGACGAGTTCCTTGATTTTCTCCGTCAGGTCGGCGCCCGACGAGCTCTTGAACGCGCTCACCGTGCTGGCGTCGATGCCTTCCGCGGCTCCTGGCGTCGCGGGACCAGTCGGCGGGCCACCTGCCTCTTTTCCGGCGGGCGCACCGGATTTACCGGTCCTTGTGGGCCGTGGCGGGGCGGCGGGGGCGACCTTGGCCTTCTTCGAAGGAGCTTCTGCCTTGGGGGCGGCTTTGGGGGCGGCAACTTTCGGGGCAACAGCCTTGGCCGGGGCTGCAGCCGGAGCTGCCCCCTTCTTGGCGGGCACCTTGGCAGCGGTCTTCTTCTCTTTCGAAGTAGGCATAAAACAAAGTTCCCCCGGAGTGGCCGGGGGTTACGAACAAGCGGCGGACTATCCGAACCGGCCATCCTTTAGTCAAGGCCACCGGCCGGTTGCCTGAATTGCCGGTTTCCGGGCCAAACCGGGGCGTTTCCCACAGCGGCATTGCTCACCGGGCCGCCTGCGGGCTACTTTGCCCGTCCATGAAAGTGTCGAAAGCCGCCCCCGTGGCCGCCGTTTCCCCCCGCCGGGTCGGGCTGATTTCCCTGGGTTGCGCCAAGAATTTGGTGGATGCCGAGATCATGCTCGGCTCGCTGCTCAAGAGCGGGGTCCAGATCGTGAACGATCCCGCCCAGGCCGACGCGGTCATCGTGAACACCTGCTCGTTCATTGACGCAGCGCAGGAAGAAAGCGTGGACACGATCTTCGAATCCACCGCCTTCCGCGAGCAGACCCGGCCCGGTCAGGCGGTCATCGTTTCCGGCTGCATGCCTCAGCGTTTCCGCGAGGAGCTGCCGAAGTTGATGCCGGAAGTGGACGTCTTCATGGGCATCGACCAGGTCGAGCAGGTCGGCCAGTTGGTCGAACAGGCCATCGCGGCCCGGACCGCCAAGGTGGCTGCACCCGTGCCGGCGGCCGGCAAACGCAAGTCCGCCCTCAAGGCCAAACTCGCTGAGCTGGATTCGGCCAAGGGGCACGACCACTACGAGCATGAGGAGGCACTGCGCGGCACCGCGCGGTTCGGGAAGACCAAGCAGGTCATCGCGCTCCAGGCCGAGGCTCCGGCGACGCAGGTCACGGTTCGGCCCAACTACATCCCGCACTACGACACCCCGCGGTTCCGGCTCACGCCGAGGCACTTCGCCTACGTGAAGATCGCCGAGGGCTGCAACCACCCGTGCAGCTTCTGCATCATCCCGCGGATGCGCGGTTCGCACCGCAGCCGCGGCCAGGCGGACATCGTGGCCGAGGCCAAGGCATTGTTGAAAGACGGGGTGAAGGAACTGAACCTGATCTCCCAGGACTCAACTTACTACGGTCTCGACCTGCGGCCGAACCACAGCCGGGCGATCTCGTCCCCGGAAAAATTCACCGCCGCCACGAAGACGCTGGCCGCCGATGCCACGACGCTGTGCACGCTGCTGCGCGAATTGAACGACCTGAAGGGCGATTTCTGGATCCGGCTGCTCTACACTCATCCCGCCCACTGGACCGACGAGCTGATCCAGACCATCGCCGAGTGCCGCAAGGTGGCCCGCTACGTGGACATGCCGCTCCAGCATATCCACGACGACTTGCTGGCCCGGATGCGCCGCGAAACTTCCGGCCAATACATCCGCGACCTCATTGCCCGGATCCGGGCGGGCGTTCCCGGCATTGCCCTGCGCACGACCTTCATCGTTGGGTTCCCCGGCGAAACCGAATCCCACTTCCGCACCTTGCTCGACTTCATCCGGGAGACTCGGTTTGAACGCCTTGGAGTCTTCGCCTACTCGCAGGAAGACGGCACGATTGCCGGCAAGATGGCCGGTCAGTTGACAGCGAAACAGCGTCAGAAACGCCGCGAACAGGCGATGGCGGCCCAGCATGAGGTCGCGGTCGCGGTCGCGGAATCGTTCGTCGGCCGCACGCTCAAGGTGCTGGTCGAGGGCGAGGCCACGGCCAAGCAGATCGAGGCCGCCCGCGTCAGTTCGTGGGAGCACGGTCTGCTCCGGTCCGGAACCGCCCCGAAAACCGACCGCAAGCTCGGTTCCCGGAAATATCTCGTGGCCCGCGGCGAGGCCGATGCGCCGGACATCGACGGCCGGGTTTACCTCCGCCGGGAACTTCCGGTGGGGAAGTTCGCCAAGGTCAAGGTGGTCGGGCACACGGACTACGACCTGATTGCGGAGCCGGCCTGAGACTTCAACGCCCCTCGTCCGGTGGCATCGTTAAATCTAACGATGCCGGACCTTGTGTCCGTTCACTACCGTGTCACCCGCTGACGGGAGGAACGGCGGCGGCAAAGGGGGACAATTGAATTGCATTACCGAAGTCCGGATCGAGAAGCTCACGGTCAACGTGGTGGGGAGCCTCGTGGTCATCCTGCTGTCATTGGCGATGGTGCTGATCGCACGTCAGCAACCGGGATATGCGCCCATCCAACCGTTGCACGTCTTCGGAATGCTGGGCGGACTCCTCGTCCTTTCCGTGGTCCACGAGGCGTTGCATGCCTTCGCCTTGATGTCCGCCGCCCGCTTGCCGGCCGCCGCGTTCCGCTTCGGCATTGTGTGGCATGCGCTCATGCCATTCTGCCACTGCACGATTCCGGTGCGCCTGTCCCACTATCGTTTCGGCAGCCTGCTGCCGTTGTTCGTTACCGGCATTCTTGCGTTGGCGCTCATGCTGGAGTTCCCCTCCGATGGCATGGCCGCCTTTGCCGGAATCACGGTTGGCGTCTGCGCCGGGGACGTGTGGATGGTGTGGCGGCTCCGGCGGTTTCCGGGCGACTACCTCGTGATTGATCACCCGGCGGAAATTGGGTGTGACGTCATGCCCGCCGAAGGTGCCGCCTTGGCCGAAGCCGCCTGATTACAGTCTACCTTGCATCTTGCCGGCGTAGCCGGTCAGTTCCATGAAGGCGCGGCCGATTTCCCGGCCCTGGGCGTCGAGCACCCGGCAGGCGCCTTCCCAATATGGAATGCCACCGAGCGCCCCGGTGAGTTCCTGGTCGGCGGCGAGAGGTTCAAGCGTGAAGGTGACGCGCTCGCCGGTCACAGGATCACGGGTCGTCAGGGCGGTCCGGGCCGGATACGTCGCGCCGGTGGCCGGACTACGCCATTGTGTCAGCGTCTGCCATTCGAAGTCCACCGGACCGCTGTGGGTCACGCGGCCGTCGCGATCGATCCAGGCCAACGTCGAACTGGAGTCGGTGGAACCATCCGCCCGCCGGAGCCGGTAGGTCATCAGCTCGCGCCCGTCGCGAAGCTGGATGCACGACCAGTCCCAGCCGACCTGCCCGGCGCCCAGTTGGCTGGAGCTGAATTCGTGGTCCATCCACGCCTCGCCGGTCACGGCCACGGTGCGTTCGCCGGCCCGCAATACTCCGTCCACCGCGAGCCGGGTGAAGGTGAGGTAATGGCTGGCGGCGGTGGGTTCGGCGGCCTTTCGCGAAACTCCGTTGGTGCCGAACACGACCAGCGGCTTCCGTGGCGTCAGCGTGAGGTCGAAGCCCGCCTCGGCCCGGATGCTGCCGCGCAGCGCGAATGCCCCGGAAGCCGGCGAGCGAACGAGCGACCAGTTGCCGTTGACGACGTCGAGGTCGTTCGTGCGGGCGAAGGCATCCCAGCCATCGCGGTTCAAGCGCTCCTGGTGCAGGAATCTTCCCGTTTGGCCGTCGAGCAACGCCATGTGCGCGAGAAACACCTGCCCCCGGCCGAACGACGGTGAACCCGTGGCCCCTTCAGCCCCGTCACGCGGCGCCGCCCGCCGGAAGAAGGTTGCCTGGAATCCATGGCGGGCGCCGTTGGTCTCGAAGAGATGGCCGGTGACATACCACCATTCGAGGGCGAACTCCGGATGGCTGCCATGATCGCGAGGAAAGCGGAACTGCGTCCCGGGCTGCGGCACGGCGAAGCCATCTGGCGTGGTCTGTGGCACGGGCTGCGCCGCCGCTACCCCGACGAACAGACCTAGGCACAGCCCAAGAATGGTAACCCGCGACCGTTGCCAACCGCTGTGTCCAGTCTGTCTCATGTTCGTGTCATTCCTCCCGTTCGGCCGGCAACCGCGCGCCCCAGCGGCCGGCCGTCCAGGCCGTTGCCGTGGCGGAGGCAATCACCACGGCAGCCAGCGCGGCCAATTGGCTCCACGGCCAGTCAGTTTCCAATGTCCAGCCAAACGTCTGCCGGTTAACCCGGTGGATCAGCAGCCAGCCGAGCGCGAGGCTCGCGGCCAGTCCGACCAACACGCCGCTCGTCGCCGTCAGCGCGCCTTCGAAGGCGGCGGCGGCGGCGAGTTCGGAACGGCGCAGGCCCAAGGCCCGCAAGGTGGTAAGCTCCCCGCGGCGTTCCCACAGCAGGCTAACCATGGTGAACCCCAGCCCGGCCACGGCCACCACGACGCCGATCAGTTCGAGTGCGTAGGTGATGGCAAAGGTCTGCCGGAAAATCCGCAGCGCCTCGCCTCGGAGGTAGGCCTGCGTGAACACGGCCAACCCCGGATTCGCCGCCCGCAGTTCGCTGCGGACCGTTTCCGGTGAGACGCCCGCGCGCACCACGAGAATGAGGCTGTTCGCGAGTTCATCGCCGAACCACCGGACAAACTGGTCCCGTTCCACGAGCAGTGAACCCCGCTCGTTCCCGTAGTCGGAGAAGACGCCGGCGACCGAAACTTCGCGTGGTCCCGCCGGCGTGGGCAGCGTGACCCGGCTGCCGCGGCGGACCTGGAAGCGGTCGGCGAAGCTCTCGCTCACCAGGGCGAGTTGCCCGCTGATTTGCGGGTTGAACACCGCGGCGTCCACGGGTGCCTCGCGCCAGGCCGGCCGCGCGTGGACACGGAAGAACTCGAGGTCCGCACCGATCAGCAACGTGTCGCCGGCCGGCAGTTGGATGCGCGCCGCCTGCAACACCTGTGCCTCGGCCACCGCCGGGTGCGCCAGCACTTGGCGCCACGTCGCGGGCGAGATGCGGTTCTCAGTGGAGGCGCTTTGGGCGCCGTCGCTGGAGAGATACAGGTCCGCCTGGAACGTCCGTGTGATCCAGCCGCGCATCGTCGTGTCGAAGCTGCCCACGAGGATGGCCATGCCGGCCGTCATCGCGACCGCACAGACGAGCCCCGCGACCGCGAGCCGATGCCGGCCGGACGGTTCGCGCAGATGGCTCAGCGCGAGGCGGAACGTCACCGGGGCGGTCGCCCAGCGCAGTCGGGCCAACCCCCGGGCGAAGGCCTTCAGGGCGCTTCCGCCGAGGATTCCGGCGCCAAACACCCATGCCAAGGCGGTGGCGTAAGCCGCCAAGGAAAGCCGGGCACCGCCGGCGAGGCGCAACGGCGGGAGGAATGTCAGCAAGGCGCCCGCCAGCAGGAACGCCAACGCCAACCCCGTCCGGCGCAACAGGCGCGGCCCGGCAAAGTTGGTCGCGGCCCCTCGGCCCAGCGCCTGCGCCGGCGGCGTGTCGGCGGCGGCTTTCGCCGGTAACCAGCCCGCGAGCACGCTCGTGGCAACTGCGAGGAGCAGTGCGAGCAGTGCCTCATCGGCGCGGAGTTCGGCCGCGTCGGCCGAACTGGAATAATAGAGCGCGTTCACCGTTCGGCCGACGAACCGCACCGCGCCTTGGGCTCCGAGCCAGCCCAGCAGCAGCCCAACGCCGCCGCCCGCCAGGCCCAGCAGGGCCGCTTCGCCGAGCCAGGCCCTTTGGATTTCCCGCGGCGTCACGCCGAGCGACCGCAGGATGGCGATCTCCTCGCGCCGGCGGACCACCGCGCCGTCGAGGGCTTGGAAGACAAGATAGAGCCCAACCAGCAAGGCCAGCAGCGACAGGATGGTTAGGTTCAGGCGGAACGCCCGGGTCATCACTTCGCCGCTCGCGCGCCGGTCCGTGGGCGTGGAGACCTGCCAGCGCGCGGCGCCGCCCGGGGAGGCGTTGGCCAAGGTGGTTAGGCGCGCCTTGATGGCCTCCCAGCGCTCGCTTCGGCGGGGACCGTCCTCCAGCACGAACTCGACCCGCGACAGCTTCCCGAAGGTCTCGGTGAGCGCCTGCAAGTTGGGCAAGTCCGTGACTAAGAGATGGGCCGGCGCCTGTGGTCGCGAAGGGTCCGCCGGAATCACTCCGGCGACCCGCAGCGGGACGATCCGTTCGTTGAGCACGAGCGACAGTTCCGCGCCCGCAGCCAGGCCGTCGCGGCGGGCCAACGCTTCGCTGATGAAGATCGCCCGTGGGTCCCGAAATGTCTGCCAGAACTGCGAGGTGGTCGTGTCGCGGTTCGCACTGCCGCCGCTTGGTTGCTTTGCGTGCGGCGGCGGCTGGCCTTGGCTGAACCACGCCCGGTCGGTGCGTCGTTGGCTCGCCAAGTTTTGCACGGCTACCAAATCCACGCCGAGCACCTGGAAGGTTTCCCGGGTGCCGATGGCTTCGTCCTCGCGGGTCCGCGGCCGGGCGGCGGTGGTTTCCAGGACGGCCACAAGCTGGACGGGTTCCGCGCCCAACGCCGCGCGCAATTCCGGCAGCACGCCCTCGGGCAGCAAGCCGGCCGGCGGGCTGATCAGGCCGTCGCTCTCGGCGGTGAGCAGGTCGGTGAAGTTCTGGAAGCTGGCCACGGCGGCGCGGTTGGCCAGGCGGATGGCGAAGAAGACCGCGATGCCCAGCGCGAGGATGCCCACGAGCAGGCCCGACTGCACGGGCGCGAGCCGCCAATGCCGCCACGTCAACTTGCGCCACAGGAGCGGCAGCAGGCGAATCGGGACGGGCGAACTCATGGCGGGCGGTTCGGTGGCGTCAGGCCGTGGCGGCGGTTTCGTCGCGGAACTGCGTGCCGACGATTTCGCCGTCCCGCAGTTGGATCTCGCGATGGCAGATGGCGGCGGCTTCGGCGCTGTGGGTGACCAGCACCAGCGCCGTGCCCGTTTCGTCGGTCAGTTCGCGGAGGAGCTGGAGGATGTTGGCACCGTTGCGCGAATCGAGGTTGCCCGTCGGTTCGTCGGCCAGCAGGAGCGCCGGGCGATGCGCCAGCGCGCGGGCGATCGCGACCCGTTGCATCTCGCCGCCGGACAATTCGGCGGGCAGCGCGTCGGCCCGGTGCGCGACCTCGACGCGGTCCAGCAGCTCACGGACCCGGCCCGCGCGTTCGGCCGGAGCGACGCCATTGAGCTGGAGCGGCAGTTCGATGTTCTCGGCGGCGGTGAGCGTGGGCAGCAGGTGGAAGAACTGGAAGATGGTTCCCAGCCGGCGCCGGCGGACTTCCGCCAAGGCATCCGCGTCGAGTTGGTCCAGCCGCTGGTCGCCGAGGAAGATTTCGCCGGCATCGGGCCGGTCCACTCCGCCGAGGCAGTTGAGCAACGTGGTCTTGCCGCTACCCGAAGGTCCCGTCAGCGCGAGCCGTTGGCCCGCGCGCAGTTCCAGCGAAACCCCGCGCAGGACGGCCCGGCCCGCGTAAGCCTTGTGCAGGCCGTGCACGCGCAGCAAGGCGGCGCCGGATTGGACGGATGATCCCATGAGCGAGGCGAAGTCAGCCCACGGACGCGGAATGTCAACCAACGGCCCATCGGACGGTGCCGTTTCGGAGCCGGTTTGCGGGGGCGGGCACTTCCCGCCCAGCCTTGGCCAACATCCGGGTGGCCGGGCCGGATTCGTTTGATGGCCAATGACGCCCACGCCGTCCGTAGTCCCACGCCACCGGTGGACTTTGTCGCCGTCGGCGATACGGTTTCACGCATCTGCCACTGAATATGTTCCGGTCCGACCCTGATACCCGCCCGTTGGTGCGCGCCGTTGTCCTGGCATTGGCGACGCTCGCCTTCCCGACGCTGGCGTCCGCCGCCGACATCCAGTTCAACCGCGATATCCGGCCGATCCTCTCGGACAACTGCACCGCGTGCCACGGTCCCGACCCAGGGGCGCGCAAGGCGGCGATGCGGCTCGACACCAAGGAAGGGCTGTTCAAGGAGACTAAGAATGAGGGGCCGGTGGTCGTGCCCGGCAAGCCCGAGCAAAGCGCGCTCTGGAAACGCATCGTGACAACCGACCCGGACGAGGTGATGCCGCCGCCGAAGTCGCACAAGACGATCAAGCCGGAGCAACGCGAGCTGCTGAAGCAATGGATCTTGGCCGGCGCCCAATGGCAGCCGCACTGGGCCTTCCTCAAGCCCGAACGTCCGCCCGTCCCGGCCAAGGTGAAGGTTGCCGGTTCCAAGTTCAAAGTCCGCAACCCGATCGACGCCTTCGTCGGTGCCAAGCTGGCCGAGCAGGGCTTGAAGCCGAATCCCGAGGCGGATCGCCGCACCTTGGCCCGCCGCTTGGCGCTGGACCTGACCGGGCTGCCGCCGAAGCCGGCGGACGTCGAGGCGTTCGTCCAGGACAAGTCGCCCGGCTACTACGAAAGCTACGTGAAGCGGCTGATGGACTCGCCACAATGGGGCGAGCACCGCGGCCGTTACTGGCTCGACGCCGCGCGTTACGCCGACACGCACGGGCTCCATTTCGACAACTATCGCGAAATGTGGCCTTACCGCGACTGGGTGATCCGCGCCTTCAACCGGAACCAGCGGTTCGACCGGTTCGTGATCGAGCAGATCGCGGGCGACCTGCTGGAGAATCCGACCGACGAGCAGTTGATCGCCACCGGCTTCCACCGGTGCAACATGACCACCAACGAGGGCGGCACGATCGAGGAGGAAAACCTCTCGATCTACGCCAACGACCGCGTCAGCACGACCGGCTGGGTTTTCCTTGGCCTCACCGCGAACTGCGCCGCCTGCCACGACCACAAGTTCGACCCGATCACGATGCGGGACTTCTACTCGATGGCCGCGTTCTTCCGGAACACGACCCAGAGCGGGTTCGATGGCAATGTGAAGGACGGTCGCAACGCGGCGATCACCGTCGTCACCGACCCCGATGACCATGCGCGCTGGAACGAGCTGCCCGCGCTGACCAAGGCTGCCAAGGCCAAGGTCGAGCAGCGGAAACAAGACGCCGCGACGGACTTCGCGAAGTGGGCGGCCAACGCCCAGGCGGGCGGCTTCAAGGTGCCCACCGACGGTTTGGCGCTGCACGCGCCGCTGAACGAAGGCGCCGGTGACGAGATTTCCGCCGGCGGCCGGCGTTTCAAGGCGGCGGGTTCGGTCGAATGGAAGGCCGATGGCAAGCTCGGCCCGGCCCCCGTGATCAAGGCGGGCAAAACCTTCGACCTGGGCAATGTCGGCGACTTCGAGCGCAGCCAGCCGTTCAGCTACGGCGCCTGGGTGAAGGCGCCCGGCGGCCGTTACGAATCCGCGCTGGCGCGCATGGACCAAGGGAACGAATTCCGCGGCTGGGACCTATTCACGCACGACCGGAACTGGGCCGTCCATTTCGTCAACCGGTGGCCGGAGAACGCCTTGAAGGTGGTCACCACCGACAACCCGCTGAAGCCGGGCGAATGGCAGCATGTGTTCGTGACATACGACGGCTCCAGCAAGGCCGGCGGCGTGAAGCTGTTTGTCAACGGGGCCGAGGTGAAGACCAAGGCCGAGGTGGACCAGCTTTCCGATACCATCCGAACTGACGTGACGCTGCGGGTCGGCCAACGGAGCAAGGACCAGGTGCTGAACGACGGCCAGGTCCAGGACGTGCGGATCTACACCCGCACGCTGACCGCTGCCGAAGTGAAGTCGCTCGCCACTGACGGCGTGCCGCAGGCCTTGCTGGCCGTCGCGGCGGACCAGCGGACCGAGGCGCAGAAGCAGAGCCTGCTCAACCACTACCTCACCACCGTGGACCAACCGTTCCAGGCGGCGACCCAATTGGCCGCGGGCTTGGAACAGGAGCGGGAGACGATCCGGAAGAAGTATCCCGTCACCCACATCCAGCGGGAAAAGGACGGCGCCGCGCCGATGGCCAACATCCTGTTCCGCGGCCAATACGACCAGAAGCGCGACCAAGTCGTCGCCGCCGTCCCGGCCGCCCTGAACCCGCTGCCGCCCGGCGCCCCGACCAACCGCCTGGGTCTGGCCCATTGGTTGGTCGCCGCGGACAATCCCTTGCTCGCCCGGGTCACGGTGAACCGCTTCTGGCAGGAAGTGTTCGGAGTCGGCTTGGTCAAGTCGGTGGACGACTTCGGCATCATGGGTGAATCCCCGACGCACCCGGAACTCCTCGACTGGCTGGCGGTCGAGTTCCGCGAAAGCGGCTGGGACGTGAAGCACCTTTTTGAGCTCATGGTCACTTCGTCCGCCTACCGGCAGAACGCGACGACGACGCCCGAGAAGCTGGAGAAAGATCCCGGTAATCGGCTGCTCAGCCGTGGTCCGCGGTTCCGCATGGATGCCGAGATGGTGCGTGACTATGCCCTTTCTGCCAGCGGCCTGCTGGTCCCCAAGGTCGGCGGCCCGAGCGTGAAGCCGTATCAGCCGGACGGTGTGTGGGAGGCCGTGGCGATGCCCGAGAGCGACACCAAGAAATACCAGCGGGACTCCGGTGACGCCCTTTACCGGCGCTCCATGTATACCTTCTGGAAACGCGCCGCGCCCCCGGCTTCGATGGACCTCTTCAACGCGCCCAGCCGCGAGGTTTCCTGCACCCGCCGCGAGCGCACCAACACGCCGCTCCAGGCCCTGGCGACGCTGAACGATCCGCAGTTCGTCGAGGCCGCGCGGCACCTGGCGGAACAGGCGCTCCAGCAAGCCAAGGGCGACACCAACAAGGCGGTCGAGGTGATCGCCCAACGTGTCCTCGCCCGGCCGCTGAGCAAGCCGGAGAAGTCCTTGGTGAAGCAAAGCCTCGGCGAGCTGACGGGCTTCTACATCCAGCAACCGGACGAGGCGAAGAAGCTCGTTTCGGTCGGCGATTCCAAGCCGGCGGAGGGACTTTCGGCCCCGCAACTCGCGGCCATGACCATGGTGGCGAACCAACTGCTGAACTTGGATGAGGTCCTGAACAAGTAAGCCGCCGATTCTAACTTCCGATTTCACGCCTGCCATGAACCTCTTCGACGAATACCGCACGCTGGAAACCCGCCGCCAGTTCTTTGCCCGCGGCAAGAACGCGCTCGGCTACGCCGCCCTCAGCACGCTGCTGGGACGCCAGTTCGCCAGCCTCGCCGCCGAACCGACCGCGGCCGGCGGCCTCACACCGAACGCCCACGGCCTCCCGCATTTCGCGCCCAAGGCGAAGCGGGTCATCTACCTCCACATGGTCGGAGGTCCGTCGCAGATGGACCTGTGGGATTACAAGCCCGGCATGGGCGAGTGGTATGACAAGGATTTGCCCGAGAGCGTCCGCAACGGCCAGCGACTTACCACGATGACGTCGGGCCAGAGCCGGTTCCCGATCGCGCCGTCGAAATACAAGTTCAGCCAGGCCGGCAAGAGCGGCGTGTGGATGAACACGGAGCTGATGCCCTGGCAATCCAAGGTCGTGGACGATCTTTGCCTCATCCGGTCGTTGCACACCGAGGCGATCAACCACGAGCCGGCCATCTCCTACATGCAGACCGGCAACATGAACTCCGGCCGGCCCTGCCTCGGTTCGTGGCTCAGCTATGGCCTGGGCTCCATGAACGAGAACCTGCCCTCCTTTGTCGTGCTGGTCGCGGAGCCCACCAACAAGGAGCAGATCCAGGCCATCAGCGCCCGCCTCTGGTCCAGCGGCTACCTGCCGGGCGAACATGCCGGGGTTTCCTTCCGGAGCGGCGCCGATCCGATCCTGTTTGTGAATAATCCGCCCGGCGTTTCCGGTGAACTCCGCCGCAAGCAGCTCGACGGACTCCGGAAGCTGAACGAACTCGCCTACCGGCAAGTGGGCGACCCTGAGACGCACACCCGCATCCAGCAGTTCGAGATGGCCTACCGCATGCAAAGCAGCGTGCCGGAACTGGCCTCCGTGACCAACGAGCCGCAGTCCACCTACGACCTTTACGGCGAGGCCGCCCGCAAACCGGGCAGCTTTGCCTACACCGCGCTGCTGTCCCGCCGCCTGATCGAGCGCGGAGTCCGTTTCGTGCAGGTTTACCTCAACAACTGGGATCACCACAGCAACGTCGGCGGCCGCCTGCCTTCCCAATGCAAGGACGTGGACCAGGCCATCTACGGCCTGATCACGGACCTGAAGTCCCGCGGCATGTTCGACGACACGCTGATCATCTGGGGCGGCGAGTTTGGCCGCACGATTTACAGCCAGGGCGGCCTCTCGAAGGAGAACTACGGCCGCGACCATCATCCCCGCTGTTTCAGCATGTGGATGGCCGGCGGCGGCGCCAAGGGCGGCACCGTTTACGGCGAGACGGACGATTTCAGCTACAACATCGTCAAGGACCCCGTCCACATCCGCGACTTCCACGCCACGGTGCTGCACCTCATGGGCATCCAGCACGAGCGGTTCACCTACAAATTCCAGGGGCTCGACTCGAAGCTGACCGGCGTTCTGGAATGCCGCGTCGTGAAGGAGCTGCTCGCCTGAACGCCCCGGCTCACTTCCCCTCACCGAGGCAGTAAAGGTTCTCCCGGCCCCGCAGGAAGAGGTCACCACCCACCGCTGCGGGCGACGCGTCAAAACCGTCGTCGAGCCGGTTCTTGGCGAGCACTTCCAGCGTGGGGCCTTGTTTCGCGACCACCGTGCCGCCGTCGCGGCCGACCAGGTAAACCCGGTTCGCCGCCGCCACCGGCGACGCATAGACGCCGTTCAAGCCTTCCACGCGTTCCGCCTCCACCAGCGCCTTGCCCGCCTTGGCGTCGAAGATCGACACCATCGCGTTGTTGCCGGAGTAGAAATACAGCAGGTCGCCGGCGAGCAACGGCGAAGGGACATAAGGCGTGCCCTTGCTGTGGCTCCAGGCAATGGCGTCGGTGCCGGTGAGGTCGCCGGACTTGCCGAGCGTGATCGCCTGCAAGGCCGCCCCGCGGAAACCGCTCATCACGTAAACCCGGTCATGGCCGGTCACCGCCGACGGAATCGCGTTGGCCGTCTGCCCGCCGGCTTCCCACAGCAGTTTGCCCGTGGCGAGGTCATAGCTGCGCGCCTTGTTGGTGCCGTTCACGACCACCTGCTTCTTGCCGCCGTGCTCCACGATCAGCGGCGTGCACCAACCGGTCGGTTCGTCGCGCTGCTGCCGCCACAATTCCTTCCCGTCGCGTTTGTCGAGCGCCACGATGAAGTCTTCGCCCTCGTGATCCCAGAGCACGACCACCGTGTTGCCGCTCAGGGCAGGGGAACTCCCTTCGCCGAAACTGTTCCGAGTGCGCATGTCGCCGAGGTCCTTTTCCCAGAGCAGCTTCCCCTTCAGGTCGTAGCCGTAGAGGCCGAACGAGCCGAACGACACGATCAGGTGCTCGCCGTCCGTGACCGGCGAGGCGGAGGCGAAGCCGTGGTCGCGATGATGCCCCTCGTGCGGCAACTGCGTGCGCGGCGATTGCTCCCATAGCGTTTTGCCCGTCGCCCGGTCGAGCGCGAGCACGGTGAACTTCTGTTCCTCCGTCGGGGCTTCGCTCATGCCGCCGCGCCCGCCGCGCCGACCCTCGGGACCGCCAGGCGTGGGTTCGGCCGCCGGCTTGGCCTCCGCCTTTTTGCCCGCGGGAATCGCGGTGAGAAGGAACACCTGGTTGTCCCAGATCACCGGCGTCGAGGTGCCGCGCCCGGGCACCTTGACCTTCCACTTCACGTTCTTGGTTTCGCTCCATTCCACCGGCGGCTTGGCCTCCGGCGCGACGCCATTGGCCAGCGGACCGCGCCAGGCGGGCCAGTTCCGTGAGGCCGCGTCGGCGGCAACCAAGGTGCTGAGGGAGACGAGCGAGGCGGTGGTGAGCAGGAATTGGAGCTTCATGGCCGGAGCGAGTTGGTCGTCAGGAGAGACTCCCGGACTTCTCACCGGGTTACGCCAAGAAGTCGCCGACGGCATCTTCCCGTCTGTCGGATTCGTCAAACTAGGACCTCATGCGAAAACTTGACGCAAGTTGGTGGCGTTGGCCAAACCGGACAGCAACTCGGAATACCAGCAAGGGCGAATCAGGGACTGCGCAGTCGATAGAATGACTGCTCCTCCGGCCTCACCAGATGGATTGTGGTGTCGCTGTCGGACAAAGGATCGGCCGTCTGCCAATCCGCCGAACTGGCGTCAACTGCGGTTGCCCGCTCCAACCAGACCAGGTTGTCTCCAACCGTCCACGACAGGGCGATTCCGCTCTCCGCAGTCTCTGCGTGGAGTCGTGGCGCCACCTCGTCGAGAACCGGAACTCCCTTGCGAATCGTATGCGCCCCAGTGTCGGTCACGTAGAGGATTCCTTCCCGCGTGGCGAGCACCCGTCGCGGGAAGACAAAGCGGGCCGCGAAGCCAATACCATCGGCGAAACCTGACCGATTATTGTATCCCCCGAGGGTGGTCACCACACCGTCGGGGGAGATTCGGCGAATGGTGCTCGCGAACTCATCGGCAACATACAGGTTGCCCATTCCATCGAAGGACACGGAATTGGGATGCTGGAACGTTGCCTCTGAGGCTGGACCATCTGCCTGTCCGAACCGGCCTGGGGTGCCGGCGTAAACTGTCAATTGTCCGTCCAAGCCCAGCCGGCGAATGGTTGGGCCGCCGGCTTCGGCGAGGTAGGCGTTGCCGACTACATCAAAGGTCACATCCACTACGGTCTGGAGGGCCGATGCCATGCGGGTGACGGTGCCGTCCAGCGCGATGCGCTCCACGTAGGTATTCACCGCCCGCCAGACAGTCTGGTCTGGCGCCACGCCCAGGCCCCAATCGCCTCCCGGAAAGCGTGCCACCAGGCTTTCCCCGAACCAGCGGACAATCGAGGATCCTTGATTGAGGACCAAGATCGTCCCGTCAGCCCCAGAGGCAATGTCCACCGGGGAGCTGAACATCAGCGGTTTGCCCCAGGCTTCAGAAAATGTGCTGACCGCGCCATCGGGAGTGATTTTGCGCACTCGATTGGAATCGGCATCGGCCACGTAAATCACCCCTTGGTCATCCATCGCGATGCCCGAAGGATAGTTGAACCGGGCGTTTCCCCTTTGGCCGTCAAGTTGACCGGCAACACCGGGTTTTCCCGCCAAAGTGCTCCAACGGTAACGCACACCAGCGGGCACGACCGATACGACCCCAGCGGCCGGTGCGGTTGCTCCCGCCGCATTGCGGGCAGCCGCGCGGATGCTGACGGGCCCGGTGGGGCGAGTGGGCCGCCATTGAAGAGTCGGCCCGTCCGCCCGCGGAACTGATTGCCCGGCCAGTTCCCATTCAAAGCTCATCGGCAGGCTGCCTGAGGGCCGGAGCGCCAATATTATCGGGTAACCCGCGGTGACAGAGTTGGTGCCCAATCCGGCAACCAATTTGGGCGCACTCGCCTGCACAACCATTTCAACCGGTTCACTCCGCGTCGCACCGTTGGGATTGGTAACGACCACCGAATAAATGCCGGCGGATCCATCCTGCACATTGGTCAGGGCGAGTGTTGGCCCGATGGCGCCGGGAATCAGTTCCGGTCCGCGCCACCACTGGTAGGAGAGCGGGTAGGCTCCGGTGGCAGCCACCCGCAGGGTTACGTTGGTTCCGGCCTCCACCTGCCCGGCAACGGTCGGGTGCTGGGTAATCGCCGGGATTTGGTCTTTGGGCGGGTCCGGCGTGAAACTGACGACGAAGCCAAGGGAGCCGTGTCCGCCATAATAGTCCGCAACCGACAGATTGAACGTTTCGCCGGCCTGCCCGGGGAAGGTTACTTCCGCGTAGCGTTCGCCGGAGTTGACAAATCTGTGAGCGATCAACCGTTGCTCGGACAGCGTGGTGCCGGTGAATACGGAGAGGACTGGATAGAACTGCGCGTTCTGAGTCCCAATGGTGACCGAGCCGTCCGCCGGCATCTGATATGTCCACCAGGCTGAACGCACGGCCCGCTCGATCAACACCGGTTCGTCGGGTTCCCGGTTGGCCATGAACGTGGTTGCCGGCACGAACATCTGGATTGGAATGCGATTGGAGAAATGGTCGTTCGGTGGTCCGGCCTCGACCACTACCAGTGGCTCAAAGTGCCGGGTTACCGTCGCATCAGGATTGGTTACGGTGACTGAGTATGTTCCGCCCGAGGTGCGCTCAGCGGAGAAGCCCAGGTTGGGCGCGGTCGCTCCGGCGATCGGCTTCCCGTCGCGCAGCCATTGGAACGTCATCGGTTTGGCCCCGGCGGTCGTGATCTCGAAATCCACCGACTGGCCTTCCCGCACCTGCGTCACGCCGATGGCAGTGAGAATCTCCAGCTTCCGTTCCTCGGCCGTGGGCGAACGCAGCAGGTTTAGCGAGGTCTCGGCACTGGCGGTGATGCCCTGGAAATTGAGCACCTGGACCGAATAGCTGCCCACGTCCGCTTCCTGGACATTTCCGATTGTCAGGGTCGGACTGGTGCCACTGGGAACGGGCACACCGTCCTTCAGCCACAGATAGCTCAGGGTTCCTCCGGTCGCGGTGACGGAAAATACCGCCTGGCCTCGCGGTTCCACGTTTTGCGCCGTCGGTTGTCGGGTGATGACAGGCACCAGCGGCACTTCAAGGACGGCCGGTTCACTGCGGACGACGCCGACAATATTGGAGACAACAACGGTGTAGGCGCCGGCGTTGGTGCCCCGCACCGGAGAAATTTGCAGCGTCGCCTTCGTGGCGCCCGGCAGCATCAATCCTTCCCGGAACCACTGGAAGCTCACGGCCGGCGTTCCCGTCGCGGTCACGCTGAAGGTGACGACGCTCCCGAGGCCGGCAACGGCGCTGACAGGTTGCCTGGTGATTTTTGGGAGGACGGCCGGAAACGGTTCCGCAGCCACCGACACTCGCGACGCGCCGCCGGCTTCGGCCCCCGATTCGAGGGCGATTCGATAATGGGCATCGGGCACGCTCACGAAGCGGAACGCCGTTCCCGGCGCCGATCGGTAGAGTAACGTGCCCGGCACTGGCTCCAACGAGTCGAGGGAGCCTCCAGTGTAGACGGCCACCACGGTCGGCGCGAGGTCCGGCGTGACCGTGACGGTTACGTTGGCATAGCCCGGGCTTCGGTAGGTCCACCACAGGGATCTGGTCGCAACGAGGCCGTTGTGGATCGGTTCGCCCGGTTCCGCCGTGGCCAGCGTATTGTCCGCCGCAACCTCTGCGGTGAGGCCCTCGAAAATGCCGGCCCCGAGGAACTCGTCGTTGGCGGGCGGCGATTGGGCAGCAGCGTGTCCCGTCCAGAGCAGGGCACATCCGAGTAATAGGCGGAAGGATTGCAGGTGGTTCACGCTGCGGACAGCTTAGGAATCGCCCTGGCCCGGTTCAATCCTGTTGGCGATGACGAGAGATCGTTGGCATCGCGGCTGGTTCGTCGCGCTGCGGACAGAGCCTCGCCACCAAGCCAGTCGCCACCTAGCCTTCTGCCGTGATTTCAACGGATTTTGGTCATACGCTCCGCACCTGCTGGCTGATGCTTGCGCTGGTTCCCTTCGCCCTTCCCGTCTTGGCCACGCAGCGGCCCGTGAACCGCGCCTTTGCCACTCGCTCCGAGACCATCGCGCCGCACGCGCTGGCCGCCACCAGCCATCCGCTCGCGACGCAGGCCGCGCTCGACGTGATGAAGGCGGGCGGTTCCGCCGTGGATGCGGCCATCGCCGCGAATGCCTGCCTCGGCCTCATGGAACCGACCGGTTGTGGCCTGGGCGGTGACCTGTTCGCGATCGTGTGGGACCCGGTGACGAAGAAGCTGCACGGGCTCAACGGCAGCGGGCGCTCGCCGCACGGGCTCACACTGGAGGCGATCCGGAAGCTCGGGCACACCAACATGCCCAGCTACGGTCCGTTGCCCGTCACGGTTCCCGGTGCGGTGGACGGCTGGCTCGCGCTCCACGGGAAGTTCGGCCGCGTGCCGATGGCCACGAATCTCGCCCCGGCCGTTGCCTACGCCCGCGACGGTTTCCCGCTCAGCGAAGTCATCGCCGAGGGCTGGGAACGCAACGTGGCCATCCTCGCGAAGTATCCGAACGTGACGAACCTCTGGGCACCCGGCGGCCGCGCGCCGCGCAAGGGCGAGCGCTTCCAGAACCCGCAACTCGCCGCCACGCTGACCAAGATTGCCACCGGTGGGCGCGATGCCTACTACCGCGGCGACATCGCCAAGACGATTGCCGCCGTCCTTCAGGAACAGGGCGGCTTCCTGACCGAGCGCGACTTCGCGGAGCACACCTCAGAGTGGGTGGACCCGATCTCCACCAACTACCGCGGCTACGACATCTGGGAACTGCCGCCGAACGGTCAGGGCCTTTCCGTGCTCCAGATGCTCAACATCCTGGAAGGCTACGACCTCAGGGCGATGGGCTTCGGCAGCACGGCTTACCTGCACACGTTCATCGAGGCGAAGAAGCTCGCTTTCGAGGACCGTGCGCGGCTTTACGCCGATCCGGACTTCTTCAAGACACCCATCGCCGAGCTGAACTCCAAGGACTACGCCGCCAGACGCCGCGCGCTGATCCGGCCGGACCGCGCCGCGAGGCGCTACGACCCCGGCCTCCCGGCGCTGCGCACCAGTGATACGATCTACCTCTGCGTCGCCGACGATCGCGGGATGATGGTCTCGTTCATCCAGAGCAACTACCGCGGCATGGGCAGCGGCATGGTGCCGCCCGGACTCGGCTTCGGCCTGCACGACCGCGGCGAGGCGTTCGACCTCACGCCCGGCCGGCCCAACAGCTACGCGCCACACAAGCGGCCCTTCCACACCATCATCCCGGCGTTCGTCACACGCGACGGCGAACCGGTGATGGCCTTCGGCGTGATGGGTGGCGACATGCAGCCGCAGGGGCATGTGCAGGTGCTCGTGAACTGGATTGATTTCGGCATGAACCTCCAGGAAGCCGGCGACGCCCCGCGCATCTACCACACCGGCTCCAGCGATCCCGACGGCACGGTGATGACCGACGGGGGCACCGTGAATCTCGAAGCCGGCTTCCCCAGCGAAAGCGTCCGCGACCTGCAAAAGCTCGGACACAAGTTCGGCGCGGCGAGCATCGGCGCGTTCGGCGGCTACCAGGCCGTGCTGTGGGACAAGACGAACCGCGTCTGGATCGGCGCGAGCGAGAGCCGCAAAGACGGCATGGCGGCGGGGTATTGAGTGGCGGGTTCCCGGCAGGCCGCTCAGGCACGCTGTCGGGTTGCCTCGTAAAGGAATACCGCGGTGGCGGCGGCCACGTTCAGCGAATTCATGTGGGACGGCATGGGGATCTCTACCATGTCGTCGCAGGCGGCGAGCGCGGCGGCGGTGAGTCCCGGTCCTTCCGCGCCGAACACCAGGCAGCAGTCGCCCCGGAGGTCCGCGTTGGCCAGCTTCTTCGCGTCGGGCCGGGGATGTGCCGCCAGGCAGCGGATGCCCCGGGTCCGCAGGTCGGTGAGCGTCGCGACGAGACTTCCCACTTGCACCACCGGTTGCTCGAAGAGGGTGCCCATCGAGCCGGAGACGGCGCGGCGCTGGAACGGGCTGCCGCAGGTTTCGCCGACGATCAGGAACGAGGCGCCGAACGCCGCGCAGTTCCGGACAATCGAACCTAGGTTCTCGGCACTGGCGATCCCCTCGACAGCGGCCAGGAGCAGCGGTCGGGTCGCGGTGGCCAGCAGTTCTTGGAAGCCGGGCAGCGGTGGAATCCGCGCGACGGCCAGGGCGCCTTGGTGCAGTTGGTAGCCGGTGATCGTTTCCAGCAGCGCCTTCTCGCCGACAAAGACCCGGATGTCTTCGGGGCGCGCCCGCAGTTGGGGTTCGAACTCGGCGAACCAAGCGGGCGTCAGCAACGCGGAGACGACGGGGAACCGGCTCGCCAGCAGCCGCCGGACGACCTTCTCGTTCGTGGCCACGAGCACGCCCGCCCGCTCGTGTTCCTCCGGGCGTTTGAGCGTGCGATACCAGGCCAGTTCCGGCGCTTCGAGGGACTGGATGGATTCAATATGGAGCGTCGCCACCGGCGAACTAGAGCGGCCCGCCTTGGCAATGAAAAGCCTGCCCGTGGATGGCGGCCGGGCGAAAGTGCTGCCGGCATCTTGCCGGCAGGGCGGCGACATCGGCGCAGTCTTGGGAACAGCGGTTCAGGCGCTTTCCTGTGCCGAAACCGCCCGAAGGGGTTCCCGCTGCGGCTGCCGAAAGAGCCCGACGTTTCGGTTCAGGCGCGGCCCTTGCGTCGCCAGCCCCGCCGGCTGGAAGCCGGCGGCACTTTGCAGGCAGGAGCCACATCGGTGGGGTGGCCGCGCGAGATGGAAGTGGCGGGTTCCGGCGATCAACCTTGGGCGGCCCAGAGAATGACCATCGGGACAGCCAGGCCGGACCCCAGAACGGCCCACGGCACCCACGCGGGTTTGGTGAACCGGAACGCCAGTGCGACGCCCAGCAGCGTGGTCAGGATCAGTGCAATGGACATGACGACGACCAAACCGCGGAAGAGGGCGGGTTTGGACTTCTGCCGGAGCGCGCCGGTCTCGGGATAGATCTGGTCCGTATGCACGACCCGGAACTTTTGCAGGAGAGTTTCCGCTTCGCCCGGTGACTTGAGGCGATCCTGATCAATGGTCTGATACCAGCCGGTCGCGACAAAGAAGAGTAGCAGCGGCGTGAAGAAGACGCCGAGGTAGAGATGGAGCTGGCGGAGGCGTTTCATCGGGAAACGTGCTCCGTCACTTGATCTCCGGAATCCATAGCTTCTGGCCCACGAAGATCTTCTTGGGATCCTTCAGCTTGGGATTGGCCCGGAGCACGTCGGCGGTTTTCACCTTGAGCTGATACTTCTGGTTGTAGGCCTGGAGGATGGCGCCGATGGATTCACCGGTCGCCACCACGTGTTCATAACCCTCGGTGGGCAGAGCCGGCTGGGTGTCGTCCTTCTTTTCCGGCGGCTTGGTCTCGGGCGGCCGTTCCCGGACCCGCGGGGCTTCGGGCACCGGGATAGGTTTGCTGGCGAGTTCGGCGATTTCCTTGAGCTGCCGCTGCACGAGTTGGGCGTCGGATTGGCGCTTGGTGTCCACCTCGCGGATCTGCTCGACGATCTTTGCCAGTTCGGCCCGCGAGACGTTGTCGTGGCCGACACCCGCGAGTTGCTGCTTGAGGGCGGAATTTTCGGCGCGGAGGTTCGCGATTTCCTGCCGCAGCGTCTGGATTTGGCCGCGCAGGGATTCCTGGCCTTCGGTCAGGGCTTCGGTCGTGGCGTTCAGGCGCCGGATTTCCTCGGCATCGTTCTGCGCCAGGCCGGTGATCGGGCTGGCCAACAGCAGGGCTGTGGTGAACAGGGGGCAGGCAAACCGCTTCATGCGGACCAAGCTAGGAAGCCGCCGGGCACCGGGCAAGGTTCGCGCAAACAACTTGTTCACCGTGGGCCGTGGCGGGCGGATTGACGGGAGCGGCCCCCGGACCGCTCCCGTCGCCGCGTCCCCGGTGCGCGGCCCTTAGGCGCGACGCCGACGGATCCAGGCAAACAGGGCACAGGCGGCCCCCACCCCCACCGCTCCCATGGCCGGCTCCGGCACCGCGGTCACACCCAAGGCGCCGCCGTCGAAGTCGTAGCTGAAGTCCGGGTCCGTGCCGAAGGGCACGTCGAGCCGATAGGAAATCGTGTAGACGTAGTTCTGCGCGGCATCGAGCTCGACGACCCGGGCGGCGCTGCCCGCCGGCAGGTGGAGCGGGCTCATCGGCCCGTTCAGCTCTGCCGCCAGGGTCTCGTGGACCGGGTCCGCCACGCTTGGCAGCGCGGGCAGCGTGAGCTGGAAGCGACCGCCGTCCGGTTCGCCCAGCAGCACGTAGCTCATTTCCACATGGATGGTCAGGTTCGCCGGTTTCGGCGGTGTGCCGACGAAGGCGTCCTCGGCGCTGCCATGCACGTCGAGCTGGATGCGCAGGCTGTCCGGCACCAGCGGCCCACCGTTCGTGTAGGTGAAACGGGCTTGGGCGAACCCGTAGTCCTTCGCCAGCGAGCTGGCCGGGGTGGCCAGGCTGGAGACCGAGGCGGTGTAGCGGCCGCCGACCTCACCCACCTCGACGATCGGGGGACTGTCGATCCGGTCGAAGTCGCTCAGCGTGCCCGAGCTGCTGTAGTAAAAGACGGTGGTGTCAGCCTTCAGCCGGATGGCTTCGGTGCCGCGCCGGCTGACCAGCCCGGTGAAACTTTGCGCCTCCGCGACGGGTAGCAACGCCAGCCCCAGGGCGGCGCCTCCGACAAAACGATTTACGTTCATGGGAGGAAGTCCGCCGCCGGCCCCGCCGTTCTTTCAGGCGAAGTGGAAAAATTTCCGGCTCACTCCGGCAAACCCAGCCCGGCCAACGCCTGTTCGAGGGCGGGCAGGTTCCAGAGGAGCACCTCGCCCTCGGTGGTGGTGACGGCGAGGGTCCGTCCGTCGGGACTGAAGGCGAGCGCCAGCACCCGGGCGTGGCCGGGCGCCTCCGCCGTGAGTCCGGGGGCCAGCGATGGCAGGCGAAACAGCCGGACCTGGTGATCGCCGAAAACGGCGGCGAACCACTCCCCGCCGGGACTGAAGGCGGCCGCGGCGGCAACGGTGTTCCCGGGCGTTTCCGGCAGGCCTTCCACGCGGTGCCAATCCGGGCCGGACCAAAGCGAACACGTCGGGCCGGCGGCAGCGAGCCAGCGACCGTCGGGACTGAACAACGGACGCACGTTCAATCCGGTAGGCAACCGGTGGAGGCGTTGGCCGTTTTCGGTGTCCCAGAGTTGGATTCCTGGCTCGGCGAGGGAGCCGGTCGCGAGCCGGCCGCCGTCGCCGCTCACGCTGACAAAGCGCACGCCGGGATGCGGCCCCATCCGGATCTCCGGCGCGCCCGGACGCTGGACAGTCACGGATTCCGCGGCGGCATCGGCGAGGGCGTGGACGCCATTCGACGCCTGGGTGAAGTGGGTCCACGGCCGGCTCCGGTCGCGGATCGGCGGGACAGCAGGTCCGGTATCCCCGGGCGGCCACGGCAGGCGGGCCAGACCTTCGTCGTCCAGCCAGCGGAGCTCGGGCGGGTCGCCGGCAAAGGCCACCGCGCGGATGCCAACGGCGGGAAGACTCGCGGCGAGCACGCCCCGCTGCTGGTCCCAGACGTCCACCGTGGCGACCGTGCCCGCGGCGAGCCAGCGACCGTCGGGCGAAAAGGCGAGCGCGGCGTCGTTGGCGGCGGCGCGGGAGCCGCGGCGTTGTTCCAAGCCGACGGCGGGGACAAACTCCAGGAAGCCGGGCTGGCCGCCACGCCAGACCAAGGCGAGCCGCTGGTCGCTAGGGCGGAACGACTGATTCCATACGATGGCCGGCAACGACGCCAGCCGGCGGCCGGAACCGACTTCCAGCAGGCTGAGTTCCTCGCCTTCGCTGGCGACTGCGAGGGTCCGGTCCCCGACGCCAAACGCCAGCCGCCGCACCGCCGCGGTGTGGGCACGGACCTGCCACTGGACCGTGGGATCCGGCAGCCGCCACAGCAGAACGTCACCACCGGTGGTGCCGGCCGCGAGCAGGTCGCCGGCGCGGTTCCAGGCGAGCGAGTAGATTTCGGAATCCGTCCGCAGCCGGCCGGCCGGGGTCGGATCGCTGCCGTTCCACCAGACGATGGTGCCCGCGCCGTTGACGGCGGCGAGCGGGCCGCTTTCGGTTGCCGCGAGACGCCGCCACGGGAGATCGGAAATCAGTTCGGCCGGGCAGGGGAGTTGCCGGACGATTTCTCCCTTGGGCAGGGTTTCCAGATGCAACGCGCCGTCGGGGCCGGCGACCCAGAGGCGGTCCGCCGGCCCGAAGGTCGCCAGCGGATTGGTCCGGCAATAGGTTCCCTTGGTCAGGTCGCCGATCAGTCGGTCCTCGCCGCGGCGCAAGGCAAGGAACCGGCGCGAACCGTTGAAGCCCAGCACTTCGTCGGGCGGCGGAACCGGGGCCGGCAGGCGGGCGAGCTCGGCCGTCTGCCCGATGCGATTCACCACGATGGCCCCGTCTGCCAGCCAACGGGCCGCCCATTCCTGCGTGCCATCACACACCACGCCCATGGGATCGAGGTGGCGCAGGGACGCCGGCGCCGGCACCCAACGGAACCCCGGCTGGGCCAGCGTGGCGGCCGCCTCGGAGCGTAGGGCCCGGCGCGACTCCGGGTCGGGTTGGAGGCGGGCGGCGTTGGTGAGGGCCCGCAACCCGGCGTCGCGCCGGTCGAGGCCGCCGGCGAGCCGTTCGGCGCGGGCCTGGGCCAATTGGGCGTTGATGAGTTCGCGGCGGGCCCGCTGTTCGGCCGCCGCGAGCCGGCTGAAATTCTCCCGCTCCCGCCGCGCCTCACGGGCCGTCCAGAGCCAGGCGACGCCGGCCACGGCCAGGGCCACGAGGGCGGTCGTGCCGAGCCGCCGGAACCAAACCACCCGCCGCTCAAGGGTGCGCAGTTGGCGGACGGACTTGCCGCTGCGCAGCAGCGCGAGGTCTGCCAGGACGTCCGCCGCGTTTTGGTAACGGCGCGCGGCGCTGCCTTCGCCCAGCTTGAGCAGGACTTCGTGGAACTCGATCAGGCCGGTCGCCTCAGGCGCCCCCAGCCAATCCTGCGGGATTTCGGGAAAACGGTCCGGTTCCAGCCCGGTCGCAGCTTGGTAAAGAAGGCGGCTAAGGCCGAACAGGTCCGCCGTCGCCCGGCCGGGGCCTTCGGGCGGGACGAATCCCTCCGTGCCGACGAAACTGCGGCTTTCGTCGGCCCCCGCCACGAGCCCGACGTCGGCCAGCTTGGCGCGGCCGTTGACGAAGATGACGTTGCTGGGCTTGAGGTCGCGGTGGACCAGCCGATGGCGATGCAGCTGCGCCAGCCCGGTCGTCAGCGCGACCGCGATCTCCAGGCATTCGTCCACCGGGAGCCGGCGGAGCCGTTCGAGGTCGCTCCGGAGCGTCCGGGGCGCGTAGGTGCCGGCGTTGGGCCGCGCATCCGGGGCAGGCCCCGCCTCGGCGTCATCCGCCAGCTCCATCACGTAATAGAAACAGCCGGCGGAATCGTTCCGGCCGACATGGAGCACCTGCACGAGGCCTTCGCCGGTGCGGGACAGCGGTTCGTAGCGTTGGATGCCGCCGAATTCGCGTTCGAAGGGGCGGTCGTGGTCGAAGCGGGCCCGGTAGACGACCTTCACCGCGCGCAGGACCCCCATGACGTTCCGGGCCAGCCACACCTCACCGTAGCTGCCACGGCCGATGACGCGCAGGAGTTCGTGGTCCGGGATGATGGGCGGCGGGAAATTCAAACGGAGCGGTGCCGGGATGAACAAGGGACTGCCGCGGGGCAAGGGTGGCGTCGGCCAATTTCATTTGGCCATTTGGAATTTGTCATTCCGCCAGTTTCCGGAGCCGTTCCAACTCGGCCTTGAACACCTTTCCGACCCGGTGTTTGGCCAGGTAAACTTGGGCCAGGTTGACGCCGAGAGTCCGAGTGATCTGGCCGAGCGGCGCTTCCTTGAGGGTGGCGAGGTCAAAGATCAGGAACTGGCGGGCGCTGACCTTGGCCTTGGTGCGTTCGAGGGCGGCGTGGATCAGGTTGGAATCCCATTCCTTCTGCCATAGCGCGTCGAATCCGGCGTCCGCCGAGTCGGGCTGACGGTGGAGGAATTCGGTCTCGCTGCCGTTTTCCGGCGGCAGGTCGGCCTGGTGCCGGTCGCGGCGGGCCCGGCGTCGCCAATGATCCGTGATGCGGGAGCGGACATTGAGGAGCAGCCACGCCTTGAACGAGCCCTTCGCGGGATCGTAGTGGAATCCGGGCATCTTCTTGGCCACGCCGAGGAGGGTTTCCTGGACGACGTCCTGCGCTTCCGCCTCGTTCAGACCAGCCCGGCGGGCGACGTTGAAGATGAGCCGCCAGTAGGTGTCGAAGAATTCCCGCCAGCCGTCCTGATCGTTCCAGTCCTTGAGCCGGGTGAGCAGGCTGTGACGGGTCGGCAGCAAGTCGTCGGCGGGATCAGGCGGGGCGGCGGATTCGCTCATGGCGTCTGCCCGTTATCCGCGGGCAGCGCGCCGGTTCTTTCAAGCAAACTGTCGGCCGGATTCCGGTGTCGGCCGCCCGATTGACATCAGGGAGGCGGGCGCGAGGATTCGCCGCCGATTTTGCCATGCGTGTCCTAGTCCGATTCCTTTGCACCGTCCTATTCGTCCTCGCCTCGGTCACCTCGCTCCAGGCGCAGGTGGATGAGGCCACGACCCAAGCTGCCGCCGCCGTCGCTTCCGGGGCGGCTGGGCGCGACCGCGCCCCGGATTTCGTGGAGCAATTGGTGGACTTGGCGCTGGGCCTGTTCGGAGTCTCCAGCGCCGGTAACACCTGGCAGCACTACACGATCGCGGCCCTGATCCTGGTCGTTTCCTACGTCCTGCGCCGGGTGGTGACGACGATTGTGTTCGGGTTGATCCGGCGCCTCAGCGCCAAGACGGAATCGACGCTTGATGATGAGTTGGCCACGACGCTGCAGAAACCTGTGGCCGCCTTCATCGCGGTGCTGGGCGCCGTGATGGCGGTCAAGGTGCTGAAGCTGTCGGTGGAGGCCGACCACGCGCGGGTCTACGTGCAGACCGTCGCGTTCGCCATCGTGGGACTGTGGCTGGCGTTGGTGACCCTCAACACGGTGATTGACCATCTCCAGGGCGTCGCGAAACGCCGCGAACTCGGCGTGGCGGCTTTCATGCCGTGGATCAAGAAGGCGCTGATCGTGCTCATCCTGGTCTTCGGGGTGTTGGTGGCCGCCCAAAGTCTCGGCGCTGACGTGAAAGCGTTCTTGGCCGGCCTCGGCATCGGCGGCCTGGCGTTCGCCCTCGCGGCCCAGGATACGCTGTCCAACGTGTTCGGCTCGGTGGTGGTCGCGATCGATCAGCCCTTCCGCATCGGCGAGACGGTCCAGATCGGCGCACACACGGGCACGGTCGAGGACATTGGCCTGCGCTCAACGAAGCTCCGGACCCCGCAGCGGACATTGGTCATCATCCCCAACAAGACGGTCGCCGGCGAGGCCATCAACAACTTCAGCCGGATGCCCCAGCGCCGGATCGAGCAGACCATCGGGCTGACCTACGGCTCCAAGCCGGACCAGTTGGAGGCGCTGGTGAATGACATCCGGTCGCTGCTCCGGGGCGCACCCGAAATCCACCAGGAATTCATCGCAGTGAACTTCCTGAATTTCGGTGCCAGCTCCCTCGACATCCAGATCATCTATTTTGCCGCGGATCCGGATGTGAAGAAGGCGTTTGACCTCCGGGAGCGGGTCAATCTGGCCGTGATGCGACTCGTCGAACAGCACGGGCTGAGTTTCGCCTTCCCGACCCAGACGATCGAGTTCGCCGGGGCCATCGCCGAACGGCTCGCGCGGGACCGTGATGGTCAACCGCGCTGAACGCGCAAGTCGCCGACCTGCCGGTCAGGCATCCAGCGCGTAGCTATCCGCGGCTACCGCCCGTTCCAGCCGCAAATCAGCTTCGGCGGTTGCATTGAACCAGGGGTCCTGGTCCGAACCGCCAGCCGAAAGGGCCACCAGGCGGGCAACCGTGGTCCGGAGCAGCATCCAGTTCTGGCGGCGGAACTGCCGGAGCGTCCGGGCGGAGGGTTGGGCCCCGGTGGCGAGGTAGCGCAGGTCGGTGTCCGCCACTACGCGCTCGGCCATCTCCGCCGAGCCGTAGACGCCGCGGGCGTAGGCATAGCTCATCAGCGTCAGCAGCATGCGGAAACCGTGGCCCTCTTCGCCGGGCAGCCGGAATTCCGTCCGCGGGCTCTCTGTGTCCGCCACCGCATCCAGCACGAGGTGCGTGAGCCGCACGGCCCCAAGCCATTCGGCCAAATCGTCCGGCAGGGCGGGGTTGGCCGCGGCTCCTGGGATGACTGCGCTGTTCGCCATGCCCACAGTAGCGCACCGCCATGTTACGGTCGCATGACGCCAATGTGACTTAACGGAGGGGTGAAACATGTTCGTATCACCAAATCAGGATTTGTTGATTTGAATCTTGAGAAGCCTTCGACGGTGGCTAGCTTTCCGCCATGTCGAACACCGCCCCGGCCCCGGGATTCGCCCGCGGCAACGAGCTTGTCAGCCTGCTTCAGCGTCGTATCGCCATCATCGACGGCGCGATGGGCACGACCATCCGCACCTACGGCAAGACGGAAGCGGACATTCGAGGCAATCGCTTCAAAGACGCCAAGAAAGACTTGCTGGGCAACGGTGATCTTTTTTCGCTCACCCAGCCCGAGATGATTTGTGACATCCACCGGCGTTTCCTCGAAGCCGGCGCGGACATTATCGAGACGAACACTTTTAACGCCACGAGCATCTCGCTCAGCGAGTATTTCGTGGATGACCCGCGCGAACATGGTGGACGCAAAGACCCGGCTTTCTACCAGAAGATCGTCGAGGACAAATTTCTCAACGACCTCGCTTGGGACAACAACGAAACCTCCGCCCGCCAGTGTCGCGAATGGGCCGACCGCGTGGCGAACAAGGACGGCAAGCAACGCTTCGTGGCCGGCGCCATTGGGCCGTTGACCGTCTCGCTCTCGAACTCCCCGGACGCTGACGATTCGGGCTTCCGCGTGGTGACGTTCGACCAGGTGAAACAGGCCTACATCAACCAGGTCCGCGCTCTCATCAAAGGCGGCTCGGACTTCCTGCTGGTGGAAACGATCTTCGACTCGCTCAACGCCAAGGCGGCGCTGGTGGCGATTCAAGAAGTCTTCGACCAGGACAAGGTGCGTCTGCCGATCTCCATCTCCGCCGCCGTCGGTCGTGGTGGCGAGACGATGATCTCCGCGCAGACCATCGAGGCGTATTGGAACGCGGTGAAGCATGTGAAGCCGCTGTCCGTCGGGTTGAACTGCTCGCTCGGGCCCGACCTGATGCGGCCGTTCCTCGCGGAGCTTTCGGAGAAGTCCTCCGCCGCCATCTCCTGCTATCCGAATGCCGGGTTGCCCAATCCGCTTTCGCCGACCGGCTTTGATTTGAAGCCCGAAGACATGGGCAACTTCCTCAGTGAGTTTGCCCAGAGCGGGTTGATCAACATCGCTGGTGGTTGCTGCGGCAACACACCCGAACACATCGCCGCCATCGCCAAGGCGCTCGAAGGCCGCCACCCGCGCGACCTCGCGCCCAAGGAATCCGGCACCCAACGCCTCGGCGGCATTTCCGGCAGCGCCCCGGCTCCGGTTGCGCCCTTGCCCCTCCGCCTGAGCGGCTCCCAGCCGTTCACGCAGCAGATCGGGCAATACATCATGATCGGCGAGCGCACGAACGTCGCCGGCTCGCCCAAGTTCGCGAAGCTCATCAAGGAAGGGCAATACGACGAGGCCGTCGCCATAGCGCGCCAGCAGGTCGAGAACGGCGCCAACGTCATCGACGTCTGCATGGACGAAGGGATGATCGACGGGGTCGCCGCCATGACGCGCTTCCTCCAACTGCTCGGCAGCGAACCCGAGGTCGCCAAGGTTCCCTTCATGGTCGATTCCTCGAAATGGGAAGTCATCGAAGCCGGCCTGAAATGTCTTCAGGGCAAGGGCATCGTGAACTCCATTTCGCTCAAGGGCGGCGAGGACTTGTTCCGCGAGCACGCCCGCAAGGTGCTCAAGTATGGTGCCGCCGTCGTGGTCATGGCGTTCGATGAACAGGGCCAGGCCGCGACTTACGCGGAGAAGATCCGCATCTGCGAACGCGCCTATCGCATCCTCGTCGATGAAGTCGGCTTCCCGCCCGAGGACATCATTTTCGATCCGAACATCCTCACCGTCGCGACGGGCATCGAGGAGCACAACAACTACGCCGTGGACTTCATCGAGGCTACGCGTTGGATCAAACAGAACCTCCCGCACGCCAAGGTCAGCGGCGGCGTGTCGAACGTCTCGTTCAGCTTCCGTGGCAACAATCCCGTCCGCGAGGCCATGCACAGCGCGTTCCTTTACCACGCCATCAAGGCCGGGATGGACATGGGCATCGTCAACGCCGGCATGCTCGAAGTGTATGAAGAGATCGAGCCCGAGCTGAAAGAACTCGTCGAAGACGCGTTGCTCAATCGCCGTCCCGACGCCACCGAACGTCTCGTGAACTTCGGCGAGAAGCTAAAGGCCGCCAGCGCCGGCACCACGGCCAGCGACAAGAAGGTCGAAGAGGAATGGCGCAAGGGCACCGTCGAAGAACGCCTCGCGCACTCGCTCGTGAAAGGCATCGACCTCTACATCGACGTCGATACCGAAGAAGCCCGCGCGAAGCTGGGCAAGCCGCTCTCCGTGATCGAAGGCCCGTTGATGGACGGCATGAGCATCGTCGGCGACCTCTTCGGCGCTGGGAAAATGTTCCTGCCGCAAGTCGTGAAGTCCGCGCGGGTGATGAAGAAGGCCGTGGCCTACCTCACGCCGTTCATGGAAGCCGAGAAGGCCGCGATGGCCGCACGCGGCGAAGCCGTGAAGGCGCAGGGCAAGATCGTCCTCGCGACGGTAAAGGGCGACGTCCACGACATCGGCAAGAACATCGTCGGCGTCGTGCTCGCGTGTAACAACTATGAGGTGATCGACATGGGCGTAATGGTTCCATGCGAGAAAATCCTCGAGCGCGCCAAGCAGGAGAACGCCGACATCATCGGCTTGAGCGGACTCATCACGCCGTCACTCGACGAGATGGTGCATGTGGCCAAGGAAATGGAACGCACCGGCTTCAAAGTGCCCCTGCTCATCGGCGGCGCGACCACCAGCCGTGCGCACACCGCGGTGAAGGTTGCCCAGCACTACAGCGAACCGGTCGTCCACGTCCTCGACGCCTCCCGCGCCGTGCCCGTGGCTAGCAGCTTGTTGAGCGCCGACCAGAAGCCGGACTTCGTGAAGCAGCTTCACTCCGACTACGAAAAGCTCCGCGAACAACACGGTGGCAATCGCCAGACGCTCCTGCCGTTGGAGAAGGCCCGGGCCAATGCGGCCAAGCTGAAGTTCGACGACCTGCCAAAGCCCGAGTTCACCGGCGTCCGCGTGCTCGAAGACGTTTCGCTCGCGACGCTGCGCGACTTCATCGACTGGTCGCCCTTCTTCCACACGTGGGAGCTGCGCGGCGTCTATCCGAAGATTCTCCAGCACGAGAAGTATGGCGTGGAAGCCACCAAGCTCTTCAACGACGCCCAGGTGTTGCTCGACGAAATCATCGCCAAGAAGCTCATCAAAGCGCGTGGCGTTTACGGCATCTTCCCCGCCAACCGCGTCGGCGACAGCATCGAGCTCTACACCGACGAGAACCGGACGGAGGTCCTCACGACCTACCACATGCTCCGGCAGCAGATGGACAAGACCGACGGCTCGCCGAACTACAGCCTGGCCGACTTCATCGCGCCAAAAGGTTCGCCCGACTATCTCGGCTCCTTCGCCGTCACCACCGGCCTTGGGCTGGACGAACTCGTGAAGGGCTACAAGGCCGCGCACGACGACTACAACGCCATCATGGCCGAAGCCTTGGCCGACCGTTTGGCCGAAGCCTTCGCCGAATACCTGCACAAGCGCGTGCGCGACGAATGGGGCTTCGGCAAGACCGAGAACCTCACCCGCGAACAGATCATCGCCGAGGAATACCGCGGCATCCGTCCCGCCGGCGGATATCCCGCCAGCCCCGACCACACCGAGAAGCGCACCCTGTGGCAGCTCCTCGACGTCGAGGCGAAGACCGGCATCCAGCTCACCGAGAGTTGCGCAATGTGGCCCGGCAGCAGCGTCAGCGGCCTCTACTTCGCCCATCCCGACTCGAAGTATTTCGCCGTCGGCAAGCTCGCCAAGGACCAGGTCGAATACCTCGCCCAACGCAAAGGCATGAGCGTGACCGAAGCTGAGAACTGGCTCGGGCCGTGGTTGAATTACTGACGCGCCGCCGCTCGTTCGCTTGCCTGGTCGGTCGCCCCCCCCGCAACCGGGAGTCGGTGATTGCCAATCGGGCCTTGGAATTCCGGTGTCGGACCGCTGGGTTTGGCCTCATTGTCGGGCACGGCGGTCCGGCGCAGTCCCATGGACCTTGCCGGCCCGCCAAGACCAGATGAACGAGCGCGACCCATCCGAAGATTCTTCCCCCGCGTCGAAGGGCGCGACCGCCTTGCCGGGAGTGGTGCGCACCGACATCGACCCGGCGAACCACGCCGTGACGATCGACTTCGATCCGCGGGTGATTTCGGACGAAGGCGTGCGCCAGGTGGCTGAACAGCTCGCGCCGCTGGGGCACCAGCAATACTGCAAGACACTCCTGCAACTGGCCGGGCGTGCGTCCGGGGCTGCCGAGCAGAAGCTGGAGCGGAAGGCCCAGCAGATCGCCGGCATCCGCCGGGCGCGGGCTACGTTCCTGGGCGGCGTGATGACCGTCACGTTTGACGACGCCCAGCTCTCCGAGGCGCAAGTGATTGAGAAAGTCCGCCAGACCGGCGCGGCTGTCGGTCCCTATGCCGCGGAGGCGGAGCACCCGCCGAAAACAGCGCGGGAATGGTTCGCCTTCTGGACGACCGGCGAACGGTTGGAGGCGGTGTTCATGGTCCTGACGTTGGTCTTCATGGTGACCGGCTGGGCCACCTCGAAGTTGGGTGGGCCGTGGTCCGTCGCCTGCTACGTCGGCGCGTATCTGACCGGCGGTTACTTCGGCGTGCGGGCTGGCCTCCAGTCGCTGCGCCAATGGACCATCGACGTGGACCTGCTGATGGTGCTGGCCGCGCTCGGGGCCGCGGTGGTCAACGCCCCGTTCGAGGGTGCGATGCTGCTGTTCCTCTTTTCGCTGTCCAACGTGCTCCAGGCCTACGCCATCGACCGCACCCGCAAGGCCATCAAGTCGCTCATGAAGCTCCGCCCGGAAAAGGCGCTGGCCCGGCGCGACGGCGTCACGGTGTTGCTGCCGGTGACGGAACTGGTCGTCGGCGACGTGCTGGTGGTGCGGCCCGGTGAAAGCATCGCGCTCGACAGCGTGATCATCGAGGGCAGCAGCGCCGTGGATCAGGCCTCGCTCACCGGCGAATCGATGCCCGTGTCGAAGCAGGTCGGCGATCCCGTGTTTGCCGGGACGATCAACCAGACGGGTGGGCTGGAAGTGCGGGTGACCAAGCTCGCCAAGGACTCCGCCATCGAGAAGCTGGTGCGCATGGTCGAGGAGGCGCAGACCGAGAAGGCCGACACGCAGCGGTTCCTCGACCGCGCGGAACAGTTTTACGCGGTCGGCGTCATTCTCTTCACGGTCGGCCTCATCCTCGTGCCGATCCTCGCCTTCGGGGAGGCGTTCCAGAGCGCCTTCTACCGGGCGATGACCGTCATGGTCGTGGCCTCGCCGTGCGCGCTGATCATCAGCACTCCGGCGTCGATCCTGTCAGCCATCGGCGGCGCGGCGCGGCGTGGAGTCCTGTTCAAGGGCGGGGTCCACCTTGAACGGGCCGCCACCGTGAAGGTCGTCGCCTTCGACAAGACCGGCACGCTCACCGAAGGTAAACCGCGGGTCACCGACCTGATCGTCGGGAACCGCGTCGTGAGCTTCCGGACCGCGCCGGACGCCGCCGCTTTGGAACTGCTCGGGTTGGTCGGTTCCGTGGAGGTGAAATCCGAGCACCCGCTCGCCCATGCCATCGTCACGGAATGCCGCACCCGCCAGGTCGCTTTGCCCGATTGCGCCGGCTTCCAGTCCGTGTCGGGCAAGGGTGCCAGCGGTTTGGTGAACGGCCGCCGGATCGCCGCCGGCAACGCCCGCTACTTCGCGGCGCTGAACCTCGCGTTGCCCGACGACTTTGCCCGGCAGGTCGCCGCCTTGCAGGACGAGGGCAAGACCGTGGTGATCGTCGGCGAACTCGACGAAGCCCACGATTCCGCCCGCTTCCTCGGCGCCGTGGCCATCGCCGACGTGCTGCGGGCCGACGCGCCCGACGTGATCCGCCAGCTCAAGGCCGACGGCATCGTCCGGGTGGTCATGCTTACCGGGGACAACACCCGCGTGGCCCAGGCCATCGCCCGGCAGGCCGGCGTGGACGAGGTTCACGCCGATTTGCTCCCGGAGGATAAGGTGCGCGTCATCAAGGAGCTGAAGAGCCTCGGTCCCGTGGCCATGGTCGGAGACGGTGTGAACGACGCCCCCGCGCTCGCCACCGCCACCGTCGGCGTCGCGATGGGGGCCGCCGGCACAGACGTCGCGATGGAGACGGCCGATGTCGTGCTGATGAGCGATAACCTCCAGAACATCGTCTTCGCGCTCGCGCTCAGCCGACGCGCCCGCCGCATCATTTACCAGAACCTCGCCTTCTCGCTGGCCGTGATCGTGGTGCTGATTGTGTCCGCCCTCGGCTTCAAGTTGCTGCTGCCCGTCGGCGTCGTGGCCCACGAGGGCAGCACCGTATTGGTCTGCCTGAACGGGCTGCGCATGCTGGCGTTCAAGCCGAAGGTGGTTCACTCCGGCCCGTAACCCGGCGCGGCCCGGGACGGGGAGTTGGCTTGGAATCCGGTTGTCCTGTCCGCGTTTGGTGGCGCAAATTCGTCCGGTCGCCGATTCCCCACGATCCATCTTCGCGCCTACCTTGAACCCTGCCTTCCCCTTCCTCCGCCCATTGCTCGTCGTCGTCGCCCTGGCGCTTCCGGCCTTCGGGCCAGCGAGTGCGCAAACGCCGGCGGCGAAATCGGGTCCCGACGTCGAAGAGTTCCGCCGCCATGCGCTCACCCGAGAGGGCGATCCCGCGCGTGGCGCCCGCCTGTTTGCCGACGCCTCGAAGCTCGCCTGCGCGCAATGCCACTCGCTCGACGGCAAGGCTTCCAACGCCGGTCCCGACTTGTCGGCGGCGGGCGACGCCTTTTCCCGGCGGGACCTTATTGAAGCGGTGCTGCGGCCGTCCGCGACCATTTCGCCCGGCTACGGCACCGTGTTGGTTGAGACCAAGGCGGGTGAGGAATTCCAGGGCGTGCTCAAGCAGGCGACCGACACCGCCGTGCAGCTCATGGGTGGCGACGACCGGTTGGTCACGGTTGCCCGGAAGGACATTGCCCGCCAATCCGGCACCGCCACCTCGCTCATGCCGGAGGGGTTGCACGCGGGACTGTCGCTCCTGGAATTCACCGACCTCATCGAATACCTCACCACGCTCCGGCAGCCGGAGAACGCCCTCGTCAGCGACCGAGGGATGCCTTCCCACATTCCGGAACTGGCCCGCCCCATCGGCGTGCGGCCGTTCCTGTCCGCGCCGCTCACGCTGCCGCCGGCCCAGGTCCAGACCTGCCTCACTGCCCTCCAGCAGGTGCCCGGCTCGCCCGACGTGTTCCTCGTGCTCCACCAGAAGGGCGTGATTTGGCGGGTTCGGAAGACGGCGACTGGCGAGGAAACCTCCGTCTTCAGCGACCTCACGGGCGAAGTGTTCAGCGACCGCGGGCCGAACGGCCTGCTCGGCCTCACGTTTCACCCGAAGTTCCGCACGAACCGGAAATACTACGTCAAATACCAGGTGTTCGAGGAAGGCACCGTGGCCACCGTGCTGGTGGAAAAGGAATTTGCCGCGGACTTCAGCGGCGATTCCGGCCGGCCGGCCCGGCGCCTGATCCGAATCAACAGCGTGGCCGAGGATCACAGCGGTGGTTGGCTGGAGTTTGGTCCCGATGGTTTCCTCTACTTCGCGATGGGCGACACCGGCCCGCACCACGACCCCAACGGCCACGCGCAAAATCTTCGCCTGCTGCTCGGCAAGATGATGCGCCTCGACGTGGACCATCGCGACCCCGGTCTCGCTTACGCCATCCCGGCCGACAATCCGTTCCGCGACCAGCCGGAAGCCCGGCCCGAAATCTGGGCCTACGGCCTGCGCAACCCTTGGCGCTTCAGCTTCGACCGCGTGACTGGCGACCTCTGGCTCGCCGACGTTGGGCAGGACCGAGTCGAGGAGGTGGCCCTCATCCGCCGGGGCGAAAATCATGGCTGGAACGTCTTCGAAGGATTCGAACCGTTCTCCAACCAGTATCGCGTCGCCGGCCGCACGTTCACGCCGCCCGTATTTGCCTACCGCCGCAAATACGGCAACTCGATCACCGGCGGCTACGTTTATCGCGGCGACCCCAAGTCGTCCTTCTACGGCGTCTATGTCTGCGGCGACTTCACCTCCAAGCGGATCTTCGGCGTAACCCTGGAGAACGGAGTCCTGAAAGCCGCCCGCCAGCTCGGCACCGTGCCCCAGCAACTGGTTTCCTTCGGCACCGACGAGGCGGGCAACCTCTACGCCGTCGGTTATGGCGGCATGATTTACCGGCTGGATTTCGCCGGCTCGAGGTTTGATGAGGTTAAGTCCGAATAACCATTCGGCCCAAACCTGACCTTAACTTCGACACGGGTTCAGCGTGCGACGTCGACTGATCGGTATCCGCCTATGAAACTCATCAAGCGTGGCTCGCTGTGCGCGTTCAAATGCCTTCGCGGCTACCGCCATCTCCCGTCGGTCTGGTGGCAGGCTTCGTGAGCTGTGCCGACTGGCCTCCACGCCATTCGTCCAAGCGGTGCGGGCGGCCTTGCGACCGGTTGGGCGACAGGGCGCGGTCAGAAGGCGAAACGCAGGCCGAGCCGGGCCACACCGTAATACTTCGCCTCGTCGGGAACGACCCAGCGCGCGTCGACGAAGGCGCCCACGTGTGGGGTGAAACGATACTCGCCGCCGCCCCCGACCTGGGCGAACCAGGCTTCGGCTCCGTCGAACTGATGGCCGCCTCCGCCGAAGGCGTAGGGTGCAAATCCGCTGTCTCCCAGCGGGAAACGCAGGATGAGATTGGCCGAAGCGCTGTCGATGAATGCCCCGGAAGTGTTCTCGGAATACACGTCGCCCCCGATCCCGATCATTTGGGTGAAGAAATAGTTGAGGCCGACCCCGGCGCCCACCCGGGTATTGTTCCGGATTCTCGAGCCGGAAAGATGGTCGAGCGTGTATCGGCCGACGGAGGCTGACCCGAATGCATCCACCGACAGCTCGCGTTCCCGGTAGAGTGCGGCCGAGGTGTAGCCGTGGTTGTCTGCCCTCAGCGCTCCGGTGGTGGCCGCTACCAGGATGGTGGCGGCGATCGCCCGGTTGATTCGCATGATTCTCTTGGCGTTTTTGTTTCTCACGTGGCCCCCACGATACCTGCCACCGCCGGGCCTGCTCCATGGGGTGTAACCCCACTCGTCGCTTGGCGCCCAGCGATGGGCGCCGTGGCCCGATGGCCCGATGGCGCATCCGCGGTGTGGCGAGTCTTGCCGGGTCACTTCCAAAGGCTGCTCGGGTGGATACCCATGGCCGGTCCGCCCCGCCTCCGGGAGTATTTGGCCGTGGGTCACTACAGAGGGCGATCACGGGCTTGGTCCAGTCCCAGTCCCGGGTTAGCGTCCGCCGCAACGCGCCGTCACAAATCTGTTTCCCATCGTCATGCCTCGTCCCACCAAAGTTTCCCGCCGGTTCTGGCTCACCTTTTCCGCGGTCCATGTGAAGCGGCCGCTCATCTGGGAACTCAGCCAGAAACACGCCGTCGTCTTCGACATCCGCAGCGCGAGTGTCACCGCGGAGGTCGGGCTGATGGCCCTCGAATTTACCGGGACCCTCGCCCAGATCGACGCGGCCGTGGCGTGGCTGCAGCGCCATGGCGTGCAGGTGGACCCCGTGTGAGGCCGCCGAATCCGGAACCCGATTCTGCCGAACGAACATGCCGTCCACCGCGACCCGCCTGTCCGCCTTTACCGAGTCCGTCATCCGCGGCATGAGCCGCCTGGCGGCCCGGCACCAAGCCATCAACCTCGCGCAGGGGTTTCCCGATTTTGATCCGCCGGAGGAATTGCTCGCCGCGCTCGAACGCGCCACGCGCGGGCCGTTTCACCAATACGCGGTGACCTGGGGTGCGCCGCGGTTCCGGCAGGCGCTGGCGCGGAAGATCGGACGTTTCACCGGGCTGGCCGTGGACCCGGACCAGCACCTCGTCGTCACCTGTGGCAGCACCGAGGCGATGATGGTTGCCATGATGACGGCCTGTAATCCGGGCGACCGGGTGATCGTGTTCTCCCCGTTCTACGAGAACTACGCGGCCGACGCGATCCTGTCGGGCGCCCTGCCGGTCTACGTGCCACTGCGGGCGCCGGACTTTACCTACGACCCGGCCGAGCTGGAACGCGCCTTCGCGGAGGCCCGGCCCAAGGCGATCATCGTCTGCAATCCGTCGAATCCCACCGGCAAGGTGTTCACCCGGGAAGAACTGCGCCACATCCTGGCGCTGGCCGAGCGGCACGATGCGTTCGTGATCATGGACGAACCCTACGAACACATCGTCTACGCGCCGCACGAGCACGTTTACGCCGCCGCGTTGCCCGGGGCGGCCGAACGGGTCATCACCTGCAATTCGCTCTCGAAGACCTATTCGATTACCGGCTGGCGGCTGGGCTACGTCCATGCCGCGCCGGCGGTCATCGCGCAGGCCCGGAAGGTTCACGACTTCCTGACCGTGGGCGCCGCCGCGCCGTTGCAGGAGGCCGCGGTCGCCGGGCTTGAATTGCCGGACAGCTACTACGCCGGGCTGCAGGGACTTTACGCCGCGAAGCGCGAACTCTTCCTTGGCTACCTCCGGCAGACGGGATTGCCCTTCACGGAACCGCAGGGGGCTTACTACGTGCTGGTCGACATCTCGTCCCTTGGTTTCGCCACGGACACCGGTGCGGCCGACTGGTTCGTCCGGGAGATCGGCGTCGCGGGTGTGCCGGGCTCCAGCTTCTTCCGCGAGCCGGAGCACCGGTTCATCCGGGTCCACTTCGCGAAGAAGGAGGAAACCCTCCGGGCTGCGGGCGAACGGTTGGTGCGGCTACGGGAGTTCGTGTCCGGCCAGCGTCCGCCGCCGGGTCATTGAAACCAAACCGCCGGTCAGGTTGCCCCGACCGGCGGCTGCTTTTTGGCAGGGAACACGAACCACGCGTTCACTGAAATTGTCCGCTTACTCGGCGAGGATCGCGTCCCAACGGTAGCCGAGGACCCAGTCGATCAGCAGCTCACGGTCGGCCGGCGGCACCTTCGCGCCGAGCGGCGGCATGGGCACCACGCCCCACTTGCCGGTGCCGCCCTTCTCGATCTGGGCGATCAGGGTCGCCTTGGCCGCGGGGTCATCCTTGTATTTGGCCGCGACGTCCCGGTAGGCCGGCCCCACCGCCTTGATGTCGGGATTGTGGCAGGAAATGCAGGTGTGTTTCGTGGCGAGCGCGAGGTTCGCCTTGTTGCTCACGGAGAGGAACCGCGACGCCATCAGCCGCCATTCACCGTCCACCTTGACTGGCACGCCCAACACGTTGACGCCGCCGGGCGGCACGTCGCGATCCTTCAACGTCAGGGGCAGATGCAGGGAAACTTCGCCGGCATCGCCCTTGACCGTGATCTTGCCGGAGCCGTCGAACTTCGGCGCCACAAAGGTGACATTGGTCAGCGACACGTAACGACCGGCGAGGGAGCTGGCGTCCTTGAACAGGTCGGCGCCCCGCGGTTCGGCCGCCCCGAAAGCCTTGTTGGTGCCGGTCACCGTGAGTGAGCCATCCTTGATCTTGAGCACGGAGAAGCCGAAGGGGCCGTCCGCGAACGTGCCGGTGAGGTTGAGCTCATTGCGTGGGATGATCTTTTCCGCCTCGGCCTTGCTCACGAGGATCGGGAGGCCGGCCTTTCCGGTCGGCTGCACGAAGGCGAGCACCTGGCCGTCCGCCAGCGTGGCCCGGGCGCTGATGATGCCGTTGATGCCGAAGGCCGTCGTCGTGTCCTTCGCCTTGCCCGTCGCCGGGTCGATCTGCTTCAGCACGTCCTCGATGGGCACGGCCGAAGCCGAATGGCCGAACGCCAAGGCCAGTCCCACCGCCGTCAGAAAATTCCGCCACCGCAAAACACAATCCATATGCCGGCGAACTTGTGCCGGCTGGCAGCGCTTAGGGCAAACCTCGGCGCTGCGGCAAATTGCCGCGAGTGGTCCGAGCCTCACCGGTGCGGCGGGAACTTGCCGAGCTTGCGTTGCAGGGTGCGCCGGTCGAGGCCGAGCAGGCGGGCGGTCTGCGAGATGTTGCCGCCGCAATCGGAGAGCACCCGCTGGATGTGTTCCCATTCCACGCGGTCGAGCGAGGGGGTTTCTGCGGGCACTTCCTTTGGGTTGTCGCGGGCCATGCGTTCGCCGCGGAGGGCGGCCAGGATCTGGTCGGCATCGGCCGGCTTGGTGAGGTAGTCCCGCGCGCCGAGGCGCACGGCTTCCAGGGCGTTGGCGATGCTGCCGAAACCGGTCAGCACCACGATGGGCAGGCCGGGTTGAGTCGCGCTCAGCTCGCGCACCACGGTGAGGCCGTCGCCGTCGGGCAGGCGTAGGTCCACGATGGCGCCGGTCAGGGAGTTCGCCTTCCACGTGGAGCGCGCGGAGGCGAGGTCCGCGGCGGGCAGGATGACGCCGCCGCGCGCGGTGAGCGCCCGGGCCAGGCGTTCGCGGAAGGCGGAGTCATCCTCCACCAGCAGGTAGGTCGGCGTGGGATTCATTCAGGAAGGTCGGCGGGACGGAAGGCGGGCGGGCAACATCAGCTTGGCGGTGGTGCCGCCGGGGCTGGCGGAATCCAGCTGGAAGTCGCCTCCCAGCCGTTCCGCCAGCAACCGGACCAGGAAGAGTCCCAGGCCGGTTCCCCGTCCCGGCGGCTTGGTTGTAAAAAACGGTTCGCCCGCGTGGGCGAGGGCATCGGCGGAAAGTCCTTCGCCGCGGTCAGTCACCGCGAAGCGGACCGAGCCTTGCTCCGGATCGACCGCGCAGCGGACTTCCGCGCCGGCCGGGCTGGCGTCGAAGCCATTCTTCACCAGCGAGACGAGCGCCTGCATGAACGCCTCGGGCGGGGCGAACACGGTCGTGGCGGCGGCGGCTCGCCGGACTACGAGGCCGCGAGGGAACCGCCGTTGCAGCTCGGCCAGCACCTCCTCCAGGACGAGTTCGCGCGGCGCGTCGCCGGACTGGGACTCCAGCCGGTCGAGGATCGCTCGGCATCGGGCGGCTTCCTCGCGGATCAGTTCCGCGTCGTCGGCGAGATCTGGCTGGTCGGGCAGCTGCTTGGCGGCGCGGGCGACTTCACCGGCGGCGATGGCGATGGTGCCCAGCGGCGTGCCGAGTTCATGGGCGGCGCCGGCGGCCAGCGTGGCCAGGGCGGCGAACCGTTCGTGCCGGGTCGCGGCGCTGCGGGCTTCGGCCAGTTGGCCCTCGCGCAGACGCAAGGCCGACTGGAGCCGTCCGGCGAAGAAGACGATCGCAACCGCGGTCAGGACGAAGGCCGCCAGCATCCCGTTGAGGTGGAGGTTCAACGGCAGGTCGGGCCCGACGCCGCAGACCGGGTCGGCCGGCCGCGGCAGGTGTTCGCTCCCGAAGTAGAGCAGGCTGAAACCGCCGGCGCAGACCGCGGCGACGGTGGCGGCCCAACGCGGCGGCAGGGCCACGGCCGCGAGTGCGACGTGGGCGAGGTAGAAGGCGCTGAAGGGATTGTGCGGTCCGCCGGTGAAGTGCAGCAGGACCGTGAGTTGCACGACGTCCAGGGCGAGGCAGGCGGCGAGGGCGCGCGGGGTTTCGCCGCGGCCGGCCGGCACGCGGTGCAGCGCCAAGTTAGTGAGCGCGGTGAAGGCGATGCACGCGAACACCGGCTGCAGCGGCAGCGCCAGGCGCAGGCCGTAGACGACCCACAGCACCGTGGCGGTCTGCCCGAACACCGCGGTCCACCGCAGCAGGCGCAGCCACGGCAGGGTGAATACCGGCGGCAGTTGCGGCGACAGGGAGGTCACGGCACCTGGGCGGCGGCGATGACGGCGTCGGCCAGCTCCTCCGGCGTCCAGTCGTTGCCGTCAAACTGGCGGTGGATGCGTCCCTTGGGGTCCACGACGGCTGTGCGCAGGTTGTGGGAAATGCTGCCGCCCTCGCGGTTGAGCATGAGGTCCACCTGCGGGGCCAGTCGGGCCAGGACGTTGGTGCCGAGCACGCCGAAGAGCCAGCGATCGGGGTTCACGCCGCGGGCACTCTTCGCGTAGCGGGTCAGGACGGCGGGGGAATCGAAGTCCGGATCAAAGGACAGCGACAGGAGCTGCCAGTTCGCGGGCGCATTGGTGCGGGTGAGGAGTTCGTTCCGCGTCCGGGCGAAGTGTTTGGTCATCCGGGGACAGAACTCGGGTAGCGGGCAGCGGGTGAAAATGAACGTGAACGCCAACGCCTTCCCGCGGAAATCCGCCAACCGGACGGTCCGGCCCTGTTCGTCCAGCAGCTCGAAGTCGGGCAGGAGATCACCCGGACGGAGGTCGGCGCGGAGCGGGCGGATGGGTTTCGGGTGCTCAGCCGGCGCGTTGGTCTGGCCGGTCTTCGCGAGTTCGTCGATCCAGTGGTTGTCGTCCGTGACGTGCAGGCGAAAGGTGACCTCGTCCCCCTCGCGCAGGCCGGCGAGTTCGTTGGTGTCCCGCACGGTGAGGGTCATGGTCATCTTGGGCATGTAGCCCGGAATCTCCTCGTGCCGGATGACGACACTCTGGCCGTCCGTCGGAAACTCCCGGATGACGCCCCGGGCGGCATGGCTCGCCGTGCCGGGGCCGACCGTGGTCGGGGTGGCCGGGCGGCAGCCGGCGAGACCCAGCGCAAGCGCCAGGAGAAATGACCAAGGCCCAATGACCGAGGTCCAGGAGTGGAAGAGGGCGGGGCGATTCATGGTTTTGCGTGCTCCGCGCGGAGGCGGTCGAGGAAGCGGAGGATGGCGGCCGGCGTGTTGGTGCTCAGGCCGTCGAAGTAGGCGCGGACATCACCGCTGCGATCGAGGACCGCGATGCGTTCCGTGTGGAGGAAGTCGCCGGGCATCGCAACGGGTTCGCCCGCCGTGGCCCGGGGCAGGAAACTGGTTTCGATCAGCGGATAGAGGGTGGCGGCGTCGCCAGTCAGGAAGAGCCAGCGGTTGGTCTCGGCGCCGAACTTGGCGGCGAAGCGCGTGAGCTGTGCCGGCGTGTCGGTGCGCGGATCCACCGTCAGGGAGACCAGCCGCACGTCCGGGGCGCCGGCGAGGTCCCGTTGCACCGCGGCCATCTGGCGGCTCACCCGCAGGCAGGTGGTGCCGCAACTGGTGAACACGAAGCTGACCACCGCGTATTGGTCCCGCAGGTCCGCCCGCGTGACGGTCCGGCCGGTGCGGTCGGTGAGGGTGAAGTTGCCGAGCGAACGCTCCCGGTCGGGCCGGAAGAACTCCTCCGGCTTGGTGCCGCGGGCGAAGAAACCCGCGGCGAGCGCGGCCACCACGAGCGCGCCGCCGACGAGGCTGATCAGGAGGCGCAACCCCGGACTGCCGAGCGAATCGTCGGCGTCCGGGGGCGGCTGCGGGGAATTGGCCGGCGCGTTCTTCACCGAGGTTTGGTCAGCTTCGCCCCGTAACCGGCTTCCTTGATCACGCCGACGAGCTGCTTCACGGACACCTGGTTGGTGTCGTAGGCGATCAGGGCGAGCTGGTTGGTGAGGTTGACCGAGGCGTCGGTCACGCCGGCGGTGCGCCGAAGTTCGGAACGGATGCCGCTGGCGCAGCCGTTGCAGTGCATGCCGGTCACCTTGAACCAGTTGGTCTGGTTGGCGGTGGCCGGGGCGGGGCCGTCGGCACTCAGGCAAGTGAGGCTGGCCAGCACGGTGGCCGCCGGGAGGATTAGGCGAAGGTTCATGAGTCGATTTCGGGACCGAGCGCAGCGTTACCGGAATCCGCGACCACAGCCTGCGGCAATTTGCCGCAGGGAGAAACGGAGGGCGCGGCGCTTTTGGCGGGTTGGAAACACCCGGACACCACGCTCGAGGACCGGCAACCCGGCCGCGCCCTCCGCAAAAAGTCGGCGGAAAAGTTCAGGGCTGAATTGGAAGGGGCGAAATCCATGGGCATCGGCATCACTGCGACGGAAAGCCAATTGGGTTGGCGAACGGCTTTAGGCGCATGGGCCAGTGTTTCCAGTCGGCCCCAGGGTCGCTGCGGAGCGACTCCGGCAACCGTTCCACCATCTGCGACTGGAGGTTGGACAGCACGGGCGCCTTGACCTTGTCGGCCACGCTCAGGGTCAGGAAAAATTGGCCGGCGTCGTGGGCCTCCCGACGGGCCGATGGAACGAGGGCCAAGCCCTCCTGATGCTGCCGCCGGATCATTTCGGCGCAGGGGACGCCGATGAACCACGGGGTGCGCAGGCCGACGATGTTGCGGCCGGCGTCCCACTCCAACCAGCCGTTGCCGAGCGTATTGACCGGGCCGTCGCCCACCCGCGGCGCCGGGCCGATGAGCGTCATGGCGACGCCGTCGGCGTGGCGGACGAGCGGGTCCCGCGAGCGGTCGGTCCGGCGCACCCGGTCACAGGCGGCCTGAATCAGGTCCCAATCGAGGCTGCCCAAGGAACGCCCCCCGACGAGGCCGACGATGGGCAGTTCCGTGTAGAAATCACCGCGGACGAGGAACGCGTCGGGAAACTCGCGGCTGAACGTGCGCACGATCGTCTCGAACTGCGCGCGGGTGAGTTGGAACAGCGGCAGCCATTGGCAGAAGAGGCCGTCCGGCCGGAGGGCGCGGCGGACCGCGGCGAAGTGTTCCGCGGCGAACAGCCGGCCTTCGCCCGTGCGCCAGGGAAGGAACAGGTCACCGATCACCACGTCGAAGGCGCCCGGCTGTTCCGCCATGACCCAGCGGGTGTCCTGATGCCGGACGGTGACCCGCGGGTCGGCGAAGATGTCCCGGTTGAACGGCCGGAAGTGTTCGCGGGAAAACCGGATGACCAGCTCGCTGAGCTCGGTCGCCTCGACCCGCTGGACGTCCGGGTGCAGGGCGGCGCCGGCCGTCGTGCTGCCGGTCGCCACGCCCAGCAGCGCGACGGTGCGGGCCCGGCCGTGCAGCAGAACGGGCAGCAAGCCCTGGCGCTCCTGGTTCACCTGCGCCTTCGACCCGCCGAGCGTGTAGCTGTTGTTGAAGACGATCCGCCAGTCGTCCGGCCCCCGTTGCACCGTAGCGACGACGCCTTCGCGGCCCACCCGGAGGTCCGCCATGCGGTCGCCCGCCTCCAGCGTGACCTGCGGCAGGCGCCGCCCCAGCCACCCCGCGGCGGCGATCAGGGCCGCCAGCCTGGCGGTGACGACCAGCGGCCGCCAGTTGCGGTTTTGCCACCTCCTTGGGCCGGCCGCGGCAACCCAGCCGAGCAGGGAAATCCCGGCCAACGCCGGCAGCGCCAGCCACAGGCCCAGCGCGGGCAGCAGCAGCTCCTGCATGAACTCAGCCCCGAGCCAACCGCCGAGGCCATTTACGGCCAGCAGCACCGCCAATTCGCGGGCGGGGCCCCGCCGGGTGGCGCGGCGCGAGGCTGCCTCAGGGCCGGTGCCGGCCGGGGTAGGCAGGCTGCGCAAGAGCAGCGGGAACGCGAAGCCAGCCGCGAAGAAGACCGGGACGAGAAGGATTGCGGCCAGAACTGCAACGCGCAGCAGGTAGGGGCCGGGCTGGAGATTGTAGTCCAGGGCTACCAGCCCGGGGCGCACGAGGCGGAATACCAACGGTTGCACGGCCACCAGCAGCGCGGTCGCCGCCCAGAGGGCTTGCACCGCCGCCGTGAGGGAACGAAACCGACGCGCGATCCAGCCGCTCAGCGCCGCCGCGGCCACCAAGGCGACGAGCACGAAGGTCAGCACCGTGGCGCTGGAGAAATACGAATTGATCCCGATCTGCGCGAACTGGTGCTGGAGCGCGACTTCCAGCCCGAGCACCAGGAAGCCTGAGGCGAAGGCCAGCCCGCGCCGGCCGGGCAGCGGGGTTTCCGGTGTCGGTTCGGCCGGGGCGTTTGCGGGCAGGGCGCTGATCCAGTCGCGCCGGGCCAGAAATCCTGCGTAGGCCGCGACGACGAGGTTGCAGCCGCAGGCCAGCAAGCCGCTGCCCAAGGTGCCCAGCCGAGGGAGTGCCAGGAGCGCAATCAGCAAAATGCCCAGCACGCCGCCCAGCGTGTTGACCGCGTAGAGCCCGACGGCCGACGCCCGGCCCCCGACCGAACCCGCGGCCGCGGGCAAGACCAGGCCCATGAGCACGGCGGGCGGGAGCACGAGGAGAAAGGGCAAGCCGACTTGCAGCCAGCGGGCGGGCACGACGCCCCGCAGTTCCTCGCCGAGCGGAACGGCGAAGAGCACCGGCAACGCGAGCACCGCGACGCCGAGCCCCGCCAGCACGACCCGGCGCCAACCGCGCGCCGGCCGGGCCGGGTTGAGCGCCGCGAGCGCGCCTCCGAGGGCGAGCCCGACGAAGAACGCGCCGACCACACGGGCAAAGGTCCCGGCGCTCGCCCCCAGCACATCCACGAGGCAACGGGTCCACAGCACCTGGTGCGCGAGCGCCGCGGCGCCGCTGAACAGGAGCAGCAGATGGACGTGCACCCGGACGTTCATTCGACGCGCAACCGGAGGTAGCCCGTGGCGGCAGTGGCAGGCAGGTTCGAGACGGTGAGCAGCTTGCCATCTCCGACCAACGGCCCGGCCACCGGCTTCCACCCGGCCGGGTCCGCGAGGTCGTCGGAGGCGTCGATGAAGTGGTTTTTGCCGGACTGGGTGACGAAGGCCACCTCCACGCCGGTCTCAGTGAGGCGGATGGAGGCGATGGTGAGTCCGGCCTGGAAATACAGCGGCAGGATCTCGGAAGGCGCGTGCAACGGGCCGCCGCCGGGGCCGTTGCCGGACGTGTCGAAGGCCTGGAAACCGACGCGGTAAAGCCCGGGCCGGGTCGCGGAGAAGAAACGGCCGTGGTAGTGGCCGTAAGGGTCATCGCCGGCGCCGCCGTCGTTTTCGCTCAGCGGGAACTGGAGGGTTCCGGCCGTCTCGCCAACGGGCACGCTGAAGGTGAGTTCCGTGCCGTCGAGTTCGTCGCCGGGCGTTTCCCAGAAGCCGAAGCGGCCGCCCTCCGGTCCGCTGACCGACACGACCCGGAGTTCCAGATGCGCGCCGGGCAACGCGTGGCCGGGCGTCGGTCCGCCGTTGAACTCGGTCGAAGGCAGCGCGGTGAACGTGATCGAGCCGTAGTGGTGGCCCGCGTAGGGACCATTGGTGGCGAGCTTGAGCGGGACGGCGTAGCCGGAATCGGCGCTGAAGCGGGCGCCGTTCGCGAAACTGAGTTGCGAGCCCGGCGTCGTCGCGAGCGCCCCGGCGTTGACGTGGGCGTGTTGGGCCTGCGCCGCGACCGGGGCCAGCAGGCAGAGGGAGATCAGGGCGAGGGGAAATGCGGCATTGCTCATGGGAACAGGTTCAAAAGAATGGAGGGGTGTGGGGCCAAGCGGCGCTCTCCCAGGGCTGGACCGGGAATGCTTCCCGGCACCGGTCCAGTCCGGCGCGCTGCTTGCGCCCCCACACCCGATGTTATTCGGACCTCAGGCGCGGTTTGCGCGCCGACGCCACAGGGCAAAACCCACGAGGGCGGCGGCGGCAACGGCGGCATATTCCTCGGGCTCCGGCACGGCCGTGAAGTTCACGAGGAACGTCTCCGAGGTGCTGTGGATGGGACCGCCACCGGTTCCGTTGGACGAAGTGTCCACGATCTTGAATCCGACGGTGTAGTTGCCGGGCACGGTGGCCGTGAGGCGGCGGCCGTGCAGGTGGCCGAACGGATCTTCGCCCGGATCACCGGCCGTGGCGGGATCGCTGAGGTCCCAGGTCACGGTCGGATTGGTGGCGCTGTAGCCCGAGGCGTAGTCGAATGTCGGCATCGTGGCGCCGGTGTCCCAGAAGGCGAACTGGCCGCCGTCCGGCCCGGTCACCGAGACGATGCCCAGTTCCAGGAAGCTGCCGAGCGCGGCCGCGGTGGGAGAAGGCGTCTCGCCGCTCAACGCGGTCCGGGCGGACGCGGTGAAGGTGATGCTCCCCTGGAAGTAGCCGACGTAGGTGCCGGTCGTCGCGTAGGTCAGCGTCTTGGTGTAGCCCGAGGTGTTGACGAAGCTGGCGCCATTCTCGAAGTAGAGCTGGTCGCCCTGGTTCGTGCCGAGCGCGCCGGCGTTGATGTGCTGCGCCTGCGCGGCCGCGGTGCCGAGAACGGCGCCGAGGACGGCGGGTAGCAGGATTCGCTGTGTATTCATCCTAGCAGTGTTTTGTTTATGGATTTGGTTTTGGTTCCTGGCCGTCGGGACGCACGAAGCGCGTCACCGGCGGGCCGAGAAGGGTGATGACCTTGGCCCAGCGGAGTCCCTCGACGTGGGCGTCGGCAAAAAGGTAGTTGGCGGCGCGGCGATGACGGTTCACCGCGACCTGTCCGGCGAACGAGTTGGTCGTGAAGCCGCCGCCGGCCGTGTCGGCGAAGTGAAAGTGGTCGGTGCCCTCGAAGTCCTCGCGGGCCTCCGCGAGGTGCATGGTCTCGGCGGGCGAGGGCAGGAAGACGCTGCGGGAGAAGTCCAGTTCGGTCGCGCCGTAGGGATGCGGCGTCAGGAAATCGTTGATGGCGTAGCTCGTCCGGCGGACGTGGTTGGTGTCGAGCGGGCAGCGGTAGGTGTTCGTGAGGCCGTAGGTGGCGAGCGTTCCCAGCCAGGAAAACTTCTGGTGGGCGGACAGCGGGAACGAATCGCGGTTATCACCGGCATACATGGCGACCCCGAGGCCGAGCTGGCGCAGGTTCGAAAGGCATTTGGTGGCCCGTGCCCGAGCCTGGGCATTTGCCAGCGCCGGCAACAGCATTCCCGCCAGCAGGGCAATGATGGCGATCACCACGAGGAGTTCGATGAGCGTGAACGCCCGACCGGTCCTGCGCCGAAACGGACGACGACCGCAATTGGAAGGATGGAGCGGCATGAGGGACAAACCTCGGCAAAGCCGAAACGGACGGGGTGGAACTAGGACCTCCGCCAGCGACGAGCGGCGGATGCGGGGCAGAGACGCTCAGCCCAGCGATGGCCCGCGATCAGGACCGGCGAAGCCGGCTGCCGCGAACGACACTGCGACTGGAATCAGGCCAACCGGGGCGGTGGCAGGGGCGGGACTTCCGAACGGCCAAGCGGCCGGAGCGAGGCTCCGGGCAGGACCAAGGCGGGTTCCGGGGCCGTGAGGAAGTGACCGGACGACTCTGGGATGGGCAGTTCCAGCTTGGTGAGCTTCAGCTGGCTTTCAGACTTCTGCTCCGACGACTTCCCGGCGCGCACGAGCTTGCACAGCTTGCAAGGGTGCTGGCCATCGAAGGTTGTCTGGAGTGCCTCTCCGAGGGACGCGGTCTGCGTCCGTTCCACCACCATCGCGGTCCACGCGACCGTCTGTAGCGCGGCCCAGTGCAGCCCGAGGGTCAGGCACACCAGCAGCGCGGCAATGGATTGGAGGAAACGGGACAAACCGGCCGGGAGGTTAGGAGACCTTCCCGCCGGGTCAACGCCTGATGCCGTGAGGAGTCTCAGAACGGCATGAAGGCCACGTCGAAGGTGCGTTCCACAAACCAGCCGGTTGCAAGCGTCGCGACGGCCGCCGAACCGAGCGGCAGGGCGCCGCGCCGGTAAAACGCGGTGTGCCGGAGCGCGAAGGCGACCGGCAGGAATACCAGCACGCAAGCCAGTTGCCCCAGTTCCACCCCGAGGTTGAAGCCCAGGAGCGGCAGGGCCAGATGGGCCCGGGCGAGGCCAAGTTCACCGAGCACGCCGGCGAAGCCGAATCCATGGACCAGCCCGAAACCGAGCGCCATTCGCCAGCCGCCCCGGCGGTCCCGCCCAGTGAAGGCCAGCACCACGGCCGCGACGATGCTCGCGGCAATGGTGGCCTCGACCCAGCGGGACGGCAGACGGACGATTTCGAATGCGGCGAGTCCCAGCGTCAGGGAATGGGCGAGCGTAAACGCGGTGACTACCTTCAGCACCTCGCGCGTGACCTCAGGGAAAGTCGCTGCCCCACGCCAGCCGTCGGGTGTCCGGCACAGCACGGCGGGTAGCAGCAGGGCGAAGAGGAACGCCAGATGATCATAGCCAGTCCAAATGTGGTGGATGCCTTCGCGGATGAACCCGCCTAGCCCGGGATTGCCCGCCGGCGCGTGGGTCAAGGGGAGCACGACGGTGGTTTGTTCCGGCGACAGGATCCGGGTCGCGCCGCCGTTAAGGTTGACCAGGCAGCGGTGCATGGGATCGCCCACGAAGAGCAGTTGGTAATCGACCGCGAGCGAATCCGCGGCGAAGGGCAGGGCCGCCGCGAGCTGGAGGACCGCGCACGGGGTATCGAGGCGTTCGCTCACCTGAAGGTTGGCCACCCGGAAGGGCAGGGCGTTGGTGCCGGCGCAGAGGGACAAGCCCGGCCGCAACCAGGCCGCCAAGTCCGCTTCCCGGTGGCGGAGCTCACCCCAAGTGAGTTCGCCGTCGTCATTGGCGTCGAGGCCCAGGGCGTCATCGAGATCGCGCAGGGCCACTTCCAGCCGACCGCCGAGGACGCCGTTGGTGACGGTAAGTTGGAGCCAGGCGGTGCTCGCGGTGTGGGCGTGGGCAATGATCAATGAGCAATGACCAATCACCAGCAGGATAAGCCACGGTAGAAAGGACCGGCCCCGCTTCCGGAAAGGTGCTTGAGTTTTGGTCATTGGGCCTTGGTCATTTTGTCGCGGGTTTGCGGGAGCCTCCGCTGGGCTTCTTCCAGCAGCCGGGCGTCGGCAGGTTCCTTTTGGATCTGCCAGTTCGCCTCCGCGAGCGGGAGGGCCGTGGCGGCATCGTCCCGCAGGCGCAGGTGGAAGCGGGCTTCCTCACACAGGTGGACGCGTTCGTCCCGGGCCTGCGCGGCGGCGAAACGGGCCGACAATTCCGCGACGTGGGCGGCTTCCGATCCCGGGCGATTGGCTCGCTGCGCTTCGGCGAGCCGGAGCAGCAGCCCGTCGATCCGAGTGTGCTCTTTCAGCATGGTGATGACCTCGGCCGGACGCTGCTGGTCGAGCAGGAAATCGGCGAAGGCGCCGAGGAGATAGGGTTCGGCGGGAGCCAAGCGAAGCCCGGCGCGGAAGTGGTGTTCGGCGCGTTCGGCCTGTCCGAGCCGGACGGTGGTCTCGGCGAGCACCGAATGCGCCCATGCGCGGGTCTCGGCATCGTTCCCGGTCGGTTGGTTCCCGGCGCGGGTTAGAGCCGCTTCGAGTTGCCGGCACGCGGCCGCGGCGTCCCCATCGAGGGCGACGATCTGGGCGATGGCGGTCGTGGCGGTCAGCGCATCGGTCAGTCCAAGCAGGTGAGTGGCGGCTTGCCGCGCCGCGGCATACTCGGCCCGGACGGTGTGGATGGTTGCCTTGGTCAACCAGGCGCCGGCGTGGCGCGGTTCGCGGGCGAGGGCCAAGTTTAGGTCGGCCAAGGCGGCGGGAAAATCGTGGAGGCTTTGCCTGATCGTGGCGCGGAGCACCAGGACCTCCACGGGCGGGACGGCATTCGTCCACCACGGCCGCAGCGCGACCTGGGCCTGGCCGAGGAAACGCGGGTCGGCATCTGTCCGGGCGTGCCGGACACACTGGTGGGCGAAGTCGAGGGCTACGGCGAAATTCGTGGGGTTGGCGGTGAGCGTTGATCGGCTGGAACGAAGTTGGCGTTCGGCGGCCGAGGTGTCTTTCGGGCGAAGGTGGGCGACGACGATGGAGTCGTTGGCAGGAACAAAGGGCGCGGTGCCGGCGAGTGTGGGAAAGACCAGAAGGAAGAGGCAGAGCAGTCTGAGCGAACCGCCGCGCTGTTTGTTCGAGTGCACCAGAGTCGTGAGGGATTCTAACCGGCGAATTTCCGCCACCTCCGGTTCCCCCTCACCCCGGCCCTCTCCCTCGGGGAGAGGGAGAAGATAACGACACCAGGGGGCTACACAGGCGATGCTCTTCGCTTCAGCGAAGGGGCGGAGATTTGGAGAAGATTGATTCACAATGGCGGAGGCTTCGTTAGTAGAAATCGTTGGAGGCGACCGAAGTGAAGGAGTCACCGCCGGAGGGGGGATTCACAGGAGTTGGATTTCTCCGGCGGTGACCGTTTGGGGGTTGTTTGAATCGGCGGACAGTGATGGCGGCGGGTTCGAAGCACACACGGGTAACCAGACTCCGGAACCCGCCGCCCCCCTCCACTCGGAGGGAAATTCAGAAAGGATGAAGCCGGAAACAGGACGGTGTTCCGTTCCCGGCCCGTGACTTACTTCACGGTGGCGGTGAAGGCGTCGCCTTCCACCTTGGGGTTCTCAAGCTGCACCTTGCCGTCGGCTTTCAGACCGAGGAAACCCTTGTCCCCGGCCGGCAGCGGCACCGTGAGCTTACGCGTCGCGGGATCGTAGGTGCCGGCGACGCTCCGGAACTTGCCGTCTGCCGTCGGGGCTGTCTGCGGCACGATGGTGATGGCGGGATCATTGGGCGAACCCGGGATCGGCGAGTTCAGGTAGGGGAACTTCGCGGGGAACATCAGCGCGTTGACCGTGGCGCCGTCGGTGAGCGGGGCGTCGCCGATGGGCGCGACGTCGGGCGTCAGCAGCTTGCCCATAACCACGCGCAGGGCGATGTCCACCACGTCGTCGCCGGGGCGACGGCCGTTGGGGAAGCCGGCGAGGTCGGCCTTGGCGGCGGTCAGCACGCCTTTCTCGAAGCCGGCGATCACGCCGAGGTTGTTCTGCTGTTCGCGCGGCGTGGCGGCGACCGCGGTGTTGAGCCGCTGCATTTCGCCGAGGGAACCGTTCTTGTTCAGGCCGTCCACGCCCGTGACGAAGGCGGCGAGTAGATCGGCGCGCGGGAAGGCGGTGGGCGCCGGCACGTTGAACAGCAGCTCGATCAGGGCCGGCAGTGTGGGGTGGGTGACGTAGTCGGCGAACTGGAGATCATTCTTCGGCTCGCTGGCGTTGAACGTGTCCTTGTCCTTCACGCCGATCACGACCTCGTTGACGAGGGGCATGCCGAGGCGAGACATCTGCGTGATGGTGGCACCCTCGACTTTGCTGGCGGTGGTCCAACTGCCCAAGATGGGGCCGTTGCCGCCCGCGAGGAGAAACTCCTTCGGCAGTTCCACGCAGAGCGCGGTGACGTTCTTGTCGTTGAGCGAGTCCTTCGCGCCGTCGATGGGACCGAGGGGATTGAGGTTAATCAGGTCGAACGTCTCGCCGAGGTTCACGACGAACGGATCCTTCCGCTGGCCGACGAAGACCCGGCCCTTCTTATCCGTGCCGGGCAGGGCGATTTCATAGACGTATTGGTTCGCGTAGGCGTCGTAGTCGGGGAACGTCTTGTTGCCGACGTTGTCCTGCGGCTTCGTGAACTTCGTGGTGCCGGTGACCAAGTTGGTCACGGTCACGGCCTCGCCGGTTCGGCGCGGTCCCTTGACCACGGTGAGCGTGTAGGTCTGGTCGACGTTAAGGGCGGCGTTGTTGCCGGCACTGACCTGGCCCGCGGCGAGGAGGGGGATGGCATTGGTGCGTTTGTTTTCCCCGATGCCGATGACGAGGGCGACGTCGCGGGTCACGCTCTCGAAGCGGAACTGCAGCGTGATGTCCTCCACGGCGTCGCCGTTGTTGTCCACGTGGATTTCGTAGAGCCCTTTCGGGTCGAGCTGGAAGTAGTTGGGCCCGCCGTAGGCGTCCTGCAGCGGCAGGTAGTTGGCGATCAGGGTGACGTAGTCGCTGCGGCCCGGTTCGTAGCTGCCGAACGCGTAGAAATCCGCGCAGTCGAGCTTGGGGGTGGCGGTGATGAGCGGGGCTTCGCGGTGGCTGGAGGCGAAGGCCGCTAAGGAAGTCGCCAAGGTGGCGGCGACCGCGGTCATTTTGCGATGGGTGAGGTTCATATGAGGATGGCCGATGAGCCAGTTCACCTCCATAACGCGCGAAGCTGCCAAACGGATGCAGGCGGTCTGGAGGAGGCCGGCGGCTGCGGCTACGGGCTGGGCGGCAGGAGAATCCTGCTGGCCGAGCGGGCGGCTGGCAGTTACTTGGAGGGCGCGGTTAGGCAGCATGATATTCTCCCCCGACGAGCGATTGGCGGTGGTTCTCCCCGACGGAATGCGTCCGGGCGGGCTCGACGGGCGTTTGTCTGGTCATGAGTTGGCGTATGGCGGCGGTGGATTGGGGCGGTGGTCCGGGATTCGTCCCGGCCGGCTCCGACCGGCTGCGAACATGGGAGGTTGGGTTGGCTGACGAATCTTGGAACCCCGGCGCGGCGCGGTCCGACGCCGAACTGTTTGCGCGGATTCGCGCGGGCGACGCGGCTGCATTTGCCGAGTTTTACGACCGGCACGCCGGCCTGCTTTTCGGCATTGCTCTAAAGGTGCTGGCCAGCGAAACGGAGGCCGAGGAGGTTTTCCAGGACGCGTGCGTGGCCATCTGGGAGCGGGCGCCGCTCCATGACCCGGCAGGCGGACAGCCGCTCGGTTGGGCGGTGACCTTGGTTCGGAATCGCGCCATCGACCGGCTGCGTTCCGTCCGCCGAAAGGCGGAACTGATCGAAGCGGCCACGGTCGAGGCGGAAATCGGCGCAGGCGGGATGGCAGATGCGGCCGAAGAGGCGATTTCCACGGAAGCGGCGGGAGCGGTGCATGGGGCCTTGCGTTGCCTTTCCGCCGAACAACGCCAAGCGGTTGAGTTGGCCTTCTTCCGGGGATTGACCCAGCCGGAGATCGCCGCCCAACTCGGCCAGCCGCTGGGCACCATCAAAGCCCGTATCCGCCGGGGCATGCTTGCGCTGCGGGATCAATTGGAAGGGCTGATATGAACTGCACCGAGATTCAGGAACTGGCCGCCGCGTATGCCCTGGGCGCCTTGGACCCCGCGGGTGCGAGTCGGATGCAGGCGATGGCCGACGCCGACCCGGATGTGCGGTCCGAGCTCGACCTGTTCCTACGGGTTGCCGAGCGATTGCTGGCCGGGGTTAAGCCCGTGGCGCCCCCGGTTTCTGCCCGCGCGAATGTCCTCGCCCGCATTGCCCGAACCCCTCAACTGCGCGAAGCGAGTCGCGTCCCGGCCGCTGGCGACCCGTCGCCCGAGGGTTTCCGATTCCTGCGACCCGCATCCGGGCCGTGGACCGAGGGGCCGTTCCCTGGGGCGCGGTTCCAGATGCTGAGTGCCGATTGGCGGCGCAATCGGGTGATGGTCTATCTGGAGTTGGCCCCGGGCACTCGTTATCCCGACCACACCCATGGCGGCGCGGAGGATCTCTTCTTGGTCACCGGAGACTTGCTGACGGCCGGCCGGCTGATGAAGGCCGGCGATTTTGTCCATTGCGAGGCGGGAACCGAGCATCAGGAGGTGATTTCGCCGAGCGGGTGCCAGGCGTTGTTGGTCACCACCATGGGGTCAGTCATCGGCGATTTCGCCCGCGGCAAGGTCAAGGCGGCGGGCAGCCAATTGGCCAAATCATTGGGTTTCCTCGAGTGACCGCGGCTGGTCGGGATACGGGCGGCGCCAGTTGGCGGGTCGCGTTTCTCGGTCCTATGGCGTCCGCCGGCCAATCGCCCGGCGCGTTTTTTCCCGGCCGGGTGTTGGTGAACGCGGTGCTTCACCACCAAGTGAACGAAGGGTCGGGCGCGGGACCGGTGTAGTTCCACTGGGAGGCTTCCTTCGGGAACTTGAAGAACGCGGTGTGACCGTCGCCGAACAGGACGTTGAACCGGTATTCGTTCTTGTAGTTGTGCCATTGGCTGGCCGGGTCGTCCTTTTTGCGGTCGGCCCACCAAGGCCAGTCGCCCTGGATGAGCTTGTTGGAGGCGCCCCGGGCAATCTCGCTGGTCTTGATGGGCTTGCCTTCCGGCGCGGTCGGCCGGGTGGAATCACCGGTGACGTGCTTCACCCGCAGCGTCTCCACCGCCCAGACCGTGAGGTAGCTGTTGCCCCAGGCGTCGTAACAGGTCTTGGTGCCCTTCGGGAACTGGGTCTTGATGTAGAGCGAGTCACCTTTGTCCGCCGGACACTTGTAGGCCTCATTGGCGGTTACGTAGCGGTTCAGTGGGCGGTTGGTGGCCGCGGTCAGCCCGCCGTGAATGTCGGTGGTGCCTTTCTTGCCGCCCAGCGTGCCCCAGTTGTCGTAGATCGGATAGTTGTCGCGGTTGTCGTCGGCATATATATGGAGGCCGAGGCCCATTTGCCGGTGGTTGCTATTGCAGCGGATGGTGAGTGCCTTGGATTTGGCCCGCCCCAGCGCCGGCAGGAGCATACCCGCCAGGATGGCGATGATGGCGATGACCACCAGCAATTCGATCAGGGTGAAGGCGTCGGCCGGTCGGCGGGAATGTTGAGGGCGGAGCATGGGAGCGTTTCCTTTTGGGGAGCGTACTGAGGGAGATGCCGCAATTTGCGCTCGCGGTCAACGTCGCCGGCCGGGTCGGGTCCGGGAAAAAGGGCTTGCCGGGGCAGGGGGCTTCCCTAGCTTGGCGTCGCCTGAGGCCGCGTGTGCGGCTTCGCTTTAGGCTGAGAAAAGACCGTTAAACGCTTTACCTCACTTCTAACCTCCGTTGCCCTCCCGCAACGCGGTGGAGTCAGGCACGGAGTCTTCGCGCAGGGCCGCGCATCCTCAAGGGCCCGGCAAGCTCCCGTTTTACTGTCCGTATGGTCGGCCGGAATCCGTTCCGGCCCGTTGGTTTGTCGAGCAATATGTCAGTCACAACGCAGCAGTTCGCCGAGATGCTGAAGGGCTTCAATACATCCCTTCAGACCGGCCAAATCGTCAAGGGCACCGTCATCCAGGTGCGTTCCAAGGAAGTCCTCGTCGACATCGGTGGCAAATCCGAAGGCGTCGTTTCCGCCTCCGAATTCTCCGAGTTCTCCACGGTCAAGCTGGGCGACCAGTTTGACGTGCTCATCGAGCGGGCTGAGGACAAGGAAGGCAACGTCCACCTGTCCAAGGAAAAGGCCGAGTTCCGCCAGAACTGGGAACGCATCCAGAGCATCTGCAACGAAGGCGGCACCGTGCAGGGCAAGGTCAAGTCCGTCGTCAAGGGCGGCTTGGTCATCAACATCGGCGTCGAGGCGTTCTGCCCGTCGTCGCAGGTGGACGTCGTGCCGCCGAAGAACCTCGCGATCTACGTGGGCAACACCTACGAGTTCAAGGTCGTGAAGCTGAACCAGGACCGGCAAAACGTGGTGCTCAGCCGCCGCGAGTTGGTCGAGGCCGAGCGCAACGCGCGCCGCGCAACACTGCTCTCCGAGCTCGTCCCGGGCGACATCCGCAAGGGCGTGGTCAAGAACATCACCGACTTCGGCGCCTTCATCGACCTCAACGGTCTCGATGGCCTCCTGCACATCACCGACATGTCCTGGGGCCGCCTCAGCCATCCTACCGACCTGCTCAAGATCGGCCAGGAACTCGACGTCGTTATCCTCGACATCAACCGCGAGAAGGAACGCGTCTCCCTCGGCCTCAAGCAGAAGGACGCCAATCCGTGGGACAACATCGAGGCGAAGTATCCCCTCGGCGCCAAGGTCAAGGGCAAGGTTGTCAACCTCGTGCCCTACGGCGCGTTCGTCGAGATCGAGCCCGGTGTCGAAGGCCTCGTGCACGTCACCGAACTCTCCTGGACCAAGCGCATCGCGAAGCCCTCGGACGTCCTCAAGGTCGGCCAGGAACTCGACGCGGTCGTGCTCGGCATCAACCGTGAGGAACAAAAGATCAGCCTCGGCATCCGCCAGCTGGAGACCAACCCGTGGGACGTTGCCCACGAGAAGTATCCGCCGGGCACCAAGGTCAAGGGCGCCATCCGCAACCTGACCAGCTACGGCGCGTTCCTCGAGCTCGAGGAAGGGCTCGACGGCATGATCCACGTGTCCGACATGTCTTGGACCCGTAAGATCAACCACCCGAGCGAAAGCGTGAAGAAGGGCGACGTCGTCGAGGCCGTCGTGCTCGAGGTCGACAAGGCCAACCAGCGCATTTCCCTCGGACTCAAGCAGCTCTCCACCGATCCGTGGGACGGCATCGACCAGTTCTTCAAGGTCGGCGACCTCGTCAAGGGCAAGGTCACCAAGCTCGCCAGCTTCGGCGCGTTCGTTGGGCTCGAACACGACATCGACGGCCTCGTGCACATCTCGCAGGTCAGCGAGGAGCGCGTGGACAAGATCAAGAACGTGCTCAAGGTCGGCGACGACGTCACCGCCCGCGTAATCAAGATCGACCGCGCGGAACGCCGGATCGGTCTGTCCATCAAGGCGGCCAACTACAGCCCCGAGCAGCTCAAGGAAGAGCAGAAGCTGCTCGATCAGCTCAAGCCCGGCGAAGACCTGGTGGCGCTTGAGCACGCCTTCGCGGCGCTCGAGGACAAGCTCAACAAGTAAGCCGTCCGTCCGTTCACGAATTCCAAGGCGCGTCCGAAAGGGCGCGCCTTTTTTCTTGGGGCGTAAACCGGGGTTGAAGGGGCGCTGCGGGTGCCTCCTGGCTCGCCGCCGGCTTTGGCCGAAATGCCGCCACCTCCTTGGCCGTCAGGTGCCGCCATTGCCCCTTCGCCAACGGGCCCAGGATGATTGGTCCAACCGTCGTGCGGATCAGGCGTAGGACCTCAATGCCGCAGGCGTTCAAGAGGCGCCGGATCTGCCGATTCCGGCCTTCGTCCAGAACGACCTCCAACCAGGAGTTCTTCTCCCCGGCGCGCAGCACGGAGACCTTTTTCGCCGCCAGGGATTCCCCTTCCGATTGGACTCCGGATTGCAGCCGGGCGCACAGGGCGTCATCCGCGACGACGTTGATCTGGACGTGATAGGTCTTGTCGATGTGGCGGGTGGGTGAAGTGATCTGGTCCGCCCACTCGTTGTCGTTGCTGAACAACAGCAGGCCCTCGCTCGCTTGGTCCAGTCGGCCAACGGATGACAAATGCCCGGGCAGGCTGAACTTGGTGGCGCTCGGTTTGCGCCGCCCCAGCAAAGTCGTCTCCTGGTTACCGACCCCATGGCTTTCGGCGGCGCTCGGCAGGCATGCGAATACGGTGGCCCGACCATGTTCGTCGGCCGATGTGGTAACCAATCCCCGTGGTTTGTTTAGCAGGATGTAAACTTTCTGTTCCGGTTCGACCGGAATGCCATCCACCGCGACCAAGTCCTGCTCGGCGCGGGTGGCTTGTTCCGGATTACGGCAAATCCTTCCGTTGAGGCTCACCCGGCCCAGGAGGATTAGCTTGGCCGCTTCGGACCGGGAGCAATAGCCCAGCTTGGATAGGACGCGGGCCAGTCCGTGGGCGGCGCTCATGGCGGGCTTGGCCTTGGCAGGAACCGCCGAGGGGGCGGTCGGGCGTTGCCCGCCTGGACGGAATTGAGCGGCGGGCAGATCTCCCCGGCTGCCCTGGGCAGGTGTGGCGACCTGGCCCCGGGCCGGACGCTTCAGGTTCGGTTTGGGCGCCTTTGAGGTAAAACGGGAGCGGGACGAAGAGCTTCTGCGTTGCGGCGGGTGCGGTTTCATTCGAGGCGTTTGAAAAATGTCGTGGCTCTGACGGCGGGAGTTTCCGGGGACCAGATCCGGAGGTTGTCCATTTTCCCGGTATCGTCGAACGAACCCAGACCGATCCAACCCGCGCCGAAGGACTTGTCGACTGCCTGCATGATAGGCTTGGTCATGTCGTCGAAGAAGACCCGAATAGTTCCGTCGGACAGTTTGCGTTCCAGGCGGACGTGATGCCACACGCCGAGACCCCAGTTAACCCCGGCGGTTGTTTGCTGGGCAAAGTTCTTTCGGGGCGCGCCATTTACGATGAAAGTGTTGTGGGCGTTTGGGTCCGCCTTCGTCGCAATGTGGGTGTAATAAAAATGGTCCGGATCTTGGATGCCAAAGAATAGGCACATGTCGCGGTGACCGTATTCCTTGCCGGTCTGCAACAGGTCGAGCTCCAAAACGAAGTCACCAAAGGTCCGGTCACCGATGAGCGCAATGTTGAGGGGCGACCGAAACGCAGGCTGATATTGGCTCTGGCGGTGAAGCTCGAGGGTCCGGCTCTGGCCGTTGTCGGTCCAGCGCCACGCCGCCGGGTCCGCCGCAACGAAGTCGCGCAGGCTCTCGGTTGCATCAAAATGCTGCTCGTAGACAAGCCTATAGCCGACTGGTAAGGGGGCCGCCGCTGGTTGATCGGGGCCGTCAGCCTCCATCTGGAATGCAACTAGGCTCATGAGAGCTAAGCGGTTCATGAAAGGGAGGCTGAGTCGCTGAGGTGGAAGCCGCAAGGGCGAGGCATCGCGGCGTTGTTTCCGGAAACAATAGTTGTGCTACTGGCTTGACCACTGGGCCAGTCCGGCGAGTGTGGCGTTGTTGTTGGGGGCGCACTGGTTTCGACTTGGGAAATCAGCCCGTGACGGCATGCCGAGGATGGTTCGTTGGCCTCGTAAAACACCGGACCAAAACTGTAATTGCTAACGAAGAGTTGGCTCTCGCGGCCTAATTAGCCGTGACGTTTGCTCCTGAACACCTGCTACAGGAAGCAAACGCCATCAGCAGGCATGGTTGACGGCGGAGTTTGCGCGTCGGCGACCGAGAAACTTCATGCGAGCTAGGTGGGATTGATCTCCGGTGGCCAGTTACAATCCCGCAGAAAATACTTGGCTGCCTAAGCATGTAGTTCGTTGCTGGTTGGCGGCTCAAGGACGGGGGTTCAACTCCCCCCGCCTCCACTTCTCCGTCCGCAGATAGGTCCTGCCAGTCTTTTTTCGGCGAGACGCGCCTCACGCCAGCGGCGTCCGCGTCACGCAGTGTGACCAGCGTCTCCGTCTGCCAGTTCCCGGATTGAGGCCAGGAATTTGGCCATACCCATGTCGAAAGCGGCTGAAATCGGCAGGACCGGCGTCTTGCGAACTTTCCGTTTGAACGCCTTTAGGTTTTTCTCCGCTTCCGGCTCATCCATCTTATTGGCGACTACAATCCGCTGCCGGTTCAACAGCTCTGGATCATAGAGTTCCAGTTCCTCCAACAAGCTGAGGTAGTCATCAATGGGGGAACGGGCATCGGTGCCGGCCATGTCCAAGAGAATAACCAGGCCTTTGCACCGTGAAATATGGCGAAGAAACTTGTGGCCCAAGCCCACATTTTCGTGAGCGCCTGCGATCAGACCCGGAACGTCACAAACCGTGAGGCGGCGATAGTCCGGATACTCGACGATGCCGATTTGAGGAGTCAGGGTCGTGAACGGGTAGGGCGCGATCTTGGGACGGGCCTTCGAGATGGCGGCCAGCAGTGTCGATTTGCCTGCGTTGGGGTAACCCACGATGCCCACGTCTGCGACAATACGTAGTTCCAAGAGATATTCCCCTTCTTCCCCGGATTCCCCGGGCTGGGCAAAGCGCGGGGTTTGGCGCGCCGCCGTGGCAAAATTGCGGTTGCCCAATCCGCCGCGTCCCCCTTTGCAAAGAACGAAGCGCTGCCCGTTGGTGGTGAGGTCGCAAACCATCGCGCCTTTCGGGTGTGACGGCACCTCCGTCGCCGCGGAGTCAGCGTCATCATCGAGGCTAACTTCCAAGGCGCGAATACCCGGGGCGCTCCGAATCACGGCCCGCCCGCCGATGGCAGATTGGATTAACGGAGCATCCTCATCCGCATGGGATCCATCGTCGGCGTCGCTATCGTCCGAAGGCGGCTGGGAGGATTCCAATTTCCAGACCAAGGTGCCGCAGGGAACCTTGATGACCAAATCCTTGCCAGCCACCCCATCCATTCCCTTGCCTAACCCCTGCTCTCCGTTTTCAGCGAAGAGATTCGGTTGGTAGAACTGACCGATCAGATTGTTCAGGTCATGGGATGCTTCCAGAATGACGTCGCCCCCGCGTCCGCCGTTGCCGCCGCTGGGACCGCCCTTGGGACGGTATGCTTCGCGGTGGAAGGCAACGCAGCCTTTGCCGCCGTGGCCGGCGCGGGCGTTGACTTTGATTTCATCGACAAACATGGGAAGAATCGGAGGAGGAAATAAAAAAGGCGAGGCGCTAGGCCTCGCCTGGAAAGTAAGTGCCAGAACTAATTCGCTGCGGGAACTGGCTCTGGGATGATGTTGATGCGGCGCCGGGTCTTCTCGAATTGAACCGTGCCGTCAATCAGCGCGAACAAAGTCCAATCGCGGCCGATGCCCACGTTTTTGCCCGCGTGGAACTTCGAGCCCCGCTGGCGAACGATGATGCTTCCGGCGGTGACGAACTCAGAACCAAACGCCTTGACGCCCAAACGTTTGGAATTGCTGTCGCGTCCGTTTTGGGAACTGCCCTGACCTTTTTTGTGTGCCATCGAATTTTCCTCCGAAATTGGTTACGCGGTAATGTCCTTGATCTTGACGACCGTCAGTTCAGCCCGGAATCCCTGCTTCTTGTGATAACCCTTCCGGCGCTTCATCTTGAAGATGATGACCTTGTCGCCCCGTTTGTGCTCGACGATGTCCGCCACCACTTTGGCCCCGGACAGAGTCGGCTTGCCCAACGCAACCTTGCCGTCCTGATTGACGAGCAAAACTCGGTCAAAGACGAAGGGTTGGCCAGGTTCGATGCCGTTAAGGCGATCGATTTCGAGAGTATCTCCGGCGGCAACACGATATTGTTTCCCGCCCGTTTCCATCACGGCATACATAGCTTCCAGAAAAGAGCGGTGAAAAGACCAGACGCGGGGGGCACTGTCAACGTTCCATTTCAAATTCGTGGAGACCGATAATCGAGTTTCGCCCGATGGTCGATGAATTGGTGGGTTCGGCCGGCAAAGATTTCAGATTTCGGGAAATTCACTTTGACACGACCGGGGCCACGTGGCTTTCTGCGCCCCCTTGGCTCTGGCCGACGCCCTCTAATTGCACTAATGCCGTCCAGTCGCTTGCTTCGGGAAGAAGCGAGTGGCTGGTCATGTGCTTTTTACGTCTCCAGGCAGGTTCATTTGAGAAAACAGCTATGATCAGCAGCAGAGATACCGCGCGCGAGTTGCTTGGCTTGGACAAGGTGAATCAGGTCGATCACGTGGCCATATCGGTTGCCTCACCGGAGGTGGTTCGTTCGTGGTCCAAAGGTGAGGTCAAAAATCCTGAGACCATCAACTACCGGACCTTCAAGCCCGAGAAGGGCGGCCTGTTCTGCGAACGCATTTTCGGCCCGGTCAAAGACTGGGAATGCTCTTGCGGCAAATACAAACGCATCAAGCACCGCGGGGTGGTCTGCGATCGCTGCGGTGTCGAGGTGACCTTGGCCCGGGTTCGTCGTGAGCGGATGGGGCACATTGAGTTGGCCGTTCCGGTCAGCCACATCTGGTTCTTCAAATGCATGCCATCGAGGATTGGCCTGATGCTCGACATTACGGCCCGGAACCTTGAGCGGGTGATCTACTACGAAGACTACATGGTGATTGATCCGGGTAACACCCCGCTCAAGCCCTTGCAGTTGCTCAGTGAGCACGAATACCGGGAGGCGCGGTCGACCTATGGGACCGATGCGTTCGTTGCCAAGATGGGCGCGGAGGCGGTTCGGGATGCCTTGGCGCGGATCCAGTTGGAATCCTCCGTTGAGGAGCTTCAGGTCCAGATGACCGAAACCAAGTCCAAGCAGAACCGGAAGAAGATCGCCAAGCGGATCAAACTTTTCCAAGGGTTCATCAAGTCCAAGAGCCGGCCCGAGTGGATGATTCTGACGGTGCTGCCCGTGATTCCCCCGGACCTTCGCCCGCTCGTTCCCCTCGAAGGCGGACGCTTTGCGACGTCCGACCTGAATGATCTCTACCGCCGCGTGATTAACCGGAACAACCGGTTGAAGAATCTGCTCCAGCTCAAGACGCCGGAAGTCATTATCCGCAATGAAAAGCGCATGCTCCAAGAGGCTGTGGATGCGCTGTTTGACAATGGTCGCCATGGACGGGCAGTGACGGGCGCCGGCAACCGCGCCTTGAAGTCCCTGTCGGACATGCTTAAGGGCAAATCCGGTCGTTTCCGGCAGAACCTGCTCGGCAAACGCGTCGACTACTCCGGCCGCTCGGTCATCGTCATCGGTCCCGAGCTGAAGCTCAACCAGTGCGGGCTCCCGAAGAAGATGGCGCTGGTGCTCTTCGAGCCGTTCATCATCCGCAAGCTGAAGGAACGCGGCTATGTCCACACCGTGCGCTCCGCCAAAAAGATGATTGAGCGCCAGTCCGCTGAGGTGTGGGACATCCTGGACGAAGTGACCAAGGGCCACCCCGTGCTCCTCAATCGTGCGCCGACCTTGCACCGTTTGTCGGTCCAAGCGTTTGAACCGACCCTGATCGAGGGTGAGGCGATTCGCATTCACCCGCTCGTCTGCACGGCTTACAACGCCGACTTCGACGGTGACCAGATGGCCGTCCACGTGCCGCTTTCGGTCGAAGCCCAGATGGAGGCCCGGTTGTTGATGATGGCCCCGCTGAACATCTTCAGCCCGTCGAGCGGCAAGCCGATCATGACCCCCACCCAGGACATTACCTTGGGTTGCTACTATCTGACCGCGGAGCCGCGCAAGGTCCGCAAGGAAGGCGAACGCCTGATGCTGTTCGGTTCCAAGTCGGAAGTGATCTTCGCGCAGATGGACGGCGCGGTGAAGACCCACGATCGCATCCGGATCGTCAATCCCGACTTGGGGCGGAAGACGGTTTACGGCAACGCCGACTCGAAGATGATCGAGACGACGGTTGGCCGGGTCATCTTTTCGGAAATTTGGCCGACGGAACTTGGATTTTTCAATCGCACCTGCGGCAAGAGCCAGTTGGGCGATATCATCTTCAATTGCTACAAGGTTTGCGGCCAGGAACGCACTGTGTTGACCTTGGACAAGCTGAAGGAAATCGGGTTCGCGGAAGCGACGCGGTCGGGTTGCTCGATCGGCATCGACGACATGATCATCCCGGAAGCCAAGTCGAAGGAGATCAAGAGCGCCTTGGAGCAGATCTCTGACGTTGAAAAGCAGCACAAGAAGGGTCTGATCACAAGTCAGGAGCGCTACAACAAGATCATCGATATCTGGACCCACTGCACCGACCAGATCGCCAACGTCATGCTCAAGACGCTGGGCGACAATCACGGCAAGAAGGAATACAACCCGGTGTCGTTGATGGTGGATTCCGGCGCCCGTGGTAACAAGGCCCAGGTTCGCCAGTTGGCGGGACTGCGCGGCCTGATGGCCAAGCCGGACGGTTCCATCATTGAGAAGCCGATTCTGTCGAACTTCCGCGAAGGTCTGACGGTGTTGGAATACTTCATCTCGACCCACGGTGCCCGTAAGGGGCTGGCGGACACTGCGTTGAAGACTGCCGACTCCGGCTATATGACCCGCAAGTTGGTGGACGCCGCCCAGGATGTCATCGTGCGCGCCGACGACTGCGGCACGACCAACGGCATCTATGTCGCCTCCATTTACGAAGGCGAGGAAGAGGTGGTGAAGATCAGCGAGCGCATCTTCGGCCGCTATTCGTCCGAGGACGTCTATGATCCCGCTGACCTGAAGCACAAGATCATCGGCGCCGGGGAGGAATTCGACGAAATCAAGGCGAAGGACGTGGATCGCGCCGGAATCGAGCGAATCAAGATTCGCTCGGCCCTGACCTGCGAAACCAAGAGCGGCATTTGCGCCCTCTGCTACGGCCGCAACTTGGGCACGGGCCGGTTGGTGAAGCACGGCGAGGCTGTCGGCATCATCGCCGCTCAGTCGATCGGTGAGCCGGGCACCCAGCTGACGATGCGCACGTTCCACATCGGTGGTGCCGCGGCCCAGACCTACAAGCAGCCGCAGATCAAGTCGAAGCACGACGGTTCGGTAAAATACAACGACCTCCGCGTCGTGAATCTCGACGACGGCAATTGCATCGTCCTGAACAAGAACGGCTCGCTGTCCATCTTCTCGCCCGACGGCAAGGAACTTGAAACGCACAGCATCGTGGTCGGCTCGGTCATCTCGGTGCCCGACGGCGGCGAGGTGAAGAAGAACGACGTGTTCGTCGAATGGGATGCCTACAACATCCCGATCATCTCCGAGAAGTCCGGCCAGGTGAAGTTCGTGGACATCATCGAAGGCGTGACGGTGAAGCAGGAAGTCGACGAGTCCACCGGCCAGGAGGCTTTGGTCATCATCGAGCACAAGGAGGACCTGCACCCGCAGATCATCATCGAGGATGAGTCCGGTGATCCGTTGGCCCAGTATCCGATTCCGGCCGGAGCCCACTTGGTCGTGGGTGAAGGTGACGACATCGGTGCCGGCGCGCTGCTGGCCAAGACTCCTCGTAAGGCTTCCAAGACCAAGGACATCACGGGCGGTTTGCCCCGCGTTGCGGAATTGTTCGAAGCCCGTCGCCCGAAAGACGCGGCGGAGATCGCCAAGATCGACGGCGTGGTGGACTTCGGACCTTCCGTCCGCGGCAAACGCTGCATCATCGTGAAGGACATTCAGACCGGCACCGAAGAGGAGCACCTCATCCCGATGTCGAAGCACGTCATCGTCTACAAGGGCGACTTCGTGAAGAAGGGGCAGCAGTTGACCGACGGTCCGGTCGTCCCGCACGAAATTCTCGACGTCTGCGGCCCACACGAACTGCAGGAGCACCTCGTCAACGAAATTCAGGAAGTCTACCGTCTGCAGGGCGTGACGATTAACGACAAGCACGTCGAAATCATCATCCGGCAGATGCTCCGCAAGGTCCGTATTACCGAACCGGGCGACACGTTGTTCCTTTGGGGCGAACAGATCGACAAGATCGCGTTCGAGGACGAGAACGAGCGCGTCGAGAAGATGGGTGGCAAGCCGGCGGAAGGTGCGCCGGTCCTGCTGGGCATCACCAAGGCGTCGCTGGAAACCGAGTCGTTCCTCAGCGCGGCATCGTTCCAGGACACGACGCGTGTGCTCACCGAAGCCGCAACCATGGGCAAGAGCGATCCGCTCCGTGGCTTCAAGGAGAACGTCATCATGGGGCACATCATCCCTGCCGGCACGGGCTTTAGCGGCCACCGCAACATCCGGATCAAGCCGTTGGTTGAGATTCCCGATGAACCGGCGCCGTCGCTGCCGGAGGGCGCGGAAGCGCACCAATTGCTGGCCTGACGTCAGTCTGAATCTGCAACAAGGCGGGCGGCGTTCGCGCCGCCCGCTTTTCGTTTCCTGCCGGGACTCGGAGAGTCAGGCGGCGTGGGGGAACACTTCGGCGATGCTCTCTGCCATCGCTCCTATCATCAGGGCAATTTGCCGCGCAGTCGTGCAGTAGGGTGGCATCAGGACCAGCACATTTCCGATCGGCCGGGTCAGCACGCCCCGCCTCGCCATCGCTTCGCACACGCGGATGCCGGCGCGGTTCGCCAACGCAAACGGTTCTTTGGACCGCCAATCGCGGACCAATTCGATCCCGGCAACCAACCCAATTTGCCGTATGTCTCCGACCTGAGGCAGTTTCCAGAGTTGTTCCAAGCCATCCTGCAAACTGGCCTCCAGTTTCCGTCGGGCCGACACCGCGCGAGCCGGCTCCAGCAATTTGAGGCTGGCCAGCGAGGCCGCCGCCCCAAGCTGGTTGCCCGTGAAACTGTGGCCATGGAAGAACGACTTGAACTCCGAATACTCGCCGAGAAATGCGCCGAACACGGCGTCGGTGGTGAGGGTGGCGGCCATGGGCAGATACCCGCCGGTCAATCCCTTCGCGACGCAGAGGAAGTCTGGGGACACCCGTTCGTGTTGGCAGGCGAAGACCGACCGCGTGGCGTTGGTTTCGTTCCCGCGTGGATTGCTACTTCGGACCGACCCGGTCCCAGTTCGGCCGAATCCGGTCATCACTTCATCGGCGATGAGCAACGCTCCGTTGGCGCGGCAGAGTTCCGCAACCCGTTGGAGCCATCCGTCGGGTTGCGGAATCATCCCCGCCGCCCCCTGCATCCGCGGTTCAAAGACGAACCCCGCGTAAGGATTCCGTCGCTTGGCCGCGTTCGCCAGCCTGGCTTCCACCTTGGCCACGCACTCCCAGTTGCAGCGGCGGTAGGAGCGGGCATCGGCGCGCTCGGGTTTCGCCCGGTTGAATGGGCACCGGTAGCAGTAGGGCGCCATGACTGCGTCGGATTTGAAAAGTAACCCGGAGTAGGCCCGGTGAAACAGGTCGATGTGACCCAGCGAAACCGCGCCGACCGTATCGCCATGATAGGCTCCCTTCAGCGCGAGGAATCGAGGTTGAGTCTTCGGCCCGCGGGTGCGGCGGGTGAATTCGTAGGCCAGCTTCAAGGCCACCTCGACCGCCGTGGAACCATCGTCGGAAAAGAAGACCTTGGTCAGTTGGCGATCGGTGGCTGCGCCGGGTTTCCGACCTCCGCTCCGGGGAGGTGCGGCGATTCGAACCAGTTCGGCCGCCAGCCGGCTGGCCGGTTCGTTGGCAAAGCCCAACGACGACGTGTGCGCCACCTTGCCCAATTGAGCCCGGATCGCCGCGTTAATCTTGGGATGATTGTGGCCGTGAAGATTCGTCCAGATGGACGAATTGGCGTCGAGATACTCGCGTCCACGGATGTCCCGCAGGACCGCGCCGCGACCTTCGACGAGCACCAAGGGTTCGGTTCGCAGCCAGTCGCGCATCTGGGTGAACGGATGCCAAACGTGAGCATGATCCAGCCGGGCGATGGGGTTCATTCGTGGTCGCGATTGCGCGCTGCGGAACGCTTTGCGGCGGCGACCGAAGCAAATTGGATGAGATCTTCCGGCTGGTGATCCGCGCTGACGGTGACGCGCAGCCGGGCGGCACCACGCGCGACCGTCGGAAAGCGAATTGCCGGGACAAAGAAGCCGGCCTCCCGCAGGTCGGTGGCCAACTCAACGGCCGCGTCCTCGCTTCCAACAACAAGTGGAAGGATCGGACTTTGCACCAGACCGGGCGGCCAGCCGCAGCGGATCAGGGCATTCTTCAGGCCATCGACCAATGCCCACAGGCGTTGGTTGCGGGCCGCCCCCTCGTCGCTGGCGAGAAGCCCGATACCCGCCTCCGCCGCCGCGACCGAGGCCGGCGTCGGCGCGGTCGAAAAAATGAAGCTCCGGGCGCGATTAACCAGGAAGTCGATCAACGGCCGCGATCCGGCGATGAAACCGCCGGCAGCGCCCGCCGCCTTGCCGAGCGTGCCCATTTGAATTTCGATCCGGTCGCCCAGTTCGAACGCATCGGCCAACCCGCGTCGGTGCGCGCCATACAGGCCGAGCGCGTGCGCCTCGTCCAGCATGAGCCAAGCGCCGAAGCGATCCTTCAAGTCCACCAGTTCCCGCAGCGGGGCGAGGTCCCCGTCCATTGAGAACACACTCTCGGTAACAATCAGGACCCGTCCCCGGCGGGCGCCACCGTCGCCGCCGGGAGCACGTTGGTCAGCCCAGCGAAGGATCGACTCCAACTCTGCCAAGTCATTGTGCGCAAACACCCGGAGCTTGGCGCCGCACAGACGGGCCGCATCGACGCAGCAAGCATGCACGAGCCGGTCCACGGCGATCACGTCGTCCTTGTCCAGCAGGGCGGTGATCGTGCCCAAGGCGGCCGCGTAGCCGGAACTGAACGAGAGGGCGGCGGGGGTGCCTTTGAATGCGGCCAAGCGTTCTTCCAACCGGTGATGGGGCGCCAACGAACCGCAGATCAGTCGGGAGGCGCCGGCGCCGGCGCCGAAATCATGCAGGGCCTTGGCCGCCGCTTCGATCAGGGCCGGATGGGAGGCGAGCCCGAGGTAATCATTGGACGACAGGTTGACCAATTCCCGGCCGGCGAAACGGATGCGGGCACCCGGCGGCGAATCAATTCGCCGCAGCTCCCGCCACAGGCCGGCTTCGCGAATCCCGGCCAGCCTCCGCTCCAATTCCTCTTCAAACGCCGACACGCCGCAAACGTAGTCAGCTCCACGGGCCGATTCGACTGTCGAGTTGGAAGACTTGGCCGGAGACGTTGCGCATGCCGGCAAGGAACATGACGAAGTGGGCGACCTCAGCGAGTTCGTTCAGGCGACCCAGCGTATTGCTCGCCGCGTGGGCGGCCAACTGCTCCTCGCTCAGGTCCCCGACCAGTCGTGTCCGCAGGAAACCGGGTAGCACGGCGTTCACCCGCACGTTGCGGGAACCGACTTCCTTCGCGAGCGATTGGGTCAGGCCGAGGAGACCGGCTTTGGAGGCCGCGTAATTCGCCTGGCCAGCCCGGCCTACGCGGCCACCGAAGCTGGAGATGTTCAGGATGTGTCCGTCGCGTTGCTTCAGCATCGGGCGCAGGGCGGCCTGGGCACAGCGGAAGGCGCCCTTGAGATTGACGTCGAGCACCCGCTGCCAGTCTTCGTCTCGCATCTGCGCGACCAACGCGTCGCGGGCGATTCCGGCGTTGTTGACCAGCACATCGAGGCGCCCGAAGCGATCCAGCGTCGCCGCGAAGGCGTCGCCTACGGAGTCCGGGCAGGTCACGTCAAGGCGGTTGGCGAAGACGTTCGGTTGCGTGCTGGGAAGCGACGTTTGGTGCCAGCCGGCGACGACCTGCCAGCCGGCCGCCGCGAAGGCGTCGACTAGGGCCTGCCCCAAGCCGCCGGCCGCGCCGGTAATCAGCACGACCCGGGGTTCGGCTACGGGTTTCATGCGGTCGGCGGTGGAATGATCCAACGTCCGCCTACCATCGATGCCTGCACCGGACCGACGTGGCTGACAATCGCCTCGTCCACCGCGCCGGTTGGCGGGCTGCCCGGGATGGCGATCAAGTCCGCCCACCCGTCGACGCACAGTTCGCCGGCCTGGCCTTGGAGACCGAGCGCGCGGGCGCTGTTCACGGTCGCGCGGGCGAGAATGGTCTCGGGTTTCGCGCCGTCGTCGCGGCTGCGGAAGGCGCGCATCTCGTCGAACATCGAGAGGCTGGCCGGCTGTCCTTTTCGCGTCCGGGTAGACGCGAGGCTGTCGGTGCCGAGGCAGACGTTGACGCCCGCGGACTCGAGTTCCTCGCGGGGAAACCGCCGGTGGCCGAAATAGGCGTGGGACTGCGGGCAATGCACCACGCTGGCGCCGCGGGCGGCGAGCAGCGGCGCGTCGCCGTGCCAGAGGTAGTTTGCATGCACGGCCAGGAAGCGCGGCGAGATGAGACCGTGTTTCGCCAGGTGCTGAATCGGGGATCCAAGTCCGCAATCGTCGGATTCCCGGTCGCGGTGAAGCCAATCGAACATCGGGCCTCGCTTATACATGAACATCTCGAATTCCGCCTCGGATTCGGCGACGTGCGTCGAGACCCACCAGTGACGCCGCTGCGACACTGCGGCCGAGGCGCGGAGCAATTCCGGCACGGTCGAATACGGCGCGTGGGGCGAAAGGCCATAACCGCCCGGCGCCGGTGGCAGCCCGTCCAAGAGTTGTTCTGCCTCGGCCGCAATTTCGCCCGCGGGCCGGCGATTTTTCACGCCGGTCATTTCCCAGAACGAAAACACCCGCAGGGGAGTGGCCGCGCGACGCTCGGCCAAGCCTGCGGCCAAGGATTCCGTGTTCGCCACCGTGGTGGTCCCGGAGGCCAGCAACTGGGCCGCTCCGTCCAGCCAGGACCGGGTAAAGTCCTCATTTGTCCAGGCGCCCTTGGCGGCGAGGATCGCCTTGATCCAATCCGGGAAGGTCCGCGGCGGTGCCAATTGGCCAGCCATCCCGGTGTAGTCGAGATGGCAATGGGCGTTGACCAATCCGGGCAGCAGGATGACTTCGCCGAGGTCGGTGACGGGGCCGGGCCAAAGTGCGCTCAGTTCTCGCCACGGACCGACCGCGACGATGCGATCCCCGGAAACGGCAACCGCGCCGTCCTCAACGGGCGGCGCGGTTACGGGAACCACGATGCGGGCGCGGAGCAGCACGGCTATTCCGCCTTGTCGGCCTTGGAACGGGCCTTCTCTTTCAGGCGGGAAGCGACCTTGTGCTTCTTCGCCTTCGCCTTGCTGTGCTTCTGGCGCAGCTGCTGTTCCAGCTTCTTGGTCGCGGCGTCGATTGCGGCGTAGAGATCGGCGTTCTTGTCCTCGGCGAACAGGTCGTTGCCGCGGATGCCGAGCCGGATGCCGCATTTGAAGGTCTTGTCGGGAGCCTTGCCGGTGTGGTCCTTCTCGATGGCCACACGGGCATCAATCAACCACCGGTCGATGTGCTCCAGCTTATCGAGGCAATCGAGGATGTGCTGCTCGATGGCTTCGGTCAGGGTGACGTTGTGTGTCGTCAGAATGAATTTCATGCGCGAGCCGTTAGCTTGGCGGGTGGAGCGGGTGATTTCAACTGGCGGTTTCAGTTCCCCGCCGAACCGAAGGGGAGGGCAGACCGGTCGACGTCATCGGAATCGGCACGACCAAGGTGCCCGGCTGGGTTTCGGCCCGAGTCCCGCCGGGTTGACCGGCATCAAGGAATGTTCCCGGATTGGGTTCATCTTGGCTGGGTGTTACCGTTTGCCCCGATGTCTTCGCCGAACGAATCCGCCGATTCCGGGCGCCGCGTCACCGTCTTCGAGTTTGTCGGTGGCCGCGCGGCGTTGCTGGAGTTCCTCCGCCACTTCTACGCTGATGTGCGGCAGGACTCCCTGATCGGCCCCATCTTCAACGCCCAGATCCACGACTGGCCAGCGCACCTGGAGAAGATCACGGATTTCTGGGCCCTGCAGACGGGTGGCCCGTCCGGTTACCGAGGCGGTTTCGGGGCGGCGCACCTACCGCTGGGACTGGAGGAAACCCATTTTCGGCGCTGGCTCATGCTCTGGGAACTGAACTGCAAATCACGCCTCGAACCCGCGGCGGCCGACTGGTTCATCGCCCGGGCCCACGAACTTGCCGGCAACTTACGCCGGTTGCTCGGCGGCCGTTCCGGGCTCCAAATCGACGGCCGGTTGGCCCCCTGACTATTTGCGACCGCGCGGGGGCAGGCGCAGCAACTCGATGCGGTGCAGTTCGGCGAGGTCGGCCAAGGCGGCGGTCTGGCCCAAGCGTTCCAACGTTTGCCAGGCCGCCGACACGTCGCGGTAAACGACGGCGCGCCGAAAATTGGCCCAAGCGATTTCGGCCTTTTGCGCGACGGCGTCGGCCTCGACCCGTTGCACGGTGCGGTTTCGCCAATCCGACAAGGCGACGACCGTCGCGGGTTCAGCGCCGGTTTTGCCGGCATGGACGGCGACAATCCAGTCGTCGCGCAAGTTGGCCCGGCGGGCGAGCCACCGCGTGAGGGCCGCGAAGCGTTTCGGTTCGGTCACCGCCAAATGGGAATGGCGATTAAACAGCACGTCGGACCAACGCAGCGGATCCGGATCGGCGGCCTCGGTGGCTGCGACTTCTGGTTCCCAAGCCAGTTCGGCCGTGAGCGCCTTGGACCGGGGAAGGGTGGCGACCAACTGGGGCAGGGCCTGATTCCAGGCCCGCAACAGCGCCGGCTTGGCCTGGCCGAGCAGTCCTTCCGAGTCCTCGACCAAGCGTGCGGCGACCTTTTGACGCTGGTTCAATTCTTCGAGCATTGCCCGTGCGGTGACCGGATCGGTCAGGGCGTCGCGGCGACGCGGTTGGGCGAGATCGGGCGTGTGGGCGATGACCTGCTCGACCCAACGTCGGTGTTCCCGCCAGGCCGGGGAATTGCCATCGGTTGGATTTCGCCACGCGGTCGCGAACGCCGCCTGGGCCTCTTCGAGGCGATTGGCCCACAGGCCGCGGTGCGCCGGATGGGCGCTGGACAAGGTCTTGGCCCAGAGTTCGAGGAAATAGTCCGACGTGGCGAGCGGCAGTTCGAACGACCATTCCGGCAACGCGAGCACGGCGGCGCGATGGGCTTCGGTCAGGGTAGTTTGCCCGCCTTTGCGTCGGTGGTGATTGGCCAGCAGTTGGCGGGCGAACAGCCCGACATACGTGTCATCCCAGATGTCCGGCGTGGTGGTGCAACCGGCCGAGGGAACGTCCTCGTGCGCGGCGCTGAAGCCGGCCGCGCCGCGGAGAATGGTTGGGCGCCCGTCAGCCTCCTCAACCACGGCTTGGTGGAATCCGCCCGAGTAACAAGACGTGATCAGGAAGACGAAGTCCGCGGACCGCCCAGGAGCTGTCAGCAGCCCGCGCAATTCCGGCACCGTGAACGGCGCCGGATCGGTGGGTTCCTGCCGCCAGGCGGCTTCGGCCGACCACAGCAGCAGCCGATTGTCGCGGTAACGGTCCGGCGCGAATTCCGGTAGTTCGTGATTCGGCGCACCGTGGCCGTGGGCAAACAGCCAGACCCGTCCCGGCCGCCGCAAGTTCTGGCCCAGCACCGATTTCAGGGCGGCGGGGGTGGCGGCCTGATTGGAGTGAAGACGTCCGGGTTCCAGCCCTTCGTGCTCCAGCACGTCACCGCGTCGATCCTTGGTCTCCCGTTCGACCCGGACATCGGCAAAGTAGGGCTTTTTCCCTGGTTGGTTACCGGCACCGAGCAGGACGGAAAGCTGCGAGTCCGCGTAAGCTCCCCGGAATTCCTCGGTCCAGAATTCCGCGACTTCCAGGATCGAGGCTTCCTGCGCGGAGGGCACGCCGCCGGAGCCAACGACCACAAAATGGTCGGCCGCCCCCACCCAAAGCCCGAGGCGACCGCCGGTGAGCAACCCGCCGAGGGCCAGCAGCCAAACGAGGCGTGGGAATGGAAGCGTCATGCCCGGCAGACTCCCGGAGCGATTGCCGCCGGGTCAAGCCACCGGCGCGGTCGGACCCGATTCGTCGCCGAGCAATTTGTCGCGGAGTTCGGCGAGTTGGACGGGTTTGCCGAGAAACTCGTCCACGCCGGCCTCGCGGCAAAGTTCCCGCTCGGGCGGAGTCAGTCCGGCCGAGAAGGCGATCACCTTGGCGCCGCGGGAGGCGTGTCCCGGCGCCCGCAATTGCCGGCAGACTTCCCAGCCGGGCAGGTCAGGCAACTGGCAGTCGAGCAGCAGCGTTTCGTAGGTTTTGGCCGCGGTCAGGCGCAGGGCTTCCTGTCCGTCGCGGGCGATGTCGTGGGCGATCCCGAGGCGGCTGAGCATGGCCCGCACGAGCTTTTCGTTCACCGGATTGTCCTCCACCACAAGGAGGCGCACGGCGCTGCTGGTCCCAAGGCTACCGTGGGAACTTGGCGGCGGCGGGGCAGGGGCGTCAGGCGGGTTCGTCAGCCCGTTCAGCAATTGTGCCGGCTTGAGCGGCAAGGTGAGCACGCCCGCGAAGCCCGCGGAGGCGAGGGCCGTTGGCGTGGGGCGCTGGGCCATTAGGCTCAGCAGAATTCGGCGGCCGGCAGGCGCTCCGAGGGTCGCGGCCTTGGCCCAAGGCAGGGAAGCGTCCCAGAGCACGACCGTTTCGCCGGCGTCCGGTGCGCCGACCGGGCCGTTGCCGAGGGTCGCGGCCAAGGCTGGCCGGAGTCGCTCGTGCAGCCATTCGTTCTCGGAATGCAGCACGATTCGGGGAGACGGGCAGGGGACCGCGGGCAGGAGCGGTTCGCCGGCGGCCTCGGGCGTGGCCAGCGGCAAGGACACCACGAAGGTTGAACCGGCTTCCGGTGCGCTCGTCACCGAGATTTCCCCGCCCATCAGCTCGACGAGCTGGCGGCTGATGACCAAGCCGAGGCCGGTGCCACCGAAACGGCGGGTCGTGGAGCTGTCGGCCTGCGAAAACGCCCGGAAAAGACGCGCCTGCGTCTCTGCCGACATGCCGATGCCGGTGTCGCGGACGGCCACGTGGAGCCGCGTCTCGCCGGAAGTGGTCGGGCCGAGGCTCAGGTAGAGGTCCACGCCGCCTTCGCGGGTGAATTTCACCGCGTTGTTGACGAGGTTCACCAGCACTTGGCGGAGGCGGACGGGGTCGCCCTGGATGAACCGGGGCACGTTGGCGTCGGCCCACCACAGCAGGCCCAGGAAGCGGCTGCTGGTCGCGGCCCCGAAGGTGTCGAGCACGCCGTCGAGCAGCTCGCGAAGGTCGAGCCGGAGGTGTTCCAGGTGCATCTGCCCCGCCTCAATCTTCGAGAAATCGAGGATGTCATTGACGATGGTCAGCAGGCTTTCGCTGGAGCTGCGACCGATCTCGACCAATTCCCGCTGGTCGCGGGTGAGGTTGGTCTCGAGCAGCAGGTTGGCGGTGCCGATGATGCCGTTCATCGGCGTCCGGATCTCGTGGCTCATGCTGGCCAGAAACTCGCTTTTGGCCTGGCTGGCGGCTTCGGCCGCGACCTTGGCCAGGGCGAGCTGTTCGGCCACCCGCTTCCGTTCCTCGACCTCGGTGCGCAGGTCCGCGGTGCGAACGGCAACTTGGTGTTCGAGGTCGTCGCGGTGCCGACGCAGCGTGGCCGTCGCACCTCGCACCGTTTCGGACATCCGGTTGAAGGTGGCCGTGAGGTCGCCGATTTCGTCGTTCTGCCGCACCGGGATCTCCGCCGCAGATTCGCCGGCTTCCACCGCCCGGATGGCCTGCCGCAGGCGATTCAGCGGCCCCAACACCAGCCGGCGCACCGTCAGGGGAAACACGACGCCAAAGGCGACGACGCCGGCGAAGGTCAGCCAGGTAATTCGCAGTGAGATGGGGTGCAATTGCCGGCGCAACTGGAGCTGGGCGTCGTGGACGATTCCGTTCGGTCCGACGAGCAGCGGTTTGTTGAGCCGACCATTGGCAAACGCATTCTGCGCCGGCGGCCGACTCGGCAGGCCCGGGAGCAGGCCCACGAAATGGATCGGCAACGTGCGAGTCAGCGAGACGTTCGGGTTCTGGGCCGCGGAAGCGTAATTGAACCGGATGACACCATTGCGGTGCAGTTCCACTTGGAAACGCACTTCCTTGGCTGCGGGCCAATCCCGGATGGAATTTCCCTGCCACGTCAGCCGGACGCTGTCGGCGCTTTCGTCGAGGATCACCCCGTCCGCCGGGCCGGGGCCGGTTTCGAGATCCACCAGCGCCGGCGCGAGCAGGGCTGCGCTGCCATGTTGCCAGCGAAAATCCGCCCAATCCGGCCGCCGCGGCCCGAAGCCCATCCAGCCGTTTTTGTCCACGACGACCCGGTCGACCTCCTCCTGGAAAAAGCGGAACTGAAAGGGGAGACGCAGTTCGTGCTGTTCATGCCCCCGGGTCACCACGGGCCGTCCTGACGGCTCCGTGAATTGAGAGGATCCCTTGGTGAGTTCATAGCCGCCTTCCGCCGTGGGCGTGCAGGTGATGGATTGCCGCGAGGCGACGTAGTCGGTGCGCAGGCCGCCGGCGTCACCTCGGCTGGCAGACATCGCCTCTAGGTAAAGTCCGGTGATGAACCAATTGGCGGCGTTGAGCAGTGCCAATGCCGACATCAAGGAAAACGCTCCCAGGCGCAGTTGGAGGCTCGCGGTGGCGCAATACTGGGAAAATCCCAACGTGATCAGGGTGTAAGTCGCGACGAGCAGGCCGAGGGCGGTGATGGTTTCCCGGGCCAAGTCCGAAAGGAGTGCCGGCTTGTAGGCTTCCAACGCCACGAGCCCGACCAAAAAGATGCAGAGCCACCCGAGCGTCAGCTGGGCGCGGTGGGCCGGCCCGGCGTTGCGGGCGCGCCCCCACGGGCGGGGGGCTACCCGGCGCCACAGCACGAGACTCAGCCAGGCAAAACACAAGGCCATCGGCGCGTGTGCCCAGTCCGGTCGCCACCTGACCCGGTCGTAGCCCAACAGCGCCATCAGGCGGTCTGCCATGATGACCGTTTCCAGACCGGGTAGGCCGAGCGCGATGATTTGGGCCCAGCGTGCCTCCCGCCGCTGGTGCTCTGGCAACTCCGTAAAGCGATAGACGAAGCCCACCATGAACCACAGGGCGCAGCCCAGGAACCAAGGCCCCAGAATCAGAGGGATTAGGGCCGCTGAGGTTGGCAGGGCGTTGACCAGGAAGCCGCACGCCGAGAAGCCGAACACAAATACCAATCCCCACTTGAGGTATTGGGCCGCCGGGGCGCAGTCACCCCGGCGGCCGGAACGGCATAGAAACACCACGGCAAACGCCAGCGGCAGCATCACGCCAAGGTGACTGACGGCGAGCGGCGTTAGCAGAAGTTCGGGCATGATCGCGACCCCGGGAGGCTAGGCCGAAAACCTCGGGAAGGTCATTCGGGAATTCACCCCACGGATACCAACCTCACCCATCGGCGGGGCGGCCCGGGACTTAATCCCACAACCCTCGAATGCCGGATTTTCCCGGCCGTCCGAGGTGGGCTGCTCTGGCGATTCCCGGAGACCGGCCGTTGAAAACGTCGCTACTCTGAACAACTCTCTGCCGCATGATTCACCGATTACCCTCGCGTCCGTTCGGCGCCCTGCTGGCCTTGGCCATCGGCGCCGTCACTCCGGCTGCTTGGGCGGCCCCCGTCACCTTCAACGCGGACATCCGGCCGATCCTGTCCGACAATTGTTTCGCCTGCCATGGCTTCGACGCGAAGAAACGCAAGGCGGGCCTGCGGCTGGACACCCAGGAAGGCGCCTTCGCCCCGAACAAGGACGGCAAGGTGGCGATCAAGCCCGGCAACCCCGCGGCCAGCGACCTGTGGACCCGGCTGAACACCACCGACGTGGATGACGTGATGCCGCCGCCGGAAACCCACAAGCAGCTTACCGCCGCGCAAAAGGCGCTCGTGAAGCGCTGGATCGAGGAAGGCGCGCCCTACCAGAAGCACTGGGCGTTTGAGCCCATTGCCCAGCCACCAGTGCCGGAGCTAAAGGGCGCTGGCAATCCCGTGGACCATTTTGTCCGCGCCCGCCTGGTCGAGGAAAAGCTGAAGCCGGCGCCGGAAGCCGACCGGGTCACGCTGATCCGCCGCCTCAGCTTTGACCTCCGCGGCCTCCCGCCGACGCCGGCCGAGGTGGACCAGTTCCTCGCCGATCGCCGGCCTGATGCCTACGAACAGCTCACGGACCGCCTGCTGGATTCCCCGCATTACGGCGAGCACATGGCCAAGCATTGGCTGGATGTCGCCCGTTACGCCGACACCCACGGCATGCACCTCGACAACGAACGCCAGATGTGGGCCTACCGCGACTGGGTCGTGAAGGCGTTCAACCGCAACCTGCCCTTCGACCGGTTCACCATCGAGCAGTTGGCCGGCGACCTCCTGCCCGAGCCTACGACCGAGCAGTTGGTCGCCACCGGCTTCAACCGTTGCAACGTCACCACCGGCGAAGGCGGTTCGATCGACGCCGAATGGATCTTCCGCTACGCCGTGGATCGCACCGCCACGACGGCGCAGGCGTGGCTGGGCCTGACCGCGGGCTGTGCCGTGTGCCACGACCACAAGTTCGATCCGCTGTCGCAGAAGGAGTTCTATTCCCTCTACGCCTTCTTCCACAGCGCCGCCGATCCGGCCATGGACGGTAACGTGCTCCGCACCGCGCCGACCGTGCAGCTCAAGGGCGACGAGGAAGAACGTCGCCTTGCCGAGTTGAAGGACGAAATCCAGCAGGCCGAGGCGAAGCTGAGCGAGGCGTTGAAGACCGTGAATTACACCGATCCCGCGTCGCTCAATCCCCCACCCGCGTCGCGCGACGAGGAGATTGTCTGGGTGGAAGATGACGTCCCCGCCGGCTACAAGGCGCAGGGTTCGCCGAATTTTGTTAGCGAGGGCCAGCCTGTGTTCTCCGGCCGGAAGGCGCTCCGCCGCAAGGCAACCGACGGCGTCCAGGACGTGTTCGAGAGCAGTGCGCCGGCATTGACCGTGCCGCAGAACGCCAAGCTGTTCGCCTACGTTTTCCTTGATCCGAAAGACCCGCCGAAGCAGGTCATGCTGCAATTCAACACCGGCGATTGGGAGCACCGCGCCGTGTGGGGTGACATCGAGGCGATCCAGTGGGGCGAAAAGGGCAAAGCCAGTCGCCGGCACATGGGCGCGCTACCCAAACCCGGCGAATGGGTGCGCCTGGAAGTGGACGCGGCCGAGGTCGGCCTGAAGGCCGGCGACCCGCTTCGCGGCCTCGCCTACACCCTGTTCGAGGGCACCGTGTATTGGGACAAGGCCGGCGTGGTCGGACGGATTGATCCGGCCAACGATCCCACGCAGTCGTTCGTCGCGTGGACCCGTCAATTTGACGGCAAGGACGCCAACGGCCTGCCCGACAACCTGCGCAAGCTCTTCAAGGACGTGGCGCCGACCAACCGCACGCCGGAGCAGGTTACGCAGTTGCGCGAGTATTACCTGTCCCGCGCCTGCGCGACGACGAAGCCGACCTTCGCGCCGCTCACCGAGGCCATCTCCGCCGCGCAGAAGCGGCAGAACGAATTCAACGAGGGCATCGTGCAGTCCTTCATCTTCCGGGACCTGGAAAAGCCGCGGGAGAGTTTCGTGATGCTGCGCGGCGCCTACGACAAGCCGGGCGAACGGGTCTTCCGCAACGTGCCCGCCGCGCTGCCGCCGCTCCGCCAGACCAACAACCTCAACCGGCTCACGCTCGCCGAATGGCTGGTCAACGACGAGAACCCGCTCACCGCCCGCGTGACGGTCAACCGTTTCTGGCAGCAGTTCATGGGGCTGGGCCTCGTGCGGACAGCCGACGACTTCGGCTCGCAGGGCACGCCGCCCAGCCATCCCGAATTGCTCGACTGGCTCGCGTCCGATTTCCGGAACTCCGGCTGGGACGTGAAGCGCTTCGTGAAGCTCCTCGTCACGTCCGCCACGTATCGGCAGGCCTCGCGGGTTTCCCCGGAACTGCTCCAGCGCGACCCCGAAAACCGCCTGCTGGCCCGCGGCCCGCGGTTCCGCCTCGACGCCGAACAGTTGCGGGACAACGCGCTGTTCGTCTCCGGCCTCATGGACCTGACCTTCGGCGGCAAGGGGGTGAAGTCGTATCAGCCGCCCAACATCTGGGAACCGGTCGCCTATTCGGGCTCCAACACCAAGGACTACAAGCAGGACGCCGGCAACGCGCTTTACCGGCGCAGCCTCTACGCGTTCTTCAAACGCACCGCCCCGCCGCCGTTCATGGGCACCTTCGACGCGCCGAACCGCGAGCTGATGTGCACCCGCCGTGAGCGCAGCAACACGCCGCTCCAGGCGCTCCAACTCATGAACGACGTGCAGCATTTCGAGGCGGCCCGGAACCTCGCCCAGCGCATGCTGAAGGAAGGCGGCAAGTCCGCGGCCGACCGGCTCGTGTTTGGTTACCGCACGGTGCTCGGCCGCAAACCGTCGGGTGCGGAACTGACCGTGGTGACCAACGCCCTGAAGCGGCACTTGGCCCGCTACGAGGCCGACGCTGAGGCCGCCAAACAGGTCATCGCCTTTGGGGAATCCAAGCCTGACGGGACGTTGAAGGCGCCGGAACTGGCCGCCTACACGCTCACCGCCAACCTCCTGCTCAACCTCGACGAAACCGTCACCCGGAACTGATTCGGGAAATGACCAAGGAACAATTTCCAATGACCAACGAGGCGGAACTGCTGGCGGAGGCGGAGCAGGATCACCGTGACTGCGTTTGGTGGGAATTGGAACCGGAAGCCTTGGTGACGAACGAATCGGCTGCGGCACCGACACGATACGACCTTGCGGAGCGGACCGCATTGTTCGGTGAGGCTGTAATCCGTTTTGCACAGCGGATTCCCCAATCACCGGTCACGAATCGCCTGATCGATCAGCTGGTTGGCGCCGGAACCTCGGTCGGTGCGAACTATTGCGAAGCGGACGAAGGAATCTCCCGAAAGGACTTCATGCACCGCATCGGCATCTGCAAAAAGGAAGCCCGCGAAACGCAATTCTTCCTCTGCATGGTCGTCACCGCCCAACCCAGCTTGAAAACCGGTGCCCGCGTCGTCTGGAAAGAGGCACGCGAACTGAAACTCATTTTCGCCGCCATCTTCCGCCAACGTTGATATTCCGGTCATTGGTCATTGAACCTTGGTCATTCGCTTATGAACCCCTTGCTTGAGTTTCACGCCCACCAAACCCGCCGCCAGTTCTTCGGCCACACCGGCCTCCGCCTCGGTGGTCTGGCCCTGGCCATGATGGGGGCCAAAACCGCCGGCGGCCGCCTGATTGGGGCGTCGTCGCCGGAGCGGGTCCATCCGCCGCTGCCGGGTTTCCCGCACTTCGCGCCCAAGGCGAAGAACCTGATCTACCTGCACATGAACGGCGCGCCGTCCCAGCTCGACATGTGGGACTACAAGCCGGGGCTCGGCGAATACTTCGACAAGGAGCTGCCCGACTCCGTGCGGCAGGGCCAGCGCATCACCACGATGACGTCCGGCCAGGCCCGCTTCCCGGTGGCGCCGTCCATGTTCAAGTTCAGCCAGGCGGGCCAGTGCGGCCGTTGGATCAGCGAGCTGCTGCCGCACACCGCCGGCATCGTGGACGACCTCGCTTTGATCAAGACGGTCAACACCAACGCCATCAACCACGACCCCGCCTGCACGTTCGTGATGACCGGCAGCGAAGTGTCCGGCAAGGCGAGCCTCGGTTCCTGGCTCGCCTACGGCCTCGGCAGCGAGAACAACGACTTGCCCGCGTTTGTCGTGCTCACGCCCACGTGGTCCTCAAAGTCCGCCGCGCAGGCCCTGTTCACCCGCATGTGGAGCAGCGGCTTCCTGCCCGGCCGCTACAATGGTGTGGCCCTCCGCGCCGTCGGTGACCCGGTCCTCTACATCCAGAACCCGCCCGGCGTCAGCGCCTCCGACCGCCGCACGATGCTCGACGCGCTCAACACGCTGAACCAGCGCGGCCACGAACGCTTCGGCGATCCCGAGACGCTCACCCGCATCGCCCAATACGAGATGGCCTTCCGCATGCAGAGTAGCGTGCCCGAACTCGTCGATTTCAAGGGCGAGTCCAAGGCCACGCTCGACCTCTACGGCGACGACGTGAAGAAACCCGGCTCCTACGCCGCCAGCGCGCTGCTCGCCCGCCGGCTCGTGGAACGCGGCGTCCGCTGCGTGCAGGTGCTCCACCGTGGCTGGGACCAGCACGGCAGCCTGCCCACGGAGATCCGCGCCCAGTGCAAGGACATCGACCAGGCCACCGCGGGTTTGGTGAAGGACCTCAAGCAGCGCGGCCTGCTCGACGAGACGTTGATCGTCTGGGGCGGCGAATTCGGCCGCACCGTCTATTCCCAGGGCAAGCTTACCCGCGACGACTACGGCCGCGACCATCACCCGCGCAACTTCTGCATGTGGATGGCCGGCGGCGGCATCAAGGGCGGCGTCAGCTACGGCGAGACTGACGATTTCAGCTACAGCCCGGTCAAGAACCCGGTCCACCTCAACGACCTCAACGCGACCATCCTTCACTGCCTCGGCATCGACCACGAACGCTTCACGTTCAAGTCTCAGGGCCTCGACCAGCGGCTTACCGGGGTCGAACCCTCACACCCGGTGAAGGCGTTGCTGGCCTGACGGGAGGTTTCGCAACGCGCGGCAGCGTCGTGGAGTGCCGCGGCGGAGCGGAGCGAAGCTGCCGCCTTGGCCGGCCGCGGGACGTGGGTGGGCGTTTGGGTTTGAACCGGCGCGGGGTTGCGAAAAAGCGGCGGCAAATCGCGCGCACTCCAAGACGCTTCGCGGCCGCAACGCCAGAGTGAATCCCCGGAGCGGCGACTTTCCAGTTGCCGGGGCTGGGTGGCCGGAATGCCGGCCTGACAATCAAGGATCGGTGTTCAGCGCCGGAGGCGCGGCAGAACGTAGCCCACGGAGTGAGCCGAGGGGCCGCGTTTGAGAAATGAACGAGGCCCGGTTGGGACGGCAGAAGTGGACGGAGTCTGCCGCCCCTGCCGGGGCATACTGGTTTGGGGCGTGGGTAACCTACAGCTCACGCTGTGGGCTACGTTCTGGCGCCGCTCCGCGGCTGAAGAACCGATGATCGACTGAACGCCAGCTTCTTGGCGTGCGGCGGCGAAGCGGAGCGAAGCTGCCGCTGTGGCCGGCCACGGGGTGTGGGCGGGCGTTTGGCGTTGAACTGGCGCGGGGTCGCGAAGAGCGGCGGCAAGCCGCGAAGCGTGCGCTCACACTGGGCCAGCGTGAGTTGCGAGTGGCTATTGGGACTCTAGCTCAACGTCGCACTTCGGGAGCCTTCGCTTGAGTGCCGCCAGCGAATCTTTGGAAATGCTTTGCGAGCTTATTCGCAGGGATCGCAGTGCTTTAATGCTGCGCAGTTGCAGCAACCCTTCGTAGGTTACCCCGGTGTCATTGAGCTCAATTTGGGCGAGATAGGAATGGTCCTTGAACACGGCGATTGTCGCATCGGTGCACACCTTCCCGCTTAGCACTAGGCAAACAAGAGTGGACAAGCTCCGTGCCTTTCTGAGGTTGTCCGCGTTGATCTGGTCATGTTCAAGCGTGACACAGTAACCCGGTTTTGCCTTCCGGCCGTCTTCCGAGCCACCGCTGAGGTTGATCTCGGTGGCATCCAATTCAGCTGCAACTTGGCGTTCGGCCGGAGTGATACGGGAATGCGGCCCGCTGTCGGGTTCAGGTTCAACGGTCATTGTGGTCGTGATCCTGAGAGCCGCAGGATCACGAAAATCGACAATGAGGTCTTCGAAAAGGTTTCCGTCCTGCCGGAGTTGCCAGGCCAGAACGTTTCCTTGGGTTTTCTGAGTGGTCCCGGGGAACAGCGTGTGACCTTCACTACGTGCAAGGGCCGTCGGGTCGGGAGCGCCAAGCCAATCTAGGAAGAATGCATCCAGGGCGACCCGCGTTCGGGGCGTTATGGCCAAAGTGTTCGTGAGCGCAGGAATCATCCGTTCCCACGCGGTGGTGCGGTTTTTCCCGGCACGGGCTTTGAAGGATTCGCTCCATTTGCGTCCCTGCTCCGAGAGGGACTGCCGTCGGACCAAGGTTCCAGTGCTTTGGCACCCGACGAACATCGAGCTAACCGCAATCAGCAGCATCACACAAACGAGCAGAGCGAGCCTTTTGCGGTGGGCTGATGTCGGTTTGAGCATAGCTACTTCTTCCGCTGCGCCCGGCGCTTTGCCTCCAGCAGCCGGCTCGTCGCGCTGGTTAGCTTCGCGGGTTCGGTCGGCGCTTCGGTGGCGGCGGTTGAACCAGTGGTTTCGCCCGCATCCGCTTCACCGATCGCCGCTGTCATCGTGGGCGCCTGCTTCGGCTTGAAGAGGTCGGCGCTGACCTGGGTGGCCACCGGCGCGCCGCTGCCGGCGGCGGTTTTCTGGCCGCGGACACGTTCCTTCGTGGCCAGCAGGGAGCCGAGGGATTCCTGCGCCGCGGTCGCGCGTTCGGCGTCGCCGAACCCGAGCCGGCGTTTCAGCTTGGCCAGCCACTTGCCCCATTCCTCGCGGTCGATGTCCACGCGGCGCACGGCGACATCCAGCACGAAGAGCACGATGAACCACTTGAGCAGGGCTTCCCAGAGGTCGCGCGGCTGGAACGTCTTCTTGCGGCCGAGCAGGAACGGGTTGTCGAGGTCGGGATTGAGCAGCTTGCCGCCGCCGGCTTCGGCGAGGCGCTGGAGCAGGTTCAGGTTGGGCTCGGTGGCGTTGAACTCGGGCGAGTAGTTCACGCTGGCGCCGAGCACCTGCGCGCCGACGAGCTGGCCGTCCTTCAGCTCCATGAGGTTGAGCAGGTAGGCGCCGACTTCCTTGGTGGGGAACTTCGCCTCGTAACGGCCGGGGCCGGCCTGTTCGAGGTTCACGAGCACGCGTTCGCCCTTGGGGCTGACGACGGCCGTCTGGAGCGTGAGGAAGTTGCGGAAATTGCCCTCGGCATCCAGCGCCTCGACGGAAATGACGCCCTGGCCGTTTTCGACGCTGACCTCAGTGTTGAAGTCCGCGGTGTCCACGCGGCGGAGCGCCCAGTTGGCGACCTGCGACCAGAACTGCTGATACTTGGACCACCCAAGCCAGTCCTGCGCCCACTTGGGCCGAGCGTCGCTGGTGAAGGCGACGGAACGCCCGAGGCCGAACTGCCAGTGGGCGAGCAGCGGGTCGCCCTTTTCGCTGAGCAGCGGGACTTCCGCGCGGGGCTTGGTGCTGCTGGAAACATAGCCGCGCAGCGTGGGGAATTCGCCCGCACCGATGCCGCGGACGAGTTCCGTGCTGACGGCGAGCTGCGGCCGGAAGGGTTCCTCGAAGATCGCCGACTTGAGGATCACGGCGGCTTCCTTGATGAAGATCTGCGGTAGCTGGGCCGCGGATTTCACGTCATAGAAACGGCCGCCGCCCTGCGCCGCCATGCGTTCCATCGTGGCCGGGGCGACATGGCCGCCGATCATCACCGTCGTGATGGTGATCTTGGCGCCCACGATGTCCTTCATGAGCTGATCGGTCGGCGCACCGGGATCGCCGTCGCTGAAGACGATCATGTGCTTCAGGTTGGCGCCGGACTTCCGGAGATCGTTGTAGGCCGACTGCATCGGCGCCTGGAAGTCGGGCATGTCGCCCTGGTTCATGCCGGCGAGCGCGGAGGCGAGCTTCTTCTTGTCGCCGACGGGCTGGAGGTCGAACAAGGCGCGCGTCGTGCCGTCCCAGAGGTAGCAGCCCATCTCGTCCTGCGGGCCGAGCGCGTCGAGCGAGGCGATGGCGATGTCGCGGGCGACCTGGTTGCCGTTGGCGAACTCCATGCCGTGCATCACGAGGCCGAGCGCGCCCTTGGGCAGGACCTTCTTGGAACTCAGCTCCATGTCGAGCGGCAGGGCGGCCTCGAGCGGGGTGTTGCGGTAACCGCCGGCGGCGAAGGCGTTGTCGCCGCCAATCACCACGAGCCCGATGCCGAAGTCGCGCACGGCGCTTTCCAGCAGGCGCATCCGGTCCTGGCCAAGGTCTCCGGCGGCCACGTTGCACAGGATGACCTCGTCGTAGCTCTGGAGTTCGCCGAGCGAACCCGGCGCGCTGCGTTCGTCCACGACCTTCACGTCGAGTTTGGCCGTGCGGAGTGCCGTCGCGAGCGTGCGGTCGGCCTCGGGATCGCTGCTGACGATCAGCACTCGGGGATCGCCGCGGACATTCACGAAGCTGCTCGCCTTGTTGTTCTGCGCGACCGTGTCGCCGGCGACGTCAACCTGGACGTTGTAGCCGTAGAAGCCGGGGTCCGCGAGCGTCTGGGGAAAGGTGAACAGGTTCTTGCCGGCCTCGAGCTGCACCTTTTGCTCGCCGAGCAACTGGTCGTTGCGGAACAGCCGCACGGTGGCGGGCTGCGCCTTGTCGGAATTGGCGAAGATCTTCGCCTCGAACGTCTGGCCCTTCTTGATGTTTGCGGGCAGCCCGAGCTTCTGGACCGAAACGTCGCCGCTGCGGGACGAGCCGAGCGCCACCACGTCGAGCGTGACCCCGAGCGGCTTGGCGGCGATGAGCGCGGACATCGAGTCGCCGATGTTCTCGTTGCCGTCGGAGAAGAGGACGAGCTTCTTCTGGCCCGTCTCGGGAAACGCCGCCGTGCCGAGCCGGACCGCACCCGCGATGTCGGTGCGCTGGCTCTCGACGACGGCCTGGATCTTCTCGGCCTCGGCGATGGACGTGGCGGTGGTCTCCAGCGCCGCGTCGGTGCCGAAGATCAGGAAACCCGCCTTGTCGGCCTCCTTCTTCTTCTTGGCCCAAGCGTTCGCCATTTCGCGGGCCTGTTCCTGCTGGGCCGACGGCACGGAGTCGGACCGGTCGAGCACGAAGAAGACGTTCATGCCCTCCTGCGGGCGCTTCCACTGGATGCCGGCGATGGCGCAGATGAGCAGCAGCAGGATGACGAACCGCAGCCCCGACGACGCCCAACGCCGCCACGACGTGAGCGAGGCATCGGACTTCCAGGCCAGCCAGCCGGTCCACGCCGCCGCGGGGAGCAGCAGCAGGAGCCAGAGCGGATGGGTGAACTGGAAGTTCATGGCGCGTGGTGGCGGATGGCTAAGGGAAGGTCACAATTCCCGGGGCTTGGACGCCAGCAGTAGTTTGTTGGTGAAGGTTCCGCCACCTGAGATCGGTTGCCATGCAAAGAGGGATTCACGACGCGGCGCCTCCTTGCGTAGCAGCCGACGTCAGGAGGCTCTGACTTCCGTTCCGTGCCCGCCAGTAGAGCGGCCAAAACCTCAGCCAAAAATCCGCTGCCAACGGATGCAATTTCGGGTACCCTGGAACCAGGCACCTCAACCACGGCCATTCGGACTGAGACTTCGCCAGGCCGTCCTTGACCGGATTCAGCAGGACATATCCGCAGGCGTTGGCAAATTGCCGCTGGGTGCGTTCGCCCTCGCGCAAGACGTGATCGTGGGCCTGATGCTGGAACTTGAGCCCGCCGAGCCTTGGCTCCAGATGGGTTCGGAGAAAGGCCATTCCGTTTCGCTGGTCGGAATCGCCTTGGGTGCCCATCCAAACGAGGTGGATGTGGTCCGGCAGCAGGCAATAGGCGGGGCAAATCAGCCCCTCACGGGCTGCCGTGTGGAGAAGCAGTTCTCGGAACTGTTGGTGAAATGCTTCCGACAGCCAACCGGTGGAACGTTGGGCAATCGGCATAGTCCAGTGAACCGCGGCAAATCCCTGATACTTTTCCCGCTGCAGCCTGGGTAGGAAATACGCCCGGTTGAAATCCTCTTCCGCCGGTTCTAGCCGTTGATCGCGCGGAAGCTTCAAGCGCGGCCTCCCTGTATCGTAGCCGCCAACTTGAGGAGCCTCTGAACAACCCTGCACCAGTTCAGCCTTTGGTGAATTGCAGGAAGATGGAGCCTCCTTACGTCGGCTGCTACCAGTTGGCGAAGGGGGCGCATGGTCGTATCACCGGCTGCGATTGGTCACCGTGTTTGGACCGCCAGGGGCGGAATTCGTCGCGGACCGTCTTTGGATGGCTTCGGCTTTAGCCTCCTGCTGCCGCATCAGTCGGCGGGTCTCGGAAACGGTCAAATACCCGGAAACCAGCATCGCGAGCAGAGGGACCAACCGTCCGCGGCCTCGGCTTAGCAAGACGGAGATCAGCGCGAACCCCAAGCCGATGGCGGGAAAAAGGGGGCAGGTGCACAAAGCCATCCCGCCCAGAACGACCAACGCCCAAGCCGAATAGAGACTAATCTGGGCTACGGACTGTCGTATTGCTCCCATCAAAATACCTTCCTCCGCACCAGCTTCTGCACCCGGTGATTCTGCGAGTCGGCAACGTAGAGGTTGCCTTTGGAGTCGAAGCAGATCGCCCACGGGTTCGCGAACTTGCCCGGCGCCGCGCCGGCGTTGCCAATGATCTCGACCACCTGGTCCTGCGCGTTGAGCACGGTGATCCGGCTGTTGCCGAATTCGCAGATGAACTGGTTGCCGGCGGGGTCCACGCGCACGTCGTAGGGGTAGCTGAATTCGCCCGGATTGGAGCCCGCCCGGCCGAACGCCCGCAAGAACTTGCCCTCGCGGTCGAACACCTGGACGCGGTGGTTGCACGAATCGGCCACGAGCACCTCGTCGTGCCGGCCGATGCAGAGCCCTTCCGCGCGGCTGAACTGGCCCGGGCCGTCGCCGGGGGTGCCCCAAACCGAAGTCGGGCAGGCTGCCAGCCCGCCCGGGGCGTTGGTGAGGAACGAACGCACGGGCACACACCCACCGGACAGGCCCACAGCCGGTCCGACGCTGAACCGCTGCACGCGGTCCACCAATGTGTATTCGCTCAGGTAAAACTCCCCGTGTGCGTTCTGCGCCACCCCACGCGGCAGAATGAACTCGCCCGCGTTGGTGCCCTTCACGCCCCACTGGCGCACGAGTTCGCCGTTGGCCGTGAAGTGGTTCACCCGCATGTAGTGCGGCTCGATGACGAGCACATGGCCCTCGCGGTCGAGCCCCATTCCCTTGGGTTTGCCGAGATCGGTCTGCGGCATCTGCCACTGGAGCAGGAAGCGGCCTTCCGGACTGAACTTCTGGATGCGGCCGGTGATGTCGGCGACGTAGAGGTTGTCGTCGCGATCGCAGGTGAGCGAACGCGGCTTGTTGAACTGCCCCGGCGCGACGCCGCGCGAACCGATGACCTGCACCGCGGAGAAGAGCTTTGAGTCGAGTGGTGTAACGTCAGAGGCGGTGTCCGGCGTGCAGCCCGTTAGTAGCGCCAGAATGACGAATGACGAATGGCGAATGGTGGAGCTCCGGCTCTCCAGCCGCCGAGACTGCTTGCACGAGGGGAGACCGAACGCCGCCACTGGATCGCGAATGCAGATCGACAATGGTATGCGGAGTGAGCGGCGCGGTTCAATTTCAGCCGGTTTCCCCTCACCCCAAGCCTCTCCCCCGAGGAGAGGGAGCCGCTCGCTTTCATCTTGAGTCTCCACAGGCACCGCTGCCGATGACTGCCACGCATTTGCTAGGCTTGGCTGAATCGACGAGGCCCGGCGCAGCCAATCCATCGCGCTGCCGACATTTCCCCTCTCCCTCAGGGAGAGGGCCGGGGTGAGGGAGAAGCGCATCCAAGCAGCAAACCGCCGGGCCGATTGCCACCACAGGGCAGCCGAGGACTGGAGCACTGTCGGTCTGGCCCGAAACCAATTTACGCTGTCGGCATATCTTCCCATTCGTCATTCACGCTTCGTCACTTTCCGCCACCCCGCCCAAATAAGCAGAGGCGCCACGGCCAGTCCGACCATCACCACACACAGGGCGTTCACCTGCGCGGCGTGGCCGTAATGGAGCAGGTTGAAGATGCGTAGGGCGAGCGTTTCACCGCCGGGCGGCTGGATCAGCACCACGGTTTCGACATCCCACAGGCATAGCAGATAGACCGCATACCACGCCGTCATCACGCTTGGAACGAGCTGCGGCCACATCGTGTCGCGGAACACCCGCCAGCGGGCCGCGCCCAGTGAGCTGGCGGCGTCCGCCTGCAAAGTGTCGGCTGACCGGAACGCAGCCACGATCGTCCCCATTCCGGGAGCGAAATAACGGGTGACTAGCCCGAGAGCAACGATGGCGAGGCTTTGGTAAATGCCGGTCAGCCCCGGCCGGTTGAATACCCAGATCAGCGCCACCCCAAGGAAGACGCCCGGCAGCAAGAAGGGCACCCACGCCAGCCGGCCGAACCAGGGGAAGCGCGACGGTGTCGGGTCTGCAGCGGACCGGCCATGAATAGAGGCCAACAGGACGGCGAGTAATGTCACGGTGGTCGCAGTGCCGGCGGCGGTGAGGAGCGTGTTCCCAAGCGCCACGTGGCCAGCGGCCAGGGCGCCGGGAAGCTCCGCCCAAGTGCGTGTGGAAACGGCCAGTCGCGCCAGCGGGAAAACAAGTGCCAGCAGCAACCAGCCCACGGCGAAGGCGAGACTGCTGTTGCGCCAGCCTCCTAGTTGCAACCTCAGCGTGGCTAGAATGCCGGTGCCGTGCAGTCGCGGCCAAACGAGGTCACGCCGACGCACCAGCCAGAACAATCCCAATGGCAGCAAAAGGAGCGGCCAGGTGGCGCGCAGGGCGCCGGCGAGGTCGAACTGGGTGTTGAACCGGATCCAGAATTCCTCGGTGAACACCCGGACTTGGAAAAGGACGGGCACGGTGAAATTGGCGAGCGCCAGCGTCAGGGTGATCGCCGCGGCGACGATGAGTTCCGAGCGGGCGGCGGGCAGCAGCAGGCCGCGCAACAGGCGGGTGCCGCGCAGTTGTGGGTCGGCTTCGAGCAGTTGCGGCTGAAGTTTGGTCCACGCGCCGAGCACGAGAAACGTGGTCAGGGGCCAGAGCAACGAGGCCAGCGTGAGCGCGGTCAGGAAGAGCGAGCCCCGCTCGACCACTTCGGGCGACATGAGGCCGCGCCAGTCGGCGGTGACGTCGAGCCACGCGTTGGTGGCGAGGAACGGCGGCAGGGCGAGACAGGCGGCCGAGCATCCGAGGAGGAGTCCGCGTCCGCGGGCCGCCGCTGCAATCGCGAGCGCCACGAGCAAGCCGGCGACCAAAGCCAACAGGGTGGTGCCCAGTCCGACCGCCAGTGAATTGAGCAGGAGCGTGAGACTCATGGCGTCACGCGGCGCAATGTGCTGCCGGCGTCTCGCCGGCAGTGGTGGAACTGCCTACGCGTGGCGGAGTCCACTCGTTGGCTGACCGGCCACCTTGGAGTTTCTGCCGGCAAGATGCCGGCAGCACATTCTTCGCGCCTTGGCTCATCGGCGGAAGACCTCCTTGAGCTGGTCAGTGGCGCGGTCGAGGTCGCGGAGCAGGACGGGCCAGTCGGGGCGAAGTGTGTTGGTAGCGGGCGTCTCCGGTTCGAGCGCGGCGGCGGCGATGAGCTGCTTGCGGACGGCCGGGCTTTGCAGGAAGTTGTAGAGCTTCTCGGCGGCAGGATTCGGCTTAGGTTTGGCGACGAGGCCGACGGTATTCGGAATCAGCAGCGACTCTGGGAAGATGGGCAGGGCGGTGACCGGCAGGCTCTCGCGCTGGGCGGCGGTGATGTCGTCGGAGTCGGCCAGGCCGATAAGCGCTTCGCCGCGGGCGACACGTTTCACGACGTGGGAATTGCCCTCTTCGAGGAACGTTCGGTTGGCGGCGAGGGCGCGGCACCAGACGAGCCAGTTGGATTCGCCCCAATGCTGGCGCAGCGCGAGGAAGTGCGTGGCCGTGGTGCCGAACAGGGGGAAGGCGAGTGAGATGCGGCCGCGGAATGCCGCGTTGGTCAGGGCGGTGAAGGCGAAGTGTTCAGTATTCAGTGCGTCAGTGTTCAGTGGGCGCGGGGAGTGGCTGACTGAATACTGATTACTGAACACTTCCACGAAGCGGTCTTGCCTCACCACGAGGCGCCGGCTGCGCTGGCCGAAAGCGGTCCAGCCGTTCGTGGCGTGGAAGACTCCGGCGGCGGCGAGCTGGCGGGTGCGGAACTCCTCGTTGCCCCAGAAGACGTCGCAGACGGGATGGTCGCGCTCGGCGAGCAGGCGGTTGGCGAGGCCGACGGTCTTGACCGCCTCGCTGTCGAAGACGGGCTTCACCGCAATGCCAGTCTGCTTCGTGAACTCGGCGAGGATGGGCTCGGCGAAGACTTGGTCCTGGGCGCAGTAGAGGATGACTGCCTTAGAGATAGGCTTGATGGGGCACGCGATAAGCCACAGCCAGAATCCAATGATTCCGACCACCACCGTCCAAAGGCCAAAGCGGACCAGATTGGCCACAGGACCTCGAAAGCTGGTCATTGCCACGGTGTCCTCCTAAAGAACCATCGCCAACCGACCATCATCACGCCGAGATCAGCGGGGGCGGACCAGCGATCCTCCGTAGGGCAATTATCGGAATCGTCACTCACGAGATCGCTAGTTGGGTGGAAGCAATGCAAGGCCCATCCCGATGAGGAGACAAACAAGAAGCGCCAGCATTGCATCCTTAGCCAGTCGAGGCCGCTTCTGTCGCTTGGCATAGATCGCCAGTCCGCTTGAGACGATGATGCCGATGATCGGCAATGCGACAATTACAACTAGCAATGCCGCATGTTCAGGAGATGGAACCCGCGAGTCGCCAGGTGACATCACGCCGTCCTCCGGTGGAACCACCACCACTCGACCATCATCACGGCCAGGCCCGCCAAAGCGAACCAGCGCCAGTATTCCAGGTTGGCCCGCTTGAGCGTCGTAGCGGTGACTTCACCGCGGCGGCCGAGGCTGAGTTCGTCGCGCGGCTTCAGGTTGCTCTCCACCGGGTCGAGCAGGTTGGCGGCGAAGGCGAGCTGGTTCGTGCCGAGCGTGACGCGATAGACGCCCTGTTTGCCGGTGTCGCCGAAGACGAGTTCACGCGCGGTGGCGTCGAGCGGGATGGTGCGTTCGGGTCCGCCGGGCGGGGTGATCTTGGCGGTGAGCGCGCCGGCACCAGGCGCGAGATAATCGCCGAGCGGCATCCGGAAGGCGTCGCCGGCGCGGATGGAGAACTGCGCGGCGGCGGCGCTGGCGGGATTGAGCCAGTCCACTACGTTGGCGAGGAAGATCGGGTAGCTGATGCGCAGCGGCCAGGTGCTCTGGAGCGTGTCGAAGCCGATCCACACGATGCGCTGGCGGCCGAGTTCACCGGCGAGCACGAGCGGCGCCTGCGGCGAATCCACGAGCGCGACGGCCCAGGTCGGCGTCTTCACGGCGAGGCTCTGGGCGATCTGCACGTTGTCGAAGCTGACGAAGCGCAGCAGCGGATGCGTGTTGCGCCAGTCCACGATCGCGGGTCCGTCCAGTTCGCCGATGCCGCCTTCGAACCAGTTGGTGTTGGCGACGTGGATGGCGAGCACGTTGCCGCCGGGCCACACGGTAGGCGTGATATCGTCGAGCGCGACGAGGTCGAACTTGGCGTCGGCATCCGTGAAGTCGGTGGCGGTGGCCAGCTCGACGTTCGGACCGGCGCCGGCGAGCGCCTTTTCCAGGAAGCGGTTGCCCTTGGTGACAAGCAGCACCCGCACCGGCAGCGGCAGGCGGCTGACGACGCGGGCCTCGTTGTCCGCGACCAAGTCGTCGGCGTGATTCAGCTTCACGGTGAAGACGCCGTCCTGCGGCTGGCCGGCGACGAAGACCACGGGCGTGGTGTTGGTCGGGCCGACGGTGATGGCCTTGGTCTCGACCACTTGGTCGTCGAAGCGGAGTTCCAGCGTGGCGTCCACGGGCGTGAGGCCGTAGTTGGCGACGCTGGTGAAGATGGCGCGGCGGGTCGGGTCCTCGGGATTCGGCTTCACGTCGAGCGTGGTGACGGCGGCGTTGTTGCCGCGCGAACCAACCCGGTGGAACGACAGCTTCAGGTCCTTGCTCTCGAATTCGCTCAGGTCCACGCCTGCGCCGTCGCTGAACAGATGAATCTCCGCGCCGGCCCGGTCGCGGGTCAGCGTTTCGGCGACGCGCAGCGCTTCGGCGAGGCGGGTGGGCGAATCGGTGACCTTGGCCGACTCGAACGCGCGGCGCAGGGCGGCCTTCTCGGAGGTGGCGGACTGCTTCACCTCGGCGTTGGCGCCGGCGACCATCACCAGCATCTGCTGGCTGTCGTTGCCGAAGCCGGTCTTCAGGCCGTCCACGAGCTTGAGGGCTTCGGCGCGGGCCTTTTCAAAACGGCTGGGTGTCTCGTCGGTCGCCTGCATGGAGGCGCTGGCGTCGAGGATGACGACCTGGAGCGCGCCTTCACCAGCCTTGCCCGCGAAGTAGGGCCGGGCGAGCGCGAGGACGAGCAGGAGCAGCAAGAGCAGTTGGAGCAGGAGCAGCCAGTTGTGGCGGAGCTTCTGGAACGGCGCGCTGGCCTGGGTTTCGGCGAGGAACTTCTGCCAGAGCAGCGTCGAGGGCACGAGTTTCACCACGCGCTTCCGCTTGAGCAGGTAAAACACCACCACCGCCGGGAGCGACAGCGCGAACAGGAACGCCAATGGAGTAAGAAAGCTCACGCAAGGAAGGCGGGTTGAACAGCGAAGGCGCGAAGGGGCGAAGGTGGGAGTGGGCAGGGGGAATTGGCGCCGGGAGCGCGGCTCTCTGAGCCGCGGGTGGCAAATTCACAGCCCGTGGCGTGTGAGACGGAAGAAAGAGTAAATTGGCCTGCCCTCACCCCGGCCCTCTCCCCCAGGGAGAGGGAGTAGCCCGCCCGCCCGCCGAAACTCCACAGGCCGATTTGACGAGGACTGCGCCGGGTTTGCCCGGACGAAATGGCGCTGAATCGAAGGCTTTGGCGTGATGATGAAAACACCCGTCGTGACCTTCCCCCTCTCCCCGGGGGAGAGGGCCGGGGTGAGGGCGGGCCTGCCACCATTCTCCCCGACTTTACAGATCTTGGACGCGCCATGCTCATCACTTCGCCAGGTTCTCTTTGCCGTAGTTCTTCGTCAGATACTCCACGAGGGCGGGCACGTCGTTGGTCTTGATCGGGGCACCGAATTTGCCGCGCATCTTCTCGACGCCGGCCTGCCATTGGGCGCGGGTCAGCGGCGGCTGGGTCGCCACGTAGTCCGCAGAATGACAGAGCAGGCAGTTGTTCGTCACGAGGTCGGCGTTGGGGCCGGCACGGAAGGCGGGCTGGCCGTCGGGCAGCTTCCAGGCGTCGGTGGCGAAGGGATTCTTCGAGGGCTCGACCGGGATCTCGGCGAGCGGCGCGGTGAGCACGCAGAACGCCGCGACGAGGCGGCGCACGGCGA
>CAZRRO010000004.1:0-68032 GCA_964602595.1 uncultured Verrucomicrobiota bacterium | reverse complement strand
TCGGCGAGCGGCGCGGTGAGCACGCAGAACGCCGCGACGAGGCGGCGCACGGCGAAGCGGGTGAGCTTGAGTCGGAGCTTAGGCGACATGGACGGAAACGGGTTCGACGCAGTTGCGCATGTAGCCGGCCGGATTCCAGAGCGGTTCCAGCGGCTGGGATTGGCCGAGGCGGTTCGTCGCCTTGGCCATCAGAGTGAGCGGGCCGGCACGTTCCGGTGTGAAGGCGACGGTCCATTCGCGGAAGGCGTATTTGTCCACCTGCTTGCCGAGTTCCGCCGCGCGCCAGGAACGGCCGCCGTCCGCCGAGAAGACGACTTCGCGGATCCCGTGGCCGTCGTCGAAGGCGATGCCGCGGACCAGCGTCTGGACGCCGGCCTTGAGCGTCGCGCCGGCCTCCACGCTGGTGATGAACGACCGCACGTTGAAGCGCGAGATCGGCACGGTGCGCTTGGGCGTGGTGCCCGGTTCAATGGCGGCGCACGGATCGTCCGGGATGCGGTAGCCGGGGTTCATGAAGAAGCCCTTGAACTCGGCATCGGTGACGGTGATCTCGTGCAGGTGCTTGATCCAGTAGGTGCCGTAGTGGCCGGGCACAACGAGGCGAAGCGGGAAGCCGTTGAGCCAGGGCAGGGGCTCGCCGTTTTGCTCGAAGGCCAACAGGATTTCCGGGTCCAGCGCCTGATCGGTGTCGATGGCCTTCAGGAAGTCCGGCGTCGCGGGCAAGAAGGGTGTGTCGAGGCCGTTGAAGACGACCTGTTTCGCCGCGGCGTCGAGCCCGGCGGTCTTGAGCACGTCCGCGAGCCGCACGCCGCGCCAACGGGCACAACCCATCGCGCCATGGCCGAGCTGGCCGCCCTGCACGCGGGGTTGGAAGAATCCGCGGCTGTTCCCGGAGCACTGGTTCACCGCGACGACTTCGGCATTTTCGAAGCGCGTCTTCAGTTCCTCGACCGACAGCGTGAGCGGGGTCGCGACCTTGCCCTTCACGGTCAGGCGGAACTGGTCCGGCTGGAGCGCCTCGGGCTTGGGCGGCGAATTGGTGAGGTGGTAGCGGACGTAGAAGGCGTCGTTCGGCGTGAGCAGGCTTTCGTTGAAGACGCTGAAGGGCGTCTCCAACTGAGGTGGCCGCGTAGTGAGCCGGATGAGCGGACGCTTCTGCGGATACTTCACCAGCGGGCGTTCGCCATTGGCGAAGGGCAGGGTGATGGAGTCTGCAGCGAGCAAGCGGGAAGCTGGCACGGAGGCGGCCAACAGCGTTCCCGTGCGGAGGAAGCCGCGGCGGGAAAAGGAAGGAAGATCGGTGTGCATCAGGTTCGGAGTTACCAAGGCAGGCAGCGAAGTCCGGGCACGAGGGGAAAGTGCTTATCGCGGAACGCCAACTCCCAGTCGTGCTGGATGCAGAGGGCAGCGATCCAGATGTCGTTCTCAGGGATCGGAGTTCCGGCACGGCGGAGGGCGACTTTGATTTCCGCGTAGGTGCTGGCGGTCACTGAATCAGGCGTGGCGAGTTGACAGAAACCGGCGAGTTTTCGGACACGCAGGGTTTCGGATTCCGGACGATTGGAGAGGCGGGCTCCGACCAACAGTTCGCCCAACACGGGCACAGGCAGAACTGGACGGTCCACGCCGTTCACCTTGGCAACGATTTCGGATTCGCCGCGCAGGTGTCGGATGAAGACACTGCTATCAAGGCAAAGGGGGCCAGTCATTGGGGTTCACCTGTTCGCAGCATGCTTCAATGGCAGCCTCCATTTGATCGGCCGTCTGGGCATCCACCGTCCCGGCAAACTGGGCCAGCGGTCCCGCGGACGGTTTATTCGCCAGCAAGTCCAGCGAATGCAGCATCTTGAGCTGCGCCGGCTCCGGCAGGGCTTTCACCCGCTCCATGATCTGCTCGACGGTTTTTGCGCTCATGTGGAAAGGCTAGGCGGCCGGGTTGTTTGAACAAGCATCCAGTCGCTGGCTCACGCCCACACCTCCGAGGCCCGGAGCTGTTTCAGCAGCAGGTCGCCGAGGTCGGTGGCGCTGCTGACGCTGAAGAAGCGGATGCCGCGGCCGGCGCAGTATTCGCGGAGGCGCTGGACGTAGTTGGCCACGGTCTGCTGGTAGGCCTTGAGGCGGTATTTGCCGAAGGTGACCTCCTGCTCGAAGCCGGATTCGGCATCCACCAGGCGCAGGTCGCCGAAGGTCGTCGGGTCGAGTTCCTCCGGCGCGAGGACCTGCACGCAGTTGATCTGGAAGCCGCGTCCGACCAGCGCGGTCAGGCCGGCCTCGTAGCCGGCGGGATCGAGGAAATCACTGAGCACCACCGCGACGCCGGCCTGGCGGGCTTCCATCGCGCCGCGTTTGAGCGCGCCGTTGAAGTCGGCCGTGCCGCCGGCGGTGAGACCGGTAAGGTTTTGGAAGAACTGCATCGCGGACTTCTTGCCGCGGACCGAGCGCAGGGAGTTTTCGAAGGCCGATTGCCGATTGCCGATTGCCCGAGCGTCGGCGCCTTGGCCATTCGCAAATCGCAAATCGGCACCCGGAAATGTGTTCACCGTCACCCGGTCGAAGCCGCACAGGGCCACGTAACCGACCGCCGCGGCCATCTGACGGGCGAAGTCGAACTTCGAGAGTTCGCCGAAGTTCATGCTCTCGCTGGCGTCCAGGAAGATGCGGACCGGCAGTTCGCGCTCCTCCTCGTAGAGCTTGAGGAACAGGCGGTCGAGGCGGCCGAAGAGGTTCCAGTCGAGGTAACGCAGGTCGTCGCCGAGGACGTAGTTCCGGTGGTCGGCGAACTCCACGCTCAGGCCGCGGGCCTTGCTGCGGCGCTCGCCCTTGAGCGAACTCTTGGCACGCCGCGCCGCGAGCATCTGGACCTGCTCAAGGCGGCGGAGAAGTTCTGGTGTCAGCAAGGCGCTCAAGGCTGGAGTGTGATTCTGGTGGGCGGAGGTTCGCCGAGACAGACCGGCAAACAAGGTTGGAGTTCGAAAGTGCTGCCGGCGTCTCGCCGGCAGCACTTTGGGAAGACGCTGGCCTCGTTGCGGCCGCAGCCTATGCTAGCGCCATGCCGGTTACACGCGCCGAACTCGAAGCCCGCGAACGCCAGTTCCTCGCCCCCTTTGCCCAGCTGAGCGGTGACACCCGCGGGCGGGTCCACGCCGAGGAGCCGCCCACCTGGCGCACGCAGTTCCAGCGCGACCGCGACCGGGTCATCCACAGCCGCGCCTTCCGCCGGCTTGAATACAAGACCCAGGTCTTCCTCAACGGCACCGGCGACCACCTGCGCACCCGCCTCACGCACACGATGGAGGTCGCCGCGATCTCCCGGAACATCGCCCGCGCCCTCCGGCTCAACGAAGATCTCGCCGAGACCATCGCGCTTGCCCATGACCTCGGGCACTCGCCCTTCGGCCACCGCGGCGAACACGTCATCGACCAGCTCATGAAGGAGCACGGCGGGTTCGAACATAATCGACAGAGCCTCCGCATCGTCGAGGAACTCGAGCGCAAGTATCCGCGCTTTACCGGCTTGAACCTTTCCTGGGAGGTCCGCGAGGGCCTCGCCAAGCACCAGACCCATTACGACACCCCGCCCGGCGGCGAGTCCTTCCCGCACCACCAGCCGTCGCTTGAGGCCCAGATCGCCAACCTTGCCGACGAAGTCACCTACTACAGCCACGACCTCGACGACGGGCTCGACTGCGGCCTGCTCGACGAGAAGAAGCTGCTCAAGGAGGTGAAGGTCTGGGCGTTGGCGGCGCGGCATGTGAAGCGGGAGTTCGGCGACCTTCCCGACGAAAGCCGCCGCTACTACACCATTCGACAGATCATCGACCAACAGGTCACGGACGTCGTGCTGAACACCGAGGCCGCCATCGCCGCCGCCAAGGTGAATTCCGCCGATGACGTGCGCGCCTGCCGCCGTTCGCTCGTGCGCTACAGCCCCGAGCGCAAAAAGCAGAACCAGGAGCTGCGGAAGTATCTTTACCAGAACCTCTATTACTCCCAGGCCGTGGACGAACCGAACAAGCGCGCCATCCGGATGCTCGCGGAGGTCTTCAAGAGCTACCTGGAAAACCCGGCCGAGATGGGCGAAGGCGCCCGTCGCCGCGTGAAGACCGACGGCCTCCATCGCGCCGTGTGCGACTACGTGGCCCTGATGACCGACCGCTTCTGCATGAAGGAGCACCGCCGGCTGTTCGGGCTGGATCTGGGGATTTAATGGGCCTCACACCGCTCGCGGTGTCCAAGCATTGCTCCAGCTACACGGTTATCGATCAGGTGAGTGGCCGCTGCGGTCTCAGTTAATCAAGAACCCAGAAAACGAAGCGAACCTGACCATCCCCAAGCTCATCGACCAATCCCCTGACTGCTCTGAGCACGCGTTGTGTTGCGGGGTATAGATCGTTGACCGTGACACCCCGATGCTTCAGCGCAGCTTCGATCTCGCTCCAGTATAGCCAGCTAACATCCTCTTCCACCCACCCGCTAGTCCTCCAATTTGGTGGCACTCCGCGTCGCGGGATCAACGGCTCAAAGCCTTTCGGGCTGCGGACGCCACAGATCGCCGAAAAAAACACATAGTCCTTGCCGCTGGTCAGGCCGAGGTCTCGCTGAAAGTCCCAAACCGCTATGTTTGCTCCCGTTTCAAACGACTCCGTCGGATCATGGCGGTCGAAGAAGTGAACTTGTGCAGTGATGGTTGCGCCCATACCAGGCCATTCAAGTGCTCGGGTCTTGGAAAGCAAGCGTCCGCGATTCTGCCCTGCAAATCATCACGGCGAATCGCCAGGCCACATCGTGAACGAGTTGTTTCCCCGCTTTGCGTCTTCGCGCCTTTGCGTGAGCCTCTGCCGGTGCCATGAACACCCCACGCTCTGAAACGGCCGCAGCCGCGCCCACGCTCGCCTCGCCGGTGACGTGCGTGTGGGGCGTTGGCTCCGAGCGGGCGGCATTGCTGGCGCGGTTGGACATCCAGACCGTCGGCGACCTGCTGCTGCACGGACCACGGCGTTACGAAGACCGCCGGAACTTCCAGCCGATCCGCGAACTCAAGGAAGGCGAGCCTGCGACCGTGCGGGGCAAAGTCGTCGCGATGGGCACGAACAAGTTCAAGTCGGGCAAGTTCGTCTTCGAGCTCATCGTGGATGACGGTTCGGCGCGACTGCATTGCCGGTGGTGGAACCTCGGCTTCATGGAGCGTCTTTTCGCCGTCGGCGACGACGTCCTCATCTTTGGCAAGCTCCACACGCTGCGACCGCGCACGATGGATCACCCCGAGACCGAGAAGGTGCTGGCCGACGACGAGGAACAGGTCCACCTCAACCGCATCGTGCCGGTCTATCCCGCGACCGAAGGCCTCAGCCAACGCGTGTTGCGCGGCCTGACCTGGCGCGCGTTGCAGGCGCATGGCGCGGAATTCGCCGACCCGCATCCGGAACTCGACCTCGCCGCCATTCGCATCCATCCGACCGACGACGCCCGCGGCAAACAGCTCGCGCTCGAAGCCAGTCCGTTGCTCCCGCGCAACGAAGCGATCCGTTCGCTGCATTTTCCCGCCGAGCTCACCGACGCGGACCGCGCTCGCCAGCGGCTGGCCTTCGACGAGTTCATCGGGCTCCAGTTCGAGATCCAGCAGCGGCGATTGAACTTCGAGCGCAGCCTGCGCGCCTTGCCCTGCACCGGCGACAACCGGCTCATGAAGCCGTTCCTCATCGAACTGGGCTTCTCACTGACGGGCGCACAGCAGCGGGTGCTCCGGGAAATCCGCGCCGACTTCGGTGGCAAAGTTCCCATGCGCCGGCTGCTCCAAGGCGACGTCGGCTCCGGCAAAACGCTGGTCGCCGCGTGCGCCGCCCTGATGACGCTGGAAAGCGGCTTCGACGTGGCGGTAATGGCACCCACGGAAATCCTCGCCGAACAGCTCTGGCAGAACTTCCGGAAGTGGTGTGAACCGCTTGGCATCCCGGTGACCATCTGGACAGGCAGCCGGAAGTCCGACGAAACGGAGGCAAATCTTTTCCGGGCCTCGGCGGGCAATGGGCTCAAGGTAACGGTCGGCACCCACGCGCTGATCGAAGCCGGGTTCAAGCCGGACCGGCTGGGGCTCGCCATCATCGATGAGCAGCACAAGTTTGGTGTCGCCCAGCGCGAGAAGCTGGTCCGCAAGGGCCGGCGCGACGGGGCGGCGCCGCACCTGCTGGTCATGACCGCCACGCCGATTCCGCGCACGCTCGGGCTCACGCTTTACGGCGACCTCGACGTCAGCGTGCTCGACGAGCTTCCGGCCGGGCGCGGACGCATTCGCACCCATGTGCGGGCGCCAGAGGCCTTGCCCAAGGTATGGGCCTTTGTCCGCGGCGAGCTGGAGAAGGGGCACCAAGCCTACGTGGTTTATCCGCGGGTCGAGGAATCCGAGGACGACGTGAAGGCCGTCACGGTGGAGTTCCAGAAGATCTGCCGCGAACTCGCGCCTCACCGGGGCGGATTGCTGCACGGCCGACGGCCGAGCGAGGAGAAGGAGGCGGTGATGGATTCCTTCCGCCGCGGCGACATCCGGATTCTTGTCGCGACGAGCGTCATCGAGGTCGGCGTGGACGTGCCCAACGCCACCATCATGCTGATCGAGAACGCCGAGCAGTTCGGGCTGGCGCAGTTGCACCAGTTGCGGGGGCGCATTGGCCGCGGGGCGCACGATTCCCACTGCATCCTCGTGGCGGAACAGAAGACCGACGAAGCGCGCGAACGGCTCGAAGTGATGGCGAAGACCAACGACGGCTTTGTGCTCGCCGAGGCCGATCTCAAACTACGCGGCCCCGGCGAACTGACGGGCCGCAGCCAGAGCGGGTTGCCGGATTTTCGCTTCGGCGACCTGGTAAAGGATCGGCAATTGGTGGAAGTCGCCCGGGAAGTCGTCCGGAGACACCTGCGCAACGAATAGGCACGGAAACTGATAAGCCAACGGCATGAAACGATCCTTCCGGGCCTTGGCTCGAGGACTGGCCTACGTGGCGGGTCCGCCAGTGCTTCTCTTGGCTGGATTGATCCTGACCGAAGGCTTTTGGCATCTGCGACACCATCATTACACGCCGTTGCCCATGGGGGTTTTCTACGGACACCTCTCGGGACAGGGAGGATTCATTCTGGTGGACGACTCCGAAGACCTACTTTCCCCTTTCAAGTTCACAGGCGAAACCACGCCAACCTGGCGTTGGAACACCAGTTCCACAAAATTTCACGAGCTCACCCTGAGTTGGCCTGAGCAGGAGCCGACCGCGCTCGGTGGTTCCGTGCGACTGTTCTTGCCGTCGATGCGCTTCGAGAACGGGCAGACCAATGGTTTGCTGACGCACGAGGCACTGGCACTGTGGCTCGTGAACCACAACCGCCATGCCGCCACCAACGGCGAAGTCGTGGCACTTGTGGGTGAGGTCTACCGCGTCCTTCAATCGGCAGGTGAGGGAACTCTGCCTGAACCGAACCATCACGGCTATCGGATTGAGCATCAGGGCCGGCTGATCGGTAGCTATTTGCACGGCCGCCCCGGCTTCGGCCTCAGCATCCCCGGCTGGCTCTGGGTGCTGGCGTGGCCGGGTGCCTGCGTGGTTGCCTTCCGCGGGCTGCAGCTGCGGTTCAGCCGTCCGCGGCCCGCTCCTGATTGTGGAATCGGCTGGCCGGGAAACTCCCGCTCGGGCGAGTCGTCGGATTGGGTCGGGATCCGGTAGTTGGGGCGAATTCCCGATCATTGAACAGGTCCGCTGCTGAGCTTCGTGAGGGAAAGTGGTGGTCCCCCCTCCTCCGGGGATGGACGGAACCGGGCGAAAGGCCGACAAGCGCGGGACGTGACCTCCTCACGTATTGACCGACAGATCCTACCGTCCGCCTGCCTTGGGCGGGCGTGAAGTCATTGTTCCCTGAAATCCACACCATGAAATTGAACTCAGTTCCGCGCCTCACGCCTTGGTTTGCGGCGTGTTGCGCCCTGTTGACCTCGCCGCCGGCGCAGGCGGATTACCCCTCCACCGTGTCCGCCCTCGGCCCGGTTGCTTATTACCGGTTAGACACGACCAACCAGGTTCCCGCGGAAGTTTCGGCGGCCAATGCCGGTTCGCTCGGGGCCAGTTTCGCTGGCCAATATCAGGGCATGGCGGGCGCCCGCGGGCTGCCCGGCGCATTGGCGGGCGACGCCAGCACCGCGGTTTCCATCGTCGGTTCCACCGGCCAGCAGGTAGTGGTGCCCTTTTCCGCCGCGCACAATCCCAACGGCCCGTTCAGTGTCGAGCTGTGGGCGAAGCCGGCGAATACCATCAATGGACGCCGCGCCGTTGCGATCTCGATGGTCAACGGCCAGAACCTCGGCAACGGGGACGACCGGAGCGGCTGGGCGTTGAACCAGAGCGGCAGTAACTGGGAAGTCCTGCTCGGCTACGACCATTCGGATGGCACCACGTTCTACGGCACCGTGATGACGGCGACCGACGCGGTGACCGAAGGCGCGTGGCAGCATGTCGTGCTGGTCTACAGCGGCGACGCGGTGAGCCTCTACGTGAACGGCAACCAAGTGGTTAGCCAGGCGCCAAACCTGCCAATGCTGCCCAACACGGGCGCACCGCTGATCCTCGGCGACCGCGGCTATACCGGTTGGGACTACAATGGTTTGGTGGATGAGTTTGCGCTCTACACGACCGCGTTGTCCGCCGCCGACATCAAGGCGCACTATGACAACGGCGTGAACGCCGCCCGGACCAAGCCGTATGCCGACCTCATCAAGGAGCGGAATCCTGCCCTTTACCTGCGGCTCGACGAGGCGTCGCTCGCGCTGCCTGTGGCGGTGAACAGCGGCAGTTGGGGCGCCGTGGCCGATGGCCAGTTCCTTGCGGGCACCGTGCCCGGCGTGCCAGGACTGCAAAGCCCGGCTACGGTCGGATTCGACACGAACAATCGCGCCGGCAGCTTCGACGGGCTCAAGGGCGCGGTGACCATTCCCGCGCAGACGCTGGAAACCGATGCCGCCACGCTCGTGGCCTGGGTGAAGCGGACCGGCGACCAGCCGGGACGCGCGGGCATCGTTTACAACCGCGGCACCGGTTCGCCGGCGACCGGCCTGGGCTTCCATGACGATGGCCGGGCGCTGAGCTACAGCTGGGACGACCTGGCGGAGACCTACAACTTCAACCCCGGCTTCGTGGTGCCCGACCAAGCGTGGACCTTCGTGGCCGTGACGGTGCAGTCGGATCAGGCAGTGCTCTACATGGGCACGGCTTCGGGCCTGGTGGCGGCGACCAACACCTTCGCCCATCCGTTCCATAACTTCGCCAACGCCACGCTGGAGCTGGGCCGCGACAACAACGGCGGCACCCGCTACCTGCGCGGCGCGCTGGACGAGTTCGCCCTGTTCGACAAGACGTTGGACCCGGCGCAGATCCGCAGTCTCTACAACGCGGCGCTGCCGGCCATCCTCGGGCTGACCCGCACCCCGGCCGACCCGATCTACGAGGGCTTCGACGTGACCTTCCGCGCGACGGTCTCCGGCACCGGCACGACCTACCAATGGCAGAAGGGCGGCCAAGACCTGCCCGGCAAAACCTCCGCCACCCTGGAGCTGAAGGGTGTGGTGCCCGCCGACGGCGGTGACTACCGCGTGGTGGCGAAGACGGGCGGCCAGACGCTCACTAGCGAGGCGAGTTCCTTCGCGGTCGTTTCCTCGGCGCCGATCCTCAGCCAGACGCCCGCCTCGGCGGTGCGGTTCCTGAACGGCAGCGTGTCCTTCTCCGTGGCGGCCCTCGGCAGCCAGCCGATGACCTACGCCTGGAAACACGGCAGCGACCTCATCCCGGGCGCGACGTCTTCCACGCTGACCCTGACGGACCTCCAACTCTCCGACGCCGGCACCTACACGGTCGTGCTCACGAATCCGCTGGGCTCCAAGGAAGCGAGTGCGACGCTGGAACTGGTCACACCGTCGAAGTTCGAGGCGGCGGCCGTGAATGCCGGCCCCATCGGCTACTGGCGCCTGGACGAAACGTCCGGCACGACGGCCTACGACTATTGGAACGGCCGGGACGGCACTTCCCGCGCCGGCGTCACCAACGGCGTTTCCGGACCGGTGCCGACAGCCTTCAAGGGCTTCGAGGCCGGCAACAAGGCCTACGACTTCAACGGCGGCAGCGAGGTTACTATCCCCGCCTTCAACAGCCCGAAGACGGCGCTCACCATCGTGGCGTGGATCAAGCCCGACGGCACGCCCGACGCCTACGACGGCATCGTGTTCTCCCGCGGCGGCAACACCGTGGCCGGTCTCGATTTTCAGAACGATGGTCAACTCGGCTACCACTGGAATGACACCGCGGACACCTACAACTGGGCCTCGGGCATGACCCCGGTGGTTGGCCAGTGGAACTTCGTCGCACTCGTTGTCGAACCCGCCGTCGGCAAGATCTACCTGGACGACGGCACCGGCCTGCAAACCGCCGAAAACGCCGTCACCCACGCCGCCGAGGAATTCAACGGCCCGTTCCGCTTCGGCGCCGACGGCAACGGCTCCCGGTTCTTCAAGGGCACGCTCGACGACGTGGTCATCTACGACCGGGCGCTGTCCGCCGTCGAGATCACCGCCCTGCGCGATGCCGGCATTGCCGGCACCTTCGTCCCGGCCATCGCCACGGTCGTGGAGCAACCCAAGTCCGCGACAATTCTCGCCGGCAACAGCTACACGTTGGCTGCCAAGGTCGCGGGCAGCGTTCCGCTGAGCTTCCAGTGGAAGAAGAACGGCGAGGTCATTCCCGGCGCGATCCGCAGCAGCCTGAGCTTCCCGGCCGCCGTGGAAACGAACTCGGGCACCTACCAGCTCGTGGTCACGCAGGGCGCGACCGTCGTGAACAGCCAGCCGGCCACGCTCACCGTGAAGCCGGTTCCCGCCTACGTGAACCTGCCGGACAGCCTGGTGGCCCACCTCAAGTTCGACGGCGACTACGCCGACGCCTCCGGTCGCAACAACGCGGGCACCGCCAAGGGCACCCCGCAGATCATCACCGGCAAGGTCGGCACCGGCGCCGTGCGCGTCACCACCGCCGTGGCCGGTGGCGCCGTCACCGCGGCCAACTACGTCTCGCTCGGCGTGCCCACTGACCTGCAGTTCGGCGCCGCGCAGAACTTCTCCGTGGCCTTCTGGACGCGCTTCACCGGCCTGCCCGGCGACCTGCCGTTCCTCTCCTCGACCACCTGCTCGCTCGGCTGCGACGGCTTCAACTTCTCGCCCGGCTACAACGAGGGCGGCTGGGGTTACAGCCTGAACGGCGACGGCCCGCAGGACGCCTATGTCACCGGTTCACAGAACAAGCTGAACGATGGCGAATGGCATCACCTCGTGTTCACCGTCAACCGCGCCGGTTCGGTGATCGTCTATGTGGACGGCCTCAAGGTGGATGAACGCCCAGTCGGCGACTACGGCGACCTCAGCCAGCCGCAGGAAGTCCTCATCGGTCAGTCCAACAACGGCGACTACGCGGATCCCGGCACGCTGGAAATCGACGACCTCGGCATCTGGCGGCGCGAACTCGCCGGCTTCGAGGCCCAGTCCATTTACATCGTCGGCCAGCAGCACGGTCGCAGCTTCGACCAGTCGGCTCCGGTCGTGACCGACCCGCAGCTCAAGCTCGCCGTCAACGGCGGCAACCTGGAGATCACCTGGACCGGCGGCACGCTGGAGTCCGTGGATGCCCTGGGCGGCGCCTGGGCCCCGGTCGCCGGCGCCAGCGCCCCGAAACACACCGTGACCGCCGGCGACGGCGCGAAGTTCTACCGGGTCAGTTTCTAGGCCGGTCAATTCGGCTCAATTGAATCAGGCGGCCGGGGACAAGTTCCCCGGCCGCTTTTTGTTTTGTTGGGCCGGGGCGTAAATCCCCTTTGGCCGGACTGAATCGGCGGGGCATGGTCGGCGTCGGAAACAGGCTGAAGCGCATGCGAATTCTGGGACTGGTCATCGGGTTGGGTTTGGTCGGCGGGGCGGCCTTGCGGGGCGAGGACGACGTCTTCGTCCGCGACGTGCAGCCGCTGCTCAAGCAGCACTGCCTCGAATGCCACCGCGGCGCCAAGGCGAAGGGCGGGGTCAACCTAGCGGCCTTCACCAACACGGCCTCGCTCTATGCGAATCCCAAGCTGTGGGAAACCTCCGTCCGCCAGATCGAGGACCGCCAGATGCCGCCGAAGGACGAGGAGCAGCCGGCCGAGGCGGCGCGGATCAAGCTCGCCGAGACGCTCACGCACTTGCTCGACAATCCGGCGCCGGAATTCGTCGTGCGCGATCCCGGCGCCAAGGTCATCCACCGGCTCAACCGCACGGAATACAACCACACCGTCCGCGACCTGCTCGGCGTGGACACACGGCCGGCGGACCGTTTCCCGGCGGATGGCGGCGGCGGCGGCGGCTTCGACAACAACGCCGACACGCTCTTCGTCCCGCCGATCCTCATGGAGAAATACCTCCTCGCCGCGGAGGAAGTGCTCGCGGCGGCCGATCCCGGACGGTTGTTCCGCGCCCGCCCGGTGTGGTTCCGCCGGGAGCGGTCCGTGGCCGCGGACAATGTCGGTTGGTTTGCCCGGCGGGCCTTTCGCCGACCCGTGGAGGCCGACGAGGTCGAGCGGTTGTTGAAGCTGTATGACCGCGCCCGGTCGAAGGGCCATTCCTTCGAGCTGGCACTGAAGTCGGCCTACAAGGCGGTGCTGGTTTCGCCGAGCTTCCTGTTCCGAGGTGAGTCCGAACAGGCGGCCGGCGAGCCGGCGTGGCGCATCAATCCGCACGAACTCGCGACGCGCCTGAGCTACTTCCTCTGGTCATCGATGCCGGACGAGGAGCTGTTCCGGGCCGCCGATTCCGGGAAGCTGGCCGACGCGGCGGAACTGGAGCGCCAGGTTCGCCGGATGCTGCGCGATCCCAAGGCGCGGGCCCTGGCGGAGAACTTCACCGGCCAGTGGTTGGGCACCAAGCGGCTGCACACCACCGTGAGCCCGGACCGGCGCCGTTTCCCCCAATACACCGATGCCCTGCGCGACGCGATGGCGGCCGAGCCCATCGAGTTCTTCGGTTCCCTGCTGGCCGAGGACGCCAGCCTGCTGCGGCTGCTGGATGCGGACTACACCTTCGCCAACGCGGACCTCGGCAAGCTCTACGGCCTGACCAACGTGACCGCGACGAACCTCGTCCGCGTATCGCTCACCGACCGCAACCGCGGCGGCATCATCGGCATGGCGGCGGTGCTCACGCAGACAAGCTATCCGCTGCGGACCAGTCCCGTGCTGCGCGGCCGGTGGATCCTGGAGGAAGTCCTTGGCACGCCGCCGCCGCCCCCGCCGCCGCTGGTCGCCACGCTGCCCGCGGACGACAAGGTGAAGGAAGGCCTGACCTTCCGGCAGCGGCTGGAGAAGCACCGTGAGAACAAGAACTGCGCCGCCTGCCATGACCGGCTCGACCCGATGGGATTTGCCCTGGAGAACTTCGACGCCATCGGCCGCTGGCGGACCGAGGTGGACCAGCAGCCCGTGGATGCCCGCGGCGTGCTGACCAACGGCGAGGAGGTCAACGGCCCGGTGGAACTCAAGGCCGCCCTGCTCAAGCGCAAGCAGCTCTTCCTGCGGCACCTGACCGAGAAGATGCTGGCCTACGCCCTCGGCCGCGGCCTCGAGCATTACGACGTCCTGTCCGTGAAGGAGATCGCCGAGCGCGTGGCCAAGAGCGACTACCGCGCGACCGCGCTCGTCGTCGAGGTGGCCCGGAGTTATCCGTTCCAATGGCGCCGCGGCGAAAAGCCGACTCCGGCCGTCGCCGCCGCGAACGAGTGACCACCCCGCGCCCTACGGCCGGCGCAGGCGAAAGAAACGCAACGGCTGATCGAATGGGGTGGTGAAGCGGCCTGCCGCCGGGGCCGGCGTGACCGGCTGCCAGCTGGCCGATTCACCGACCTGCGAGGTGAATTCCAGCACGTAACCGACCGCATCGGCCGGCCAGGTCAGGGTGACTTTGCCGTCGGTGGTCGTGAATTCCAGCGCCACGTCGCCGGGCACGACGGCGACGCCAATCAATCCGCCGGTGACCTCGAACGTGCCGCCGCTCAGCGGGCCGACCGCCGTCTCGCCCGCGGCGCCGGCCACGGAAAAGGTCCCGCCGCCCGATTGGCCACCGCCGGTCACCGGGCCGCCGTTCAGCGTGAACCGTCCGCCGCCCAGCGGCTCGGCGAGGAGCATGGGCGCGAGCAGACCGAAGGTAAAAGCCAAGGGCGCCTTCATCGTCCGCCTCCGTTCGCGACCGTTTCGTGCTGACGGCCGATCAGCCGCTCCAGCGCGGCGAGGCGTTGCTCCAGCGAGCGGTTTTGCGCCTGCAAGGCCGCGTTCTCCGCCTCCAGCCGGTCCTGCCGCGCCCGCATTGCGGCGGCTTCCGCGTCGAGTTCCTTGATGGCCGCCACCGCGTGGATGGTGAGCGGGTAGGTGTCCACCTGGAGGATCTCGTTGGCGGGATCGGTGGGGTCGGTGCCGGGCAGGAATTCACCGCTGGGCCTCACCCAGTCCGGGAATACCTCGGCAAATTCCTGCGCGATCACGTTCAGGTAGGTGCGGGGCTGGATGTCGGGATGCGCCGCGAGGTAATCGGCCGTGTAGCCAAAGGCCACCGGGCGCACCGCCCGCAGCTTGGCCAGGGCCTGCGGTCCGTCCACCGTCACCACGTCGGTCTTGATGCGCCGGTCGGAGTTGGCCAGCCACGAACCGGCGGTGGTCTTGGAGGCCTCGCCGAGCACTTGGAGTCTGACTCCGTTGGCGGAGATAGGTTCCCCGCCGATGCCCAGATTGCCCGCCTGGATGCGCATCGTGTTGAGATCATTCGAGATGAAGTTTCCGCCCCCAAACCGAACCGTTCCAAAGTTATCCCCGCTGTCGGTCACACGCAGATCGCCGACGACGTGGAGCTTCGCGTTGGGCGCGGTCGTGCCGATGCCGACGTTGCCGTTGTTGGCAATGCTCAGCCGGGCGGCATAACTCGTGTAGAAATCCAGCCCGAACTGGTTGCCGCCCGCCGTGCGCTTGGAGGCGATGCCTTCGCCGGTGCCGTCTCCCCAACCGCCGAACAGCAGTGCGCCAGCTCCCCCGGTCCCCGGCCCGGAAATGGTTCCATTGTTCAAGCCATTCGCATCCACGGCGAGTTTGCCTGTGCTCGTCTGGTCTCCGGTGAAGAAGTTTTCAGACACAAGCTTCGCGACGCCGGTCAAGGCGCTGCCGTCGCCGGAGAAGCCGGTGGCCGTGACCGTGCCGGCCACGTGCAGACTCGTTCCCGGATCGGTCGTGCCGATGCCGACGCGGCCGTTGTCTCCCCGGAGGACGATATTGGGCGTTCCATCGGATCCCCGCACATCCATATAGCCGGCGGCCGTCCCCTCGGTATTGGGCCAGACTTCCAGCGCATTGCGCAGGCGCAGGGTTCCGGGGGCCGGGCCTCCGGTCATGACCAGCGCGGGAGCGAAGTCACCCCCTGTGAAGCCCACGGTCGCTGTGCTGCCGTTGAAGCTCATGGGAAGTTGGAGGCTCAAGGGGCCGCCGGCGAAGCTGGTGGCCGTGACCGTGCCGTTCACGTCCAGCGCGGTGGCAGGGTTGTTCTTGTTGATGCCCACGCCGCCGGCGGCGCGGATGAGGAACTGGTTCTCCGCCGTGCTCTCGAAGTTCTGGGTGACCTCCAGATCCGGTGAATCGGCCCAGACAAAGGAGCCCGAATGAACCGCCCGGGCGCCATGCCCGGCGGCGTAGCCGAATGCCTGGGTGGCGGCGTTGTCCTTTCCGCCCGGCACGGTGGCAAACGGACCGGTGGCCTGATTGTGTTCGCCGCCCGAAACGACTGTCCCTCGTCCCTCCCCGCGGTTGTTGATGCCGCCCCCGATCACGCCGCTGTCAGCATTGGACAGGGTGTTGTCGCGTCCACCGCCGATGGCGCCGTCTTGCTGTTCGCCTTGGACGCGGTTGGACCGGCCTCCGGCAATCACGGAGGTGTAGCCGCCGTCCTCAATCGCGTTCCCAAACCCGCTGCCAATGATCGCGCCGGCGGCCTGGTCGGCGATGGAGTTGGGGAGCCCGGGCGCGCCGCCGCCGGCAATCACCGCCCCGTGCGCCAAAGTGCCGATGCTGTTTTCGTGATGGCCGCCGATCAGCGCGGGCGCGGCATCCGGCGGCCCGGAAGTCTCTTGGAGGCGCAGGGCGCGGCGGCTGTTGACGCGCAGTTCGACGGGCTGGCTGTCGGTGGTGCCGAGGAAGCTGGCCGCGGTGGTGCCGGCGTTGCCGGTGACACTCCAGCCGTTGGCGGAGCCAGGGATGCCCTGAGGGCCCTGGGCGCCGGGATCGCCCTTGTCGCCTTTGGGTCCGGCTGCACCGGTCGCGCCCGCCGGCCCGGTCAGGCCGATGGGCCCCTGCGGTCCGGCCACACCTTGGACGCCTTGCGGTCCGGTGGCGCCGGCAGGACCGGGAGTGCCTACGACGCCCGTCAGGCCGCTGCCATCTCCAACAAAGCTGTCCGCCCTGACCGTGCCGGCCACACGTAACGCCGCTCCAGCGGAATCGTTGACGCCGATGGCGACGCCGCCGGAGGCGCGGATGAGGAACTGGTTGGGGGCGCTGGAGGCGAAGTCGGTGCCGATGGAGTCGCTCCAGACGAAGGCGCCCGGGTGGTTGGCCTTGGCTTGCCGGCCGGCGGCGAAACTGAACGGGCCGGAGGCCGTGTTCAGCAGTCCGCCCGGCACCACCGCCCCAGCACCGAGGCTGCCGATTTCGTTGAGAATTCCGCCGCCGATCGCGGACCCGAAGGCCGTCGTCTGGACGACATTGCTCACCCCGCCCGCGATGACTGCGCCCGCGGCACCGTCGAAGATGCGGTTCACGATCCCGCCGCCGATGGTTGCCGTGTGGGCATTGGACACCGTGTTGAAGCCGCCGCCGGCGATGGTGCCGCCCTCAGAGCCGGTCGGACTGCTGGCCAAAACCTGATTTCTCATGCCGCCGCCGACGGTGCCGAAGTTGGCGCCGATCACGTTGGGGCCGACATCGGGGCCGGCCGGGTAGGTGACCGCGCCGCCGCCGGCGATGGTCGCGCCGACCACCCCGGCTTCGGTCCGGTTGGTGGTGGAGCCACCCACGACGTTCACCGCATCGGCGAGCGCGGTGGGTTCGAGGCGCAACACACGGTTGCCGTTGGCCCGGAACTCGACCGGGCGGTTGTCGGTGGTGCCGAGGAAATTCGCGTCGGTGGTGCCGGCGTTCCCTAGGCGGTTCCAGCCGTCGGAGGAACCGGGAATGCCCTGCGGGCCGGCCGGCCCGGCGACGCCCTGAGGTCCGGTGGCACCAACGGGACCGGGCACACCTTGGATTCCCTGCGGCCCGGCTGCCCCGGCAACACCGATGTCGCCCTTGTCGCCCTTCGCTCCAGCCGGGCCGGTTGCACCGGCTGGACCAGATGGACCCGTTGCGCCGGTCAAGCCGGTGTCACCTTTCAACCCCTGCGGACCTTGCGCGCCGGCATCGCCCTTGTCTCCTTTGGGACCGGTCGGCCCCGCCAAGCCCTGCGCTCCGGCGTCTCCTTTGTCCCCTTTCAGCCCTTGGATCCCTGCGACGCCTTGCGGTCCCTGGACCCCGGCCGCTCCGGTATCGCCTTTCGGTCCCTGAGGGCCGGCGGCTCCCGGGTCGCCCTTATCGCCCTTCGGTCCGGGGGTGCCGGCCACGGTGTCCCACACCACGGTGTTGCCCTTGAACACGAGCGCGGAATTCAGCGCGGCCCCGTTGGTCCCGAGGCTGATGACGCTCCCCACGATGGTGAGCCCGGTTCCGGGCGTGAGGTTCGCGCCCGCGCCGGCAGGCCCCTGCGGGCCTTGCGCGCCGGGGTCACCCTTGTCGCCCTTGTCCCCCTTCGCGCCGGACGGTCCGGTCGCGCCGGTGAGGCCGAGGAGACCTAGCGGCCCCGGCACGCCCTGAAGGCCTTGCGGACCTTGTGGACCCGCAGCTCCGGGATCGCCTTTGTCACCCTTGGGGCCGGCTGGCCCGACCGGACCCTGCGCGCCCGGGTCACCTTTGGGGCCGGTTCCGAGGGCTACCGCGGCGCTGAGGTGTTCCGGGAGAATTGCGCCGGCGGCGATTTTACCAGAATTCACCGCCCGAGCGGCGATCTTGTTGGAGGTGACGGCCTCGTTGGCGAGCTTATCCGAGGAGACGATTCCGGCGGAGAGATCGCTGGTGGCGATGGTGCCGTCGGCGATCTTGTCGGAAGTGATGACGCCGGAAGCGAGCTTGTCCGAAGTGATGGCTCCGGAGGCGAGCTTGAAGCTGGTGACCGCACCGTCGGCGAGGCTCTGGGTGCTGACGGCTCCATCCAACACGCCTTGGCTGATGAGGCCAGGAACGTAGGGCGCGCCCGCCAGGGTGAACAGGTAGGCCGCGCCCGTATTGGCGGCCTTGGTGTCGTCGCCCAAGGCGCCGATGACGAGTTGCTGGGAACCCACCGCCGTCACCGCTGAACCGAAGAGATCTCCGGCGTCTGGATCGGGGTTGGCAAAGGTGAACAGCAACTCGCCGCTGAGGTCGAACAGGTAGGCCGCGCCCGTGCCGTTGGCGCCCGCCGCGCCGATGAGCACCTGGTTGGTGCCCACCGCCGCCACGCTGGAGCCAAACCGGTCACCGTTCGCCGGCACCGGGGCGGTGAAGGTGGCGACGTGGACTCCGTTGGTGTCAAACAGGTAAGCGTTGCCGGGGCCGGACGAGCTTTCCCCGGGTGCGCCGATGACCAACATCTCCTCACCCACCGCCGTCACCGCGCTGCCGAAGTGGTCCCGGGGCGTGGGTGCCGGGGTCGCGAATGCCGGATTGCGAAAGACGGTCAACAGCGTGCCGTCGGTGCCGAACAGGAAGGCCTGGCCGGCGTTGCGGCTGTAATTCGGCGCGCCGATGACCAGTTGGTTGGTCCCCACTGCCGCCAGGGCGGCACCGAACTCGTCCCCGTCCGTCAAATGAGAGTCGGTGAACTTCCGGAGCTGATTTCCAGCGAGGTCAAACAGGTAAACCGCGCCTCGGGACCGAGTTTGCCCGCTCGCCCCAATGGCCACTGCGTCGGCTCCCACCCCCGCGAGGGCGGAGCCGAACCGGCTGCCCGAAACCAGATCAGAAGCTGCGAAGCTGGTCTGTTGCGTGCCATCAAGGCTGAACAGGTAGGCGTTGCCCGGGGCGGGCGTCCCGACCCCAGTTTCCCCGAACGGGGCGCCAATGAGCACCTGGTTGTTGCCCGCCTGGGCCACGGCAGCACCAAACCTGCCCCTCCTCGCCGGGGCCGGATTGTTGAAGGCGGTCAACCGCGTGCCGTCACTGCCGAACAGGTAGGCCCGGCCCGCGTTGGCATCGTGGCTGTCGGCGCCGATGAGCACCTGGTCGGCGCCCACTCCCGCCAGAGCCCCGCCGAAGAAGCCGCCGGAGGTTGGGACAGGACTGAGGATGCTGGCCACCAATTGGGTGGCCGGCAGCGTCTGCAACTTCTGGACGCTCACCGAACCGTCGGCCAGTTCCCCGCCGGTCGTCCCGGGATCACCAGGGTCACCTTTGGGCCCCTGGGGGCCGGTCAAGCCCGCCGGACCCTGCGGCCCCGCGACGCCCGGATCGCCTTTGTCTCCTTTCGGACCCGTCGCCCCGGTCGCTCCGGCCGGCCCCTGCGGCCCGGCACTGCCCTCCAAGGCCCGCAGCGCATACGGCACGGGACTGAAGCCCTGCCGCGGGGTGAGCGGGGTGAACGCCCCGGCGCTGCCGGCTGGTCGCACGCCAATCTCGAGGAAGCGGGCGTCGCCGTTGAAGACCCCGGCCCCGAAATCGATGGCGGTGGTGAACTCGCCGCCGGCGACGGCGACGGGCGCGTTGGTGCGCGGCAGGCCGACTTGCGTTCCGCCGGCGGCGGCATCGTGGAGGGTAAACCGGAACTCGTAGCTGCCGTTGGCCGGCACGCCGTTGTCGTTGAGCTGGCCTTGGTAGCTGATAGCGGTTCCGGCCGGCGCGGCGCCAAGGTGGGTGGAGCCACCCAGCAGGACGGCCAGGGCTAGAATTGGGGGCAGAAGACAGGACTTCATGCCTCCTGCTACGGGAGCCCGGCGGATTCCTTACAGGAATATTCTGAGGAACTTGGCCGGGCGGAGGTTTCAATCCTCCGCCGGCCCGTCGTCACCGCTCCGCTCAGGGCCGATTCAGGCGAAAGAATCTCAAGGCCTGGTCGTTGGGCGTGGTGTGGGTGTTGCCCGTCGGGGCGGGTGTCACGGGCTGCCAATTGGCGAACTCACCGACACTCGGAGTGAATTCCAGCACGTAGCCGGAAGCCTCGGCCGGCCAGCCGATCAGGATCTGACCGTCGGGGGTGAAGCCGATGGTCAGGGCGAAGTCACCTGGCACCACCGCCACGCCGATGAGGCCGCCGGTAACCTGGAAGTCGCCGCCGGTGAGCGGTCCGGTGGTGGTTTCGCCCACCGTGGCAGCGACGGTGAAGTCTCCGCCCGCCGCCTGGCCCCCGCCGGTGGCTACGCCGCCTTCGAGCGAGAAATCGCCGCCGACAGAAGGACCGGCCCGGAGCGTTGCGGTGGTCAGGCCCAGCACGAGCAGAACCCCGCCGAGAAGCCGTCGCCGGTTCATCGGGCACCTCCCTTGACTGCGCCGGCCAGTTGGCCGACGAGCGCCTTGAGTTCGGCGAGTTCGCGTTTCAGCTCGGCGTTCTCCGACTCCAGCTTGCGGCTGCGTTCCTCGACCTTGTCGTTGAGTCCTTGGATCGCGGCGAGCGCGACGCCGTCGGCATCCACCGTGGCGATGTGCCGCTCGTCGGCGCCGAGGCCGAAGGCGGCGTGGAAATCCTGCGCCATCGGGCCGACGTGCTGGGGTTCGCGGTCCTGCTTGAAGTTCCACCGGCTGATCGGGAGCGCAGCCACCTTGTCGAGAATGGCCCGGGAATCGACGGGGGTGAAATTCTCCTTCGCGTTGCGGTCGCTGGTCTGGTTGAGGGCCACGCAGTTGATGACGCCGGTGCCGCCGTTGAGACCGATGGTGGCCACGCCGTTGACATCGCGAACGTCCAGGGCGCCCGCGCCGCCGGGACCGTTCCAGATCTCCAGCGCGTTGCGCACGCGCAGGATGCCGGGCGCCGGACCGCCGGTCATCACCAGCTCCGGGGTGAACGGGCCGTCGGTGATGCTCACCTGGCCGTTGGCGGTGTTGACGCCCAAAACACCGCCCGGGGCGGAGGTGTTGATGCCCACGCCGCCGCCTGCGCGGACCAAGAATTGGTTGTCGGCGGTGGAGGCGAAGTTCGCGTCCGTGGCGTCGGCCCAGACGAAGGTGCCTGTGTGGTTGGCCTTGGCACGCGTGCCGGCGGCGAACGCCTTGGTCGTGGCGGCGTTGCCGGTGCCGCCCGGGATCGTCGCCCCGTCACCGGTGGCGCGGTTGCTCTGACCGCCGCCGATGGTCGCCATGTTGCCGCTGGAGGTATTGTCCACGCCGCCGCCCACGGTTGCCCAAGGGCTGCTGGCCACGTTGACATTGCCGCCGCCGACGGTGGCCATTTCCGCGCTGGCCGTATTGTTCACGCCGCCGCTCACCGTGGCAAAGGAGGCCGTCGCCTGGTTGGGCCTCGGAGCTCCGTTGTCAGTGCCACCACCAAAGACGGTGGCGCCGGTGCCCAGCACCGTGTTGCCGGCGTAGCCACCGAGCGTGTTGACCCCCGTGTAGTTTCCGGAGGCTGCGTAACCCAGCCAGAGCACCCGCTGGCTGCCGGCCCGGAATTCGAGCGGCGTTTCGGCCACGGTATCGAGCGGGCTGCCCAAGAAGACTGGGCCGTTGAAGATCTGTTGGCCGTCGAAGAGGTTGCCGCCCGAGCGCAGGGCCACATTCGGGGAGAGGCGTTGGTCATCCAGCGTCCCTTGGGCCAGGGATTCCGCCCGCAGGTTATACAGCTCGATCCCGTTGCCCTTGATGTTGCCGGCCACATTCAGGCTGCCGCCCAACAAGCTGAAGCTGCCGGACTGAATCGTTATGTTGCCGCTGAGCACCTGCAAACTGCCGTTCAACAGGGTCTGATTGCCCGTGAAGGCGTTCGGGACATCGAGCTTGGCCACGTTCGCGGGCACGGTGCCTTCCGGACCTTGCGGGCCGGCCGGGCCGGTGTCGCCCTTGGCGGCGAGCAGGGCCCAGACGACGGGTGCGGTGCCCGGGGCGTTGCCCTCGTTGGGTTCCGTGTTGAACCACGAGGCGCCGTTGTGGGCCACCGCGTCGCCGAGTTCGTAGAAGGCATTTTCGTTCCACGCGCCGCGCCAGTTCACGCCCTTCGCCCCGGCCGGGCCTGCCACTCCTGCCGCTCCTGCCGGGCCTTGCGGTCCGGCGGCTCCGCCCGGACCGGTGGCTCCGGTGGCTCCGGTCGCTCCCGTGTCGCCTTTCGGACCTGCCGGACCAGCGGCTCCGGTGTCACCCTTGGCGGCGAGCGTTTGCCAGCTTTCGCCGCTGGTGGGTGGAAACGCGCCAGTGCTGGTCGCCGTCGCGATCCAAGAGGAGCCGAGAAACGTCACGGCGTCGCCGGTGGCGTAGGTCAGGCTCGCCACCCAGGTGCCGCGCCAGTTAACGCCCTTGGCCCCGGCGGGACCCGTGGCTCCGGCAGGCCCCGTCGCACCGGTCGCACCGGTGTCGCCTTTGTCGCCCTTCGGCCCGGCCGGACCGGCCACGCCTGGGATTCCTTGCGGCCCCTGCGGTCCGGTGGCGCCGGTGTCGCCCTTGGGTCCGGGGGTGCCCGCCACGCCGGTGAGGCCGCTGCCGTCGCCGACGAACTTGGTGGCCTTGACCGTGCCGTTGGCAAGGAGCCGGAAGGCGTTGTCCGGCGTGACGCCCAGGCCGACGTTGCCCTCGACCACCTGGTTTCCGATCACGGTCAGATCCTCGGAGATGGCCACATGGCCGCCGATGACCTGATTGCCTTCAAACGTGTTGGCCTGGTTGCGCCGGGCCACATTCGCGGAGAGCTGGGCATCGGCAACCGGGCCGGTGAAATTCAAGGCGTTGGTCGCGGTCGCGGCGGTGTCGGCCTTCACGCCGAGCAGGCCGGCGCCGCTGCCGTTGAACTGGAGGGCGACGACGGTGCCGTCCACGTTGAGATGGCCGCCCTCCGTGACAAAGCGGACCCCGCCGGTGGCCTTGACGCTGAATTGGTTGGGCGCGGTGGATTCGAGACCACCTCCGCTGCCATCGGACCAAACGAAGGAGCGCGGATGCAGGGCATAGGCGAAGCGGCCAGCGGCGAAGGCCCAGTCTGCCGCCCGGTTGCCAAAACCTCCGGGCACCGTCGCAGACTGGCCTTCGGCATGGTTGTCGAACCCGCCACCGACGGTGGCATGTTCGCCGCTGGCGGTGTTGCCCTGGCCGCCGCCTACGGTGGCCTCGATGGCACTGACGGTGTTGCCGCTGCCACCGCTGACGGTGCCCATCAGCGCGGTGACCCGGTTAGTGCGGTATTGTGGGCCGTCACTGCCGAGGAAATATCCAATGCCGCCGCCGAAGACGGTGGCGCCGTTCACGGTTGGGGCCACGAAGTTGCCCGGGTCGCCGCCGACGACGTTGACGCCCGAGAATCCGCCGCCGTCGGTGCCGTATTGCAGGCGGAGGGCCCGCTGGCCGTTGACGCGGAGGTTCAGCGGTTGGTTGTCGGTCGTGCCGAGGAAATTGGCCCCGGTGGTGCCGGCGTTGCCGGTGCGGCTCCAGCCATCGGAGGAGCCGGGGATGCCTTGCGGGCCCGGCAACCCGGGGTCGCCTTTATCGCCCTTGTCACCCTTCAGACCTTGCGAACCTTGCGCCCCCGGGGTGCCGGCATCGCCTTTGTCGCCTTTCAGACCTGGCAAGCCCTGCGGTCCGGCAGGTCCAGTCGCGCCCACCGGGCCGGGTTCGCCCGGCGGTCCCTGCGGGCCGGCGGGGCCGGGCGCTCCGCCATTGAGGGCAAAGAGGGCGTAGGGCACGACTTCGGCGTTGAGCGCATCGGTGTCGGAGGCGCGCTGCCAGCGCCGGTCCCGGGAATCCCAAGCCTCGCCGGACTGGTGGGCCGTCTGGCAGATCCAGACTTGGTCGCCCGACGACACGGCGTCGCCGACCGCGTAGTCGGTGAGCGCGGTGAATGGGCCGCGCCAGTTCACCTGCCCGATGCCGTTGAAGGCGTAGGCAGCGTAGGGCGCGACCGGGATGGCCTGCGCGGGTTTGAGGGTCACGTATTCGAACTCCCGGGTCGTGTCGTTGGTCTGCCGGACTTCGACGTTCAGCCAGCGGGCCTGGCCGGTGAGGTTTTCGGGGCCGAAGTCCTTCAGCGGGGCCGTGAACGCGCCGGCGGTGACGGTTACGTCGGCGGTGATGAAGCCGCCCACCTGCGTATCCCGGGGGATACTGAGCCAACTGGTCGACCCCGAAGGCGGACGAGGGTCAGCATGGGCCACACGAATCCACAGGAGTCCCTCATGGGTCACCACGTTGCCCAATCGATACTCTGTGCCGGCCACCCAGGCGTTTAGGAAGCCGTAAGTCGGCTTGTCCGAAATCGGCAGCTTCAGCCAGGGGCTAGTGGCGCCGGAACTCGGCGGCGGGGCGCCGGTTCGGGGCAGCACAATTTGCCGGAGCGCGAGCCAGGTTTCACCCTCGAGGGTGACCACATCGCCCCGGTTGTAACGGGTCCGGCCATCCCATTCCCGGCGGTCCAGCGGGGTGAGTTCGGTTTCCGGCGAGAAGTCCTGCTCAAGGAGCAGGCTGAAGCGGAAGGTAAAGGGGCCATTGGCCGGTTCGCCCTTGAACCGGAGTTTCCCGTCGAAGTCGAAGCCCGTGAGATCAAAATTAGGGGGGCGCACGATGGCCCCCAGCGCGGAGCCACCGGCCAGCAGCAGGGTCAGGGCGAGGAACTGCCAAAGAAAATATGCCTTCACACCCCGTGCTACGGGAGCGGTGGGGAATCCTTACAGGAATTTTTTCGGGAACCGGGAGCGCCGGTCACGGCCGGTGGAGGCGGAAGAAACGCAGCGCCTGGGCAGAGGACGTGGTGAACGAATTGCCGACCGGAGCCGGACTCACGGGCTGCCAGTTGGCCAACTCGCCAATGATGGGTGTGAATTCCAGCACGTAGCCGGTGGCCTCGGCCGGCCATCCGATCACCACCTGGCCATCATCGGTATGGCCGATGGTCAGGGCGAAATCGCCAGGGATGACGGCGACGCCAATGAGGCCGCCGGTAACCTGGAAGGAGCCGCCGCTCAGGGGGCCGGTGGCGGCTTCACCCGGCGCGCCGGCCACGGCAAACGTGCCGCCGCCGGACTGGCCGCCGCCGGTCACCGGACCGCCGTTCAGCGCGAAGCGGCCGCCGCTCAGGGGTTGGGCGTGAAGCGCCGCGGTGACGAGGCCCAGCGCGAGGCCGCTGGCGGCCAGCAGGTGGCGCGGGTTCATCGGCCACCTCCGTTGGCGGCGGTTTCGAGCTGCCGCCCCAGCAACTTCTCCAGTGCGGCGAGCCGGGCTTCGAGCGAACGGTTCTGTTCCTTCAACGCAGTGATCTCCGCCCCCTTGGCCTCGACCTTGCCGTTGAGTTGTTGGATGGCGTTGATGGCGGCCCAATAGACGGGGCCAGCGTCGAGCGTGCGGTAGCCGTCAGCACCTTGCTTCACGGCCTCGGGGATGACCTGCTCGACCTGCTGGGCGATGAGCCCGACCTCCTCATGTCCGGAGGTGGTGTGGTGCGCAGGGTCATCGATGTATTCGAACCGCTTGGTCTTGAGCTTCAGGATGGCGTCCAGGCCGTGCTCGTAGGGTCGGATATGCTGCTTCAGGCGCTCATCGGAAAAGACTCCCCAAAACGGACTGCCGTCGTTCTTGAGGGCGAAACCGTAAACCCGGAGTCCCCGGTCCAGCGGTCCGTTGTCGAACACCTCGAGCAACGGATTCGTGGCCTGGTCATACACGAACAGGGGCGTCACGTTGCCCGGCCCGCCGGCAATCTCGACCCGGCCGTTGAAGAGGGTGGAGTTGTTCACCTCTAGATGCCCATTCAGGTGGGCTTCGCCGGTGATGTCGAGCTCGCCGGCCGTGACCCGGCCGTTGTTGCCGGTGAGGTTGATGGTGGCGGTCCCGGCGGCGTTGCGGATATCGATCGCACCGGCGGCGGTGCCGCCCGTGTTGGGCCAGATTTCGAGGGAATTGCGCACCCGCAGGATGCCTGGCACGCCGCCCCCGGTCATCACCAGGCCCGGAGTAAGTCCGCCTTCGTTGACAAGGCTGACGGTTCCGCCGCCGGTGTTGACCGCGAACGGACCGGTGAACGTGTTGGGGCCGGCCCGCCGGGCGATGTTGGAGGACAGCCGCTCCTCCGGCACGGTGCCCGTGAAAATGTTGGCCGCGTCCACCCCCACGCCGGTCAGGTCGCCGCCGTAGCCGTGGAAGCTGGTGGCGGTGACCTTGAGGCCGACGGTCAGATCGCCGCCGACGGTCGTGTTGCCGTTGGGCACATACAGGCTGCCGCTGTGGATGTGCTGGTCGCCGGTGAAGTGGTTGATGGTGTCAAGCCGGGGCAGGTTTGCGGGCAGGTTGGCGTCGGTCAGCACCGGGTGTCCGTCGACGTTCAGGCCGGTGCCGCCGGTGATCAACCGCATGCCGCCTTGGGCCCGCACGCTGAACTCGTCGTTTGCGGTGGACGCGAAATCCGCGTTCTGACCGTCGGCCCAGACGAAGGCGCCCGGGTGAATGGCCTTGGCGTTCCGACCGGCGGCAAAGGCCGCGTGGGTGGCCACGTTGCCGATGCCGCCGGGAATGATCGCGTAGTTGCCTTCGGCCAGGTTCTGGCCGCCGCCGCCGACCCAGGCACCGAGGCCGCTGGCCGTGTTCTCGTGCCCGCCGCCGACGGTTGAGCTGTTGCCGTTGGCGTTGTTGCCGTAGCCGCCACCCACGGCAGGGGTCGAGCCGGACGCCTGATTGCCCCCGCCCGGAAAACCGCCCCCCGCAATGGTGGCTCCGACGGAGCCGGCGCCCACGGAATTGGCGGTGGACCCGCCGACCACATGGGGAGTGGTGCCGTTCGGTTCCACCCGCAGGCCGGTCAGGTTGTTTGCCCGCAATTCCAGCCGCCGGCCGTCGGTGGTGCCAAGAAAGTTCTCGTCGGTGGTGCCGGCGTTGCCCAGGCGGCTCCAGCCGTCGGAGGAGCCGGGAATGCCCTGCGGACCCTGAGGGCCAACCGGGCCTTGGGGACCGGCCGGGCCGGCATCACCTTGGTCACCCTTGGCCCCCTGAGGACCAGTGGCTCCCGTCAGCCCCGGGGCGCCCTGGTCACCCTTTGGCCCGGCCGGACCGGTCGCTCCGGTCAAGCCCGTCGGACCCGCCACACCGGCCACGCCCTGAGGGCCCTGGGGACCGGCTGCGCCGGGGGCACCCTGATCCCCTTGGTCACCCTTGGAGCCCTGAGGCCCAGTGACGCCCGCCAGCCCGGGGTCGCCTTTATCACCTTTTGGTCCGGCCGGGCCGGTGGCTCCCGTCGCGCCCTTGTCGGCGAGCAGGTCCCATTTTGTGTGGGCGAGATCTTCGACCGGAGCCACGCCGTTGCTCGTCACTTTGGCGATCCATGACGCGCCCAACTGGGTTACCGAATCGCCCGGTTGGTAAGTCGCGCCGGAAATCCATGGGCCGCGCCAGTTGACGCCCTTGGGGCCGGCCGGTCCCTCCGGGCCAGTGGCTCCCGCCGGGCCGACAGGTCCGGTGAGGCCTTGGATTCCTTGTGGGCCCGTTGCTCCGATTGAGCCAGGAGCACCTGGCACCCCGACGTCTCCTTTCGGGCCCTGCGGTCCCGCCGGTCCGACGGAGCCTTGCGGACCCGTGGCTCCGGTATCGCCCTTGGGCCCTGCCGGTCCCTGGGCACCACCCGCCACGCCGCTCAAACCGCTGCCGTCACCGATGAACCGGGTGGCGGTCACCGTGCCGACGACACGCAGGGCCGACCCGGCGGGATTGTTGGTGCCAATGGCCACACCATTGCGCGCGCGGATGAGGAACTGGTCGTCGCCGGTGGACCCAAATTCGGCCCCCTTGTCGCCTTGGCTGTCGGCCCAGACGAACGTGCCATCATGCCGGGCTTTGGCGTTGGAGCCGGCGGCAAAGGCGTCGTCGGTCGCAAAGTTCCCGCTGCCGCCGGGAATGGTGGCGAACTTGCCGTCGACGACGTTGCCGGAGCCGCCACCCACGGCTCCCGCCAGTCCGGCGACGCTGTTCAAAATGCCGCCGCTCACGGTGCTGAAGGCGCCTTCCACCCGGTTGCTGGCCTCGAAGCCCAGGAACCGGCCACCGCCAAACAGGGTGGCCCCGATCGTGTCCGCACCGAGGGAATTGCCACCGTAACCGCCGATCACATTGATGCCGGCATTGGGTTCGGTGCCGGCGCCTGAAGTTTCCAAACGCAGTCCCCCGCCGGTGCTCAGCAGCCGCACCCCGCCGCCGGCGCGGACGTTGAACTGATCATTGGCGGTGGAGGCGAATTCGGCATTCTGGCTGTCCGCCCAGACGAAGGCTCCCGGGTGGTTGGCGTTGGCCCGCGTGCCCGCGGCGAACGTGTTGCTGGCCGAGGCCCGGTTGCGGAAGCCGCCCGGGACGGTGCCGAAATTGCCGCCGGCCATGTTCTGGTTGCCGCCGCCCACGCTGGCGCCGCCGCCGGTGGCGTGGTTTTCACCCCCGCCAGCGACGGTGGCGTCGAAGTTCCCGGCCTGGTTTTGGAAGCCGCCGCCGACCGTTGAGTGCACTCCACCGGCCACGTTGCCCTGGCCGCCGCCGACGGTGCCGACATTGGCGGAGACTTGGTTGCGATAGCCGCCGCCCACGGTGCCGAAATGGGCCAGCACCGAATTGCCGAAATCCGGGGCGCTGCCGCCGAAGACCGTTGCGCCGATGACGTCGCCGCCCACCACGTTGTTGGGCGCGCCGCCCAGCACGTTCACGCTGGAACCGAAGAAGGGGGCACTGCCGTATTCCAGTTGCAGGCCGCGCTGGTTGTTGGCCCGCAGTTCCAGCGGTCGATTGTCGGTCGTGCCGAGGAAGTTGACCCCGGCGGTGGTGCCGGCGTTGCCCAGCCGGCTCCAGTCGGTATCCAGGCCGGTCAACCCGCCGCCATCGCCGACAAAGCGTGCGGCCGTCACGGTCCCGGCGACCTTCTGGTCACCGGTGAGGCTGTTGCCGCCGACGAGCTTGGCCACGCCGGTAATCTCGGAACCCTCGCCGATGAGTTTCTCCGCGAGGACGGAGCCATGCACCCGTTGGCTCCCGAAGAACAATTGCTGCCCGTTCACGCGGAGGGTGCCCACGACGAGTTGGTCGCCGGTAAACGTGTTGTTGCCGGTCAGCGCGGCGGAATTGGTCGGCGCATTGAGCGCGTGCAGCGCGTAGGGCACGGGGCTGAACCCTTGCCGGGGTGAGAGCGGGGTGAAGGCGTCGGCGCTGCCGGCGGGACGGACGGCGATCTCCAGAAACCGGGCGTCGCCGTTGAAGGCGCCGAAACCGAAATCAATGGCCGTGGTGAATTCGCCGCCGACCACGGCCACGGGGGCATTGGTGCGCGGGGTGCTGATCTGCACGCCCGCCGCGGCGGAGTCGTGGAGGGTGAAGCGGAATTCGTAGCTGCCGTTGGCCGGGATACCGTTGTCGTTGAGCTGGCCTTGGTAGCTGATGGCCGTGCCGGCCGGCGCGGCAGTGAGCGGGAAGACCGCGGCCAAGCCGAGTGTCAGCGCCGCGAAGGGAGACAGAAAACAGGATCTCATGCCTCCTGCTACGGGGAAGCCCGCGGTATCCTTACAGAAATCTTTTCGAGAAACCCGTGGCGCGGATTTTCCGGTCCGCCGTTCCGTTCCCAGTGACGTCGTGTCTTACCCATTGGCACTCGCTGACGGGCGGTCGGGGCTGTCTTTCAGATACACTCCTGCGTTCCCGACAAACGATTCTCCGTAAGCCTTTCCGCGCTTTCTCGTAGCAGGGGATGTGAAGCACCCTCCGCGCAGCGCATGACCCCTCTCCACCAGTGCGAGGTGTGCGGCACCGGCCTCTCGTCGGGGCCGCTGGGCAACGTGTGCCCGGTGTGCCTGTTGCGCGACGGCCAATCGGAGGTCGCCGGCCTTGACGGTCTGCCGCTGGAACCGGGACCGGCGGGCGAGCGGGGCGGGTTGCCGCGGGAATTCGGCGCCTACGATTTGTTGGCCGAGATCGCCCACGGCGGCATGGGCATCGTGTATCGGGCGCGGCACCGGTCCCTCGGCCGCGAGGTGGCACTCAAGCTCCTGCTCGCGGGCGCGTTCGCGAGCCCGGATTTCGTCCAGCGATTCCGACGGGAGGCCGCGGCGGCGGCTAGCCTGCGGCATCCGCACATCGTCGGGGTCTATGAAGTCGGCGAGGTGGAAGGGCAACCGTTCCTCGCGATGGAATACGTGGCCGGCCAGACCCTTGCGGACCTCGTCCGGGAACATCCGCTTCCGCCCCGGGACGCGGCGCGTTACCTGCGGGTCGTGGCCGAGGCGGTGGAACACGCGCACGCGCACGGGCTGCTGCACCGCGACCTCAAGCCGTCGAACGTGCTCGTGGACCTCGATGACCAACCGCGGGTGACGGACTTCGGGCTCGCGAAACGGCTCGACGGTTCGACCGACCTGACGGTGACCGGCCAGATGCTGGGCTCGCCCAACTACCTTTCGCCCGAGGCTGCGCTGGGTTCCGAGCAGGCGCTTTCGCCGGCGTCCGATGTCTATTCACTGGGCGCGACGCTCTACCATCTGCTCACCGGCCGGCCGCCGCTGCTGGCGGGATCCCTAGCGGAGACGCTGGTGCAGGTGCGCGAGCAAACCGCGGTGGCGCCGCGCCTGCTGAACCCGGCGATTCCCCGGGACCTGGAGACGATCTGCACGCGGTGCCTGGAGAAGGACCCGGCGCAACGTTACGCGACGGCGCGCGAGCTGGCGGAGGAACTGGGCCGGTGGTTGCGCGGCGAACCGATCCGCGCCCGACCGGCCACCCCGGCGGAGCGGGCCTGGAAATGGACGCGGCGGCATCCCGCCCGGGCCGCGTTAGCCGCCACGGTGGTGCTGGCGGGCGCGGCGCTGACCGCCACGTCGCTGTGGTTCAACCTGCACCTGACCGCCGCCCGGAACGAAACGGAACGGAACCGTCGGCTTTCGGAAACCAACCGGGTTGCCGCTGAGGCCAACGCCGAGGCCAGCCGTGAGCGGCTAATTCGCATGCAGGTGGTCACGGGCAACCGGCTGATGGCGGAGGGTGATCCCCTGGCCGCGGCGCTGTGGTTTGCGGAGGCATTGCGCGTCGGCCCCGGCGCGACCAACAACCCGCGGGCCGAGCTGCCGCACCGCCGTCGGTTGGCGGCGGCGTTGGCCACGGCGCCACGTTTGGTCCAACTCGACCGGGTGGAGGATTGGCGGACGGTCGTTTTGGCCAGCCGGCCCGCGATCCCCACCAACGGCCCCTTTCGGTTGGAACGCGGCCCGGAGGGAATCGTGAAGGCGTTCCGGCGGGACGGGACACCGGTAAAGTTTTCCGACCCTGATCGCGCCGGGGAAACCTCGGAATTTCTCCCGGCCAGCCGCGACGCCCGCGAAGTCACCTTGAATGCGACCGGCCAACTGGCGCTCGTCTTCGCGCGGGATCTTTCGCAGCGGATCTGGGACCTGGCGACCGGCTCGCCGCTCACGCCGCCGCTGCCCGGCGACAGTTACGGCGTGCCCCCGCAGTGGAGTCCCGATGGGCAAAGATGGGTCAGCATTCGCCATGATTCTCAACGCTGGCTTGTCGAGCTGCGCCGGGTCGCCACGCCGGACGCCGCGCCAATCCAAGGGTCGGTGAACTCCCACCTGTTCAGTTTCCAGTTCGATCCGGGTGGTCGGTGGCTGGCGACCGCCCATTGGGACGGTGCCGTTCGTCTCTGGTCCGCCGACACCCTGCAACCGGTCGGGGAACCGCTGCGGCACGCCAACGGGATCGAGACGCTGGCCTTCAGTCCCGACGGGTCGCGGCTGGCCACCGGCGGTTGGGGGGAGGAAGCCCGGGTATGGTCCGTGCCGGCCGGGCGGCTGCTCACGCCGCCGCTGCGAATGGACAGCAAGGCGGCCCACCTCGCCTTCAGCGTCGACGGGCGGTATCTGCTCACGTTTGCTGGCAGCAAGGTAGCCCAAACGTGGGACCTGTTCCTGCCGGAACCCACACGCTTGCCGGGCCTGGATTCCGCGACCTTCTTGCTCGCGGTCAATCCCCGGGGCGCCATCGCGGCCTTGGGTAAGGATCGGCGGATTCATTTCTGGCTGCAGAACCCAACCGGCAGCGCGGCGGAGTTTCGCCATCGGAGCGCGGAGGTGGCCGATGGGGTCGAGCTGACGCAGTTGGCGCTTTCGGCGGATTCGCGTTTCGCCGTCGGGCTCGCCGCCGCCGGTCACGTCTGGGTCTGGCGGGCGGAAGCGGGCGAATTGCTCTGCCATTTGTCCCTGGGAAACAGCGATCCCAACCACGCCACCTTCAGCCCCGACGGGCGCTGGCTGGCCGTGGCGTCGGCCGATGGACTGATCCGGCGCTTCGAGGCCGACACGGGGCGGGAGCTCTCGCCGCCCCTGAACCATGGCGGGGTGCTGCGCCGGTTGGCCTTCAGTCCCGATTCGCGTCGGCTGGCTTCGGGCGGTTCCGAGCCCCCGGTCAAGCTGTGGGACTGGGCGGGCGCCAGCCTCGCCGGAAGTTTGCCGCACGAGCGCGAAGTGGTCCGGGTCGCGTTCAATCCGGCCGGGACCCGCCTGCTCACCGCCATGTCAGACGGGACCTCGGACGGCCTCAGTGCGCAGGTGTGGGACTTGGGCACGTTCCAGCCGGTGGGGCAGCGGATGGAGCACGCCCACGGGGTCGCCCACGCCGCCTTCTTTCCCGATGGCAGCCGGGTGCTGACGGCCAGCGAGGAAAGCGAGGCGCGGATCTGGAACGCCGACGACGGCAGCCCGCAAACCCCATGGATTCGCTGTGGCCGGCGCATTGTGCGCACGGAGGTCAGCCCGGACGGCCTGACGGTTGCGACGGTGGACGAAAGCGGCGCGATGCGGCTGTGGGACACCGACACCGGGGAACTGCTGAGCGCGTCGGCGCCAGGCGAATGGGTGTATCACGCCGCTTTTGTCGGCGCGGACCGGGTGGTCTGGGGCAAGCATGACGGGTCGTTGCGGCTCCTGCAGTTTCCCGTGGCCACCGGCCCTGTGGGCGACTTGGGCGACTTGGCCCGGCTTTCCGCGGGGCAGGAATTGGACGCGACCGGCGGCCGGGCGCCGCTGCCGGGAGCGACCCAAATGGAATTGTTCCGGCGGCTCCGTGCCGCGGCTCCGGAACAGTTTTCGGTTCGCCTATTCAACCCGGACTGGCATCGCCAGGAACTGGCGCGGGCCGCCGCGGAAACGAATGGGTTCGCGGCCGAGTTTCACCGGCGCGCGCTGGCCCGTCCCGGTCCGTAGCGTTCGCCGCGGTGCGTTGAAATTCGCGGGGCCGAAAAGCCAAACGGCGGCCCCGTTGCCGGAGCCGCCGTTCGCGAAAACAATTCCCGTGGGCGAATTACAGGCCCTTCGAGATGACGAGCTTCACGAGGTCGCCAACGCGGTTGCTGTAACCCCATTCGTTGTCATACCAGCTCACGAGCTTGAAGAAGCGGCTGTTCAGCTCGATACCCGAGCCGGCGTCGAAGACGGAGCTGGCCTTGTCGTGGATGAAGTCGCTGCTGACGACCTCGTCGCTGGTCCAGTTGAGGATGCCCGCGAGGTAGGTCTCGCTGGCCTTCTTCATGGCGGCGGAAATCTCGGCGTAGCTGGTTTCCTTCACGGTCTTCACGGTCAGGTCGACCACAGACACGGTCTGGACCGGCACGCGGAAGGCCATGCCGGTGAGCTTGCCCTTGACCTCGGGGCAGACGAGCGCGACGGCGCGGGCGGCACCGGTGGTGCTGGGGATGACGTTCTGCGCGGCGGTGCGGCCACCCTTCCAGTCCTTCTTGGAGGGACCGTCCACCGTCTTCTGGGTCGCGGTGTAGGCGTGCACCGTGGTCATCAGGCCTTCCTCGATGCCGAAACCTTCCTTGAGGAGGACGTGCACGAGGGGCGCGAGGCAGTTCGTGGTGCAGCTCGCGTTGGAGATGATGTTGTGCTTCGCGGCGTCGTATTTGTCGTGGTTCACGCCCATCACGACCGTGATGTCCTCACCCTTCGCCGGGGCGGAGATGATGACCTTCTTGGCGCCGGCGGTGAGGTGGCCCTTGGCCTTCTCGGCTTCGGTGAAGAGGCCGGTGGACTCGATCACGATGTCCACGCCGAACTTGGCCCAGGGCAGCTCGGCGGGGGACTTGGCGGAGACGACATGGATCTCGGCGCCGTTGACGACGAGCACGTCATCCTCGGCCTTGTCGGCGGCGGACTTCTTGGAGCTGACCGTGCCGTTGAAGCGACCCTGCGCGGTGTCGTATTTCAGGAGGTAGGCCAGGTTGTCGGCCGGCACGATGTCGCCGACGGCGACGACTTCGATGTCCTTGCCGACGAGGCCCTGCTCGACGAGGGCGCGGAAAACCAGACGGCCGATGCGGCCGAAACCATTGATCGCTACTTTGACTGCCATAGGATTCGTATTCGTTGTGTTGTGTCTCCGGAAAAAAGACGCGGCAGGCTAACGGTGAAGGGGGGCGGGTCAACGGGTTTTTGCTCGCGGCAACGGATGTTCCCCGCGGATTTCCCGCTTCGCCGACGGGGTTGGGTCGTGCCAGTCTGTCCCGGTCATCACCATGAGCAAACGGGTCAAGCACATCGCCTTCTTCAAGTTCAAGGCCGACCGCACGCCGGAGCAGATCGCCGAGGTCTGGCGCATCGTCGAGGATCTGCCCAAGCGCATTCCCGGCATCCTTGACCTCACTTGGGGCGTCAACAACAGCACCGAAGGCCTGTCGCAGGGCTTCACCCACAGCTTCGTCATGCTGTTCGAGAGTGTTGCCGCGCGTGACGCCTACCTGCCGCATCCGGTGCATCAGGAGGCCGTGGGTTTGGTCGTGCCGCACTTGGAAGCGGTTATCGTCTGCGACCACGAAGTGACCGGCGCATGAAAACCTCCGTCGCGGTCGTCGCCGTCGTGCTGGCCACGCCCGGCTTCGCCGCCGAACCGCTCAAGACCGGCAACAACGCGGAGGCCCAGCCCCGCACCCCGGCCGAACAGCAGGCGTCGTTCTCCGTGCCGCCCGGCTTCACGGTGGAACTCGTCGCCAGCGAGGAAACCGGCCTGCCCAAGCCGATCAACATCGCCTTCGACGACGCCGGACGGATGTGGTCCATGACCGCCACCGAGTATCCGCGCGACCAGGAGCCGGGCATCTGGCAGACGGCCGGCAAAGACCGCGTTGTCGTCTTCGACCAGCCGCTCGGTCCCGGCCCCCACACGGCGCGCACGTTTGCCGACGGCATGGTCATGCCCATGAGTGTGCTGCCGTATCGCAGCGGCGCGATCGTCGCGCAGGGGCCCGAGATGCTTTTCCTCGAAGACACCGATGGCGATGGGCAAGCCAACCGCCGCTCGGTGCTCCTTCACGGCTTCGGTGTGCAGGACACCCACACGCTGCCGCACCAGCTGGAGTTCCTCCCGGGCAACTGGATCGTCTTCTCCCAAGGCGTGCTCAACAACGGCACGGCGGTCACCGCCACCGGCAAGCCGGTGAACTTCGACAAAACCGTCGTCGCGCGGTTCCGGGCCGACGGCTCGGACCTCGAAGTCATCGGCGCCGGCCTGAACAACATCTGGTGCTGGGCGCAGGACCGCACCGGGCACGTCTTCATCCACGAGGCCAACGACCTCGGTTACAGCCTCGTCCACTTCGAGCGCGACACGACCTACCCGAGCTTCATCAAGCGCCTCGTCCATCCCGATTCACCCTACCATCCGCCCACCGCGCCGAACCTCAGCCTCGGTGGCACCGGCTTCTCCGGTCTGGCGATCTCCGACGACCGCGAAGGCTCCTTCCCGAACCCGTGGCACAACGTGATCTTCGTAGCGAACCCCATCACGCGGCGGATCAACACCGTTTCCGCCACCCGCGGCCCGAACGGCGTGTATCGCTTCGAGCAGTTGCCCGACCTCGTCTCCACTGACGACGAATTCTTCCGCCCGGTCGCCATCCGCTTCGGGCCCGACGGCTGCCTCTACATCGTGGACTGGTATAACCGCATCATCTCCCACAACGAGATTGATCGGAACCACCCCGCCCGCGACAAGACCCGTGGCCGTGTCTGGCGCGTGCGCCACGAAAGCCAGACCCGCCGCACCGCGCCCAACGTCGCCGCCGCGCCCAACCGCGCCCTGCTGAAGCATCTGCAATCGCCCTCCACCTGGGAGATGCGCGCCGCCTGGCACCAGATCGTTCAGCGCAACGCCCGCGAACTCATCCCCGCGCTGGCTGCCCTCACCCGCGATTCGCAGCAGGCCGACGACCTCCGCATCCACGCGCTGTGGTGCCTCGAAGGCCTCGGGCATTACCAGGGCGCGCTCTACCGCGACCTGCTCGCCAGCCGCAGCGAGAATCTCCGCCACGAAGCCGTCCGCGCGCTGTCCACCGTGCGCCCGCCGCTTAAGGACGCGTTCGCGCTGCTCCAGGAACTCACTGACGAGCCGACCTTCCGCGTGCGCTGGGAAGTCCTCCGCTTCTTCCGCGACCATCCGGAACCGCTCGCCGCCGAACACCTCGCCTGGCTCCGGCGCTGGCGCACCTCACCGAACTTGAAAGACACCGTGAAGGGTTGGGAACGCGACTACCTCGCCCCCGGCGGCACCTACGAAAGCGCCTTCCAGAATCTCCTCCTGCAAATGGTCGAGGAAAAGAGCCGCGGCAAAATCGCCGTTCCCTCCTCCAGCCGCTGGACGCAGGTTGTCGCCCGTCATCCCGGCAAGGACCCCGCCGAAAAACGCCAGGTGAACGCCCGCATTGCCCGACTTGTGCAGCGCGTGGACTCAGCCCAGGAGGCCGACCTCGCGCGCGGCCAGGCGCTGTTCCAGTCCACCTGCGCGGCGTGCCACTCCACACGCAACGACGGCACCGGCTTCGGCCCGCCGCTCGCCGGCTCGAAGAACCGCACCACGGAAGCCGTGCTCACCTCCGTGCTGGATCCCAGCCAGGCGATCGAAGGCGTCTTCCGCACCTACCACGTCGAGACCACCGACGGCGAAACCTACGAAGGCTTCTTCGGCGACGAAACCGCCGACGCCCTCACCGTGCGTTTCGCCGGCGGCACCCGGCAGGTCATCCCGGTGAAGAACATCAAGGTCGCCGGCTACGTGGACGGCCAGTCCGTCATGCCCGAAGGCCTGCTCGACGCCCTGACTGACGACCAGGTCGTGGACCTCGTCCGCTACGTGCAGTCATTGAAGTGACGGCGAAAACCCAGTGTCGCCCAGGCGGCATTTCAGCAGGTGGCGGAAAACCGGCAGGCGGTGAGTGCTTGGACCCGGTTCCCCCTCACCCCAACCCTCCCCCTCGGGGAGAGGGAGTCGTTGGATTCACCCGGCAACTCCACCAACGGGTCGCGGCAGTTCAGTTCAGTCCGCAGCCGTGCAGTCTTCGGCAGTCCGGTGGCGGAAACTTCGGCGGCCCAGCGCGCGTTCCCCTCTCCCTGAGGGAGAGGGACAGGGTGAGGGGGAAGCGCGCACAGCAGTAAATCGCCGTCCCATCCGCCGCCAAACCGCAGAACTCAGCGCAACAAGCTGACCGCCAAGGGGACTGGGAGCGCGACGACACCCGCTTGATCCTCGCCGCACCCAAGTCGTGCCTCCAGCCACTCGTCACTTCGATCCAGCTTGCCGCCTCTTGGCCTCTTTCTCCGCCTTGAGCTTCTCGATCGCCGCGCGCACGTCGGCTTCCCAAGGGAAGGGTTTGTCCTTCGCCGGGGTCATACGGCGGCGCCTCGTCAAGTTGGGCACCGTCACCTGGAGACAGCAGCCAGATGGCCCCCGGGCGCGCTCGCCCATGTCCGGGCTGGACACCGGAAGTGGCCGGCCGCCGAATGCAGAACATCCAACATGAACGAGACCCTGCGCGCACTCCTCCTCGCCTGGTTGGCCCTGTTGGGGCCCGCCGCTCTCGCTGCCCCCGCAGCCGCGCCGGGCAAGACGCAGCGGCTCACCTCTCCTGACCAGGTGCCCGCGGGCCTGGCCAAGTCCGATTGGCAGAGCATCCGCGCCGCGTATGAGGCGGGGCGGCACGAATTCCAGCCCTCACCGCTCACCACCGATCCGATCGCGCAGCAGGCCTACCTCAAGGCCAGCAATACCGGGGCGGAGGACTTGTTCTGTCGGTCGGTGGCGGTGTCGGGCGACACGGTAGTCGTCGGGGCCTACTCGGAAGCCAGCAACGCCACCGGCGTGAATGCCCCGCTCACGGGCGGCACCGGGACTCAGGCCGACAACAGCGCCAGGTATGCCGGCGCGGCCTACGTGTTTGTGCGGAGTGGCACGGGCTGGACCCAGCAGGCCTACCTCAAGGCCAGCAATACCGGGAACCTTGACCTGTTCGGAATCTCGGTGGCGGTGTCGGGCGACACGGTGGTCGTCGGCGCTCCCTTTGAAGACAGCAACGCCACCGGCGTGAACGGTGACCAAGGCAACGCCGCCGCCACCTTTGCCGGCGCGGCCTACGTGTTCGTGCGGAACGGCACCACCTGGACCCAGCAGGCCTACCTCAAGGCGAGCAATACCGGGGTGGGTTACCAGTTCGGAGGGGCGGTGGCGGTTTCGGGCGACACGGTGGTCGTCGGGGCCTACCAGGAAGACAGCAACGCCACCGGCGTGAACGGTGACGGGGCCAACAACAGCTTCGACCGAGCCGGCGCGGCCTACGTGTTTGTGCGGAGCGGCAGCACCTGGACCCAGCAGGCCTACCTCAAGGCCAGCAATACCGGGACAGATGACCTGTTCGGCTACTCGGTGGCGGTATCGGGCGACACAGTGGTTGTCGGAGCCTTCGGGGAAGCCAGCAACGCCACCGGCGTGAACGGCAACGAGGCCGACAACAGCGCCAAGGATGCCGGCGCGGCCTATGTGTTCGTGCGGAACGGCATGGGCTGGACCCAGCAGGCCTACCTCAAGGCCAGCGACACTGGGGCGGGTGACCGGTTCGGTAACTCGGTGGCGGTGTCGGGCGACACGGTGGTCGTCGGGGTTCCCTTTGAAGCCAGCAACGCCACCGGCGTGAACGGCAACCAAGACAACGACAGCGCCAACTTTGCCGGCGCGGCCTACGTGTTTGTGCGGAGCGGCTCGGACTGGACCCAACAGGCCTACCTCAAGGCCAGCAATACCGATGGGCGTGACCTCTTCGGCTGGTCGGTGGCGGTGTCGGGCGACACGGTCGTCGTTGGCGCCTCCGGGGAAGCCAGCAACGCCAGCGGCGTGAATGCCAACGAGGCCGACAATAGCGTCAGGGATGCCGGCGCGGCCTACGTGTTCGTGCGGAGCGGCACCACCTGGACTCAGCAAGCTTACCTCAAGGCGAGCAATACCGATGGCGGTGACATGTTCGGAATATCGGTGGCGGTGTCGGGCGACACGGTGGTCGTCGGGGCCAGTGGGGAATCCAGCAACGCTACCGGCGTGAACGGCGACGAGGCCGACAACAGCGTTGGCGGGGCCGGGGCGGCCTACATCTTCACCGGCGTGGGCCCGGTCACGCCCCCCGTGGCCGGCCTGACGCTCCGACTCGCGCCCGGGGCTGGCGGCGAACGGCGCTTCATCGCGACGGGCAACCCCGGGGGTGCCCACCGGCTCCAAGCCGCCGCGACCATCACCGGCCCGTGGACCGACGTGCCCGGAGCCGGAGCCGCCGGGACCGCCGCCGCCAACGGCGAGCTCCTGCTCGAGGACGCCACCCCGCCCAGCGACTCCGTCTTCTACCGCGCGATCGGGCCGTGAACCCGCTGCCCCGGCCCGGCGCAGGTGCCGGGGGGGCGACTCGGCCGGAGTTACAGCTTGGCGCCCCCACCCGCCCGAAACTGCGTGGGCGTCACCCCGGTCAGCGCGCGAAAGGTCCGGGTGAAGGCGCTGTGGTCATAGAAGCCGCAGGCCAGCGCGATGGCGGCCACGGTCTGTTCCGTCTCGCGCAGCAGGCGCGACGCGGCGGCGACGCGGGTCTTCGCGATGAACTGGCTGGGGGTCAGCCCGAAGAACCGTTTCATCAGGCGCGCAAACCGGGGCGGCGCCAGTTGGGCGCGCCGGGCCAGGGCCGAGGGCGTGATCGGCTCGGCGAGGTGGTTCTCGAAATGTTCGAGCGCGGCGGCGAACTCGACCGGGATCTCGCGGGTGCCGATGGGTGCACGCACGTCGCGCGAGATGCCGATCAGGCCGATGATCTTCCCGGCGGCATCGCGCATCGGCAGCTTCGTGGTGAGGCACCAGCCGGGCTTGTGCGGGGTGGACCAGTGCAGTTCGAGGTGGTCCAGGAGCGGGCGGCCGGTCCGCAACACGGCGGCGTCCTGCGCGGCGGGGATGCGGCCAAACTCACCGGGACAGATCTCGCTGGGCCGCTTACCCAGCACCTGGGACTTGTGTCGCAGCCCATGCCGTTCGACCAGCGATGTGTTGACCACGAGATACCGCCCCGCCGCATCCTTGATGAAGAACGCCACATCCGGCGCCTGGTCAAAGAGGCTTTCCAACAGCGCGACGTCCACCGGCGCCGGCCCACCGGAAACGGCGGCGGCGAGCGGCTTCACTGGGTGAGTTTTCACGGCTGGGTGTCATTCAACTCCAAGACGGCGAACGGGGCCAAACGTAAAACCTGTCCCATGACGGCACCGGCCCATCGCGACACTGACCCCGCCTCCCTCTCCTCCGCTCGGAGTGGCGGAAAGATTTGGCCGGACTTGGTGCGCGCGTTGCACCCGGTAACCGGCGGCGCGTCCGGTGTTCCCCCTCTTTTCCCGACGGAGGAAGGAGGAGAGGGCCGGGGAGAGGAGGAGACCGTCCATTCCGGCGGTAGCGCGAGTGAGCCGCCCCTCTCCCCAACCCTCTCCCCGCGCTTCGCTGCGGGGCGAGGGAGCACCGCCGCGGGAGCGGGATCCGGCTGGGGCCTGGCAGAGCTTATCCCTCACACGTTTGCCCGGTGGCGCTTCCCGGCCCTGGCACGCCTCGCGCAGTGCCTGCTCGTCGGGCTGGGGCCCGCAGCGCGGGCAGAACCTTCCCGGCAAATTTGAACGGCGCCATTCGCAGGAAAAGACAACGGCCAGTCTGCTTCGAAACAACCGCGCGCCCAACGCATTTGCATGCAACCCAAACTCCTCAGCGCAATCGTTCTGGCGGCAGGCGTGTTCGTTGGCCTTTGCCTCGGCTTAAACGCCCAACCGGTCACGCCCACCGGGCAGACCCCGGCGCCGACCCGGCAGGAGGTGCGCGCCGCCATTGAGCGGAGCCTGGTTTTCCTGCAAAAGTCCCAGAATTCAAACGGCTGGTGGTCCACGCCCGAGCAGCCGGCGGTCACCGCCCTGGCCCTGACGGCCATGAATCTGGAGCCAACCCAAAGGTTTCGGCGGAGCCGCACCTCCGAGATGAACCGGGGGTTTGATTACCTGCTCTCCTGTGTGAAGCCGGATGGTTCCATCCAGAAATCCGGGCTGGCGAATTACAACACCTCCCTGGCGCTGATGGCGCTGACCGCGGCCGCGGACACGAATTTCCTGCCGGTCGTCGTGAAGGCTCGCGAGTTCCTCGCCAACACCCAGATTGACCTCGGCGTCAAAGGGACGAACGACACGCCTTTCGACGGAGGGGTGGGCTATGGCAGCAAGTATCAGCACTCGGACATGAACAACACCCTGGTGGCCATCGAGGCGATGCGGGTGTCCGAGGCCTTGTTTCCGAAGGATTCCCCCGCGGCAGCCTCGCCCGTGCCGGACTTGGACTGGCAGGCGGTGGTGCGTTTCCTGGCGCACTGCCAGAACCTGCCGGGCACGAACACTTCGGACCGCGTCTCGACCGACCCCAAGGATCGGGGCGGCTTCTTCTATTACCCCGGCCACAGCATGGCGGGCGGCGTCACCAACTCCGCGACGGGAAGAGTGGCCCTGCGCAGCTATGGCAGCATGAGCTACGGCGGTTTGTTGAGCTACCTCTACGCCAAGCTGAGCCAAGACGATCCGCGGGTGGTCGCGGTCAAGGACTGGCTGCGGGCCAACTACACCCTCGAAGAGAATCCCGGGATGGGGCAGCAGGGGTATTTCTACTACCTGCATTTGCTGACCAAGGCATTGACCGCCTCCGGGGACGAGCGTCTCAAGCTGTCGAATGGCGTGGAAATTCCCTGGCGGGACCAGGTCGCGGGGCGCCTGCTCCGGCTTCAGCAAGCCGACGGCTCATGGGTGAATCCCGAACCTCGCTGGTGGGAGGCGGATCCCATTCTCGCCACCTGCTACGCCCTGCTGACGCTGGAGATGCTGGAGTGGAGGATGCCGTGATCACGATTGCCGCCCGCAGCTTCCTGACCGGTGTCGGCGCCCATGTCCGGGCCCCGTCGGCATCGTTCCGACTGAGACTGCTGGCGGCGCTGGCTCTGCCCGGCTTCGTGCTCGGGGCAGCCGAGCTCACCCCCGACTTATTGTTCACGAACAGGCCAGCACTGGCCGGGGGGCATACCAATTCCCCGGCCGCGGCCGCCGTGGGCAAACTCAAGTTTCCCGGCCTCGCGATCAACCTCGAGGAGCGTTGCGTGGATGTGGAGGCGTCCGTTTGCCTCCGACGTGGACTGCTGGAACTGGTGGCCTGCACCAAAGGAACCAAGGAGCATGAGTCCATCGTCGTGGTCGAAGCCAAACCGAGGCACATTCACGCGGCGCTGCTGCTGCTGGGCGCCAAACCGGGAAGCCCGGCAACCCGCCAGCAGCTTGGGGTGCAGGCCGAGCGCTGGATTGACGTTCCACCCCATGGCGGTCCGGTAGACGTCTCCTTGGTGCTCAGGGACGAGGAGGGAAAGTGGTCTGAGCGCCCCATCCACGATTTCATCGTCTCTTCTCGTCAGAGTTCGGATGCCACCGCTTCCGCGGATCCAAAGCAAAAGCTCCCCACGCACACCTTTCTCTTCGCCGGGTCCGTCCTGCAGGACGACGGGCCGGGGTCGCGTCGCTACCTGAGCGACGAAAGTGGAAATGTAATCTCGCTCTCGACCTTCGGCGACGAGCTCCTTTGCCTGCCGGCGATTCACAGCCAGGCCAACGACGCGCTTCAGTGGCAGGTTGACCCCACTCACCTGCCGGCCGTCGGTTCCAACGTCACCCTGCGACTTCGCCCGCAACGTCCGCCGGCAGCGAAAGTCGCACCGGTCAACCAACCCCCCGCAGGCAATGGCAATCCATGAAGGGTGAACTCCTCCTGCTGGATGGCGCGACCGGCACGGAATTGAACCGGCGCGGAGTGGACACCGGCTTGCCGTTGTGGTCGGCGAATGCGCTCACCACGGATGCCGGTCTGACTGTGTTGCGCCAGGTTCATCGGGACTACCTGAACGCGGGCGCGGACATCCTCACCGCCAACACTTTTCGCACCCATCGCCGCGCGCTGGCGGGCAAAGGGCACGATGCGCGCGAATTGACCCGACGCGCGGTGGCGACCGCCCAGGAGGCAATCGCTGAATTTGGCCGACCGGCGCAAGTGGCCGGCTCGGTGGCCCCGCTGGAGGATTGTTATCGCCCCGACCTGGTGCCGCCCGATGACGAATGCCGCGCCGAGCATTCCGAGCGCATCCAGCATCTCGTGGAAGCGGGCGTGGATGTGCTGCTGATCGAGACGATGACTTCAATTCGGGAAGCCGTCATCGCGGCCGATGTGGCGACGCGCACCGTCCGGCCCACCTGGGTCAGTTTCGTGTGCGACCGCGAAGGCCGGATTCTGTCGGGCGAGTCCGTGGCGATTGCCGCGGAGAGGTTGATGCCGCTGGGGGTGAAGGCTCTGGGCGTGAACTGCGGCCCGGCTCACACGCTGGCCAGACCCCTGGCCGAGTTGCGGGCGATCTGCGGCCCCGATTTTCCGCTGATTGCCTATGGCAACATTGGCTACGCCGATGAGAAGGACGGCTGGATCAACACGGACGCCGTCGATCCGGAGAGTTACCTGCAATACGCCCAAACGTGGCCGGCGCAGATTGTGGGCGGCTGTTGCGGCACCACGCCGGGGCATATTCGCAAGCTAAGCGCTCGTCGAACCCTCGCCGAAGCGGAGGCAGAATTCCGCCAACGCAATCGGACTGATTTATGACGACTCGTCTCTTCACGCTCATCCTCCTGGCTCTTCTCGCGGCGCCCGCTTCCGCCGTTGCCGCGGCCAAGGGCCAGCCCTTGAAGATCCCCGACTTCACCCAAGGCGACGCCATTCCGGCGGGCGCCAAACATGATTGGAACCTCGGGCCCACGGGGCTGCGCGGGTGGATGTTTTGCGACCAGTTGGTGACCACCGATGCGCGGCAGATTTCCGTCACCCAAGTGGAGAAGGGTTCTCCTGCCGAGGGCGTTTTCCTCGTCGGCGATGTGGTCCTCGGAGTCGGCGGCAAGCCGTTTTCCTACGACCCGCGCACCGAGTTCGGCAAAGCACTCACCCTCGCCGAATCGGCTGCGGGCGGGGGCAAACTGGCCGTGACCCGGTGGCGGGCGGGCCAGGCGGAAGAGGTCGTAGTCAAGCTCCCGGTGCTCGGCAGTTACGGCGCCACCGCGCCCTACGATTGCCCGAAGTCCAAACGCATCCTCGAACAGGGGTGCAAGGCGTTGGCCGGCAAAGCGGCCCAGTCCCCGAATCACGACGATCCCATCGTGCGCTCCCTCAATGCGCTCGCCCTTCTCGCCACCGGCGATCCCGCCTACCTCCCGCTGGTCAGGAAGGAGGCCCAGTGGGCGGCGGACTACTCGTCCAGTTCGATGCAAACGTGGCATTACGGCTACGTCATGATCCTGCTCTCCGAGTATGCGCTGGCCACCGGCGACCCATCGGTCTTGCCGGGCCTGCGGCGTCTCGCTCTGGAAGCCGCCAAGGGGCAGAGCGCAGTCGGGTCGTGGGGCCATGGGTTCGCGAAGCCCGATGGCCGCCTCGGCGGCTACGGGATGATGAATTCGCCGGGAGTGCCATTGACCATCGGTCTGGTGCTGGCACGGGAGGCTGGCGTAAAGGACCCTGAGCTGGCCCGTGCCATCGAACTCAGCGCGCGCCTGTTGCGATTCTACATCGGCAAAGGGGCGATCCCTTACGGCGACCATCACCCGTGGATCGAGAACCACGAAGACAACGGCAAGTGCGGAATGGCCGCCGTCCTGTTCAGCCTCCTCGGCGAAGCCCATGGCGCGGAGTTCTTTTCCCGCATGAGCGTCGCCTCCCACGGCCCCGAGCGGGACACCGGGCATACCGGCAATTTCTTCAACCTCCTGTGGGCGATGCCTGGCGTTGCCCAGTCCGGTCCCCAGGCCACCGGCGCCTGGATGCAGGAATTCGGCGGCTGGTATTTCGACCTCGCCCGCCGCTGGGACGGCACATTTGCCCATCAGGGACCGCCCGAACCGGACCACGACAGTTACGAAGGCTGGGACGCCACCGGGGCCTACCTGCTGGCCTACGCGATGCCGCTGAAGAAACTTTATCTGGCTGGCAAACGCCCGGGCATCGTCCCGCAGTTGGACGCCGCGGCCGTGCAAGCACTCCTCCAGGATGGCCGTGGCTGGGACAACAAGGACCGCCACAGCGCCTACGACAAACTCAGCGTGGACGATCTGTTGGTGCGTCTCGGCAGTTGGTCGCCCGTGGTCCGCGAGCGGGCCGCAATGGCCCTGGGCCGGCGCAAGGAGGTGTCCGTTTCACCGTTGGTGACAATGCTGGAGGCACCCGCCCTGTATTCCCGCTACGGGGCCTGCCAGGCCCTGATTGCCCTGCGCGGGCGCGGAGCACCCGCCCTTGAACCGCTGCGGACCGCACTGGCGGACCCGGACCTCTGGTTACGTATCAAGGCCGCCGAAGCGCTCGCGGCCATCGGCACACCCGCCATGAAGGCGGTGCCCCAACTGCTCGGACTGCTGGCTGAGGTGAACCCCCAGGGCGATCCGCGCGGCATGCAGCAGCGGTATCTCTCCTTCGCCCTCTTCGATGGCGGCGGGATGCTGAGCCGGTCGCTCGAGGGTGTGGATCGCGAGGCGCTCTACCAGGCAGTGCGAGCCGGGCTGAAGAACCAGGACGGTCGCGCCCGCGGCAGCCTTGGCTCGGTGTATCGCCAGCTCTCGGCCCAGGAGATCAAGCCGTTGTTGCCCGCCATCTATCAGGCGATCATTGAACCCGCGCCGAGCGGTGAAATGTTCGCCGACTCGATCCGTGTGGAGGGGCTGCGCCTCCTGGCCAAACACCGGATCGAGGAAGGCATCCGCGCCTGCGTGAACTACACCCGTGACCAGAATCCCTGGGCGAGCGAGCATCGGACCCCGGAACTGATGGAGATCCTCCTTGGCTACGGAACCCACGCCAAGTCCGTCGTTCCAGAGCTGACCCGGATCGCCAACTACTTTGAGAAAGAAGAAAAGGACTTCCCCAAAAATCTGATGCTCAAGAAGGCTAAATGCGTCCGCGAAACGATCCAAGCCATCGAGGCCGCGACTGACACCCCGGAACTTAGCCGCCTCCAATGAAGCTCCCTCTAGCCATGAACCCGTTGAACCCCATGAAACAGCTCGCCACGCTGATCCTCGGCGCCCTGTTCGTCACGGCCAGCGCCGAGGCGAAGCCGCTCAAGGTCTTCATCCTCGCCGGCCAGTCGAACATGGAGGGGCACGCGCGGGTCGAGACCTTCGACTACATCGGCAAGGATCCGCTAACGGCCCCCATCCTCAAGGAGATGCGCAATCCCGATGGAACTCCGCGAGTGTGTGACAAAGTCTGGATGTCCTATTTGACGGGCCCTTATGATGGCAGCGCCAATGGCGAGGGGTTGGGCAAGTTAACGGCCGGCTTTGGCGCACGAGAGGACCATCCGACCCAGCTAAGCAGCAAGATCGGCCCGGAATTCACCTTCGGAATCTACATGGAGAAGGGGTTGAACGAGCCCATCCTGATCATCAAGACCGCCTGGGGCGGCAGGTCACTCAACACTGAATTCCGTCCGCCCACTGCCGGCCCATACAAGCTCCCCAAGGAGACCCAGGACGAGTGGGACAAGCATCCCCAGGGCGCCCACGGGATTCCCAAAGCCGAGGACCGGAAAGCGTGGCAGGACAAAAAGGATGCCGCCTCGGGTGTGTTCTACCGGATGATGATTCAGCACGTCAAAAAGGTGCTGGCCGATCCCCAGCGGGTCTGCCCGGCCTACGATCCCAAGGAGGGCTACGAGCTGGCCGGTTTCGTCTGGCTGCAGGGCTTCAACGACCTGGTCGATGGTCAGACCTATCCCAATGGGAACTATGATGAATACTCGCGTTTGCTGTCACACTTCATTCGGGATGTGCGCAAAGACCTGTCAGCCCCGAAGATGCCTTTCGTGATCGGCGTGCTGGGAGTCGATGGGGAGAAACATGTGAATTTCCGCAGGGCCATGGCCGCACCGGCCGGCCTGCCCGAGTTCAAGGGCAATGTGCTCGCCGTTGAGACTGCTCCATTTTGGGATCACGCCATTGCCGCCGCAGAACCCAAGAAGGGCGAGTATGACAATATCATCGGCACGGCTCATCGATTGAAGAAAGACGGAACCTTCGACCGGGAATGGAAATGGGAGAATTACTGGAAGCCGGTTGGCAAACCACTGCCAGATGACCGGACCTGGCGTTTCGCGACAGTGGATGCCACCGAACCGAAGGACAGGCTGGAGGAATACACCGACCGGCGCTTCCGCGACATCACGCTGCCAGCCGGGATGGAGAAATGGTTCATGCCCGAGTTCGACGACAGCAAGTGGACGGAAGGCAAGGCCCCCATCGGCAAGGGCGTCTGGAAGCACAGCGGAGTCACCCTGGACAAATTCCCCGCCACCTGGGGCAAGGGTGAATTCCTGCTCATGCGCACAACGTTTGAAGTTGAGGACCTGGACTTCGATTCATACCGCATCGCGATTTTGGCGAGGCAGGGGTTCCATGTGTATCTGAACGGACACAAGCTCCACACCTACATCTGGTGGCAGGACTCTCCGCGTTACGGTTCCATCGTCCTCCAAGACGAACAGATCAGGCACCTGAAGAAGGGGAAGAACGTGTTGGCGGCCTATGCCAATGACCAGTATTCCATCAGTTCTCCGGAGCGTTATGCGGCGATAGACCTGCGGCTGGAGGGCATCACCAAAGCAGACCAGAAGAAGCTCGACCTCGCCCTGGAGGAGGTCCTTTCGCCCAAGGACCGGGAGGCTCTCAAGGGCGCTTCCAATGGCGGCTATCACTATTTTGGAAGCGCGAAGATCTTCGCGCAGATGGGCAAGGCGTTCGCCGAAGCTAACCTGCGGATGCTGCGCGCTCAAAGCACACCGTGATGAAGGGACCCTTCCAGTTGCTCGCCGGGATCCTGCTGCTCGGCCAGGTCTTTGCCGCCGCCGAGGCGCCGCGTCCGAAGCTGCAATTCATCAATGGCAGCACGGAGACTGCCGACATCTTCTGGCTCAAGTCCGACACGGAGCGCGTGCCGAATGGCTCCGTCGCGCCGGGCGAAAGCACCATCATCACCACGACGCTCGGCCATCGCTTCGCGGTCGTGGGCCGTGAGGACAAGGCCGAACGAGTCATCACGAGCGAGGTGCCGGTGCAGGCAATGCGGTTCGACCCGCCGGACGCGGACGGCATTCCGGCGTTTTACCCGCAGCGGACGAAGGCGGGCGGGTTTCCGATTGTCGCTTCGGCACAGGTGAATCCCGTCGCGCTCAAGGAGGCGGCCTACCTCGTGAACCTGATGCTCGCGCAGCGGCCGGACGTGTGCGCGGCGATGGTCAAAAGCGGCGCCCGGCTCTGCATTCTCGGGTGGAACGAGTTCACCACCGACCAGCCCGAATGGCGTTGGCTCGGGAAGGATCCCGTGCCCGGCTTTCCCGGCGTCTCCTCCCGCGACTTTTATGACGCCCGCGCGCGCGGCATGGGCGGCAGTGAGACCGATCCGTTCTGCTCGTGCGGCGAGGAGAATTTGCTGGGCTATCCCGGCGACCCGTATTCGACCGAGAACATCCTGATCCACGAGCTGGCCCACAACATTCACCTGCGGGGCATGGCCAATGTGGATCCCGGCTTCGACGGGCGCGTGAAGGCGGCCTACGACGCGGCGATGAAGGCCGGGTTGTGGCAGGGCAAATACGCGTCGGTGAATCACCACGAGTATTTCGCCGAGGGCGTGCAGAGCTGGTTCGACAACAACCGTGAGAACGACCACGACCATAATCACGTCAACACGCGCGCCGAGCTGCTCGCATACGATTCCGGCCTCGCCGCCCTGTGCCGCGAGGTGTTCGGCGACACCGTCCTGAGATACACCAAACCGGCGACCCGGCTTACGGGCCATCTCGCCGGCTACGATCCGGCCAGGGCGCCGAAGTTTGTGTGGCCTGAACGATTGCAGCAGGCGAAGGCAGCCATCCGCCGCCAGGCGGAGGAGCGGTCGCGGGCGGGCGAGGCGGCATCGTCCCGTGGGCAACCGGACACGGCCGATTCCTCACTGCTGACCCTGGACCGCATCTTTGCGTCCGAGGAGTTCGGCGAAGAACGTCCCGCTCCCTTGCGGTGGAGCCGGCGCACGTCGGACTACTTCACGCTGGAGACTCCGGAAGCGGGTGGCGTGGGGCGTGATTTGGTGCGCCACGCCCCGGCCCGCGGACGCCGGGAAATTGTCGTTCCGGCCAGCGCCTTCATCCCGGAGGGGAAAGCCGAGCCGCTGAAAGTCGAGGCGTTCGAGTTTTCGCCCGATGAATCAAAACTCCTGCTTTACACGGACAGCCAGCGCGTCTGGCGGCGCAACACGCGCGGCAGCTATTGGGTGTTGGACCTGGCCACGCGCGCGTTGCGGCGGCTCGGTGGCGACGCTGCGCCGTCCACACTCATGTTCGCCAAGTTCTCGCCCGACGCCTCGCGGGTGGCTTACGTGCGCGAGAACAATCTTTATGTCCAGGACCTCCGCCGGTTCCGCATCACGGCCCTCACCACGGACGGCTCGCTCAACCGCATCAACGGCACCTCGGACTGGGTGAACGAGGAAGAATTGGACATCCGCGACGGATTCCGCTGGAGCCCGGACGGACGCTCCCTCGCCTTCTGGCAGTTCGACACCAGCGGCGTCCGCCAGTTCCAGCTCATCGACAACACCGCGGGCAGTTATCCGAAGATCACCACGTTCCCCTATCCCAAGGTGGGCGAGACCAACTCGGCAACGCGCCTTGGCGTGGTGGCCGCCACCGGCGGGCGCGTGCGCTGGCTCCGGATCCCCGGTGACCCGCGCGAGCATTACCTGCCGCACGTCGAGTGGACGCCGGACGGCAACCTTCTCCTCCAGCAGTTCAACCGGCTCCAAAGCACGAATCTCGTGATGATGGCCAGCCCGAGGACCGGCGCCACCCAGGTGGTGCTCCGGGAGACGGACAGCGCGTGGGTGGACAACCTGAATCCGTTCCGCCTGTTGAATCCGGCGGACGGTTTTGTCTGGCTGAGCGAACGCGACGGCTGGCGGCACGCCTATCGCGCGGGCATGGACGGCAACAGCGTTTCCCGGATTACGAGCGGCGACTTCGACGTGATCGCGATTGAGGCGCAGGACAATGCCGACGGCTGGCTCTATTACGCCGCCTCCCCGGACAATCCCACCCAACGATACCTCTATCGGACGCGTCTGTCGGGCGGACCGGCCGAGCGCCTTTCGCCCGCGGGGCAGCCCGGTTGGCACAACTACGACATCTCGCCGGACTGCCGGTGGGCCGTGCATACCTGGTCCACGTTCATCACGCCGCCGGTGGTGGAACTCGTCAGCCTGCCCAACCACAAGGTGGCGCGCGTGCTGGCCGACAACCGGAAGCTGCGCGAGAAATTGTCTGCACTGAAGAAACCCGCCACCGAGTTCCTGAAGATCGAGATCGGCGGAAATGTTTCGCTCGATGCCTGGTGCATCAAGCCTCCGGAGCTGAATCCAGCCGGCAAACATCCGTTGTTCATTTATGTCTATGGCGAGCCGGCCGGCCAGACGGTGAAGGACTCCTGGGGTGGACGCACCGCGCTGTGGCACTGGATGCTCGCGCAACAGGGCTACATTGTGGCCAGCGTCGACAATCGCGGCACGGCCACGCCGCGGGGACGCGACTGGCGGCGGAGTGTGCATCGGCAGATCGGCATCCTCGCAACGCCCGATCAGGCCGCCGCCGTGCGTGAAATGCTCCGACGCTGGCCGGAGGCGGATGCCGGACGCGTCGGCGTCTGGGGCTGGAGCGGCGGCGGCAGCATGAGTCTGAACGCCATCTTTAGGTATCCCGACCTGTATTCCACGGCGATCGCCGTGGCCCCGAACGCGAACCAACTGCTCTACGACACCATCTACCAGGAGCGCTATATGGGCCTGCCGGGCGACAACGCCGAAGGCTACCGCGACGGTTCGCCGCTGACGCACGCGCAGCACCTGCGAGGGAGCCTGCTCCTTGTTCACGGCACGGGCGACGACAACGGCCATTACCAGGGCACGGAAATGCTGATGAACGAACTCATCGCGCGGAACAAGTCGTTCACTGTCATGCCGTATCCGAACCGCTCGCACAGCATCTCCGAAGGGACCAACACCGTGCGTCACTTCTACGGCACGCTCACCCGCTTCCTGCACGAGCATTTGCCGGCGGGGCCAGGCCGACCGGAGCCCGGCCCGGGAAAGGACGCACCATGAAGGCAGTTCTGCGGATTGTTTGCACACTGGTCCTGGTCGGACTGGTTCGTGCCGAACCACCTTTCGTCGCCGGACTGGAACGGGAGGGCACCGAACCGCTCGCGGGGGCGGTGCTGGCGGGCGAACTCGGCTGCACCGCCTGTCACCCGAGCGGACAGTCGGCGTTCGCCGCAAAACCGGGACCGGACCTGTCGGCCATCGGCGCGCGGGCCAACGGCGCGCATCTGCGGCGGTTTCTCGCGGCGCCCTCGGTGGTGAAGCCGGGAACGACGATGCCCGACATGCTCGCGCATCTTCCGGACGCCGAGCGCGAAGACGCGGCGAACGCGCTGGCGCATTACCTCGCGTCGCTGGGCCGGCCGATGGCTTCAGGGCTGCCAACCCCGGACGCGGCGGAGCGGGGCGCAACGCTATATCACTCGGTCGGCTGCGTGGCCTGCCATTCGCCGGAGAAGTCAGTTGGCGGATCGGTGCCGCTCGGGGCGTTGGCGGAGAAGTATTCCGTCGCGAGTCTCGCGGCCTTCCTCGAACGCCCGCTGGAGGTGCGCCCGGGCGGTCGGATGCCGGACAGTCACCTCGGGCGCACCGGGGCGGTGGACCTTGCGAGCTACCTGCTGCGCGACCAAATGGCGCTGCCGCCCCCATTTCTCCCGGAACCGGCACTGGCCGCGCGCGGGAAACGGCTGTTCACCGACTATCGTTGCCACGCCTGTCATCGCACTGGCGAACCCGTCGCCCCTCCGGTGCTCACGGCCTTCAGCAAGCTGCGTCCGGCCGAAGGCTGCCTTTCGGACAAGCCCGGCTCCGGGCCCCGATATCCGCTCACGGAACGCCAACGCGCCTCGCTGCGGGCGGCGATTTCGGACGAAGCGCGGAACCGAACTCCGGCCGAGTTGGTAGCGCTCGCCCTGACGCGGTTGAACTGCCTTGCCTGCCATCAGCGTGACGGAGCGGGCGGCGCCGCGGCGAACCGCAGTGAGTATTTCACCGGCAAAGACGAAAACCTCGGCGACCAGGGCCGCCTGCCGCCAGCACTGACCGGCGTGGGTGCCAAGCTCAAGGCGAGGTGGCTGCACGAAGTCATCGCAAACGGCGCGTCCGCCCGACCGTATCTGAACACGCGCATGCCGAAGTTCGGCACGGCCAACGCCGGACCGCTCGCAGAAAGACTGAAGGCGCTCGACACGCTGCCGCCGGCCAGGTTCACCCGCGTTGCGCCGGACGAGAAACCGCATCAGGTCGGCCGTGAACTCGCGGGTAGCAAGGGACTGAACTGCGTTGCCTGCCACACCTTCCGCGAGAAGGCCGCCGGGACCATCCGCGCACTGGACCTGATGACAATGGCGGAGCGTTTGGAGGAAAACTGGTTCCATCACTACCTGGCCCAGCCCCAACAATTCTCGCCGCTGACCATCATGCCGGCGTTCTGGCCGGACGGAATATCGCCGCTGCCCGACCTGCTCGGCGGCGATCCGGGCCGGCAGCGTGACGCCCTCTGGCAATATCTGGAGCAGGGACCGGACGCGGCTGAACCGGCCGGCTTTGTGCTGGAGCCGCTCATCGTCACGGTGAAGGACGAAGCCGTCATCATTCGCCGGGCCTTTCCCGGCATCGGCAAGCGCGGCATCGGAGTCGGCTATCCCGGCGGCATCAACCTCTCCTTCGACGCGGAGCAGATGCGGCTCGCGTCCGTGTGGAGCGGCGGGTTCATCGAAGCGTCTGGGATCTGGCGTGGCCAAGGTGCTGGACAGGCACGCATCCTCGGCCGGGACACCGTCACGTTTCCGCCCGGCCCGGCTTTCGCCGTTCTCGCCACACCGGCCACGCCTTGGCCGGCCCTCGATCCCACGCCGCGTCCCCGGTCGTCCTCGTTCAAGGGCTACACGCTCGACGACCGGCAACGCCCGACGTTCCGCTATGTCGTGGACGGCCTTGCGGTGGAGGACTTCTTCCGGGAACGAGGTGAGACTTCGGGCCGCCCACACCTTGAGCGCACGCTGAAGTTTCCTGCCGTCCCGCCCGCCGGACTGCACTTGCGGGTCGCCGCCGACAAGTCCATCGAGCCACGCGGCGCGAATGAGTTTGCCGTGGGCAGGGGGCTGGTCGTGCGCCTTTCCGCGCCGGGCACGGTGCGAGGTGCGGGAGACGCAAAGGAACTCCTGCTGCCGGTGGCCGGCGGCGAGTTGAAACTCGAATACGAGCTTAACGCCAAGCCATGACTCTTCGTCTTTTCACCTCACTTTGTCTGCTCCCGCTCGTCGTCACCGCCGCCGAGGAGTTTGGTGACACGTGGGGCACGGCAGAACGGGAGGCGGCCTATTACCGGTTGGTCAATGTGCCGATGCCCGAGGGCGTGTATCTGGAGGCCGGCAGTTTCGTTTCCCTGCCGGATGGACGGCTGGCGGTCGGGACGCGGCGTGGGGAAATCCTGCTGTTCAGCGGCGTCGGCGATGAAAGCCCGAGTCCAAAGGCGAGCACCTTCGCCAGCGGGCTGGATGAAGTGCTGGGGCTGGCCTGGCACGACGGCGCCTTCTACGCCACGCATGCGACCGAGGTCACGCGCATCGCCGACACGAACGGCGATGGGCGCGCGGATCGCTACGACACGGTGAGCGACGCGTGGGGCTTCGGCCACTATCACGAGTTCGCGCTCGGCTCGAAGTTTGATACGGCCGGGAATCTCTACGTGGCGCTGGGCCTGTCCGAATCCTACCACTCGAAGGAACTCTTCCGGGGCTGGGCGCTGAAAATCACGCCCGACGGAAGAACCATCCCGCTGTGCAGCGGCCTCCGCAGTCCGCTCGGCGTGGGGCCAAACGAGCACGGCGAGATGTTCTACGTGGAAAGCCAGGGGCCGTGGAACGGCTCGTGTTCGCTCAAGCATCTCAAGCCCGGCGGCTTCATGGGCCATCCCATCAGCTTCAACTGGTATCCGTTTGCGACGAACATGGGCGCGTCACCGGTGATGCCGAATTCACCGTCGCGCCTGGAGACGGAGCGCAAGCGGGTGAAAGAACTCGTTCCTTACGCCGTGGTGTTCCCTTACAAGAAGATGGGCCGCTCGATTTCCGCGTTCGAAGTCTGCCGTGCGGGCGGGAAGTTCGGGCCGTTTGAGAACCAGATCTTCGTCGGCGACTATTCGCTGTGCGTCGTGATGCGGGCGACAACCGAACAGGTCAACGGCGTGTGGCAGGGCGCGTGTTATCCCTTCCGCGAGGGGTTGGGCATGGGGATCCTGGCCGTGCACTTCACGCCGGATGGGAAACTGATCGCCGGCGGCACGAACCGCGGCTGGCCCGTGCGCGGCATGAAGGACAACCTGCTCCAACGCCTCGATTGGACCGGCCAGACGCCGTTCGAGATCCTCGACATCCGGGCGCAACCGGACGGCTTCGTGGTGCGTTTCACCCGCCCCGTCGATACAGCAATCGCCGGCCGTCCGGAGAGCTATTCGCTCCAAACCTACACTCACATTTACCAGGAGGGCTATGGGAGTCCCGAGGTGGACCACACCCGCCCTACCGTTACCGCCGCCGAGGTCGCGGCGGACGGCAGCAGCGTGCGGCTGCGGGTGAAGGGCCTCGTGCAAGGACACGTTCACGACTTCCACCTGCTGGAGTTCAAATCCCGGGACGGCGAATCGCTGCTGCACGACCGCGCCTACTACACGCTGAACGAAATCCCGAAATGACGGCACGAAGCACAGCGGTTCAGCGGCTATCGAACGGCAAGCACAGTGCAGGAAGCAACCGCGACTCATTGGGCGGGCACGCGGCGCCTGCTCCGCTTGCACGGGCATTCCGAGCCGTGAACCCGCTCGCACCTCCAATCCTCCGCTTCGCCCTCGCAAGCCTGTTCGTGATGCTGACGAACCTCACCACGGTCCGCGCCGCCGAACCACAGCCTCCCGAGCGCACTGTCGTTCCGCGCGAGACTCGCGACGTTTCCGGTTGGCAGGTTCACATCCACAGGAAGTTGCTTGAGACTGAGGCGGAAAACACTGCCCGTGCCCTTGCCGGACTGAAGAAGATGCTCGACGAGATTGTGCGCGAACTGCCGGCGCCCGCCGTGGCCGAACTGAGGAAGGTGCCGCTTTACTTTTCCCCCGCCTACCAACCGGGCCGTAGCGGCGCGGAGTTTCATCCTGAGACGGGTTGGCTCCGTGCCAACGGGCGCGACCCGGCAATGGCGCGCGGCGTTGAGTTTTCCGGCGTGCATGACTTTGCGGCGGAGATGCGGCGCACGCCGAACTTCGCCCTGCACGAACTGGCCCACGCCTACCACCACCGGGTGCTCGCGGATGGATTCGACAACACCGCCGTCAAGGCCGCCTACGAGCGTGCCAAAGCCGGCGGCCGCTACGAGCGCGTTGAACGGTCCTTCGGGGAAGGCAACGGCCGGGCCAACACTTTCGAACGTGCCTACGCCTTGACCAGCCTGATGGAGTATTTCGCCGAGGCCACCGAAGCCTATTTCACGCGCAACGACTTCTTCCCCTTCACCCGCGCCGAACTGAAGCAGCACGATCCCGAAATGTTCACGCTGCTCGGAACCCTCTGGGGCGTGCCGGTCACGAAATGAAAGCGATCCTCCTCAGTGCCATCCTTGCGTGCGGCAGCCGCACTCTCGCGCATCCCGTGCCGGAGAATCCCCAGTGGCTGACCTATCCCGGCGGTGACGGTCCCGGAAAAGGCAAACACATCGTCCTGATCGCGGCCGACCAGGAATATCGCAGCGAGCAGGCGATGCCCATGATGGCGAAGATTCTCAGCGTGCGTCACGGGTTCGACTGCACCGTGCTCTTCGGCGTGAACGAACGCGGTGAGGTGGACCCAACCATGCCGGTGTATCCCGAAAAGGGAAAAGAGGCCGAGTTCCGACCACACCACATCCCCGGCCTCGAACACCTCGCCTCCGCCGATCTCGTCGTTTTCTTCACGCGTCTGCTCACGCTGCCGAAGCCCGAGTTGGAGCACATCGTAAAGTATGTGGATTCCGGCAAACCCATCATCGCGCTCCGCACCGCGAATCACGGCTTCAACGTCCCACTGCCCTACAAGCTCAACGGCAAGCAAGTGCGCTGGGGTGAGGACGTGCTTGGTGGCACGTTCCTGAACCACCACGGACGCTGGATGGCAGACTCCACCCGCGGCAGAATCGTCGAAGAACAGAAGCGCCATCCCGTGCTCGCCGGCGTCACCGACATCTGGGGTGACTCCGACGTCTATCGAACCTACCAGGAAGGCACGAGCCTGCCGCCGGGATGCACCGCGCTCGTCTGGGGGCAGCCGCTCCTGGGCCGCCGGTCCGATGACCCGCTAAATGAGGAGCTCGAACCGCTGCCGGTGGCGTGGGTGAAACACTGGCAGACCAGCGGCGGCAAAACCGCCCGCGTCTTCCACTCCACGATGGGCAGCGCCACCGATTTGAAGAGCGCCGGTCTGCGTCGCCTGATCATCAACGCCGCCTTCTGGGGCATGGGCCTAGAAGCTGCCATCAGCGCCACTCGCAGCGTTGAGATCGTTGGAGACTACCGGCCGCTCGGCAGTGGTTTCGATTACCCGGGACTGCGCGTCGTCCCGAAACCGGTCTCGGCCTACAAATGACCGAAAACAGCCCGTTGATGTCGCCCCCCACCTTTACCAATGAAAATCGTCCGCATCTTTGCCCATCGCGTTGAACTCCCGTTGCACGAAACCACCTACAAATGGTCCGGCGGCAAATCCGTCACCGTCTTCGACAGCACCATCGTCGGCGTCGAGACCGACACCGGCCTCGTCGGCTACGGTGAGGTTTGTCCGCTCGGGCCGTTCTATCTGCCCGCATACGCAGAAGGCGTGCGCGCCGGATTGCGCGAGTTGGGACCACACCTGCTCGGCGAAGATCCCCGGCAGCTCGTGAAGCTGAATCGCAAGATGGACGCCGCGCTGAAGGGCCATCCGTATGTGAAGAGCGGCATCGACATCGCCTGCTGGGACATCCTCGGCCAGGCAAGCGGTCTGCCCGTGTGCGAATTGCTCGGCGGACGTTATGGCGAGGACATCCATCTCTACCGCGCGATATCACAGGAGTCGCCGGAGCAGATGGCGGCGAAGGTCGCGGGCTATCGCGCGGAAGGTTATCGCCGTTTCCAGCTCAAGGTCGGCGGTGATCCGGACACGGACATCGCGCGCATCTTCGCCGTCGCCGCGAAGCTTCAGCCCGGTGACCGCCTCGTGGCCGACGCGAACACCGGCTGGGTTCAGCACGAAGCCGTGCGCATCGCGAAGGCCGTCCGCGACGTGGATGTTTACATCGAGCAACCGTGCCTGACCTACGAGGAATGCCTCGCCGTGCGCCGCCAGATTCCGCATCCGTTCGTGTTGGATGAAAACATCGACGACCTCGGCATCCTGCTGCGCGCGAAGTCGGATCTCGCGATGGACGTGGTGAACCTGAAAATCAGCAAGCTCGGCGGTCTCACGAAGATCAAACAGGCCAGAGATCTCTGCGTGAGCATGGGCATCGGGCTGACGCTGGAAGATTCCTGGGGCGGCGACATCGCGACTGCCGCCATCGCGCATCTCGCGCACAGCACGCCCACGGAGTTCCTGTTCAGCACGACTGACTTCAACAGCTACGTCACCGTCAGCACCGCCGATGGTGCGCCGCAACGCGTGAACGGTCGCATGGCCGCCTCGAAGGCGCCGGGTCTTGGCCTTCGGCCTAAACTCGACGTGCTTGGCCCGCGAGTGGTCGTTGTCGAATGATCTCGCCCGTCATGAAGCTCATCATTGCAGCAGTCATCGGCCTGGCGATCCGGGGATGGGCTGCGCCTTCACTCGAACTGGCCGCTCCCGGCGACTTCCAGGTGTTCCAGCGCGCCACGGCCGAGCGGGGCGTCGTTCGCGTCGCGGGGCAACTCATTGATGCGCCGGCGGGAAAGGTGTCCGTGGAGGTCCAGTTGACCGGTGCCCGTGCCGACCGCGCCTGGCGTTGGGTCGCTGATCTGGGCGCTGACGGGAAGAGCTTCGCCGGCGAGTTTACGGCGCCGTCCGGCGGCTGGTATCAGCTCAATCTGCGGGCCGTGCAGAACGGCGTGACCCTGGCGGAAACCAACGTTGCGCATGTCGGCGTGGGCGAGGTCTTCGTGGTGGCGGGCCAGTCGAACTCGGCGAACCACGGCGAGGAGAAACTCTCGCCCACCAGCGATCAGGTCGTGGCGTTTTCAGGAACCCAATGGCAGCCGGCCCGCGATCCGCAGCCGGGCGCCTCGGGCGGAGGCGGGAGTTTCCTGCCGCCGTTCGGCGATGCGCTGACGACGCGCTTCCAGGTGCCGGTCGGTCTGGTGGCGGTCAGCGTCGGCGCGACGAGCGTGCGGGAATGGCTGCCTCGCGAGACGCGATTCCGCCAACCGCCCACGCTCACGGGCAACGTCCGGCAGCTCCCGTCCGGTGAATGGGAAAGCTCCGGCGCGCTCTTCGCCAACCTGACCGCCCGGCTGCGGCAGCTCAGGACGAACGGCTTCCGGGCCGTCCTCTGGCACCAGGGCGAGTCCGATGCCAACCAGCCCGACCCGGCGCGCACGCTGCCGGGCGAGCTTTACCGGAAGTTCCTCGCCCAACTCATCGCCGAGTCGAGTCGCGACGCCGGCTGGGAGATTCCGTGGTTCGTCGCCCAAGTCAGCTATCACACGCCCGATGATCCGGGTTCGCCGGACTTGCGTGCCGCCCAGGCCGCGCTCTGGCGCGACGGGCTCGCCCTCGAAGGACCCGACACCGATGCGCTCGTCGGCGACCTCCGCGACGGCGGCGGCAAGGGTGTCCACTTCAGCGGAAAGGGCCAGCGCGTCCACGGCACGAAGTGGGCGGAGAAGGTGACACCTTGGTTGGGCTGGCAACTGGCTGCCGCCGGTCCGGTCAGTCCGGCCACGCGGCTCAATCTGCCCGGCACGGAGAACTTCTCCGTCGCGGGGCGGCCGGCGTTCGTGTTCCTGCCGCCGGCCACGCTACGAACCCATCCGCAACCGTGGGTGCTCTACGCGCCCACGCTGCCGCCGTATCCGGACGAGGCGGAACGCTGGATGCACGAGCGTTTCCTCGCCGACGGCGTGGCGGTGGCCGGTGTGGACTTGGGCGAAGCCTACGGCAGTCCGGGCAGTCATGGGGTCATTGCCGCGTTATATCGGGAACTGGCCGCGCGCCACGGGTTCGCCGCCAAACCATGCGTGCTCGCCCGTAGCCGCGGCGGACTCATGCTGGGCAGTTGGGCCGCCGCCCATCCGGACCGCGTCGCGGGCATCGCCGGCATCTATCCGGTGTTCGACTTCCGCTCGTATCCCGGCCTCGACCGCGCGGCCCCGGCCTACGGACTGACCCCGGCGGAACTCGGCGCCCGCTCGGCAGAGTTCAACCCCGTGGAACGGGCCGGCACGCTGGCCGCCGCGCGCGTGCCCGGTTTCCTGCTGCATGGCGACGTGGACACCGTGGTGCCGCTCCCGGCGAATTCGGGCGCCTTCGCCGCCAAGTATGGCGAAGCCGGCGCAGCGACCGCGGTGAAGCTTGTCGTCCTCCCCGGTCAGGGACACAACATGTTCGAGGGCTTCTTCCGCTCACAGGAACTGCTGGACTTCGCCATCGCCCGCGCCCGAGACGGTGCCCCCCGTTGAGCGGGTGGCCGGCTGGACGCGGATTTCGGCTCGGACGGGTCGCCAAACGGCAACGATCCACGCCGGCGCCTCGGCGAAACGCCTTTCCGGGCCTAGCCGCACCCCGGTCCGCTCCTTGACTAGACCCCCGACCCCACGGACCTTGCTCCCGCTGCGTTATGCAATGTCAGGTCTGCAAAAAATCCCCGGCCACGGTCCATCTGACCCAGATCATCGAGAATCAGGTCAAGAAGGTGGACCTCTGTGAGGCGTGCGCGAAGGAGAAGGGCGTGAACGACCCCACTGGCTTCTCCCTCGCCGACCTTCTGCTGGGCCTCGGCGCCTCGCAGAAAATGGAGGAGGCCAACACCGCCACCGGCTCCGAGGTGACCTGCCGCCACTGCGGTTTCACCCAGGCCGACTTCAAGAAGACCGGCCGGCTGGGCTGCTCCGAATGCTACAATGTCTTCGCCGACGGCCTCGACGCGCTGCTCAAGGGCATGCACAAGGGCACCCAGCACAAGGGCAAGGTGCCGCCCGCCGTTCGCCGCGTGGTTAGCCAGGAAGCCCGGCTCGCCAAGCTGGAAGCGGCGCTGAAGGCCGCCATCGCCAAGGAAGATTTTGAGACTGCCGCCACCCTGCGCGACGAGATCAAGCAGGCGAAGAAGGTGCCGCGGGAGGCATAGGCCGATTAACCTGTGGAGTGTCACGTGAACCCGGATTTCAACACCCCCACTGAGTTGAGCCATCCCCCGCGGATTGCACCCTGGAATTCGGCGCTCGTCTGGCTACCGCTTGGCGCCTTGGCGTTCGCCCTAGGGGCCACCCTGACTCCGGTGCTATTGAACGTTGCTGTGGGTTCAGTTGGCAGTCGTTCCTGCGGCGGCCTGACCGGCGGGATCGGAACGTTTGCAATCTACCTTCCCATATTGGGGGCAGGCTGGGGTTTCCACGCGCTGCTGGCCCGCCTCGGATCGCCCAGGGCACTAAGCAAGCTAGCGCTCGTTGCAGCCACCAGCGCTTGGTTCCTCGGATTGCTCGTCGTGTTTCTCTTCGCCTAACCATCAACTGATGGCTAAACCGCATCGACCGCACTAGTCATGAACGTCCAAGACTTCCTCATCTCGCCCGGCGAGGCCTGCAAACGCTCCGGCCCGCACGACAAGATCGTCCTTTCGTCCCGCGTCCGCCTCGCCCGTAACCTCAAGGGCGCCCCCTTTCCCGGCCACGCCAAGAAAGCCGACCGGGTGAAGTCCCTCGAAGTCCTGCTGCCCGCCCTCGCCGGGCTGCCGCAGTTGGCGCCCAAGCCCTTCGCCGAGCCGCTGGAAAAACTCAGCGCGCAGGACAAGCAGATCCTTGTCGAGCGCCACCTCATCAGCCGCGAACACGCCGCCAAGGGCGTCGGCAGCGGCCTGGTGCTCAATTCCGAGGAGAGCTTCTGCGTCATGATCAATGAGGAGGACCACCTCCGCATGCAGGCGCTCCGCCCCGGCCTCCAGCTCAAGCAGGCCTGGCTCGCGCTCGACGGCCTCGACACCGCACTCCAGGAACGCGTCGAGTTCGCCTTCAGCGACCAATACGGCTTCCTCACCGCCTGCCCGACCAACCTCGGCACCGGCATCCGCGTGAGCGCCATGCTGCACCTCCCCGGCCTCGTGCTGGCCGAGCAGATCAACCAGATCATTCAGGCCGTGAACAAGCTCGGCCTGGCCGTGCGCGGCCTCTACGGCGAGGGCACCGAGGCGCTCGGGAACATCTTCCAGGTGTCCAACCAGCAGACCCTCGGCGAATCCGAGAGCGAGATCGTCGAGCGCCTCAACAAGGTGCTGCTCCAGATCATCGAGCACGAGGAGAACGCCCGCCTCTCGCAGATCGAGAAGAAGCCCAAGGTCCTGCTCAACCACGTCGGCCGCGCCTACGGCATCCTGGCCAACGCCCACAGCATCTCGTCCAAGGAGACGATGAACCTGCTCAGCCTCCTGCGCCTCGGCGGCGACCTCGGGCTGTTCACCGACCTGCCCAAGGCGCTCGTGGACGAACTGTTCCTCCTCAGCCAGCCCGCGCACCTGCAACTGCGCGTGACCGACAAGCTCGACGCCGAACAGCGCGACGCCCTCCGCGCCGACATGCTCCGCGAACGCCTCCGCGCCGTGCAGCCGCCGGATGCGAGCAAGCTGGGAGCGAAGACGGAGTAGGCCGGGCACCACGAGCGAAAAGGTGGTCGTGAACTTTCGGCTCCCGCATCCAACACGGTCGGACAATCTCCCGAAAAGCAATCTCCTGGGATTTTGGATTGGCTTGGCTCTGCTGGGCCTTGGGATGAGCTGCGTTGCGATTCCGGACAAGTCTTCCTCTCCGGGATGGAACCAGTTGGTTTCGTTGGCCGGGGTTTCCTGTCTGCCGCTCTCAATCGCAGTCGCCGAACTCCGCAGCGGCTACGCTTGGAAAAACTTGGCCGAAGGCGGCCGGGGAGTCACCCGAACTGCTGCGCCCGGCCGGTATTGGCGCTCCGTCTGCTTTCACCTACTGCTCGCAGGGGCGATCAACGTGTTCAACGCGTGGTCGTTCCTCCACCCGGAGCTGTCCGGCCGATGATCCGCGGTCAGTTCTGAGCCCCATCGGACTGCTGACTCATGTCTGAATTCGAGCCACCTCAGTTGCCGCCTCTGCCGATGGTTGAAGCTCTCCGGCGTTATTGGAAGCGGTGGATCGGTCTGGCCGTTTACCCATTGCCAATGGTCTTGGCCGTGGAATGGCTTGGGGTTCCGTTCATCGTGGCGCTAATCCCATTCCCCATCCTTTTCGTCATCGCGATCCAACCCTACGGGAGCAAGTGCGCGGATTTTGCCTACGGATTTGCGGTCATGCTTTTGTTTTTCGGCGGCGGCGGTGTGGCGATATTCGCCTCCCTCCTGCTCCAGGCACTCGGTCTGAAACCGGTGCCGTGATTGGGCGAGGCAGACGTATCCGAGGCCGCGTATCAAGGTGCTGCCGGCGTCCCGCCGGCAGTCGTAACCATACCCGGCGTCTAATTCGTCACGCTATTCGCGGTCGATGCCCGAGAGCGCATTCGATGGCGTAGGTCGCGCCCGAAGTCGAGTGGGTCCGGGCTAGCTTGTGTCGCCGCCCTGCCGGCGGGACGCCGACAGCACTTTCTCCCGCCTTCACCGCTTCAACATCGGCACCGGCATCGGTTCAGGCATGGGCATCACGCCGCCGAGCTGTTGGGCGCGCCGGATGAGGTCCACGAACTCCGCGCGGTAGCCTTCCTTGTCCTCGCCCAGGCCCTGCTCGGCGAGCCGTGAGATCTTTTCCCAGGTGAGTTCGCCCCGGTGCGGCGATTGCCGGAGCAGCATGCCGTAGCCGGCGACGGCGGCGGCGAACTTGAAGTCGGCGCTGGCCTGCGCGAACTCGCGGTCGCCGTCCTTCACAGGTGTCTCCACCAACCGGCTGGTTTCGCCGTCGGGCAGCTTGTAGCGCAGCTTGAGGTTCAGCAGTTCGTCGCCGTGACCCGACTTGAGCCGCCTCTTCAGTTCGGCTTCCTCGGGTTTCGCCTGATACCGCAGCGCGTCCACGCCCGTGAGGTTGGGCCCCGCCGGTTCGAGTTCGTAGAGGACGGTGATCTGGTGGCCTGCCCCGACTTCGCCCGCATCCTTGGTGTCGTCGTTGAAGTCGCGGTCCCGGAGCGCGCGATTTTCGTAGCCGAGCAGCCGGTAGGATTTAACCCGGGCCGGGTTGAACTCGACCTGCACCTTCACGTCCTTGGCCACCGTCACCAGCGTGCCTTCGAGCTGTTCGCCCAGCACCTTGCGGGCCTCGGTGAACGAATCCACGTAGGCGTAGTTGCCGTTCCCCTTGTCGGCCAGCAGATCCATGGTGATGTCCTGGTAGTTGCCCAGGCCGTAGCCGAGCACGCTCAGGAACACACCCGTCTTGGCGCGCTCGGTGATGAAATCGAACAGTTGGCTTCGGTCGGTAATGCCCACGTTGAAGTCGCCGTCGCTGCACAGGATCACGCGGTTGACCTGATCGGCGTTGAAGTGTTTCGCGGCCAGCGCGTAGGCCGACTGGATGCCCGCGCTCCCGTGCGTGCCGCTGCCGGCCCGCAGCGCCTCGATCTTGGCGAGCAGCTTCGCCTTGCCGGCCGCGTTGACCGGCGTGGACTCGGCCACGACCTGTGACCCGGCGGCGTAGGTGACGAGCGCAACGCGGTCACGGTCGGTGAGTCGGTCGAGCAGCAACCGGAGCGAACGCTTCACCAGCGGGAGTTTGTTCTCGGGCGCCATCGAACCGCTCACGTCCACGAGGAACACGAGGTTCGCCGCCGGGCGTTCGCGCCGGTCCACGGCCCGGGCCTGCAAGCCGAGGCGCACGAGTTTGTGGCCGTCCTTCCAGGGTGATTCGGCGACTTCGATCGAGGCGAGGAAGGGATGTTCACCCTGCGGTTGCGGATAGTCGTAGCGGAAGTAGTTGATCAGCTCCTCCAGCCGCACCGCGTCGGGCGGGGGCAGGGAGCCTTCGCGCAGGAACCGGCGGGCGTTGGCATAGCTCGCGGTGTCCACGTCCAGGCTGAAGGTTGAGAGCGGCGCGTTGGCGACCGCCTTGAAGTCGTTGTCGGCAAACGCGTCGTAACCCTCGCCGCCCGGCTGCGGGTAATACGGAGCGATGGCCGGATACCGGGGGCTGCTGTCGGCCCATCCCTCGGGCGCCACGGCATCCGAACTCACGGTGCCGCCGGCGTAACCGGGTGACGCCCCGGCAATGGACTGTTCCATGACCAGCGGCTTGGACCGCGCCGAGAGGTCGCGACCCGCGGTCGGCGGTTGGGCGGGAGCCGGAGCCAGGCCGTAACGCTGGGCCAACGCCGGCTGCATGCCCACTGCGGGCGGTTGAACCGAGGGCGCCGCGCTGGAAGTCGGCACCCCGCCATACCGGCGGGCCAAGGCTGGATCCATGTTCATTTGGGGAGCGGGCCCGGCGGTGCCGGGGACCAGCGGGACCGCCGCCGGAGCAGCCGCCGACACTTCCCGTTTGCGGGCCGGAGTCGGCGCCGCGGTCACCACCACGGACTCCAAGCTTTCGGAGCGGGTGGTCTTCGTGGTTGGCGGTCGCTCCACGGCGTTCGGCTTGGGCGTCTCCGCGACGACGGGCGGCGGGGCTGCCGTGGGTGGCGGGGTCTGGTAACGCAATTCCTTGAATTGCTCCACGGCGTCGCGCTGCCGCGGCCAGAAGGAGAATGTCAACGCCAGTGCGCAGGCGCCGGCTGCCGCCCAGATCAATTGCTGCCGCCACGCCAGCAGGCGCACGAGCCACCCGGGCGCGCGACTCTCCGAGTCGCGAGTCGATTCAGTCTCGGTCGGACGAGAAGTGAGCCTCGTTACCTCGGCTCCTTCGGGATCAGGGTCGGGCGCAAGCGCCGCCTGCCCGACGATGGCGGCACGCTGTTCGGTGGACAGCGCCATGGCCGGTTCGGCGGCGAATTCGGCGTCCAGCGAACCGATGGTCCGCTGCAATTCGTCGAGTTCGGCGCGCAGTTCGGGCGAGTCGGCGAGGGCGGCTTCCACGGCGGCGCGTTCGGCCGGGTTCAGTTCGCCGAGGGCGTAGGCGGTCAGTTCGGGAGAATCGGGGGAAAGTTTCATGCGATCTTCGGGCAACGGGTTTCGGTGGGCGGGCTCAGGCGGGCAGGCGTTCGAGGCGATCCAGACGGCCGCGCAGCGTCTTCAACGCGGTGTGGAGGAGAAATCCCACGTTGGTCACCGTGAGCGACGTGACGGCGGCGATCTCCTGGTAGCTGAGTTGGTGCTGGAACTTCAGGCGCACCACCTCGCGCTGGTTCAGCGGCAGGTCGGCCAGCAATTCATCCACCCGGCCAGCGCGGTCGCGGGTGTCGGCGGCTTCGGCCGGCGTGGGGTCCGGGGCGGCCCGGTGTTCGAGTTCGACTTCGGTGAGGGCGGTCATGCGGCGATCCTTTCGGCGCACGTCGAGAATCCGGTTGCGGCACACCGTGAACAGCCATTGGGCCAGGTGGCCGTCCACCGCGCCCGGCGGCTGTTCGCAGAGGCGCAGGAAGGTGTCCTGCACCGCGTCGCGCGCCGCCTCCAGTTCACCCGTCAGGCCGAGCGCGTAGCTCACCAGCGGCGCCTCAAACCGTTCGAGGGCCGCCCGGATGAACTCACTGCGGTCAGCCCCGGGCTCGGGAGCGGACGCGTTCAAACTTGGGGATTCCATGCCGTGCTGCCGGGATAACGGAGCGGCACGGAGTTTCTTAGGAAAATGTTTCGTCCGGATAGCTGGTGCTCAACGAAGCCGCGTTCCACGGGCTGGCCGCCAACGGTCTTGGCCGTTACCAGCGGCTAACCGGACAAGCGGACAAGCGGCGGCCAAGAAGTTTGGGTGAAACTCAACCCAAGTGCGTCCCTGGTTCGGCCAACCGCAACCGCGGATCGTCGTCCGCTTCCCCCTCCAAAGGCCGCCGCGCTATCGCCATTCGAGCTCCGCTATTCCGCGGCAATTGTCCCGAGCCCGACTGAATCCAGGAGAAGGCGGACGAGCAGGATCCGCGGCCTAACAGCCTCTTCTGGAACTGTGTTCGTGGTAGTATCTCGAATGCGAGACTATGATTCCATTGCGGAAAGCGTCGCCGGAAAACCGGGGCGTGCCGGCGCGGCCGACGATATCGTAACCGGGCCTCGGCCTGCACGCCGAGGGTGGCGCGGTTGGTCAGTCCGGCTTGGATCGCCTACTTTGGTCGTCGAATAACAAACCAGAGACCGCAATGCGGTGGTGGCGAATGGCGCGTGTGGTGGACGGGGGGCCGTCGGCAAAGACCCGCAACCGCGGTGCGGTTGGAAACGATTAGTGGATTGCGGCCCAGGGCCGCGCGCCTGTCTCGCTGTGGCCGAGCGAAGGTGGATGCCTCGCAACCGTGGCCGTCGGGACACAGCCCAGGTGGGGCTGACGAACGGGGTAATCATCCGCCTACAATTGCCGCGAGATCGGGTTGATTGTGAAAAATGCACCGAAAATAAACGCAAAGGCGCGTCGCAATTAGGAGCGACTTTTCAGGAACAAATTCGTTGGCAATACCAACGAGGGGCAGACGAATCGGCCATGCCTCCATTGCCTCCTCGCTCCAGGCGTAAACTCCACCACCACTCATTCCACTCGGCAGCGGAGAAACAACAACCTTCTTGTGCCTGGAGCTGAAGGTTCGCTTGCGATGAAAGCGAATGACAATATGACGAGACCGAGTCAACCCCAGTTCCTCATATTCACTTGGTTTCGCTTCAAATCCAGAAAAGGTATTGAAATCTGTCTCAACACTTAGGCCGCTTAACTTTCCTTTGCGCCAAGGAAAACCCGCGAATGTGTAGGTGGTTCGAATAGCCGGATCGGCCTCTAAGAGCCTGTCTGAGAAGTCGGTGTGAAGCATGAAAGCAAGGAAAGCGAACGCAGAGCTTGACCTTGGGTCGACTCCTTTTTGTCGAT
>CAZRRO010000003.1:0-536516 GCA_964602595.1 uncultured Verrucomicrobiota bacterium | reverse complement strand
ATAGTTTTGCACTATCACATCTATGCAAGCAACGGGGGCTGCCGGTGACGCTTACAAAGCAACCAGCTTAGACTAGTTACTTCAACTGGCAGCCAGCTACCACTTACTCCGAGGCACATACACCGAATCCCCCGGGTAGAGCGGCAAATTCAGCTGAGGATCGACGATCGCCTTCTTCGCGTTGACGGTCACCTGACGCTTATTATTTCCTCGGGTGACAATCACGCCGGTGCGTCGGGCAAATTCCGTAAAGCCACCCGCGGCATCAATTGCCGAAAGAACCGTCAGGTCCCCACGGTGGATGATTGAGCTTGGACTCCGAACCTCGCCACCGATCGAAATGAAAGTTGCCTGCTTTTCGATGACAACAGTGATCTTCCGGTAAATCCCACGGTTGTCGGTATAGATTTTGGCAATTTCCTTCTCTGCATCCGCCCGCTTCTTCCCAGCGAACTTGTATTCCACATTCATGTGGAGCGAAAGAACCCCATTCTCGGGAATAACCTGCTCAATTGCGGGGGGAGGTGTTGGAATGTCGTAAAGGATTACGCGAATCCGATCCCCAACCCGCATCGTGTCATTGTCCCCTTGTGGAACCTCGACCGAATTGCCGGCATCCGGCTTCGGGGAGTGATCCAACGTTTCGCACCCTGCTATCAGAATGGAAATAATCGCGGAAAGGAAAGTGGTCAGAATCTTGTTGTTCATAGCTCGCGGATACTTCTATCTCCAATGCCACATCGGGCTGAATTAGGCCTTGGATTTGGGCTTTTCGCCGCCCTCTTCAGCCGGCTTGCTTTCGTCGTTCTTGGAATAGTAGTCGTAGTAGTAACCACTGTAGTAATAGTAGTAACTGTCCTGCGAAATATTGATGTTGTTCAGGACAACACCAAGCAACCTGCCGCCAACCTTTTCAACCATCTGCTTGGCCCTCAAGGTCATTTGTTGGGGATACTTTCGATATTGGACGACCAGAATCGCCATATCAACTTCGCTGGCTAGAATAGACGCATCGCTCACACCCATGATTGGGGGCGAATCGAAGAAGACGAAGTCGTAGCGGCTTTTCGCCTCTTCAATGAAGGCACGCATCTGAACGGAGTTCAGAATTCCAATCGAACTACTCGGCAGCTTGCCGGAGGGCAGGAAGTCCAACGAAGCAACCGGCGTCGTCTGGATCACTTCATCAACGGTATTCTGCTTCAGCAGATAGTTGGTGAGGCCGAGGTTATTGGCGACGCCCAAAATCTTATGCAGACTGGGCCGCCTTAGGTCGGAATCGACAAGCAGCACCCGACTACCTTGTTGCGCAAACGTGGTTGCCAAGTTGAAGATTGTCGTCGATTTGCCCTCGCCGGCTCCACCACTGACAACCGTCATCGTGCGGAAACCCTGATCTTTGCGCGAGAACAGCACATTTGTGCGCAATACCCGATAGGACTCCGCATGCGGGCTATCGGCACCTTCGCGCATCAGGATTCCGACATTTTGAGGAATGACCCCAAGGACAGGTGCGCCCAATGCCTGCTCGACGTCATCGATGGTCTTGACGCTGGTGTCGAGGTATTCGATGAAGAATGCCAACCCGACGCCCAAGATAATTCCCGCGATTGCCCCCAAGGCTATATTCAGGGCCTTCCTTGGCTTGATGGGTTTTAATCCAGGAAGAGCTTCATCGATAACCTCGACTGACGATTTCTTCGAGATCGCTCCATCAATTTCCTCTTGGGTAATCTTGGTCATCATGATCTCCCTCAGGCGGACCAGTGTTTCCAAATCCCTCTTTTCCCGCATGTAGGGTCTGAATTCCTTCGTCAACTGCGCCTCGTCACCCTTGGCTGCTTCCAACCGAAGGTTAATCTGCTCAATTGCCTTTTGGTCCGCATCAACTTGGACCTTTAAGGCATCCATGATGCTGCTAACGACAAAATCAATCTGGCTGTTAATCTTCGCGAGAATGCCGTTAACCCGTTCAACTTCGGGATGTTTGGCCCCGAAATCGGGATTTAAGCGAGTCTTGGCTTGTTCGGCTACCTGAAGGTCTCCCAAGAGTGATTGGAGCAAAGGAGTAGGCCGGTTCACATTAAGCGAATATCGCAGCACCTCCGGCGGTTTGCTTTGAAGACTCTTGTAGAGTTCCTCGTTGATCGTTAGCCGTGTTATGATTTCCGTCTTGTTCCCCAGAAGACGCTTCAATTCTTCAGTTTGGATTGATTGGAACAATGCGCCTTCGATCACCTGGTCCGGAACTTTCAGCTCCACACGAAGTTCATCGACCTTGGATTGTTTGGCTTTCACCTGCGCATCCAACTCCTCGAGCTTAAGCTTCAGAACGGCCAAGCCGCGCTCGTTACGGCCAGTTCGGCTGAAATTTCGATATTCCTCATACATGCGGGCCACGGAATTCGCAATTTCGGCAGCCAACTGCTTGTCACTGTGGACAGCGCTTATTTCAATAATACTCGTGTTACGGAATTGTTTTACCTCAATCAGATCCTGAAGTCGTTCATAGGATTGGGCGGTCTGGAGCGCCTGTTCCAGTTTGAGTTCCTTGGCAAACTTGTCGTTTAGGTCTAGGGCTTCGGTGACCTTGTCGAGAATTCGGCGCGACCTAAGGACCTCAAACTCCGTCTGCAAGAAGTAGGGATCGTAAGTCTGACTGCCGCCGGAATAGCCCAACAACTGGATGTCAGGTGTGTCTTTTTCCACCTTGATACGGGCCGTGCTGGAGAAGGCTTCTGGCAGGACAAAAGTGACGCCAGTAACCGTGATGAGCACCAGAAGGAAGACGGCAACAATGATTACCTTCCGAATCCTGATTATTCTCCAATAGTCAAGGAAGTGAAGCTTGCTATCCGTGGACGCCTGATTTTTCGACAGTTCCATAAAAAAAGGAGGCTAGAAATTCATCCAGCCCCCAGTCAGTCAGATTCAACAACTGTGTTATCAGAAGCTAGCCCGAACTCCGAGGAACACGCGGTTCCGCGAATAGCCACGATCATATCCTAAGGCACCCGGATCAGAATTCAGGCTGTCCCGGAAATACGAAGCGTCCAACGCCAAGTGAGGCGTCAGTGCATATGAAGCAGTAGCCCCAAGCGTCCAGAACGTTTCGCTGCCTCCATCGGCTGTGCCACCGTTGAATTCAGAGTTTTGGAACTGCCCAATCAAGGACCCCTTGATCTTCGCAGAAAAGGCATGCCCCCAAGCAACCCGGAACATCGTTGTCTGCTGATTCGCAGCAAGCAGAACGCCCGCCCCGTTCAAGAAAACGTCGGTCGCATTCAACGTATGGCGCACATTCAATGTGACTTCGCTTGCGGCAGTGTATTGGTAGACGAGCTTGCCGTCCAAATACGGCGTGGTGTCAGAAGCCGCAGCGTCGTAGTCAGTTACCTGCGCACCAACATTCACCGACCCAAAGAAACTCTGGGTGAAGTTGTGGCGAACTCCGGCATATACAATGTGAGAATTGTAATCGCGGGACAGCAAATCGTAGTCGAAATCGAAGATTCCGAACTGGTAACCAAATCCAACGGAGGTCGTCGGCGTAACCAGATAGTTCAATTCCAACGTCGGAAGGTGTTCCACCCGATTCAAGGAATCAGAGAACAACGGGGAACTGTAATCGAAAAAGTTGTTCCTGTAGCTTAACGAGGCATCGAGTTGCTCAGAAATCGCCAACGAGACGTTCGCAGATGCAGAGTTGTTGATGTTATCACCCTCAGCCCGCAGAACCTGACCAATCAGCGCCTGCTGGGGATCTTGGGACGAAACAAAAACATCGGAGACGGATGTCTTCACCCGTGGCGAAAAAATGTGCTCCAAGTTGAAGGAGGCATTGTGATTCTGATCCCAACTGCTTCCCGGACGATTCTCGAACCACCGAGCCAAATAGGTGTAACCAATGTCGAACGTCGTGTTGTCAACAGTCCGCCCGTAGGTCAATGACGGGGAAACATCGAAACCCCAGCTGCTGATTTCGCCAACATTCGAGGTGAAAATGTTGTCATCGTAGAAGCCCCGGAGGGATGCACTTGCCGTCCACGGCTTCTCGCCACCTTCGGCTGCAGTGGCGCTGTTGTTGAGCGCCAAGCTGGCAACTCCGAGAGACAATGCGCCCGCGGCGCGGATAAGGTTCTTCATATTCAATGACGTTAAATTCTTTGAACCGAAAGTTTAGCGTGTTGGCCTGAGGTTTGTAGGAAGGAGACGGGGGTGTGTCAAACAGAATTCCCAGCCGGTTAACTTCCGTTCCGGTATTGATTTGCGCGATTTTTTACACCGAATCGAGAGCCCTGTCCACAAACTCCGTCGTGAAAGCTTCCGCGCTGCGATGACGATGCCGTTCAGCGGGCTTCACGCCGGGTGGCCGCGGTTCCGCCGTTCACCATCGGGGGCAGGGAAAACGGCGGAGTTGCTTGAATGTTTCGGCGTCCGGGGATATTCGGGATCATGAACTTTGATTGCCATGATCGGATTCGTGCCGCGCTTGCCGGTCTAGTGGTTGCCGCGGCGGCGGCAGGTTGCACAACGGTGTCTGAAACCGGGCGTAAGCAGTTCAACTTTATGTCCCCGGGACAGGAGATGCAGTTGGGCTTCTCCGAGTTCGACAAAATGAAGAAGTCCGTGCCGATTTCGACCAATGCGGCGACGGCAGCTTTGGTGCAGAAGGTTGGGAAACGGGTGGCGGCGGTCGCAAACCTCCCCGATGCCCAGTGGGAGTTCGTGGTCTTTGAAAGCAAGGAGGCTAACGCCTTCTGTCTCCCGGGCGGTAAAGTCGGTGTTTACACCGGAATCTTGCCGATCACGAGGGACGAGGCTGGTTTGGCAACGGTCATCGGCCATGAAGTTGCCCATGCGGTTGCCCGACACGGCGGCGAGCGCATGAGCGTGGCGGCAGGGGTGCAGACAGCGGGAGTGGTGGCCGGCGCGCTCATTGGAAACTCGAAATACGCCAACTATGGACCGGCGTTCAATCAAGTGTATGGCGTTGGTTCGCAACTGGGAGCCTCATTGCCCCACAGCCGGATGCAGGAGGCCGAGGCCGACGAAATGGGCTTAACCTACATGGCTAGAGCCGGTTACGACCCGGAGCAGGCGGTCGGCTTTTGGCAGCGATTTGGTGAGTTCAATCGCTCGGCAGGAAGCAACACCCCTTGGTTCTTGCGGACGCACCCTACCGATGAGCAGCGAATTCAAAACCTCAAGTCGTTGATGCCCAAGGCCAAAGCCCAATTTCGCCCACAATGATCCCGCCCCCGTCAGCGGTTCGAATTGTAGTGCTTGTCGGCACGTTCAGTCTGGTAGTGGGTTGCGCCCGGCGCGCTCCGATTCCGGGTCGTTCCGGTTACGTGACTTCGGTCGGTTCCGGCAGTTCCGCCAATGCGGTCGCGGTGCACCCGTCGGCACCCGCAACCGGCGCGGCGCGAATTGCGCAGAATGATCCGACTGCTTGGCGAACTGCCGCTGAACCTTGGCTGGGCACTCCTTACCGGTTTGGCGGCAATTCCCGAACCGGGATAGACTGCTCAGGGTTTGCCAGGGCATTGCACGCCGAAGTCGGTCATCGCCAGCTTGCCCGCACGACCACCGAGCAGTGGCGGGCCAGTGCGCCGGTCAACGTCTCGCAGCTTCGCCCGGGTGACCTCCTCTTTTTCAACACTTCGGGAAAGGGCATTTCCCACGTCGGCGTGTTCATCGAAGGCAACCAGTTTGTCCACGCCAGCACTTCGAAAGGCGTGACCTATTCCTCCACCACGGAGGCTTACTGGTCCGCCAATTTCCTCGGTGCTCGCCGGCCCTGATTCGCCCCAATTCCCCGAATCGGGACTTGTGGCCTTGGCTTGGCTTCGCGACAAAGCGGCCGCACTCCACGAACCGCAATCTTCAGCTTCTGCCATGAATTCTCCCAGTTCCCGCCGCGCCTTCATCCGCCAGGCAACCCTGATGGCCGGCACGGCCGCCTTGGCCGGGTGTTCGGCCCCCTATGTCAGCCGGCGGCGAGTGCTCGGCGCCAACGACCGCCTCAACATCGCGTGCGTCGCGGTCGGCGGCAAAGGCTGGGTGGACATGAACGGTGTCGATTCGGAAAACCTTGTCGGTCTCTGCGATGTGGACGCCAAAAACCTCGCGAAGGCCGGCGAGAAATTCCCCGGCGCCCGGCGCTTCGCCGACTTCCGGGAAATGTTCGACCAACTCGGGAGCGGCATCGACGCGGTGACCGTCTCCACACCTGACCACATGCACTTCCCGCCAGCCCTACGGGCGATCAAGGAAGGCAAACACGTCTTCTGCCAGAAGCCGCTCACCCACACGGTCTGGGAAGCCCGCGAACTCACCCTCGCGGCGCGGGCCGCCGGGGTCGCCACCCAAATGGGGAACCAAGGAATTTCGCACCCGAAACTTCGCCGCGACGCCGACTTGGTCAAAGCAGGCGTGCTCGGCCCGATCCATGAAATGCACTGTTGGACGGACCGCCCGATTTGGCCGCAGGGCATTTCCCGGCCGGCCGATTCAAAGCCGGTGCCGCCCGAACTGAGCTACGACCTGTGGCTGGGAACCGCCCCAACCCGGCCCTACCACCCGGCCTGGGGGCATTTCGTCTGGCGGGGTTGGTGGGATTTCGGCACCGGCGCCATTGGCGACATGGGCTGCCACCTGCTGAATCTCGGCGCTCTGGCCCTCGACCTGAGCGCCCCCAGTTCCGTCGAGGCGGAAAGCGAAGGTTCCAATTCGGAGACCGCCCCGAAATCGTCCCACATCGTCTGGAATTTTCAGGCCCGTAACGGCCAGCCCGCACTCAAGTTCCACTGGTATGACGGGGGCAAACTGCCTCCCAAGTCCCTGTTCCCCAGCGCTGCCAAATACGACGGCAACGGGGTGCTCGTCATCGGTTCGCAAGACACGATGCTCACGAGCTACGAAGGCGGCGCCACGTTCAAGTCCGGCCGCACCTACGCTGACTTCAAGGCTGTGCCCAGCGTCTTCCCGAAATACGACAACTGGGACAAATGCCACTACGAGGAGTGGATCCGCGCCTGCAAGGGCGGTCCCAAGGCGTATTCGAACTTCGACACCGCCGGTCCAATCACGGAAACGGTGCTGCTCGGCAACGTCGCGATCCGAACCGGCCGGCGGATCGAATGGGATTCCCAGAAACTCCGCGTTACCAATCTGCCCGAAGCCAACCGACTGATTCGGACCGAATATCGGCCCGGCTGGATCGGCTGATCACGACTCGCCCGCCGCCGCTGAAGGCCGTTACCGCTTCGGCCGGGTGCGGTCGCCCGGACGGGGTTCGCCGCGAAGGATGTCCGCTGACACGGTGGTGTCGCGGACCGGCCCATTGACCCGCAGTTCCCCGATCTCGGCGCCCTCCCGATCGACGACCAAAACTTGGCCTTGGCCGGGAACGGAGTAGAGGGCGTAATCCAGCACAACGAAACGCAGCCGTTCATTGACGGTCAGCACTCGCCCAACGGAGGCGTCCAAGGGTCGAATTCGCGGTTCTTCCGGCGGCGCATTGGTGGCAACCAGCACGGGCGCAGGTTCGGGCTCAAGGGTCCGGCACGCCGGAAGCACTAGGCAAAACACCACCGCCCACGCGGACACGGATTTGAACACGGCGCGAATACAGCCGGCCGGGTTCACAAGCGTCAATCCTCGTTCCACTGGAGGCTTTTGCCTCCGAAGGCGCACCCGGCTACCTTGCCTGCCATGAACTGGCAGACTCCCGCCGCCCTTGGCATCGTCGCGTTGACCGCGGCGATCTGGCTGTGGCGACGGCTGCGAGCCCGCCAATTCGACTTCCATCGGGACACCGGCTGCGGCTGTTCCGCGCCCGGCGTGCGCCCGCCCAACGTGCTGATCACCGGCAAACGCGGCGAACCGCCCCAAGTCACCGTGAAGGCCAACTGACCTCGGGTCGTCCCAATTGCCGTCCATGAAGCTGTCCTCGTCCCTGCTGCCCCTCCTGCTGTTCACCTTTGGCTGTATGGTCCAGGCGGACACGGCCCAAGACCAAGAGGAAGGCCGCTCGCTCGCCGCCGAACTGCGCGCCACCCGACCGCCCGCGAGCTTCACGAATCGCGCGTCCCTCCGGATCACTTCGCCCGAAGGCACGGTTCGCCGGCTGCCCGTGACAATCACGACCTTGGCCGACGAGGATTCCGAATGGCGGGTGATCTACGCCGCCCAAGTGGGTTTGAACGTGGAATCACTGACGTTGATTCGGCGCCTCGCCCACCCGCCGGAATTTGAGTTCGCCCGGGCTATTACCAACAGCGCACTCCCCATCCCCCGCCCCGTTCCCGCCGAGGAATCCCAGCAACCGTTTGCCGCGTCCGATTTCTGGCTCAGTGACCTAGGGCTCGAATTCCTCTACTGGCCTGGCCAGCAGATCATCCGCAAGGAGAAGCCGGAGATGCGCAAGGGGCGCCCCTGCCGAATCCTGGAAAGCACCAATCCTAAGGCCAAGACCTACACCCGGGTCCGTTCCTGGGTAGACTTGGAGAACAAGGGAGTGATCTTGGCGGAAGCCTACGACGCCGCCGGCAAGCTGATGAAACGGTTCAGCATCGGCTCGGTCCAGAAGGTGGACGGCGAATGGCAGCTCAAGGACATGGAGATGATCGACGAAGTCCGCGGCAGTGAGACCCGCCTCGAGTTCGACCTGAAGGTGAAGTAAGGCGTGATCAGTCGCCGTCGCCCGGGCCGCCTCGCCGTTCTCTTAGCCTAGGCTGAGTTCACCCAGGAGGCGTTCCACCTTCGCCACGTCGGCCGGGACGTCCACGCCCACGCTGTCATGGTTCACGCGGGCGGCGGCGATGGTGATGCCGTTTTCCAACGCCCGAAGCTGTTCGAGCTTCTCCACGGCCTCCAATGGCGACACCGGGAAAGTCACCAATCGCAGCAAGGTCGGCCGGCGATAGCCATAGATGCCGAGGTGCTTGAGGAACGGATACGCGGCCAACCGCTCGCGGGCCGGCTTGTCGGCGTGATCACGCAGGAAGGGAATCGAATGCCGGGAAAAGTAGAGCGCCCGGCCATTCACGCCCACGACTGCCTTCACGACGTTGGGGCTCTCGAATTCCGCGAGATCCTTGATCGCTGTGACCGCCGTGGACATTTCGTTGCCTTCCAGCGCGGCGGCCACCGCGTCGATCACGGCGGGATCCATGAGCGGTTCGTCGCCCTGGATGTTGACGTAACCGTCGGCCACGACCCGGCCGGCCACTTCGGCGATGCGGTCCGTGCCACTCGGATGATCGGCCCGGGTCATTTCCACGCGGGCAAACTCACTGGCCACCTTGGCGATGCGTTCGTCATCCGTCGCCACCACCACGTCGCTTAGTGACTTGGCCAGCCGGCAACGCTCGACCACCCGTTGGATCAACGGCTTGCCGGCGATGAGGTGCAGGGGCTTACCCGGGAAACGCGTCGAGGCGTAGCGGGCGGGAATGACTCCGATCAACTTCACGGACGGATTCAGCCACGGGCGGCCGATTTGGGGAAAAGTAAAATGTCGTCCGGCAACCTGCGCACTGCCGCTTCCCTCAGGGCCGCTTCAGCCAGCGCAGCAACTCCAGCAACTTCGGCGGCTGGCCAGTGCGCAGGATGCCGATCCGGAAAATCCGCCCCGCGCCCCACAGCACAAACGCCGTGAACACCACCAACAGCACGAGCGTCCCGACCACGTCCCGCAGCGGCGGATCCGCCGTGACGCGGTTCATCATCACGAACGGCGTGTAGGGCGGAATCCACGACAGCACCGTCGCGAGCGTCCCATTCGGATCGCGCGGGATGAAGGTCATCGTGAACAGCGGCACCATCAGCAGCACGACGATCACCCCCATGAAACTCTGCGCCTCCTTCAGCGTGTTGCAGGTGCTGCCCAAGGCGATAATCAGGCCCGCGTAGAGGAGGTATCCGAGGAGGAAATAAATGCCGAAAGCCGGCAGCAGCCAGGTCGTGCGCAAGATGCCGGCGACATCCACCGACAGGCTGGCCATCGGCCCGGCCGCGGCGGCTTGCTCGGGAGTAACCCCGGCCGCCTGCCAGGCGAGCACCACGACCAGCGCGCCAATCCAAGCGGAAAGCATCGTCAACCCCACCGCCGCAATGCCGAGCAGCTTGCCCAGCATCAGCTCGCCCGGCGTGACCGACGACAGCAGCACCTCGATAATCCGGTTGGATTTCTCCTCGATGACGCTCGTGAGCAGCATTTGCGCGATGGTGAAGATGGCCACCCACAGCAAATAGACGAAGGCGCTCGGCAACCATTGGCGCAACCGATCCGATAGACCCACCTGCTCTTCGCCGATGGCTTTCTTCGGGTTGAGGCTCGTGACCGGCGCACGGGTCTGTTCCAGCGTCCGCACAACCGCCGAATCCAAACCACGGGCTTCGTAAGCCCGCCGGCGCAATTCTGCGTTCACCGTATCCTCGACCAACCGGAGCAACGCCGTGTCCGCAAGATTCTCCGACCAATACTGGAGGCCGACCGCTGCATTCGTGCCCGTGGTGGCGGGTTGGTTCGCGGCGAGTTCCGGCAAGTTTCCGGGAATGAGGACCGCGGCGAACAGCTCGGCGTCGCCGGTTCCGGCCCGGAGTTTCCGCTCCCCGCGCAACCAGGGACGCAGTGCCTCAGCCACCGTGTCCAGGCTGTCGCCGGCCGGCAGCTCAAGGGGTGCCGTGACTTCCAAAAACCGCGGCCGTGGCGCAACGAATCCGCGCACCCGGAGCCAATTGGTCCCCTGATCCTCCTGCCAGCGCGCGAGGTCGAGCACGCGGTTCGTCCCGAGAAAATAGCTGAACGGCTCCTGATACGGCGCGGTCCGGGCGAAGCTCCGCAGGGCTTCCTCCTGCCGGCGCTGCTCGCTGGCGGCGAGCGTGGAACGGATCACGGGCGCGAGTTCGCCGGTCTGGTCCACGAGCACGAAGTGGCGCGTGGGAATGCCCTTCTTCTCGATCAGCCGCGGAATTTGCACCGCCAGCACGATGATCGCGGGGAACAGCGCGATGCCGATCCAGAATCCTTTCGTCTTCAGGGTTTCCGCAAACTCCCGCCAAGCGATGAGGAACGCGTAACGCATGGTCAGCGAAAGCGCGCCTCCGTCGCGTCGGGCCCGACCAACTTCACGAAGACGTCGTGCAACGTCGGTTCCTCGGCGCTGAAGCTGCGCAGCCGGATCTGGCGGGTGAAACATGCTTCCAGGATCGCCTGCGGATCGGCGCCGTCGTGGAGCTGGAGCTCCCAGGCCCCCTCGGGCGCAGCCTGCAACGCCAGCACGCCGGGCAACTCGCGGAGCGGTTCCACGCCGGAGTCGGACGTCAGCCGCACGCGGCGCGGCAAGGTGCGCCGGGCTTCGGCGGGGGTGCCGTCAAACAGGCTGCGACCGCGGGCGATGATCACGAGGCGGTCGCACAGGCGCTCCGCATGGGCCATAACGTGGGTCGAGAATATCACCGTGCGCCCGCGAGAACGGAGGTCGGTGATGATGTCCTCCATCACGGTCTGGTTCACCGGGTCGAGCCCCGAGAACGGCTCGTCGAGGATCACGAACTCCGGGTCGTGTGCCACGGCGGCCAGCACCTGGACCTTCTGGCCCATGCCTTTCGAGAGGGCCTCCGTGCGCGCCTCGGCGAAATCCTTCAGGCCGTAGCGCTCTAGCAGTTCGTAGGCGCGTCGCTTGGCGGCCGAGGCGCCGAGGCCCTTCAACGTGGCAAAGTAGGCAATCACCGACCAGGCCCGCATCTTCTTGTAGAGCCCCTTCTCCTCCGGCAGGTAACCGATGCGGTGCCGCACCGCGAGCGCGGAGGGCGAACCCAACACGGAGATCGTTCCGGTGGTGGGCCGGATGATTTCGAGGATCATCCGGATCGAGGTCGTCTTGCCGGCGCCATTTGGACCGAGGAAACCATAAACGCATCCCGGCGGCACGCGGAGGGAAAGCCGGTCCACCGCGGTAAACGCGCCGTAGGTCTTGGTGACCTCACGAAGTTCCAGGGCAGCGGTATTCAATGGTGGGACGGGCCGGTGGCGCGGGCCAACGTGGCAGAGCCCCGTCGGGGAAACAACCACGGCGGCAAACGTCCGCCGGGCGCAGTCCGCAGTTCCCCGCCCGGCCGTTCCCGCCTAGGTTCACCCGCACGTGAATGCACTGAGCCAACTGCTGCGGAACAACCGCGACTGGGCAGAGCAAATGGTCCGGCAGGACCCGGAGTTCTTCTCGCGGCTCTCGGACCAGCAGAACCCGGAATATCTCTGGATCGGCTGTTCCGACAGCCGCGTGCCGGCCAACCAGATCGTTGGCCTGCTGCCGGGTCAGGTCTTCGTGCACCGGAACGTCGCGAACCTGGTCGTCCACACCGACCTGAACTGCCTCGCCGTCATCCAGTATGCCGTGGAAGTGCTACAGGTGCGGCACATCATCGTGTGCGGCCACTATGGCTGCGGCGGCGTGCGGGCGACGTTGAACCGTGACCGCGTCGGACTGGTGGACAACTGGCTCCGCCACGTCGAGGACGTTCGCCAGAAACACCTCGCGCAAATCGGCACGGAAGCCCCTTTCAGCCTTCGCTGCGACCGGTTGTGCGAGCTCAACGTCATCGAGCAGGTCGTCAACGTCTGCCAGACCACCGTGGTCCGCGACGCCTGGGAACGGGGCCAGACGCTGAACGTCCACGGCTGGGTTTATGCGCTCAAGGACGGCCTGATCCGCGACCTGCAACTGAACCTCGAATCCGGCGCCGAGGTAGTGCCGGCCTACGAGGCCGCAGTGGCCCAACTCCCGGCCTTGCGCTAGACCGCCGGCTTGAATCGGTCGGTAAACCCCAGGCATTCTCCTGTCCTTATGCCCCGGTTCCTGCGCTGTCTTGCGGTCGCCGTTTTCCTCGTTTGGGTGAGTGCGCCCAAGGCCACCGCCGAGCCGTTCCGGCAAGACCGTTTCGCCCTCGGCTTGTGGGTGCCGCCGCAGACGAAGGACGATCTGGAATTCCGCTACCGCGAGCTGGCCGAGGCGAACTTCAACCTCGTCATCGGCAACTCGCCGGTGCCGGTCACGGAGCAGCTTCGCGTCTGCGACCACCTGGGACTCAAGACGCTGGTTCACGCCCCCGGGGCCGTCGAGACCTGGCCTACCAACGCGTCCTGCTGGGGTTATCTGCTGCGGGACGAGCCCGGCCTGGCGGACTTTGCGGGCCTGGCCCAGTCGGTGGCGGAGATCCGCCGGCTGCGGCCCGGCCGACTGGGTTACATCAACCTGTTCCCCAATTACGCCAACGCCGGCCAATTGGGCGCCACGAACTACGAGGAACACGTTGCCCGTTTCCTCGCCGACGTGAAGCCCGAGGTGCTGTCCATGGACCATTACCCGCTCATGCGGCCCACCGCCGACCGGCGCGACGCCTACTGTGAAAATTTGGAGACGTTCCGCCGGCATTCGGTGGCGGCCGGGGTGCCGTTCTGGAACTTCTTCCACGCGATGCTGTTCGCCGACCGGATGGATCCCACCGAGGCGCAGATCCGCTGGCAAATCTACGCTGCGGCCGCCTACGGCGCGAAGGGCGTGCTCTATTTCTGTTATTGGACACCCGGCCAAGGGAACGCCGGCACGGGTGAATTCCCCAAGGGCGGCGCGTTGCTCACCGCCGAGGGCCGCCGCACCCGGCACTACGACGAGGCGAAACGGATCAACGCGGAGCTGAAGAACCTAGGACCCACCCTCATGCAACTCATCGGCGAAGGCGTGCGGCGGGTCCACACCGGCCGGGAACCCGCCCGGGTGCTGACCCACTCGCCGGTCCGAAACCTGCAACCGGTGAAGGGCGATCCCCACGCCGAATTCCTGGTCGGCTCCCTCCGACATGCCGACGGCCGCCGCGCCGTGTTGCTGGTCAACCATGACCACGCCTACACCGCCTGGCCCACGGTGACGTTCGACGCCGCCCCAAACACCGTCCGCGAAGTGGACAAGGCAACCGGCGCCGAAGTGCCGTTAACGGACGACAGCCCGGAATTGCCCGGCGTCCAATTGTCCTTCGGCGCGGGCGACGGCCGGTTGTTCCTGCTGCCTGCGGCGCGCTGAACCCGCAGTGACATCCATGGCCCGGGCCCGGAAATCGCGCCCACAATTCGCTGGTCTAGGTTCGGGACGTTCCCGAACCTCCGCGCCATGAAGTTCAAGATGCCGCCGCTGCTGCTCCTCTCGCTGGCATTTTTCCTCGTCGCCGGCGTTGCGCGCGCCGAACACCGCGCCACCCGCCTGGGCAACCCCGCCTTCCGTTTCGCGCCGCCGCTGCGCACGCCCGACGACCTGCGCGAACGCTTCCGGAACGAGAAACTCAGGCCGGACTTCGCCGAAATCCTCCGCCAGTGGGGTTGGACCGGCGATGTTGCCGACCTGCACGCCGCCGCCCAGCGGGCCGAGATCGCCGACATCCGGCTGCCCGTCGGCACGCGGATGCCCTTCATGTCCTCGCGTGAAAACGGCAAGCCGGTGTGCCTGAAGGATGTGCTCTGGGTCGGCAAGGAACCGGTCGAAGCCTACGCCTTCAACTTCTCTTCCAAGGGCCGCCGTTACCGTTGCGTGACGCCCAAGCCGTGCAGCAATTTCTACGTCGAGGACCTCGGGCCGGACAAACCAGAGCTGCTTCTCGTGAAGACCGCACCCGCCGACGTCGGCACCTGCGCCCCATTTGAACTAAAGCTGGTTTACCGCAACGCCGGCGCCGTGCCCGCGACGCAGGTTCGCCTTGTGGATCCCCTGCCGACGGGCCTGAAGACGGTCGCGGGTGCCTCCGAGGTGGCGTTGGACCTCGGAACCTTGGCGCCAGGACAGGGACGCGAAGTGAAGATTCCCGTGGTGGCGAGCCGAGCCGGAACTTTCACGAACCGCGCACGGATCACTTGCGCGGAAGGCATCACGGTGGAATCCACCGCGATCACCACTGTCCACGCCGCGACTTTGGCATTGGATTGCTCCGCGCCTGCCCAAGTCTTTGCCGGCCGGCCCCTGAACGTCTACCTGACCGTGCGCAACTCCGGTGACGGCGCGGAAGGCAAGGCGGTGGCGAAGCTGCCCCTGCCCGCCGGCGTCACACTGGTCAGCGCGACCGAGGGCGGCACGTTGGTGGACGGAGCGGTGGTCTGGGAAGTGACCCAACTCGCGCCGGGCGCCAGCAAGGAAGTGTGCGCCCGCCTGAGCCGGCGTGAACTCGGGGCGGTTGATTTTGCCCCGACCGTCCAAGGCGCCTGCGGCCCGATCGTGGCCAGTGCCTGCGCCACCAAGGTCGTCGGCATCGCAGCGATCCTGCTGGAAGTCATCGACCTCGAGGACCCGATCCAAGTCGGCAAGGAAGTCACCTACGAAATCCGGGTGACCAACCAAGGCTCCGCCACCGGATCAAACATCCGCCTTGTGTGCACGTTGCCGGCCAGCCAGCAATTCGTCTCCGGCGACGGCGCCTCCGCGGTGAAGGCCAGCGGCCAGACGGTCACGATGGACGCCTTGCCGAGCCTGGAAGCTAAGGGCTTAGCCACCTGGAAACTCGTCGTGAAGGCCGTGGCTGAGGACGATGCCCGTTTCCTCGTGGAACTGAACAGCGACCAGTTCGAGAACGTGATTCGGGAGAACGAGTCCACCCAGCAGTATTGAATCAGGACTCCGAAACCAGGAACGCCACCGCGATCCGGTCGCGCTCCCGGCGCAGCAAGCGACCTCAGCCCTTCAGCTTCTTCTCCAACAGCTCGCCGACCACGGCGGGGTTGGCCTTGCCCTTGGACAGCTTCATCACCTGGCCCTTGAGCGAATTCAGGGCAGCCACCTTGCCCGCCCGGTAATCCGCCGCGGCCGCTGGGTTGGCCGCGATGGCCTGATCGCACAGGGCCTCGATGGCGCCGGTGTCGCTGACTTGGGCGAGGCCACGCTGTTCCACGATCGCCGCCGGCTGGCCGCCTTGGGTGAACAATTCGGTGAAAACAGTCTGCGCGATCTGGTTGCTGATCTTGCCCGAGTCCACCAACTCGACGAGTTCGCGCAGGGCTCCGGGACCGAATTTCAGGTCGCCGAGTTCCCCGGCGGATTCCGCGAGTTTCGCCGCGAGGTTGTTGATGACCCAATTGGCGATGGCCTTGGGGGTCTTGTAGCCGGTTGCGGCCTGCTCGAAGAAATGGCCGAGCGGCAGATTGTCGGTGAGCACCTGGGCGTCGCCGGCCGGCAGCCCGAATTCCCGCATGAGCCGCTGCTTGCGCTGGAGCGGCAGCTCGGGAACGGCGGCGCGAATCTCGGCCAGCCACTCGTCGGTCGGGCAGAACGGCATCAGGTCAGGCTCGGGGAAATAGCGGTAGTCGTGGGCGTCCTCCTTGGACCGCATCGTCTCGGTGATGCCGCCCACGTCGTCCCAGCGGCGGGTTTCCTGGCGCAGGGATTCGCCGCGCTGCACGGCCGCGATCTGGCGCGGGATCTCATATTCCAGCGCCGTCCGGACGCCGGAGAACGAATTCATGTTCTTGATCTCGATCTTGGCGCCGAGTTTTTCGCTGCCCTTGGGCCGCACGGAAACGTTCACGTCGCACCGCACCATGCCCTTCTCCATGTCGCAGTCGCTGATGCCGCCGCGCACGAGGATGTCGGTAAGCGCCTTGAGGTAGGCGTAGGCGTGCTCGGGGCCACGCAGGTCGGGCTCGGACACGATCTCCAACAACGGCACGCCGCCACGGTTGAAATCCACGCCGCTGTGGCGGTCGAAGTGGTTGTTCTTGCCGACGTCCTCCTCCAGGTGCGCCCGGGTGATGCGCACCTTGGCGAGCTGGCCCTCGAACTCGAATTCGACCCAGCCATTGGCGGTGCTCGGCTTGTCGTATTGGGTGACCTGGTAGTTCTTGGCGGAGTCGGGATAGAAGTAGTTCTTCCGGTCGAACTTGGCGAAGCGGGGAATCTCGCAGTTCAGCAGGTAGCCGGTGAGCACGGTCAGGCGAAGGGCCTCGGCATTGGCGACGGGCAGCACGCCGGGCATGCCCAGGCAGATCGGGCACACGTTGGTGTTCGGGTCCGAGCCGAACGTGTTCGCGCAGCCGCACCACATCTTGGACTTCGTCTTGAGCTGGACGTGCGTTTCGAGGCCGATGACCGCTTCGTATTCCATGTCGGCCGGAGGTTCTGCCACGGGCGCCGGCGGAAGCCAGACCAAGTTGAAGCCGGCCCCGGGTAACACGCCGCGCGAAAATCACCCTTGCACCGCGCCGCTTCCTCGCCATGTTGCCCCCGCAGCACGTCCGGGAACTTCCCCACAGATTCGCCATTTCTTTCCTCTGGTGTCTCTGATGCGCACAGGCGCTTTCCTCTCGCAAGAGTCGGGTCCTCCCGGCGTGTCGGCGAACCAGCTTTTCATTATGGCACGCGCACCAAAAGATCCCGCGGCTCCCAAGAAGAAGACGGCCAAGAAAAAGGCCGCCAAGGCCGCGCCCGAGATCATCGAATCCGAATCCGCCGTCGAAACGGCCGCGGAAATCCAGGCCACCTTGCCGATCACGGAACCGGACTCCACCCCGGCCGAACCGGCGGAGACCTCGCTTTCCCTGACTCCGGAACCGGCCCCGGCCCCCGAACCCGTCGAGGAACCGGAACCGGTCGTCCAGCGGCGCCAACGCCCGCCCGAGCCCGACCCCGAACCGATGCCGGAGGAGGACCTCGAACCGCCCCAGCCCGAATTCATCGTCACGCCTCGGTCGCTGAACCTACATGAATTGCAGCCGATGCCGATCATCCAGCTCGCGGAGATCGCCAAGGAGTTCGGCATCGAGAACTACGGCACGCTCAAGCGGCAGGAGATCATCTTCCAGATCGTCCAGCGCAACCTGAAGGCCGGCGGCACGATCTTCATCCGTGGCACGCTGGAAGTCATGAGCGAGGGTTTCGGCTTCCTGCGCTCGCCCGCCTTCAACTACCTGCCCTGCCCCGAGGACATCTACGTTTCCCCCTCGCAGATCCGCCGTTTCGACCTCCAGACCGGTGACGACGTCGAGGGCCAGGTGCGTCCGCCCAAGGACAAGGAGAAGTTCTACGCCCTGCTGCGCGTCGAGAAGGTCGCCGGCGTGGACCCCGACATCGCGAAGGAGAAGACCCACTTCGAGAACCTCACGCCGCTGTTCCCGAACCGCCGGTTCATCCTCGAAACCACCGCGGACGAGCTCAGCACCCGCGTCGTGGACATCGTCTGCCCCATCGGCAAGGGCACCCGCGGCCTCATCGTCGCCCCGCCCCGCACCGGCAAGACGGTGCTGATGCAGAAGCTCGCCAACGCGATCCTCAAGAACAGCCCCGGCAGCCACCTCATCATCCTGCTGATCGACGAGCGGCCCGAGGAAGTCACCGACATGGAGCGCTCCTGCAAGGGCGCCGAGGTGGTCAGCTCCACCTTCGACGAACCGCCCGAACGGCACGTCCAGGTGGCCGAGATGGTCATCGAAAAGGCCCGGCGCATGGTTGAGCACAAGAAGGACGTCGTCATCCTGCTCGACTCGATCACCCGCCTCGCCCGCGCCTACAACACGGTCCAGCCGCACTCCGGCAAGATCCTGTCCGGCGGCGTGGACGCCAACGCGCTGCACAAGCCCAAGCGCTTCTTCGGCGCAGCCCGCAACATCGAGGAAGGCGGCTCGCTCACGATCATGGCCACCGCGCTGGTGGACACTGGCAGCCGCATGGACGAAGTCATCTTCGAGGAGTTCAAGGGCACCGGTAACATGGAAATCCACCTCGACCGCGCGCTGGTGGACCGCCGTATCTTCCCCTCGATCAACATCGAGCGCTCCGGCACCCGCAAGGAGGAGCTGCTCTACCACCCCGACGAGTATCCGCGCATCTCCGTGCTGCGCCGCGCGCTCGTCGGCGTGCCGCCAGTCGAGGGCATGGAACTGCTGCTCGGGAAGCTCAAGAAGACCCCGAACAACATCATGTTCCTGCTGTCGATGGGCGCGAACACGCGCTGAGCAGGTCGGTGAACCAAGCGAAAACCCCGCGGGCCAAGCCCGCGGGGTTTTGTTTTTCGGGCGCGGCGGTGGCCAAAACTTTGGCTGGCGACGAGTAACAAGAGTTCGCGGCCGTAACGCACAGCACGCACCCGGCGGAATCTGACTTGCCGCCTTGTTTCACGGTAAACCACTGTGCCGGAAAGTGAGTAGCCACCTATACAACTCCACAGCTGGGCGTGCGATTTGGTTCGTGAAACGGTTCGGCGCTTTGGAAGTCCTCTTCAAGCCGCTGCGTATGGCTCTTGCACCGATGATCATTCCAACGCTGCGGCCCGAGAGCTTTCGATTCAACGGTAAGGAGTTTTCGTGTCTGTATGCGCAATACAACATGACGTGGATTGGGGAGCGGATGGTCGAGATCCCCATCATTCAAGCCGCGGTCGCAAATCGGCCGCCGGAAACGGTCTTGGAGGTCGGCAATGTGCTTTCACACTACTCCCCAGTCCGCCACTGCGTCGTGGACAAGTTCGAGACCTCACCCGGCGTCACCAATTCGGACATCCTGGAATTTAATCCCACCCGGAAGTTTGACCTCATCGTCTCCATTTCCACCTTCGAACACATCGGTTTCGACGACGACGCTCCCAACTCTTCTGGCGACAAAATCATGGAAGCCATCACCCACTGCCGGAAACTGCTGAATCCCACCGGCCGCTTGGTCATCACCTTTCCGACCGGCTACAACCCGGATTTGGATCGGCTATTGTCGGGAGGCCAGTTGGGCGCGAAGTCGGCTGGTTACCTTAAGAGGGTTGGGAAGCGCCGCTGGCTGGAATGCTCCCTCGAGGACGCGATGAATCACCCCTACAAGTCGGTCTATCCCTACGGCAACAGCCTGGTGGTTGCTGAGTTCGCGGCGTTGCCGGAATAAATCATTGACACTTGAAAACGGTTCGCAGTTTCCTGCGCCCGAAATCCATGAAACCAAACACATTCAAGCTTCTCGCAGCGACCTTGGGCCTGGTTGTTCCAGTTGTGGCTGTCGCCCAGTATGGGGTGAGCACGGACATTTGGGACGTCAGTTCAGGGACCGTTGTTACCCGGTCAAGCACGCCCGCCACACATTTCAGTGGCAATCCTTTCAAACCAGAAGCGCTGCTGGGCGGAACTCCAGCGGGGTTCGGGGCAGAGATCGGCTCTTTTACTTTCACCGATGGGAGGCCCGCCGGGTTCGTTCACTTCGTCGAGTGGAAGACGGCCACCCCGGTAAAGCTCTCAAGCTTCAAGGTATACGCTGCCGGCGACGGTCCCGTGTTTAACAATCAGCGCGAATTCGAGCGGGTCGTGATTCTGGCAAAAACGGCGGGCTCGACCAATTTCAACACAGTATTGACCGACACTCAGGTCACCCACCCTTACACGTTTGCAGACGCCGCCAACTACGTCGTGGTCAATCAAACTGTCCCGGACGTCGTGGCCCAGGAATTCCGTGCTGAGTTTGTCGACCGAGGGTTGGGTTCATTCAGTGGACCTCGGGTGCTCGAGATCGATGGGTTTGGCGAGAAGGTCGAAGAGCCCCACATCGGATCAAAAACTGACCTTTGGGACTCGTCCCGCGGAACTGTGGTAACCGCCGCAAGCGAAATGGATCAGTATTTCGACGGACGGCTCTACAATCCCGCGAACATCTTCGGCCTCAACTCGCCCGGATTCCTCCTGGAGCCGGGCAGTGTGGTATTTGCGGATGGGAAGCCTCGGGGATTTGCTCATTTCGTTGAATGGAGAACCGCGGCGCCGGTTACCGTAAAGTCTTTCCGGCTTTATGCGGCAGGCGATGGTCCGGCATATGCAAACCAACGAGAATTTGCCGAGTTCAATCTTTACGCCAAGAGCGTCAGTTCGGGGCTTTTTGACCGCCTGATCTACAGCTACTCCGCAACTCACCCCTACAACTTCCTGAAATTCTCGGACGTTCTATTGACCGAGGCGAACGTCGATCCGGTCACCGCCCAGGAGTTCCGCGCTGAGTTCATCGCGACCGCCGCACCTGCGCTCAATGGGCCGAGAATCTTGGAATTGGACGCGTTTGCCGAAAATCTCCCGCTCGTCGCCCGAGCGAACCATGCGGTTGAAGTTTCTTGGACTTCTGTGGCTAGCCGGATTTACCAAGTGCAGTGGAAAAACAATTCCACAGATACGTGGAACAACTTGGGAAGCCCGGTGGTCGGAACCGGCGCGGCAGCTTCAGTCTTTGACCGGACACAAGACGCAGGCCAGAGGATTTACAGAATTGTCGAATTGGTCACCCCTTAGGCCATCCGGTCGGTGATTCTCAGCCGTGGGGTAGAAATGCCCCGCGGCTTTTTCATTTCTTGATCCTCAATCGGAAATGGACTTCTTCCGGCGTCAGCCACGTTGCGAAGAATCGCTCATACACAACCGGCTCAATGTTGATGAACAGATTGAGCCACCGGAGAACCGCAAAGTTGGAAAAGTGATACCGCTTGGATTCGACAACGAACTTGGCGGGACTGCCATAGTTTGTCGTCTGTCGTAGTTTCCAGCGTTCATAGAACCTGAGCGTTCTCCCGCTGAAATCTTCGTAGTTGTCGAACGATCGGATGCCGAACGGAGTCCGATGATCCGGTTCCGAGTAGTATTTCGTGCTGAGGAAAAACGGCACCTTCACAGTGAACAGCGCGCCGGGTTTGGAGATGCGCCAGATCTCGGTGACCACCGCGTTGAAGTTGGGCAGATGCTCCAAGATGTGGCTGGCATACACCTCGTCGAAGTGCGAATCCGGAAACGGCCACGGATACTTGTTCAGGTCGGTGATGGCGTTGCCGCCAAAGTCCACCACATCGAGATTGACCCAGCCGGCACGAATATCCACCCCGCAGCCGACATTAAGCCGGCGCGGTTCCGTGGAGACTGTCGGGACGTTCATCGGCGAAAGGCTGGCGCAGGCGGCCGCCGATTCCAAGCGGGATGCCACGGCCCGAAAAGTCCGGCAACGTGCTGTCGGTCCGGGTTGGTCGCGAACGCGAGCCAGAAGCCGCTTGCGGCTAGCCACGGCGGCCGGCGAACGTCTCGCGCCCGTGCGAATTCTCATCGTATACAACTCCGTCAACGACGCGCACTCCGTTTCCGGAGTGCAACGGCACTTTGCAGAGATATCGGTGGACTGGATCAACAAGGGCCACACGGTAGATTTTTTGCTGGGCCAGGCGGCGTTCCCCAGTTTCCGGAAACTGTTCCCGCGCTCCCGACTGATCAGCAGCGACAACCTTTTCGATTCCACGGGCAAGCTTGCGCAGACGTGGCGGAATTTTCCCGCCTACTCATGGCGTATGGTCACCAGCCATTTTACGCGCCTTCCGGAACGATACGATGTCGTTTATGCCTGCGCTCAGGCGTTTTTCGAGGTTTATGCCGCATGGATTGTCAGTCGGCGTCTTCACGCTGCATTGTGCGTTAAAGTCCACCATGTCGTTGGCCTCCAGCGTAAGCACAATGGATTCTTCGACCGCCTCTATGTCACAACCGAGCGCTGGAGCACCCGCCTGCTTCACCGGCATGCCGACGTGCTGATCACCAGCACGCCGCCCATCACGGCGGATTTCCTCGAACTGCAGCGGCGCCTCGGCCTCGTGCCGCGCGAACCCGTGACCATCGGCTACGGGCTCGACCTACAGCGATTGCCCTTCTCGCCGGATGCCCAGAAGGAGTTTGACGCCGTCCTGCTCGGCCGGGTGCACGAGCACAAGGGCGTGTTCGACGCGCCGGCATTGTGGCAGGCAGTCCGGCAGCGGCATCCCCGGGCGCGACTGCTGGTCATTGGCGAAGGCGCCCATCGGGCGGAATTGCAGCGCCGCTTCGTCGCCCTCGGCCTGGGCCCGGAGACAGGTGCCGTGCAATTTACCGGTGGGATTCCCGACGCCGAGAAGGACACCCTGCTGCCCCGGTGCCGCGTGGGTCTGAGCCTGTCGCGGGAGGAGGGCTGGGGCCTGGCCGTCACCGAGTATCTTGCCTTCGGCCTGCCGGTGGTGGCGATGCAACTGCCGGTTTTCGACCAGGTGTTCCCGGGACAACTGGATGTCGTGCCGCAGGCGGACACCGCAGCGGCGGCGACCCGCGTCATCCATTGGCTCGAGCATCGGGCCGACGCGCGGGAGCAGGCAGTCCGCGGCCGGGCGTTCGTCGAGCGCTACGATTACCGGACCGTCGCCGGCCAAGAACTCGCCGCCCTGGAGGACGGCGTGAAACGGCGCGCCAACCGTCGTCCCTGAGCGGCAGCAAGGCCGCCGAGCCTAGGTTCACCCGAATCCTGCAAGAACTCAGGGGGGCACTGTTTACCAGCGGGCATTTCGGCCCGCCGCTAGGTTTTGCCACGAAATTCGCGCCCTCATTGGCGTTCCGTGGCGCCTACAGGCACTCCAGATAAAGCGCGCGGAAGTCGGCGGCCGTCACCGGGACCGCATTGGTCTTGTGGCAGGGATCGTCGACGGCCTGGGCAACCAGCGCGTCGAGCAACTCCGGCTTCGCGCCGTGGTCCGACAGGCGGGTGTTCAGCCCGAGATCGGCCAGGAACCGGGTCACGAACGCGATGGTTTGCGCATCGGCCTCCGCGTCGCTGACCGACTGAACCGCCAATCCGCAGGCGATGCCCACGCGACGATACAGGCCGGGTTTCCGCGCGGCGCAGAACTTCATGCCCGCCACGAGGCAGAGGGCATTCGCCAGCCCGTGGTGCATGCCGCACAACGTCGACAGCGGGTGGGCGAGCGAATGGACCACCCCGAGGTCCTTCTGGAACGCGATCGCGCCCATCGCCGCCGCGACGAGCATCCGGCCGCGCGCGTCGAGATCCTTGCCGTCGCGGACCGCCCGGGGCAGCGCATCCACGATCAGGTGGATGCCCTCGAGGGCGATACCGTCGCACAACGGGTGGAATTGCGGGCAGGTGTAGCTCTCGATGCAGTGCGTGAGCGCGTCGGCCCCCGTTGCCGCGGTCAGCTTGGCGGGCAAGCCCACCGTCAGTTCCGGGTCAAGGATAACGAGCTTGGCCAGCAGCTCCGGGTGGAACAGCACGGCCTTCCGTTTGGTCCCGTCGAGGGTGATCACCGAGCTGCGACCGACTTCGCTGCCCGTGCCGGCCGTGGTGGGAATGGCGATGAAGGGCAGTAGGCCGGCCCAGTCGGCGGGTTGTTCGTAGAACTTGGCCAGCGGGAAACCGGGATGCTTGGCGAGCAGGCGGGCCGCCTTGCCGGCGTCCAGCGGGCTGCCGCCGCCGATGGCGATGACACCGTCGCAGCCATGGTGGCGGATGAGGGCCGCGGGTTCGCTCACGTCGGCTTCGATGGGGTTCGGGTGGACGCCCGCATAGAGGAACCACGATTGGCCTTGGGCGGCTTCACCGAGCACGGCCGAGAGCAGGCGGAATGCGTCGGTCTTGGCGAACCCGCCGTCGGTGACCACGAGCGGGCGGGTAATGCCCAGCTTGGCGAGGTGGGCGGGTAGCTCCCGGAGCGAGCCGGCGCCAAACAGGGTGCGGGTGGGAAACGAGAAAGCGGTGAGACTCATGTTCGCAAAAGCGGTCGGAGGCTACGCGGGGAACACCGCCGGGCGACACCCGAAAATGGGCAGTGGCTGTCGCCCTGGCCAAGGATTCCGGTTTTCCGCGTTGAATCCGCCGCGCCCTGCCCTACCACTCCGCGCGGAGTCCTAGTCTTTCAGTGAAACCAACCGATCTTCGCGGCATCCTCCGCTACATTCCGCGCTTCCGGGAAAAGACCTTCGTGGTCGCCCTCGATGGCGCGGTCGTGACCGACGACAACTTCCCCAACCTGCTGCTCGACCTCGCGGTGCTGCGTTCGCTGAACATCCGCATCGTCCTGGTGCACGGGGCCTCCGCGCAGATCGCCGCCCTCGCCAACGAACGCGGTGAGACCGCCACGAACCTCGACGGCGCGGGCATCACCGACGCCACGACGCTCCAGCTCGCCCTTACGGCCGCCAACCGGCTCACCCACGAGATCCTCGAGGGACTCGCCACCAACGACCTTCGCGCCGTCTCGACCAACGCCGTGATCGCGCACCCGCTCGGCATCGTGGGCGGCGTGGACCACCTCTTCACCGGCAAGGTCGAGCGCGTGGACGTGGAGTTTCTCCAGAACCTGATCGCGCAGGGCATCGTCCCGGTGGTGCCACCGCTGGGTTTCGACGGCGACGGCAAGACCTTCCGCGTGAACTCGGACGCCATCGCCCAGGCGCTCGCCGAGCAGCTCAAGGCCTCCAAACTGATCTACCTGACGGCCACCGACGGCCTCAAGCGCCAGGGCACGCTCCTGCGGCAATTGCTGGTGGTCGAACTCAAGCAGCTCCTCACCCAGCGCCCCGAGGAGCTCGCTCCCGAACTGCTATCCAAGGCCCGTTGCGCCGTCGCGGCCTGCGAGGCAGGCGTGCCCCGCGTCCACATCCTGAACGGCACGGTGGACGAGGGCCTGCTCGCGGAGGTGTTCTCCAACGAGGGCATCGGCACGCTCATCTACGCCAACGAATACCAGCAGATCCGGCGCGCGATGAAGAAGGACATCCGCCATGTGCTCCAGCTCACCAAGAATTCCGTGGCCGCCTCCGAGCTGGTGAAGCGCACCCGCAACGAGATCGAGAAGCGCATCGGTGACTACTACCTGTTCGAGATCGACCGCAACCCGGTCGCCTGCGTCGCGCTGCACGTCTATCCCGAGCAGAACAAGGGTGAGCTGGCCTTCCTCTACGTCAGTCCCGCCCACGAAAACCAGGGCATCGGCCGCAAGCTGGTGCAATTCGTCGAGGCCAAGGCCCGGGAGCTGAACCTCGCCGAGATCGTGACGCTTTCCACGCAGGCCTTCGCCTGGTTCCAGGCCAAGGGCGGCTTCAGCGAGGGCACTCCGGACGACCTGCCGCCGGGCCGCCGCGAGCGTTACGACGCCAGCGGCCGCAACTCGAAGGTGCTCGTCAAGAAGCTGCGCTAGGCGGCCTCGGCGCCAACGGCGTGCCCAAGGGCACCGGCAACTATCCGGGCCAAGTCTCCGAACGAGTAGGGTTTGGGCAGTATTCCGTTCAGCCCCAACTGGCGCACGTCATCGCTGTCCAGGCGCTCGATGGACCCGCTCGTCAGGATCGTCGGCAGTCCCGGACAGGTCCGCCGCGCTTCGCGGATCAGTTCCAGCCCGTTCATTTCGGGCATCGTCAGGTCGCAGATCAGGAGTTGGTAGTTGTCGCGGTGGCGCAGCACCTCCAGCGCCGCCTGGCGGCTGGAGCCCAGCACCACCGGCCGGTAGTTGAGCTGCGTCAACGCCCGCGCCATGGCATGGGCGAGCGATTCCTCATCATCCACCAACAGCACCGTCTGCCCCCGGCCCAGGGGATGGCGAGCATCACCAGTGGACTGTTCCCAGCCCCCGGTGGCGGCGGGAAAGAAGACCCGAAACAACGAACCCTGCCCGGGGGTGGACTGAACCCGGACGGCGCCCTGATGTTGGCGGACGATGGCAATTACCGTGGCCAGGCCCAAACCCGTGCCGCCGTCGAGCGACTTGGTGGTGAAGAACGGCTCAAAGATGCGGCGCTGCGTGGCTTCATCCATCCCGCAACCGGTGTCGCCCACTTCGAGGACCACCGCTTTCCCGGGCTGCAGTTCGGGAAAACCGGCCTGGCCGGGATCCGCCACCGAGTGTTCGCCGAGGGTGACCCGAATCGTGCCGTGCCCGCCATTGATGGCCTGGGCGGCATTGGTGCAGAGGTTCATCAGCACCTGATGAATGCCCGTCGTGGAACCCAGGATCGGCGGGAGCGAGGCGGGGACGCTGACGTCCAGGCGGATGGTGCTGGGCAGGCTCGCCCGAAGCAGGCGCAACACTTCCCGGGTCACGGAAATCAGGCACAACGGCGCGATCGCCGCGGACTCGCGACGGCTGAACCCAAGGATTTGACGGACCAAGTCCTTCGCCCGGACCGACGCGAATTCGATCTCGTCGAGGTCCGCGCGGACGTCGGGTCGGTCCGCCACGGACTGCCGCACCAGATGCAGGTAACCGAGGATGCCGGTGAGGATGTTGTTGAAGTCATGGGCAATCCCGCCGGCCAGGGCACCGATGGCCTCCAGCTTCTGGCGTTGCCGCAACTGCTCCTCCAGGCACCGCCGTTCGCGCCGGCCGCGCGCCTCGCGCAGTTCACGCCGCAACGCCTCCGGCAGGCGCCGGAGGTTGTCCTTCATCAGGTAGTCGTGGGCGCCGGCCCGCATCACCTCGACCGCCAGTTCTTCCCCGAGGGAGCCGGAGACGATGAGGAAAGGTATGTCCTGCCCCCGTGCCCGCGCCAAGGCCAGGGCCGCGGAGCCGTTGAAGCTCGGCAGGTTGAAATCGGAGATGATCGCGTCCCAAGACTCCCCTTCCAAGGCAGCGGCCATCTCCGCCTCAGTCTGAACCCGCCGGCACTGCACGTCGAAGCCCGCAGCCCGTAGGTCCCGCAGCAGCAGGAAGGCGTCGTCCTCGGAGTCCTCGATGAGCAGCAGCTTGAGGGATTCGTTCATGGTGCGCAGCCGGCTAGGCGGCAGGCCGGGTGTCGGGCGGCCGCTGGTTGATGACCAGCCAGTAGAGACCGAGCTGCCGGACGGCTTCCACAAACTGGTCAAAGTCGACCGGCTTCCGCACATAGCTGTTGGCGCCGAGCCGGTAACTTTGGACGATGTCCCTGTCCTCGCTCGAGGTGGTGAGGATGATGACCGGAATCAACCGCGTCCGTTCGTGCTCCCGGACCCGCCGCAGGACCTCGAGTCCGTCAATCTTGGGCAGCTTGAGGTCGAGCAGGATCATGGCCGGCAGCGGTTCGGACTCGGCGCCGGGGCCCAGCAGCCGGTCCAAGGCCTCGGCCCCGTTTCGGGCCACCACGATCTCATTGGCCACGTTGCTCCGGCGCAGGGCGAGAACGGTCAACGCCTCGTCGTCGGGATTGTCCTCCACCAGCAGTATGGCGTGCAGGCGATTCATGCTTCAGCTCGATTCCGGTCTGGCTGCCGACGCTGCCGGCGAATCCGGCAGTGTGAAGCAAAATGTGGCGCCCACGCCCACGCTGCCCTCCGCCCATACCCGGCCGCCGTGGCGGGTGATGACCCGGTGCACGGTGGCCAGGCCGATGCCGGTGCCCGGGAACTCACGGCTGTCGTGCAGTCGCTGAAACACGCCGAAAAGTTTGCCGGCATAGGCCATGTCAAACCCGGCCCCATTGTCCCTCACCTGGAACACCCGGAGGTCACCGGCAGTCGCTGAGCGAAACGTGATCCGGGCCTCCGCCGTCTGGCCGGTGAATTTCCAGGCGTTTCCGAGGAGGTTCTCCAACGCCACCGTCAGCAGGCCCGGATCGCCCCACGCGTGCAAGTCCGGCTGAATCTCGACCGTCGCTCGCCGCCCTGGCTGCCCGTCCCGGAGGGAGTTCACGACCTTCTGGGCGATGGCAGAGAGATCGACCGGGACCTTGCGCATGGCGACCCGCGAGGTTCTCGACAGGGCCAGCAGGTCGTCGATCAGCTGGCCCATGCGCTGCGTGGCAGATCGAATCCGGGTCAGGTAGAATCGTCCGTTCTCGTCCAGGACGCCCGCGCAGTCCTTGGCCAGCGCATTGCCAAACCCATCGACCGCCCGCAAGGGCTGGCGCAGGTCGTGGGAGACGGAATAACAGAACGCCTCGAGTTCCTTGTTGGCGGCGGCAAGCTGTTCCGTGCGCTCCGCGACCCGGCGCTCCAGTTCCTCGTTGAGCCGCCGGACTTCTTCCTCGGCCTGACGGCGTTCGGTGATGTCGAAGAAGGCGGTCAGGACCCGGGGCTCGCCGGCAATTGACAGTGTCCGGGCGTAGACCAGGAAGTGCTGTTCTCGCCCGTCTTGGTTTCGGCTGTAGGGAAACTGATCCAACCGCCCGCCTGCGCCGCGGAAGGCATCACCGAGGTGCCGAACATCCTTGGCGTCAAACACCCCGGCTTCCGCCGGATTCCGGCCGACCAGCCGTTCCCGCGGGACTCCCTTGAATTCGCAGAAGGGTCTGTTGACGTCGGTGAATTCGCCCGAGAGCCGCGACAACGCCATCGGAATCGGGCTTTCCTCGAAGATGGCCCGGTGGGCAGCCTCGCTTTGCCGGAGCTGCTCCTCTGCCCGCCGTATTTCACTGAGGTCGAGGACGGAAGCGACCAGGCGTTCGTCGGGGTTGGCGGTTTCGAGGAGCGAACAGACCACCAAGGCCTCGATCATGCTGCCATCCCGGCGCCGCAGGCGGGTTTCCAAGGTCACGGTGCCGCCGGGGGTGAGCTTTGTTTCGATTTCCCGTCCAACCCGCTCAAACTCGGCGTGGTCGACGTAGGCAGGCTCCGTCGAGGCGCCGAGTAATTCCTCGGTCGAATAACCGAACAGTTCGCAGAGCCTCGGATTCGCAAACCGGAAGCGGCGCTGCCGGTCGATGACGGTGATCGGGACGGGGATCGTGCGGAACAACGTCTGCAGCCGCGCCTCGCTGCGTTCGAGTGCCGCTCGCGCCGCCCGGCTCTCGGTGATGTCCAGCGCCACGCCGGACCAGGCGACCTCGTCGTCGGCGAACTGCCGGGGGCGCGAGTTCACCTGCAGCCAGCGGGTCTCCCCGTCGGGCCGCACAATCCGCTGCTCAGTCCGCAGGACATCCCCGAGGCGGAACGACGCCTCCTTCGCATCCGCCACGCGGAACCGGTCCTCGGGGTGGATCAGGTTCCGGAGCGTGGCGGGATCGGCCAGGATGGTCTCCGGCGTCAGCCCGCAGATCCGCGCGACGTTCGCGCTGACGTAGCGGTAGTAGAACCGACCACTCCGGTCGCGGACTGCCTCGTAGATGAAGCCATCTGCCAAATTGTCGCCGATGCCCCGGATCATGGCCTCCCGTTCCACCAGTTGGCGGGCTTGGGCTTCCAATCCCTCCAGCATGCGGTTGATGTGGTCCGCGAGGTCACCCAGTTCGTCATCTGCAACATGGGGCGCCCGCAGGCTGTGGTCTCGGCGCGTCTCGATTTCCTGGACCGCGCCCGCCAAGGCGAGGATGGGCTTCGTGAGGCTGCGGTTCAGGCCCTGGGCCAGCCAACCGGCGATCAGGAGCACCAGGACGGTCGTGCCGGCCAGCACGGCAATGCCCCGCCGTTCCTCCCGCCGCAGCTCGGTCAGGGGGGAGCGGAGGGCCACCAATGCGAAGCTCCGGTTCTGTTCATCCCGGAGCTCCCGAACCAGCCACAGGCCGCCGCCGTCCGGGTGGAAGCCCATCCCCCGGTCCAGCAGGTCCGGCGCCGGGCTGACCGCCGGCGGGGCGCTGGCGAAGTGGCGGCGTTCGCCAAGGGTGAACACATGCACCTCGGAGAGGCTCGAATCGCGCCGCACCGCTTCCAAGGTCTGCTCGGCCTCCTGGACTTCCCCGAAGCTGACCGCGGCGTTGATGCCCGTGCCGATCATGCTCGCCATGGTGTTAAGCTCCCGCTCCGCGCGGCTGCCGAACGCGGCCCGCTGGAGCAGGAACATGCCGCCGGCGCTCAGGCCGGTGCTGATTAGCACCAGCACCAGCACCAGGCGGGCGACCTTGCGGCGGATGGAGGGCCGGTTCCCGAAGGCCGACCCGCGCACCGCGTCAGCGTGGGTTGGGTTCCGGGCGACCATGGCGAATAAACCCGACGGACCGTTGCCGGAACTTGGCGTTAAGCTCGACCTTGGCGCCTTCCAGTTGGTCCAGATTGATCTCCCACTTCAGGCGTTCCTGGTCGATCCGGATGCCGATGGTGCCGCCGTCCCGGGCAAAGTTCGGCAATTCGCTGACCAGCAGCACCGGGCGGTTGGCAAACGCTTCCCGGAGGGCGGTCATCCCCCCCTCCGGCAACGCCGTGACCAGGATCACGTGGCAATCCAGCAGGTCCCGGCTTAGGCCGGCAACCGTGATGTCCACGACGCCTTCCTTGAACCAACCTTCCCGGGCCTCGTTGACCGCGTTCCGCAAGGACTTTCCCAGCGTATCCTTCCCCAGGATGCCCAGCTTCAGGCGCCGGAACCGGGTGGGGGACACGTCGTCGGGCCAGACCCCGTAGTAGGCGCAGTTCAGCAGGAGAAAGGCGACCGCGTCGCTGCGTGAAAGCGTCGGCCGCGGCTCCGCCGCGAACCCGCGGGTTGCCCCGACCAGGGACAGCAGGACAAGCCCGCCAAACTGGCGCCGGGACACGCCGGGCCGCCCTGCCACGCCGGATCGGGCCATGAACGAGGAGGGCGTCATTCAGAACCTCACGGTGATCCGTGCGTAGCCACCGCGGGGCATGGCCCAGCGGGAACGGAGGAAGACAAATTCCTCGTGCGCCTCTTCCAGCAGGTTCTGGCCCACCAATGCCAGTTCCCAATGCTCGTCGGGGCGCCATGCCAACCGCAGGTCCAACGACTCATAGGCGTCCACCGCGCGGGCCGACGCCTTCAACGCCGCGACATGGCGGAGCCACGCGTCGAGTTCCCAGCGCCGGCCCAGATTCCAAGACGAACGCAGCGACACCTGGTGTTGCGGGCTCGACCCCTCCGCCGATTCGAAGCCGGCGTCGTTGCTGCCAACCCGGCGGTGCAATTGCAGGTCGAGGGCCGTGTAGGCGAGCTGGAGATGCCACCATTCCGCAGGCTGCCACACGGTCGCCAGCTCCACGCCATAGGCTTCGCCGAAGCCATCCTCTTGCCGCTGGGAGGTCGTCGCGGCGGGCGTGGCCGTGAGGGTCTGCGTGGTATGGAGATCATCATACCAGTGGACGAACCCGGTGACGTCAAAAGACAGGGCGACGTGGGGCTTGAACCGATACCCGAGCTCCGCGGCCACCACGGACTCGGGCTCCAACGAACGGTTGGGCAACGAACGGAGAACGGCCCCGGGAATGCTGGCCGTCTGGGTGCTGTCGTAGTCGCTGCGCGAGGGAATCCGGATGGCCCGTGAGGTCGCCGCCCAGATGGTCTGCCGTTCGGTCGGCGTCCACGCGAGGCGGAAGCTCGGCAAGGGTTCCCAGCCCGTGAAGTCGTTGTATTCACCCTTGATCCCAACGGTGCTGGCCAGCCGCTCCGGGACCACGGCAAACTGGTTCTGCACAAAAAGCCCGGCCTGGGACAGGGCCCGCTCCCCGGGGTCGTAGGCCACCGTCACCCCAGGCTGGAACGCCTCGTCCACCAGCCGGCTCAGCCGATAATTTGCCCCAAGGGTGAACTGGTTCCGTTCACCCATGTGGAAGTGGTGCTGCACTTCCCCGTCAAACACGTCGGCATCGGTCAGCGCCCCGCCCGAGTCCCGGCGGATGCCGTCATAGAAAAATTGGGCTGCCAGCGACGACTCATCACCGAGCGGAATCTCCTGGCGGGCCAGAAAGTGTCCGCCCAGCGACCGGGCGCGATCCGGGCCGACCACGAACTGGTCCGCCTCCGAGAAAAAGAAGTCGCCGGTCAGCTTCAGGTGCCGGCCAGCTTCCGCCTCGGAGTCCAGCCGGAAGCCCGTGCGGGTCTGATACCAGGCGTCGTTGGGGTTCGGGAGGTTCACCGGTTCGGAATCGCCCCGCTGGCTGGCGGAGCCGAAGATCCTGAGCCAAGTGTGCTCACCGACCTTGGCCCCATACCGAACCGACCCGAACGCCCGCTCGAACGTCCCGCCGCCGGCGGTCACCAGTGTGCCGACGGTGTCCCGCGCATCCTTGGTGATGACGTTGATGACTCCGTTGACCGCATTGGCGCCCCACATCGTTCCGCCCGGTCCCCCGATGACCTCGATCCGTTCGATGTCTTCGAGCATCAGCTCGCGGATGTCCCAGATCGTCCCCGAGAATCGCATGGAATACAGCGAGCGGCCGTCGATCAGGGGCAGCACCTTGGTCGCCGAGGCGCCGTTGAAGCCGCGCACGGTGACGGCCCAAGTGCGGCTGTTCACGCCGCCCACCTCCACCCCGGGCGCGAGGCGCAGGGCGTCCGCCAGGTGCAGCGCGCCGGACCGGCGAATATCGTCCTGCGTGATGACATGCACGGCCGCCGGGGTCGTGAACGCCAACTCTTCGGTCCGGGTCGCGGACACCACCCGGACTTCGCTGAGCTCATCGATATCCAGCCACCCGTCGGCAGCGCGCAGGCTCGTGCCGAACACCGCGCAGGCCAAGCCGAGAGGCAAGGAACGCCAGGGTTGTCGTTTCATTTCCGAAGTGAATTCCGTCCAAGCCATCGCCGGCGCTGGAGTGAGGCGGCAGACGTGGAGGCGTCAGCGTTGTCGGCGAACGAGTTTCCGCACGCCAGCGAATTCTGCTTCCGGACACCATCCGGGCTGGCCAATCAGGAGCGGCGTTGGCTCAAAACGGAAAACGCTCGGCCGAGGTGCTCCGGGTGCGTGAGGGTCTGGAATTGCCGGACTCGGGCCGAATCCCACGCGGGGAAGCGCGCACCGGGCCGCTGCGTGGCGGCCAAGATGTCCGTGAGGAAGCGGCGTTGGCGGGCGAACGATTCCGTGGTCAGCCCAGTATCCTCGCCGACGGCCTGGAGGGCGGAGAAATTGACGTGGGCGGTCAGGTCCTGCGTTCCGGGTTCGGCCAGCACGTCCTCTGCGAAACGGTGCCGGGCGTAGGCGCGCAGTGTGCCGTTGGCCCGCTGCGGCAGGAAAAACTCCGGCGCCTCCAGCCCGTAGTCGGCAGTGAATAGCCGGCCGGCCGCCAGTCGCTCCGCCGCACGCCGCCACCAGGCTCCCGCCGCCGGGCACACCTCGGTGGTGAATCCGTCGGGCAGCACCGCCAGCAATTCGGCGGGCAATTCCGGGGGGCGAACCGTGACTTCCTCAAGGCGGCGCCAGCGGAACGCATTTTCCTCCACCCCCACGCCCCACTCGAACCACGTTTGCCGCCCCGCGTCCCAGCCGAGCCGGTGGACCGGAAAGGCATCCAGCAGCTCGTTGCTCAGGATCACACCGCAAACAAGCGGCAAGTCGTCCATGGCACCAAACCAGCGGACCTGATCGCCGAATGCCGCCAGGGTTTCCCGCTGCCATGCTTGGCGCGCCGGGGAGGGTTCGACGATCCAGTAGTCCAACCGGGACGCCAATTCGGGCTGCCATTGAGCGAGGAAGCTTAGGATGTCCCGCGCCAACCGCCCATCATGCGCCCCGGCTTCGACCATTTGGAACCGCTGCGCCGGTTCAGCCCATCCGGTCAGGGCCGCCAGCCATTCCGCGAACTGGAACGCCAGCAGTTCGCCGAACAGGGGGCCGACACTGACGCTCGTGTAAAAATCCCCGCGCTTGCCCACCACGCGCCGGTCACGCTCGTAGTAACCCAGCCCCGGCTCGTAGAGCGCCCGTTCCATGAACCGTGCGAACGGGATCGCGCCCCCCGCCGTGGCGATCTCCGCAGCAAGGCGCTGGGCCAGTTCAGTGGAACCCGGTGGATTCATCGGTGGCTCGGCCGGCTTTGGACTGCGGTTCCACGGCGCGGCTTTGGTTTCACGATTACTGGGCCTCTCCGCGAGATTTCGGCCGATCGCTCACTTCCCATCAAGCCCCAGCAGGTAGTGCAAAACCAGTTCCGGCAGGTCGAGCGAGTAGCCGCCCTCCAGGATGCTGAACACCGGCACGCCCACCGCACGCAGCTGCTGTCCCAACCAGTGAAAGTCCTCTTTCTCCAACGTGCCTTGCGCGAGCGGATCATCCACGTAGGCGTCGAATCCCGCCGACACGCCGAGGATGTCCGGCTTCGTGGCCTTCAGGCGGTCGATGGCCCGGGACAGCGTGGCGCGCCACTGCTCGCGCGGCGTCCCGCCGGCCAGTGGGTAATTGAAGCAGTTGCCCGCGACATCCGCCGCGCCGGTCCCGGGATAACACGGATGCTGGTGCACCGAGGCGAAGGCGATGCCCGCGACACCGGCGAGGATGTCTTCCGTGCCGTTGCCGTGGTGCACGTCGAAGTCGAGCACCGCGACCTGCTTCGCGCCGGCAGCCTTCGCCTCCAGGGCCGCGATGGCCATCGAACTAAGGTAACAGAAGCCCATCGCGTGATGCCGGGTCGCGTGGTGGCCGGGCGGCCGCAGCAGGCAGAACGGCAGGTCGCCGGACCGGGCCAATTCCACCGCCTTGAGGGCCCCACCGACACTGCGGCGCGCGTGGTCCGCGATGCCCGGGAAGAACGGCGTGTCGCCGTCGAACGCCTGCGCCACGGTGAGCCGTTCCAGGTGGCCGGCCGAATGGGCCCGCAGCAATTGCTCGTCCGCCGCCACGCCCGGTTCCGCCCAGGACAGGGTCAGCGGTTTCTGCGTCTTCAGCAGGTCCACCGTGCGGCTTACCCGCATCGGTTTTTCCGGGTGCCCGGCGGCGCGATACTCGGTGCAGCGCGGGTCGGTGATGATCGTCATGGCGAAGTCTTAACGGGCAACGCCGTCCGGAGGAAGACCGATGCAGCGGGACGCGTCCTGGCGAACGGCGCACTGCCCCCGGCAGGTCGCCTCCAAAATCGGCGTTCACCGCGAAACCAACGCACCGTCGCTTCCGACGATGACCGATTGGGCGCCGGTCGGCACGGCAGTGGTCGTCGTCTTGCCGTCCGGCCACCGCACCCAAAGCTGTTTTGCCGGCTGGGGCGTGGCGAGAACGTGCACCGCGCTGTCCTGCGAGCCGTAGCCGGAACCTGCGTGGATTTCCCGCAGCGGACCCCAAGTGCCACCGAAGTCCACGCGCAGGCTGGCGCCCGCGGCAGCCGGGTTTCCCGGCGGCCCTTGGAGCCGCACCCGGAGCCCAGGCAGTGCGCGGGTGTTGTGATAGAGCTTCGTGGCGCCGCCGTTCTGCGCGACCACCAAATCCACCCGGCCGTCCTCGTCGAAGTCGGCCAACGCGGCGCCGCGTTGTTCGCCGTAGATCAGGATTCCCGAGTTCTGGCCCGGCACCGCCGTAAAACCGCCGCGGCCATTGCCCCGCAGCCATAGGCCACGACCGGCATCCAGCCGGGGTTCCTCCGGACGGAGGGCGAAGCAATTCTGACTGAGGAAAACGTCCTCGTGCCCGTCGCCGTCCAGGTCGGCGACATTCACGGCAAACGCGGGCGCAAACTGCGCCTCCGCCGGCAACGGCACCGCCTCAAAACGATTGCCGCGGCGCAGGAACAGCGTGGTCGCGAAGGTCGTGGCGGACACGATCCGGGCTCGCGGGGCGGCGTCCCCGAGGGTGGCGGACACGTCGGCCAGCGACAGCTTCCGGTAGGTCGGGAAGCGACTGCGCAAGGTCGGCAGACCGCCGCTCAGCAGGCCGAGGTCACGGCGGGGCGCGTCCCGGCCGGTCACTTCGTCGCGCTCGGATTCGAGGAGGTCCCAGGTGCCGTTGTCGTCGAAGTCCCCGTGGTAAAACCGAAGCGGCCGTTCGGCGCTGGGCCGGTAGTAGGTGCTGTTCAACCCCCAGTTGCCGGCGATCAGATCGAGCCGCCCGTCGCCGTCGAAGTCCCCGGTGGTCACGCCCTGCCACCAGCCGCTCAGCTCATTCAGGCCGAGTTCCGCGGTGGCGTCGCGCAGGCGGCCGCCGGTGTTGGCAAGGACCCGCACCGGGCCCCATTCGGTGGCGAGGATCAGGTCCGGGAAACCGTCGCCTTCCAGGTCGCTGAAGACCGCGCCGTTCACCGATCCGGCGGACTTCAGCACGGTGTCATTCGCGGCATCGGCGACGAGGCGGCCGCCTTCGTTGCGGAACAGCCGGGACGCGGTCGGCTCCGGATAACGGCCGGGCACCGCACGGCCACCCACGAACACGTCGAGATCCCCGTCGCCATCCACGTCTGCGACGGCCAGTGGACCGGCGGAGAGGTCGGTTCCCGGCGGCACCACGGCGAGCGGTGCGGAGGCCGGATTCAACTGCCAGAAGGCGGGCGTATTGGTGGCCTCCGTTTCGTAGCGCGAAATCCCGGCGAGCAAGGCGCGTTGACCTGGCGCGGGAATCCAGCCGGCGAGCCCTGTCGCGTCGTCGGGCAACACTGCCGCGAAGGCAGGGGCGCTCCAGCGGGAGAAGCCACCCTTCCCGTCGGCCTTGAACACCGCCACGGAACTGCCCCGGCCTCCACCGATGATCAGTTCCTCCCGGCCGTCGGCGTCGAGGTCGAACCATGCCACGCCCGGTCCGGTTCGGCTCAGGAAGCGGTGCAACAGCGGTTGGCGTTCAAGATCGTCGAAGGGCGCCTCCTCGTGCGAATGTCCGAGCCGGTCGCTGAGGTCGGCAAAGAACGGGGGCGGGTTCGCCGGCGGCGGGCTGGGCGGAACCGCTTCCGCGCTGGCCTCGTCGATTTCGTAGAGTCGATTGGGTTCCGCGTTGGCCACCACGCTGCGCCGGCCGCTGCGCCAGCGGACTTCGAGGCTCAGGCGATTGGTCAACGCGCCGGCGGCAAAGGCCCTCAGCGGTTGGTCGGAGGAAAGATAACGGCCGCCGGCCTGGATTTCCTGGCTTTGCACCGGCACGGCACCGCCGCGCACCGTGATCCGGGCGCCGATGCCCGCGGTGTTGGGCGGGAGGCCCTTGAGGCGCACGGCAACCCGGGGCGCGCCGGCATCGTTGCGATACAGCAGCGGCGGCGTGCCGAAACAACTGACGGTAACGTCGAGGTCGCCGTCGCCGTCGAGGTCGGCGAGGGCGATGCCGTGGCTCACGTTGGTCGCTTGGAAACCCCACGCGGCGCCGTGTTCCTCGAAGGTCAGGTCGCCGCGGTTGCGGAAGAGGAAGTTCGGCGTGGCGAGCGGCGGGTAGGCCTTGAACGCCTTGCCGCTGGCCTGTCCGGGCAACTGCCCCTTCAGGCCAAGCTCCTGCTTGATCACGTCGAGGTCCTGCATGTCGTAGGCGTGGCCGTTGACCGTGAGCAGGTCCTCCTCGCCGTCGAGGTCCACGTCGAGAAACGCGGCGCCCCAAGTCCAGTCACTGGCATCCACGCCGGCGAAGTTCGCGATCTCCGCGTAGGTCCCGTCGCCACGGCTGAGCTGGAGCGTGTTCCGGCGTGCCTGCTGCCGGTCGCCGGCGTAGCCGGAGTGGCTGGCCGGGGGATTGGTTTGCCCTTCCTGCGTGAGCCGCAGCCGGTGGAACCGGCTGAGCATGTCCACGACGAAGATCTCGTCCTGGCCGTCGTGATTGAGGTCGGCGAAGTCCACTGCCATCGAGTCCAGACTCGTGGTGCGGATCGCCAAGTCCGGCAGGGCACGGAATTTTCCCCGGCCGTCGCCGGTCCAGATCCGGTCGGGCGTATGCAGGTCGCTGCAGACGTAAAGGTCCGGGAAGCCGTCGCCGTTGAAGTCGCGGAACGCGGCCGCCAATCCGAGGCCGCGCGGCGCCTGCCGGTAGCCTCCACCGGCTTCCGGGGAAAACGTGCCGTCGAGCCAGGAGATTGCCCGGAACGATTGGCCGCCTGCGTTCCAATAAAAGGCGTCGGGCGCGCCCACCTTGAGCAGGACACCGTCCACGACCTGGTAAATCCGGGCCGCGGCGCCGGTGATGCGCGGCACGCCGTTGACCGTGCGGTAGCTCACGTTCATCGCGCCGTCGAGGCCCTCGGTCACCAGCGTGTTGACCACGTAGGGATCGAGGGTGCCGTCGCCGTTGGCATCCGCGATCGCCAGGCTGGTGCAACCGAAGTTGGTCAGCGAGAGACCGGCGACCGCCGTGACGTTGCGGAAGCGGCCCTCGCCCTCGTTCAGGAAATACGCGTTGGGCCCGCCCCGGAACGTGACCAACAGGTCGGGCCGGCCGTCCCCACTGAAGTCGGCGAACGCGGCCCCGCGGGAGCCCTGCTGGAAACACGCGACGCCGGCGGTGGCCGTCACTTCCTGGAAACGGAAACCGCCGAGGTTGCGGAACAGGGCGTTCGCGCCGTCGCAGTGACAGAAATACAGGTCCGGGAGCCCGTCGCCGTCGAAGTCCCCCGCCGCCACCCCCGAGCCTTCGACCAATACCCGACGGACCAGCAGCCGGTCGTAGGCAATCTCGTTGGTGAACGCCAGTCCCGCGGCCGGGGCGGCGAGCCGGGTGAAACCGGCCGGACCGGTGGCGACCACGTTCAGGCGCGCCGACCGAAATCCCGGACCATTTTCCCAAGCCGGTTCGACCGCCGCCCCGTCGCCTTGGGCAAGACAGCAAGTGAGGGCCAAAAGTATACAGTTGACCTGACGCAGGATCATGGGAGCCCCGCCATCGTTCTCAAGCCGGCGGCCGAAGACGAGCGATTTTGCGCCATCGCGCCGGCGGATCGCGATCTTGGACCGAATCCACGCTCAAGTTCCACAGACCCGAGCCGATGCCGAGCCGTGCCATCTGAAAGGCCATTCGCCCCGCCACCCGGGAGAGCGGACCGACTCCGTTGGCTGGCTCGTTTGGGTAATGGAGTGTCGCTCGCCCTGGGGACAATGGGCTGCGCCGGTGTCCTTTACGTCCTTTCGGTCGGCCCCGTCCTGGGATACTGCGGCGACCCATTCGCCTTCCCGCGCGCCGTGACCACGTTCTACGGGCCGCTTTGGTCGGCAATCGAACCGCACCCAACGGCAGTCTACTGGTTCCAAACCTACGCCCGCTGCTGCGGGGTCAGGTGCGAAAAGCCAGTCCGGGAATCGCGCCGCTGACCCGTCGGCCCGCCTCATCCGTCGTCGGCGCAGATTGTCGCTGGCCGACATCCGGCGCGGGGTCATGCTTGCGGCATGAACTGGCCGCGACGACTTCCCGCCTTGCTGGCGGGACTGCTGACGGGATTCGGGGCGGAGATTACGCCACCGCTGGGAGCGGAGACGCTGCGTGCGGCCGCCCAGACCGCCGGCCTGGAATTCTCCGCGACGGAGCTTGAACCGGTTTCGGCCAACGTGAATGGCCGCCTGGAGCGCCTGGCCACGTTGCACCGGCGAAGCTGGCCGAATTCCCTGCCGCCCGCGTTGGTCTTTGATCCGCGGCCGCCCGGTTTCGTGTTCCCGGTCGGGCGCAGCGAGTTCACGTGGTCACCGCCGGCGGGATTTCAACGGCCCAAGGAGCGCGAGGAATTGGCCTTCCTCAGCGTGGCGGAGTTGTCGGCCTTGCTGCGTTCACGCCAGCTCACCTCCGAGGAACTGACGCTATTCTGCCTTGATCGTCTGCGACGCTTCGGGCCGCCGCTGCACTGCGTCGTCGAACTGACCGAGGAGCGGGCCGTCGCTGCGGCCCGCACGGCGGACCGCGAACTGAAGGCGGGCAAGTGGCGCGGGCCGTTGCACGGAATTCCTTACGGCGCCAAAGATCTGCTCGACGCCCGCGGGGCGCACTCAACTTGGGGAGCGGCGCCCTTCACCAACCAGGTCGCCGTCACCGACGCCACGGTCATCCGCAAACTGGAGGAAGCCGGGGCCGTGCTGGTGGCCAAGCTGAGTTTGGGCGAACTGGCGATGGGCGACGTGTGGTTCGGCGGGCTGACCCGCAATCCATGGCAACCGGAACAAGGCTCCAGCGGTTCATCCGCGGGTTCGGCGGCGGCGGTCGCGGCCGGTCTGGTGCCATTTGCGCTGGGCTCGGAGACGCTGGGGTCCATCGTCTCACCGGCCACGGTCTGCGGTGTCACCGGCCTGCGGCCTACCTTTGGTCGCGTGAGCCGTTCGGGCGCGATGACGCTGTGCTGGTCGCTCGACAAGCTGGGCCCGCTGGCCCGTTCCGCCGAGGATTGCGCGCTGGTATTGCAGGCGATCGTTGGCCCCGACGGGGTCGACCGCGCGGCGGTGGACGCCCCGTTCGCCTTCTCGGACCAACGCCCGGCCAAGGGGCTGCGGATCGGATTCCTGGAACGTGATTTCACCAAGGCGAAGGCGAACCAGACGAACAATGCGGCCGCCTTGGCCAAGCTGCGGTCGCTGGGCATGGACCTCCGGCCGGTAGCCCTGCCCGACCTGCAGGACGGGCCGTTATGGCTGATTCTTGAGGCCGAGGCCGCAGCCGCCTTTGACGACCTCACCCGCACCGGCCGGGACGACGAACTGGTCCAGCAAGGTCCCGGCAACTGGCCCAACCTCTTCCGCAGCGCGCGGTTCATCCCGGCCGTGGAATACCTTCAGGCCAACCGCCTGCGCACGGAACTGATGACCGCCATGGATGTGCTCTTCCGCGATTTCGACGTGATCGTCGCGCCGGTGTTTGCCGGCGACTCGCTGCTCTACGGAAACATGACGGGACATCCCTGCGTCGTCGTGCCCAACGGCGACAAGTCGGCCGGTGGCCCGGCCAGCTTCTGTTTCCTGGGCAAATTGTTCGGCGAAGGCGCGGCGCTGGAAGCCGCGGTCGCCTACCAACGCGCCACCCGCTGGCACCGGCAGCGGCCCGATTTGTCACGCGTGAAGTGAATCGGGCGCGGACTTTTGCCGCCAGTGTTGCCACCGGGGCCCCGACGACCCGACCAAAGCTAGTCGAGCTTCCCGCCCGCCCACACGACGCCGCGGGCGAGCAGGTTGAGGAATACCGGGTCACGGAAGGTGTCGTCCGAATGGCCGTAGGTCGTGCCGAACACCCGCACGCCGTGGTATTGGTTCACCCACACCACGGGCTGTTCCTGGCCGGTCTTTTCGCTGACCGACGTGGCGAGCGCCTTCGTGCCGGGCCAAACCTTTTCGAGGATGTAGAGTTCGTCCATCGGGGTGACCCATTTCTCGGGAAAGCCCCGCATCACCGGGTGATCCTTGGCCACGACCTTCACCGGATAACGGCTCTGGTGTTCGTGATGCCGGCTCGTGACGCCGAGGAATTCGCGCCAGTCGTCGAACTGCGCGGCCCGGTAGGTATGCATCGCGCAGTGGACGACCACAGCCGGAGTGCCGGCCTTGTGCGCGGCGGTGATCCGCCGGACGTAGGCCGCGTCGTCGGTGTCGGCGAAGCACTCATTGTGCACCACCACGTCGAAGGGTTTGGCCCAGTTCGGGTCGTCATACAGTTTGACCTGGCCCCGCGTGCCGGTGCCGCCCTCGTTGACGACGGTCCAGGTCACGGCGGCCTGGGCGGACACGGCGTTGGTGAGTTGCCCGGACTGGAACGGGTAATTGTGGCAGCAGCCCCCGGTGATCAAGAGCACCCGGAGCGGTTTGCCGGCGTAAAGCTTGTCTGCGCCGTGGACGGCGAACGCGGTGAACAACAGGCCGACGAGCGCGGCGAGGGATCGGAAACGCGGTGAACTCATGGCCGAAGGGTGCCCGGGCGCGTCGGGCACGGCAACAAGTCGTGTCGGTGGAAGCCACCTTGCCCGCACCGTAGCCTGAACCAAGACCGGCTGGTGCTGCCGGATGCCCGCCGCCGCGGCGAACCTCAAGGCCGCCGCAGCCGGAAGAATACCGCGGGCCGCGCCAGTGGGGTGACGAAACGGCGTTCCGTCGGCGCCGGCTGCACCGGTTGCCAGTCGGGGGTGTCGTTCAACGCGGCGACGGATTCCAGCACGTAGCCTTCGCCGCCGGCGGGCCACGTTAGAACGAGGGTGTCGCCTTCGACCGCGAGGAAGACCGCCACGTCGCCGGGAACGATGGTCACGGACAGCGGGGTGACGGTGCCCTCCAGCGCGAAGTCGCCGCCGGATGCCCGGAGCGCGGCTTCGCCGGCCAGGGTTGCCTCGGCCGTGAAATCGCCACCGGCCATCGCCGTCAGCGTCGGCGTGACCTTGAGCTCGGAGAGCGTAAACGCGTCCTCCGCGCGGGCCGCGCCGGCGACCAGCAGCAGGGCCAACCAGCGGCGCTTCATCGGGCACCTCCCGCCGCCTGCGCCGCGAGGCGGGTCATGAGCGTCTTGAGTTCTGCGACGCTGTCTCGCAGTTCCCGCAATTCCGTGTCCTTGCGGGCGAGGGCCAACCGCTGTTCTTCGACGACCTCATTGAGTCCCTGGATCGCGGCGAGGGCCACGCCGTCGGCGTCCACGGTGGCGATGTGGCGCTCGTCGGTGCCGAGGCCAAAGGCTTCGCGGAAATCCTGCGCCATCGGGCCGACGTGGCGGCTGCCCTCCGCATCCGTCTTGAACTGCCATTCGCTGATGGGCAACGCAGCGACCTTTGCCAAGACCGACCGGGCGTCCACCGGCTTGAAATCCTGCTTCGCGTTGCGGTCGCTGGTCTGGTTTATGGCGGTGGCCGACAGCGTCCCGTTGGCGCCTACCACCACGCGGTCCGCGCCGCCGCTGAAGAAGCGCAGCGAGCCGTCCGGTCCGGCGCTCATGTCCCACGACTGCTGACCGGTCTCCAGCCGTAGCCGGGCGAAGTCCTGCGGGTTCAGTTGCGTGGCGCGGATTTGCGGCAGGTCGAATCCGCCGCGTCCGCGCACGTGAAACTGGGCGAAGGGTCGGTCGCTGCCCACGCCCACCTCGCCGTTGGGCGTGATGATAAAGCGATTCGCGCCGGTATCGACCGTGTTGGCCGGGCTTTGACCGGGGACGTAGAAGGAGAACCAACCGTCGGGTCCGCCGGCGCCGAAAGACCAGAAGGACTGCGGCGTATTGGCGAAAACCCGCACATATTCGCCAGGAACGGTCTGCCCCAGGTGGAGTTGCGGCTGCGTCTGGTCGCCGCCGGTGATGGATTCGATCGTGCCGTTTCCGGTGATGCTCAGCTTGTCGGCCCGCACCCCGGCCCCGCCGGTCTCGAACCGTGCGCCACCGGCAGCATGCACCGCAAACTCATTGTCCCGCGCGCTGGCGAAGCCGCCGGCGCTGCCATCATTCCATACGAAGCTGCCGGTGTGGTTGGCCCGGGCCTCGGTGCCGGCCGCGAAGCTGCGGGTGCCCGCGGCGAGGTTGGAAATGCCGCCCACGATCATGCTCCCGGATCCCGCGGCCTCATTCTGCAAGCCTCCTCCGATCACCGCGAAGTCCGCCAACTCCCCGATCCGGTTGCTCCTTCCCCCGCCGATGAACGCGCTGGCGGCATTGGTTATGGTGTTTTGCCGTCCGCCGGCTATGGCACTGTAGCCCGCGAAGGGTCGCAGATCCGAATTGCCCCCAAAAGCGTGGTTGTGGAGGCCTCCGCCCACGAAGTCGCTGCTCCCAGCGGCCAGGTTTCCGCGCCCACCCACCACCGAGCTGAGGAGGCCGTTGGCCTCATTGACGTTACCTCCCACCACCAGGGAGCCGAAGCCGCGGGCACTGTTCACAGAGCCGCCCCCGACGAACGCAATTCCGTTCAAGAGAATGGGATCCCCATCCGGATCGCCCGCCTGATTGGATCCGCCGCCCAGTGCGACCGAACCACTGCCGTAGACATAGTTGGGACCAAGATCGCTGCGCCCCCCTCCGACAATGGCTCCGACCACCCCCGGTCGAACGACTCCGCTGCCGAGGGCCACGTTGAGCGCAACTCCTTCCGAATCGAATCCCGCCGAGGGGTTGACCTGGTTCGTCGCCCACTCCAGCCGGAGCGCGGGCACGTTTTCGACCCGGACCACCAGCGGTCGGTCATCGGTCGTGCCCAGAAAATTGACGTCAGGGTCGGTGCCGGCGTTGCCGCCGAGCGCCCAACCGCCGGTAACGCCGGTGTTGCCCGCGGGCGCGGGTGCCCAACTTAGCGTGCCGCCCGAGTAGGACAGCAGCTTGCCCTCCCCGGGCGTGCCGCTGATGGCGAGCTTCGGCACGGTGACCGCGGCGTCGGCCAGCGTGGTCGTGGTCACGCTGCCCTCGAGCAGGCCACCACCCCCGCCACCCGCGCCCACGCGCTGGCCGTCCACCAACAGGCCTTGGCCGCCGGTGGTGAGGTTGATGCCGCCGCCGGCGGTGAGGTTAAACGCCTGTCCGAAGCTAAAGGTGGCGCCTTTGCCGGAGGCGCGGAGCGCCGCGTTGCCGGCGTCGAACGTGATGTCGCCCGCACCCACGTCCGCACCGCCGGTCACGAAGCGGAAACCGCCATAAGCTTTGGCAGCAAACTCGCCGTCCCGTTCGCTTGCGAACACATCTCCCGGCCAAGCGTTCCACGCAAAGGATCCGCTGTGGGTCGCCTGGGCGCGATGACCGGCCGCAACGCTGTGCGTGCCTGAGGCCAGATTGAAGCTGCCGCCCAGCACCGTCGCGTAGCCGCCGATGCCCTCGGTCCGGTTGCCCTCGCCACCGATGATCGCCGAATAGGGCGTTCCGGCCGAATTGAGCAGGCCGCCGCCGATCGCCGAATAGGTCGCCTCCAGCAGGCGGTTTTGCTCGCCGCCGCCAACAGACCCGTGGCCGGAGTTGGTCAACGAGTTCCCAAACCCGCCGGCAATGGTGCCGTGCGGCGAGGTGTCCACGACGCTGTTGTTGCCACCGCCGATGGTGGCCTGGGCGGACCGGGCCGAATTCCCCACGCCGCCGCCGACCGCTGCGTTCGCCCCCTCGGCCCGGTTGCCGCCGCCGCCGGCCACGGTGCCGCCCGGGCCCGCGAAATTGGCCGAGCCGCCGCCCACAGTCGCGTAGTCGCCGCCCGCCGCGTTCTGGCTACCGCCGGCGATGGTCGCGCTGGTCGCGTTGGTCAGGACGTGGGCGAAACCGCCGCCGAGGCTGGCGTAGGGGGCGTCGGGACCGACCTGATGGTTGTAGCCGCCGCCCAGGAACGAATGCCCCGACCGTTCGTAGATGCGGTTCAACTGCCCGCCGCCCAGGGTCGAGTGGGTATTCTCGTCGCTGATCTTGGTGGATTGCCCGCCGCCGATGACGCCGAAACTCGCGCTGCCGCCGAATTGATTGTCGTTGTCGACCCCGAGGAAATTCCCGTTCGGCAACGGCGTGCCGGCGCCCGTCGCGGTTGAACTGATGGTGAGGGTGTTGCCCGCCGCGCTGAGCGACACGCCGGTGCCGGCCGCGAGTGTCACGTCATCCGTCAGGCCGTTGAGCGAGCGGACGACGGTGAGCGGGGCGATTTTTGGGGCCGTGACCGCGAGGTTCGCCAGCGCGGCATTGTTGATGGCCCCGGCGCTGAGTTTCTCTGCCGTGATGGCGCTGGGCGCGAGCGCGCGGGCGTCCACGCCCCCCTCGGCCACGGTGCCGGCCACAAGGGCGTGGTTGGCGGTCTGCGCGACCACCGCGCCGGGCACGGCGGTGAGACGCTGCCGCGGCGTGAGCGACACAAACGCGCCCACGCCCTCCCGGCGCACGGAGATCTCCAGCCAGTTTTCCTGGAGCACCCGCCAGTTCAGCGCGTTCGCCGCGTGGGCCGCCTGGTCGAGTGGAAGCCGCGAACCGATTGGCGGGCGCACCATACCATCCAAGTCGGGCGCTTCGGCCGCGAACTGGCGGACATCGAGCACCACCTGCCAGTCGCCGGCGTTGACCGGCTGGGTCACCGCGACGGCGCGGGTGCCGGCGACGACCTGCCCGCCGGTCTCGCGGTCGTAGAGCTGGAAGCGGAAGTCGTGCGCGCCGGCGGCCGGCACATTGGCCTGCTGGAGCCTGCCGGAGAGAAGGAACGTGTTGGGTGGCGGCAGGTCCGCCGCGCGCAAGGTGGAGAATCCCAATCCGACCGCGCACGCCCAGGCCGCGGCGAGCGGTCGAACCGGTGAAAAGGAACAACGGCGAAGCCAGCAACGCATCTTCATGTCAGCGACGGATAACCACGCAGGCCGCCGGTCCTTTCAACGAAGTGAAAATAATTTGCCGGCTCGCCAATCTGCGCGTCTGCGTCCTGCACTGCGCCACCCGCCAAGGCTCGTTGAAAACAGCCACTTACCGGGGGGCCGGCCAGTCGAGCTTCAGGTCGCGCAGGCCGGCGCGCACCGCGGCGAGATCCCAGAGCACGGCCGCGTGGTTGACGGTGGCCACGGCCAGATGCCGGCCATCCGGGCTGAAGCGGAGGGCCACCGCGCTGCCCGGTTCCGGCGCTTCGAGCCGGCACCACACTTCGCCGGTTTCGCCATCCAGCAGCGTTACCTCGCGTCCGCCCGGGGCCACGGCGATGGTCCGGCCATCGCGCGCTACGGCCATCGGTCCAGCGCTGGTGCCCGAACCGGGCCGCGGCACGGCCCAGCGGAGCAGGCCGTCGGCGCAGCGTTCGCGGCGCAGTTCGCCGGCGGCGACCCGCAGCAGATCCTCGCCGCCCGCGAGGAAGAGCCCATGGGCATCGTAGCTGACCTTGAGCAAGCGGATCACGCTGCCGTTCGTCGCGGACAACAGGTGCTGCTCGGTCGAGGCGCGGTCGCCGGCCAGCAGCCAGCGTCCGTCGGGACTCGCGCGCAGCCGCGTGGTCCAGTCCGGCAATTCGCTCACGGAGCGGACGGCCTCAGAAGTGACCTGGAGCAGTTCCCGACCGCGCGCGGTGAGCAGGACCGGCGCGTTCCCCAGCAGCGCGACGGGAAGTTCCCGGCCGGCAGCCTCGACGGCCAGCGGTTCACCAGCCTCAACCTCGTCCGCCAACGTGTTCCAGCTCAACGGCACGCGCAGAATTCCCCGGTCCGTGCTAGCCCACAGCGTGGTGCCCGCGGGATCGGTCTCGAGCCAGCGGGTCCAGCCGAGCGGGAGCAGCCGGGGTTCGCCGCCCGTGATTGGCCATAGGCGCACCCCGTCGTAACTGGCCACCGCGAGCGCGCGTCCGCCCGCCACGAAAGCAACATCCCAGACGCCTTTGTTGGACGAAAAGGCGCGCGGCGGCACCGGCTCCGGCAGCACGCGGGCCCCGGCCGGCAACAGCGCCTCGAATTCCCGCAGCCGGAAATGCCCCGGTTGACCGATCTCCAGCCAGCCGAGCCGCCCATCGCCACCCCACCGGAACTCCGTGCCCCGGCCGGTGACGCGAAGCAACTGCCGCCCCGTTGTCCGGCTCCAGAGGCGGGTCGTCTCGTCCCAGCTCGTGGTCAGCGCATACGGCAGGTCCGGGTGGCCGGTGCCGTCCACGACTTCCGCCTGATGGCCTTCCAGCCGGATCCAGTGGGGCGACGGTAGATCGAGCCGGACCAGATAGCCCCGGAAATCATCGGCCATGAACAGCAGGCCGCGGCTGTCGGGCAGCCAGCGAAAGCCCTGCGGGCAGGCAGGCGGCGGCAATTGCAGGGTTTGGTGCGAGCCTCCCAGCGAGTCGAACAAATGCACCTCGCACCGGGACGGGCTGACCAACGCCAGCCGCCGGCCATCGGGACTGAACAGGAACCCGCCGTCGGTGAACCCGGGGTCGATCAGCGGACCCGCCGAACCGTCGGCCAACCGCACCCACTGGAGCCGTCCGTCGGCCAGTTGCAGCGCGACGGACTCGCCGTCGGGAGTGAGGTCCAAGGCCACGAGGCCGGGCACGGTGCGCTGGAACACCAGCCGCCCGGTCGCCGTGTTCCAAACGAACGCCTGTTCGCCGCGTTGGCCACCGAGACGCTGGCCGCGGACGCTGAACGGCCAGACCAACAGGCCTTCTGCCTGTGCGCCTTCCAGCACCGCCAACTCGCGGTCGTCGTGCCACGCGTGAATCCGCACCGAGCCATCGGCGTGCGCGCGGGTGTAGCGGGTGAATGCCGGGTCCGACGTGCACCAGCGGCCGGGCGGCCCGCGCAGCGAGCGCGACTGCCTTTCCTGAAGGTCGGGCAGGGTGCGCGCGGCGATCGCTTCGGAGCGGAGATCGACCAGGTTCGTGGCGATGCCGGCGGCCTGCCGGATGAGTTCCAGTGTCTGAACCCGTTGCCCGACGAGGCCCGATCGGCGCAACAAGCCGGCCCGCGCCAATTGGGCGTTGGCCAATTCAAGCTGTGCGGCTTCTTCGGCGCTCACGGCCCGCTGGCGGAGGGTTTCCGCGCGCGCCGCATTCTCATGCTCGGTGCGGGCGCGGTAGGCGGCAAAGGTTCCCAGTCCGCTCGCGAGCAGCACCGCGCCGAGCGCCGCGAGCCCCGCGCGGCGGAGCGTCTTCACGCGCCGTTCCAACTTGCGCGCGCGGCGCACCGACTGGCCGCTTTGCAGTAGGGCGAGGTCGGCCTGGAGCGCGGCGGCAGACTGATACCGACGGGCCGGGTCTGTCTCGCACGCGCGCAGGATGACCTCGTGCAGTTCGAGCGCGCCGTGGGGGACTTCGCCCGTGAGCCAGTCGGGCGGCGGGTTGGGAAATTCCTCCGGCGGCAAGCCGGTCGCCGCCTCGTAGAGCACGCGGCCCAGCGCGAAGATGTCCGCACCCGCCGACCCGGGGCCTTCGGGCGGGATGTAGCCGGGCGTGCCCACGAAGCTCCGCGCCTCGTCAATGGCGCCCACCAGCCCGGGGTCCGCGAGCCGGGCCCGGCCGTTGACGAAGATGAGGTTCGACGGCTTGAGGTCGCGATGCACCAGCCCGTGGCGATGCAGGTGCGCCAGTCCGGCCACCAGTGCCAGGCCCAACTCCAGACAGTCGGCCACGGGCAACCGGCCCACCCGCTTCAAGTCGGAGCGCAGGGTGCGCGGCGAATAGCCGGCCACGGCCAACCCGCCGTTCTCGTCCGTCGTGCCCGAGGCCTCGTCGGCCAGTTCCATCACGTAATGGAAGCCCTCGGGACTGCGGCCCACCTGCAGGATCGGCACGACGCCCTCCACGCTGCGCGAGATTGGCTCGTAGCGCTGGATGCCGTTGAACTCGCGCTCGAACGGGCGGTCGGACCCGAAGGTGTCGCGGCGCACGACCTTCACCGCGCGCCAGGCGCCCATCACGTTCCGCGCGAGCCAGACCTCGCCGTAGCTGCCGCGGCCGATCAGGCGCAGCAGTTCATGGTCGGGCACGAGCGGCGGGGACACGGGGGGAAAGTCCGAGTTCACGGCACAAAGTTCAAAGGCCGATTCGGCCCAGGCTGCGGTTGAACACGCCCGGCCTGGCTCGGGCTAGCCATCGGCCTCCGCGCGGAGCTTCGCGAGCTCGGCCTTGAGCAGCCGGCCGACCCGGTGCTTCGCGAGGTAAATCTGCGCGAGGCTCGCGTCGTAGCGTTCGCGAATCGTGGCCACGGGCACCGCCTTGAACACAGCCAGGCTGAACAGCAGGAACTGCCGCGTGCTCACTTTCGCCTGCACGCGGCGCAGGGCCGCGTCCAGGAGGTTCTGTTCCCACTCGGACTGCCAGATGGCCTCAAACTCGGGCGGCGCTTCGGCGGCGAATTCTTCCGCCGTGGGCTCGTCGTCAGGCACCGTCGGCACCGGGGTTGCCGGATGCTGCCGGGCTTTGCGCCAGTGCCGTGACAGCCGTCCCCGGATGACCGTGTGGAGCCACGCCTTGAAGGAGCCGCGCGCCGGGTCATAGCGGAATCCCGGCATCTGTTTCGCCACGACCACGAAGGTTTCCTGCACCACGTCCTGCGCCTCGGCTTCGTTCAAGCCGGCGCGACGGGCCACGCTGAAGATGAGCCGCCAGTAAGTGTCGAAGAACTCGCGCCAGCCGTCCTGATCCTCCCAGTCCTTCAGCCGCGTGAGGAGGCTGCGGCGCGTGGGCAACAGCGAGTCTTGGTCAGGGTCGGTGCGCATGTCTTCTGTCAGGGATAACCACGGCGCGGCGGAATCTTTCAACGAACTGCGTGCGCGTCACGCCTTGCACGCCCCCGGTCCGGGTGCTTCCTTGACCGGCAACGTCGCATGAACCGCTCCCTGCTCCTGCCGCTGGTCACGTTCGCCGTCTCAGTGTCCGCCTGGGCCCAGCAAATCCCCGTCGTCGAGAAGACGCTGCCCAACGGCTTCAAGCTGCTGCTGGTGGAGCGGCACGACGCGCCGAGCGTCTCCGGCGGCTTCGTCGTGAAGGTGGGTTCCGCCAACGAGCGGCCGGGCATCACCGGCATCGCGCACCTGTTCGAGCACATGATGTTCAAGGGCACGCCCACGCTCGGCACCAAGGACGCCAAGCGCGACCTGGAGCTGATCAACGAACAGGAGCGGGTCCGCTCCGGCATGCGCGACGAGGAGGCGAAGATGCGCGCGGCCCTCCGCCGCGGCCTCGTGGACGACATCACTAGCCCCGAGAGCAAGACCGACCGCTACAAGGAGCTGGAAGGCGACTTCAAGAAACTGATCGACGAGCAGCGCGGCCTGCTGGTGAAGAACGAGTTCGACCGCGTTTACACCACCGCGGGTGCCTCCGGCATGAACGCCTTCACCACCGAGGACATGACCGGCTACTTCATCAACGTGCCGGCCAACAAGCTGGAGCTCTGGTGCTGGATGGAGAGCGAACGTCTGCTGCGGCCCGTGTTCCGCGAGTTCTATTCCGAGCGCGACGTCGTCTTCGAGGAGCGCCGCATGCGGGTCGAGAGCACCCCGATCGGGAAGTTCCAGGAGCAGTTCAACGCGATGCTCTGGGATTCGCATCCCTACCACTGGACCCCCATCGGCTGGGCCAGCGACATCCCGGCGATCACCAAACGGCAGGCCGATGACTTCTACGCGCTCTATTACCAGCCGCAGAACATCACGCTGATCCTGGTCGGCGACTTCGATCCGGCCGCAGCCGAGGCGATGGTGACGAAGTATTTCGCGCGCATCCCGAGGGGCACCCAGCCGCCGCCCGAGGTCATCACGCAGGAGATTCCGTCGCTGGGCGAGAAGCGCTACTTCGCCGAGGCGGAGACGAACCCGCAGGCGGACATCTACTGGAAGACGGTGCCGTTCGGTCATCGCGACGGTTACGCGCTCGACGTGCTGCAGCAGATCCTGAGCACCCGCACCGGCCGCCTTTACAAGGGCCTCGTGCTGGGCAGTGAAGTCGCCACCGAGGCCTATGCCAGCCAGGATTCCAAGAAGTGGGCCGGCGCCTTCAACATCGGCGGCGAGGCCCGCGACGGGAAAACGCCCGAGGACGTCGAGCGGGCCATCTATGCCGAGTTGGAGCGGCTCCAGAACGAACCCGTGCCGGCGGAGGAATTGCAGAAGGTGAAGAACCAGTTCGCGGCGGGCGAATACCGGAAGCTCTCGGCGAACTTCCCGATCTTCATGCAGGTGCTCTACAGCGAGGGCCTGGGCGACTGGCGCGAGGTGAACGAGAATGGTCCGAAGATCCAGGCCGTCACCGCCGAGGACATCGTGCGGGTGACCAAGAAATACTTCGTCCGCGAGAACCGCACCGTCGGCATCTACACGCGTAAGGCCGGCACCGGAGCGAAGGACGAGGATCCGGACTTCGCGGGCCTGAGCGCGGAGCAGAAGCCCGTGGTGCGCCGGATCGTGGATTCGCTCAAGGCCGAGACCGACGTCGGCAAGCTCAAGCAGGAGCTCGAACAGATGCTGGCGCAGGCCGCCGGCGGCGACCCGAAGCGCCAGCCCATGCAGAAGCTGATCGCCAAGAAGGTCGCCGCGCGGATTGCGGAACTGGAGAAGAAGTAACCCATCCCGACACGCCTCACGATTTCCCGAAGATGAAGACGCTCTTCCTGACCACCGCCTTGCTCGCCGCCTTGCCGCTGTTCGCCGCCGACATTCCCGACCGGCCGGAGAAGCTCACCTTTCCCCCGCTCACCTTTGAGCCGCCCAATCCGGCGGACTACCGCGTCCAACTCAAGGCCGGGCCGGTCGCCTACGTCGTCGCGGACAAGACCTTGCCGCTGGTCAATGTCAGCATCCTCGTGCGGACCGGCGGCTACCTCGATCCGCAGGGTCTGGAAGGTGTAGCCGAATTCACCGGCTACCTGCTCGCCCGCGGCGGCACGGAGTCGCGGAAGGCCGAGGAACTCGAGGAACGCCTTGCCTTCTTGGCCGCGAGCCTGAGCTCGGGCGTCGGCGACGATTCCGGCTCGGTGAACCTGAACCTGCTGTCGAAGGACCTGCCCGAGGGGTTGGCCATCCTGCGCGAGGTGCTGACCACGCCGCGGTTCCAGCCGGACAAGCTGGATCTCTACCGCCAGCAGAGCCTGCAGGGGATGAAGCAGCGGAACGACGATTCCAGCGCCATCGACGCCCGCGAACGGGAGATGCTAGCGTATGGCACGAACTTCTGGGCTTGCCGTTACACGACCCAGAAGAGCATCGAGGCGATCACCCCGGACGCCGTGCGTGCGTTTCACCGGAAATGGTTCGTGCCGGGCAACTTTGTCGTGGCGGTGAACGGCGACTTCGACCGCGACGCCATGATCGCCCAGCTCGAGGCATTGTTCGCCAACTGGCCCTTCAAGGGCGAAACCCCGCCGCCAATCCCGGCGGACACCGCGATGGCCAAGCCCGGCGTTTACATGGTGAACAAGGACGTCAACCAAGGGCGCGTGGTGATCATGCTCCCCGGCGTGAAGCGCGATGATCCGGACTTCCCCGCGTTGCAGGTCATGAACGACATCCTCGGCGGCGGCGGCTTCACTTCGCGCATCATGAACCGCGTGCGGTCCGACGAAGGCCTGGCCTACGGCGCCGGCAGCGCGTTCCCCGGCGGCATCGAATACGCCCGGCCCTTCCAGGCGAGCTTCGCCTCGAAGTCCCGGACGGTCGCCTACGCCGCGAGCATCGTGCTGGAGGAAATGAAGAAGATCACCGAGCAGCCCGTGTCCGAAGAGGAGCTGAACACCGCCAAGCGCTCGTTCATCGACACGTTCCCGGAGAACTTCAACACCAAGGGCAAGGTCGCCGGCCTGTTCGCCCGCGAGGAGTTCACCGGTCGCTTCGCAAAGCAGCCCGACTTCTGGAAGAAGTGGCGCGGCCAGATCGAGGCGGTGGACCAGGCCACCGTGCAGCGCGTGGCGAAGGAACGGCTGCACCCGGACAAGGTGGTGGTGCTCGTCGTCGGCCAGAAGGACGAGATCCTCAAGGGGCATCCCGACCACGCCGCGCAACTGGAGAAACTCAGCGGCGGTGGCCTCACGGAGCTGCCCCTGCGCGATCCGTTGACGATGGAGCCGCTGCCGTTGGACGCGCACAAGCCCGCTGCGGCGAACTGAGCCCGCCGGCCGGCTCCGAAACTGGGCCTTATTTGGCCCTGCCCTGGATCACCAACCGCAACTGCTCAACCAAGGCAACGGTCTCAAACGGCTTCTGGATGAATCCGGCGAGCCCTTGGCCGGCGAAGCGGGAGGTCGCCTCCAATTCGCTGAAGCCACTCATCAGCAGCACGGGCAGCGTGGGATGCAGCTTCCGCAGTTCCTCGAACGTCTGCTGTCCGTCCATTTGCGGCATGGTCAGGTCGAGCAGGACCGCGGCAATCGAGGTCGGGTTCGCGGCCAGCAGGCTGATCGCCTCGCGGCCACTGGCGGCGGCCACGGTTTCGAAGCCGACCTTGCCCAACGAACGGCTCAGCACGGAGCGGATGAATTCCTCGTCGTCCACCACCAGGATCTTCCCGGCCACCTTGACCGGCACAATGGCCTCCACCGGCCGCCCCAGCGGGCGGGGCACCACGCCGTGGACCGCGGGTAGCAGCAGGCGAAAGGTGGTTCCGCGGCCCGGCTGGCTGTCCACGCGGATCGCGCCGCGGTGGCCACGGACAATGCCCAGCACGGCGGCGAGCCCAAGGCCGCGGCCGGCGAACTTGGTGGTGAAGAACGGCTCGAAGATCTTGGCGACGGTCTCGGGCGACATGCCACAGCCCGAGTCGGCGACCTCCAGGAACACGAACTCGCCAGGCTCCAGGTCGGGCGAAAGCGTCGTCGCCCGCAGGTAGTCGGCACCGGCGTGCATGAGGCCGGTGGTGATCCGGATCGAACCCGGCGTGTCTCCCAGCGCGTCGGAGGCGTTGATGACGAGGTTCAGGATGATCTGGCGGATTTGGGTGACGTCGGCCTGCGCCACGGCGTCGCACGGCCCGGCCACGACCTCCAACTCGGCCTTGCGGCTCACGCCGGAGCGCAGCAACGGGAGCGTATCCTCGACCAGGTCCGCGAGGCGGATCGGCTGGATCACAAACTGGCCCCGGCCGGAATAGGCCAGCATCTGGTTGCAGAGGTGGGCCGCGCGCGCGGCGGCGTGCTCGATCTGGCCCAGGCATTCGTCAAACAACGCCGGGTCGGCGGCCTGGCCCTTCGCGAGCGTGGCGTTGTTGAGAATGATGGTAAGGATGTTGTTGAAGTCGTGCGCCACCCCGCCGGCCAGCGCGCCGAGGCTTTCGAGCTTCTGGGACTGGTTGATCCGTCGGTCCATCTCGGCCCGTTCCATCTGGAGCCGTTTGTTCTCGGTAATGTCGCGGCTGACACCGAAGACCGCCGTGATCCGCCCGTCGCGCTCGCGGATGGGCACCTTGGTCGTGAGCACCCAACCATCCCTGCCGCCGGGGAAACGCATCGGGTGCTCCCGGTTGATGATGAACTCGCCGTGGTCGAGCACGCGGCGGTCGTCCTCCTCGTAAAGGCGGGCGTGCTCGGCCGGGAACAGGTCATGAATGGTCTTGCCGATGACCTCCTCCATCGGGCGGCCGCCAAGCAACCCGAGGTTGGCGGTGTTGGTTAGCAGGTAGCGGCCGGCCTGGTCCTTCACGTAGACGAAGTCCGGCAAGGTATCAATGAGCGTGCGGAGCAGGGCGTGTTCCCGTTCCAACGCCTCCAGCATGCGGCGTCGGTCGGTGATGTCCCGGCTGATGCTGATGAGCCCGGTGATGTTGCCGCGTTCGTCCCGCAACGGGATCTTGTTGGTCAGATACCAGCCGGGCGCCTGGTTGGAGATGAATTCCTCGCGGTTGATGACGGCCTGGCCGGACGCCATCACGGACCGGTCGTCGGCCGCCTGGCGTTCCGCCTGATCCGCGGGCTGGAAATCGGCGTCCGTCTTGCCCACCGCCTGCGCCCGGTCGGGAATCTCGAGCGCCCGGGCGTTGGCGAGGTTGAGCAGCACGTAGCGGGATTCCCGGTCCTTCACGACGATCGGGTCGGGAATCGCGTCGAGCAGCGTCCGCAGCAAATTGCGTTCGTTGGCGAGGGCATTCTCCGCCAATTGCCGTTCCGTGACGTCGAGGACGGTGCCGATCAGGCGAACCGAACCGTCGGCCGGATCCCGCACGAGTTCGGCATTCTCCTGGAGGTGCCGCACGGAGCCGTCCGCCAGCACGCTGCGATGGATCAAGCGGTAGGGAATGCCCAACTGCAGCGCGGCCTGGACCTGTTCGCGGAGATGCGCCCGGTCATCGGGATGCACGAGGGCGTAGAACGCCTCGATGCTCGGCTGGAACACCTCCGGCGAGACGCCAAAGATACGGAACGTCTCCGCGGACCATAGCAGCCGGCCCGTGGCGGGCACCGATTCCCAGCGTCCAAGCCGGGCGATGCGTTGGGCTTCGACCAGGCTTTGCTCGCTATCCCGCAGGGAACGTTCCACCGCGCTCCGCTCCCGGGCCTCCTGTTCGAGCCGTTCGTTGGCGGCGCGTAACTCCAGGGTGCGCCGCCGCACCTTGGCCTCGACCGACTGCGTCTGCCGCCCGGCCACGACTAGGATGCCGCTCGTGACGGCGGTGGCGAGCAAGCCGACCAGGAACGTCAGGATCGGCGTGCGGGGGGTGTTCCGCCGGATCCATTCCGGGGTCGCGGCGAAATGAAACAGCCAGGTCCGCTGGCCGATGGGGGCGAGGCGACTGATGGCGAACTCCCCTTCGGCCGGGGTCAGGGACGGCGCCTGGGAACCGCCGGCAACGAGCCCCGTCGCCGGCCGGAAGAACAGCAGTTCCGGGTCGGCAGCGCCCTCCTGGGGCAGCACCACCGTAATGTCATAGGCCACTTCGGAGCGCTGTTGGTAGACCTCGTTGAAGACCTCGCTGACCTGGGAGATTCCCTCGACCACTCCCCGGAAGGCGGCCCGCCGCTGGGCCACAGTTTCCCGGGGAGCCTTGGGCGCGTAGACCGGGAGGATGGCAATGATGCTCTTAAGGTTGTTCGTTGCCTGGACTAACGGCCGCGGCCGCGTCAGCCGGGTTTCCCCGGAATCCCGGGCAACCCCGATATCGACGACGGTCGGTCCTGCGGCCAGGTCATAGCCAATGGCGGCCTCGTTGCCCGCCATGGGCTCCGCATAAAGGATCGGCCAGTGCTCCGGCCGACGCGCGGCCGGCACCCGCACCCCGTCCGGCGTCTTGTCGAAGAAGGCAAACTGCGGCAACCCGTCACGCCGGGCGGATTGCTCCACGGCGTCCCGTTCGGCTTCGGGCACCACGGGAATCCACTCGAACACGGAGAAGGTGGGGCCATTCGTCTTAAGGTCCTGGACCGCCAGCCGGAACTCTTCGCGGGTCACCCCGCCACCGGTGCTGAACTGGACCCGCAGGGCAAACAGCGCACTCTCGTGCCGTTGGATCACCGTGCTGATGAACGCGAAGTCCGTCTGCACGATGCGCCCGAACCGCTCCTTCAGTTGATCCTGCTCCAACTGCCGGACTTTCCACGCTCCGCCGACCGACAAAGCGACGCCGAGTAACCCCAGCGCCAAGGCCAGCCGGAACAGCGGCGGTTGCCGGGGTTTCCGGGCGAGGACATCGCTGTCGCTGGAAGCCTGGGGACTTGACACTCCCGATGACTATCCGTTGCGCAGACCCACTGCAAACCTCCATTGCGGGCCGCATCCTCCGCTCGCCAAAATCCCTGCTCCGCCCAAGAGTCGCCGCATGGCACTGACACCTTCCACCATGCTGCCGCTGGGCACCGTGGCCCCGGACTTCCGGCTGCCGGAACCGGCGACCGGCCGGACCGTGAGCCTCGCCGACTTCGCCGCGTCGCCGGCCCTTGTGGTCGCGTTTCTCTGTAACCACTGCCCCTACGTGAAGCATTTGGGCGCCGCCCTCGCCGGCTTCGGCACGGAATGCGCCGACCAAAACGTCGCCCTGGTCGCCATCAGTGCCAATGACGCCGTGAAATACCCGGCTGACGCCCCGGATCGCATGGCCGCCGAAGCCCGGGCGGCCGGCTGGACCTTTCCCTACCTGTTTGACGAAACCCAGGCCGTCGCCCGCGCCTATCGCGCCGCCTGCACGCCCGACTTCTTCGTCTTCGACGCCCAACGCCGCCTCGCCTACCGCGGCCAGTTCGACGATTCCCGCCCCGGCAACGGCCGCCCCGTGACCGGCGCCGACCTCCGGGCGGCCGTGTCCGCCCTGCTCGCCGGCCAACCGGTGTCCACCCGCCAAATCCCGAGCATGGGTTGCAACATCAAGTGGAAGGCCGGCAACGAACCCGACTACTTCGCCCGCCCCTGAACACCTTTCCCGAACATGAATCTCATCGGCATTGAAATTGGCGGCACCAAACTCCAGTTGGTCGCCGGGGATGAAACCGGCTTCATCCACGACCGCCGGCGCTTGGCCGTGGACCGCTCAGCGGGCGGCGCCGGCATCCGCGAGCAAATCGAGGAGGCGCTGCCCGGCTTGGTGGCGGCCTACCAACCCAACGCAATCGGCGTCGGCTTCGGCGGTCCCGTGGACTGGCGCACAGGCAAGATTTGCTGCTCGCACCAGATCGCCGGCTGGCACGACTTCGAGCTCGGCGCCTGGCTCCGCGACCTAACCCGGCTGCCCGTGGTGGTGGACAACGACGCCAACGTGGCCGCGCTGGGCGAGGCCCTGCACGGGGCCGGCCGCGGCGCCAACCCGGTCTGCTGGATCAACATGGGCAGCGGCGTCGGCGGCGGACTCGTCGTGGACGGCCGGCTCTATCACGGCGCGACGCCGGGCGAAGCCGAACTTGGTCACGTGCGCCTCGACCGCGCCGGCACCACCGTCGAGCAACGCTGCTCCGGCTGGGCCGTGGACCGGCGGATCGTCGAGCGGGTCGCCCAGCACGCGGGCGCCTCCGTGCTGGCCGCCTGCGTCCGGGCCCAGCAGGAATCCGGCGGCGAAGCCCGACACCTGGCCGAAGCGATCGCGGCCGGCGACGCGTTGGCCACGGAACTGGTCGCGGAAGTGGCCGACGACCTGGCATTCGGCCTGTCGCACGCCGTGCAACTGTTCCATCCCGAGGTAGTGGTCATGGGCGGCGGCCTTTCCCTGGTGGGCGAACCGCTCCGGGCCGCCGTCGCCGCCGCCTTGCCCCGCTACGTGATGGACTCCTTCCAACCCGGTCCCCGCGTGGTGCTGGCCGGGCTCGGCGAGGATTCTGTGCCCATCGGTGCGCTGGCCTTGGCGGCGCAGTAGGCCGCCTGAGCTGGCAAGCGTTCGCCGCCTCGTCGCGGTATCGGCATTCGAGTTCAACTGGCCGGCGAATCGGGAAGGCGCTCAAACCAGTCCCAGAACTCATCGGTATCGTCCCAAGTGTGCTGCGCCCCGTCCGGCTGCCGAAGCCATAGAACCTGCGGCTCCTCGGCGGCTCCCCGGACGACGGTCCATATTTCACCCACTGGGTAGACCTTTCCGGTCAGCTTGCCGTTGTGGTCCCGGATGGCCAACTCGTGGCTCAACCTGACCGGTTCGCCGGCGCGGGCACCGCACCGATAGGTTGTGACCGGGAACTCGCTAACCAGCTTCCACTTGGGTTTTGAATTGGCCATGGCAGGAACTGCAACTCAGTGGGGCAATTGTCTAATTCGGTATCCCGGCGCCGCATACTGCTTCACCAGCCCCGCCATCAGCGGTTCAGAAAATAGCCGGCTGCGAGACCACAACCGACAACCAAACTCCCAACGCCAATCCAAACCCGACTCCGGCGTTTGGCACCTGCCTCTTCCGCGGTTAGCCAGCCGCGCTGAAGATCCTGAAGGATTGCGGCATCGTAGCTCTTTCGGGCGGTCAGGAAAACCAGCCCGCTCAGCACGAACATGATCCCTACGAATAAATCCGCGCTCTTTGGCATGCGTCCTTTCTCGGCAGCTTCCATTTCGCGACAGTCACTCCCACCCGAACTTTTTCCGCCATTCAGTGCTTTGAATTACCCGCTGCGAAGTGTTCACAAGTCATCGGCCATCTGCACTGTGCCGCCGACAACCCAATTCCCGGATTCTTTCCGCATTTGGATGCCCATGCTATCCATGCTCGCACACGGAAAGATCGTGATTCCTCTGAATCCAAACGACACACGAACCTCGCGCAAAGGGATGCAATCTGGGCCGTTAATCCACCGGGTAGTCGCGACCACCATATCTGCCGAGACAGGAGAAACGCTGGAAGACACATAGCTTTCGGCCTTCGCTGCATCGTGGTTCCGAAGAGCACTTCGATATTGCTCGAATGTCTGAACTGCTGCTGCTCGTTCCCGAAACAGCCACCAAACCGACAGGACGAATAGCATGCCCAATGCAGCTCCGATGATTTTGACAGGAGACATCGTGGTCTTCGTGGCTCACTCCCACCCGATCTGCCGTCCCGCATTCTGTTTCTCCAGCCATGCCATGAGCGGGGCGAAGTAGTCGCGCATGGCGCGGGTGCTCAGGTCTTCGCCGGTGGTTTCCTTGAGCAGCGTGCGCCAGTCGCGGGTGCCGCCGTGTTCGAGCATCTTCCGCAGGAACGCACCGACTTCCTTGTTCCCGGCGTAGTTGCAGTTTTGGGGCGGCTGCTTGAGGAGGTTCTTCGCGATGTAATCGTTGAACTGGAACTTCAGCACCGTGGCGATGGCGTAGCTGTAGTAGTAACAGGGGTTGTCGTTGATGTGCGTCTTGGTCGCCGCGTCGCAGAATTCCTCGCCGCGGGAACCCGCGCCACCGGGCGGTTCGACGCCCTGGAACTTCGCCACGTGGTCCCACCAGCGGCGGTTCCATTCCGAGATGGGCAGCCCCTGCGAATACACGTCGGCTTCCCAATGCGTCATCGTGCCGCTGGCCCAGAAGAGGAACGGCACGGAATGCAGCAGCGCGTTGTCGAGCAGGATGGCCGTGGGATCGGCCTGGAAATCGGCCGGCAGGATGTTCATCGCCCTGAGGTAGGGAATCTGGCCGGAGGCGAGCCCGATGAGTTCGCCGACGCCCTCGTGGAAGGCCGGGTTGGCACCGGTGCGCAGGAGCGGAGGCACCTCGGGCCGGGTGTAGGCGATGAAGTAGTAGGCGTGCCCGAGCTCGTGGTGCGCGGTGTTGAACCACCATTGGTTCGGCTCGACGCTCATGAGCGAGCGGATGTCGTTCTCCAGGTCCACGTGCCAGCACGAGGCGTGGGAATTCTTCAGGCGGTTTTCGCCGGGCTTCGCGGGGAACAGGTCGGACTTGGTCCAGAAGCTCGCGGGCAGATTCGGGAAACCGATGCCGACCCAGAATTGTTCCGCGGTCTTGGTCACCCACGCCGGGTCGCGCTTCTCGAAGTGGGCGTCGAGATTGGCCGCGTCCACCAAGCCGCCCCATTCCTGCGCCCAGCGGTTGTTGAGCCAGTGCGCCGGGATGCGCCTCGGCACGGGCTGGTTGAACTTCTTCGCCAGCTCGTGTTTTGCCCACGTATGCATCTGGAGGTAGAGCGGGCGGAGTTCGCGGAGGAAATCGTCGTTCAGCTTCACCATCTCGGCAGCGCTCATGCCGTAACCGGCGACCTGCAGCGCGAAGTAATCGGCGTGGCCCAGTTCGCGGGCGCAGCCGTTGCGCAGGCCGACGAGGTTCACGAGCCCGGGCCTGAGCGCGGGGCCGGTGAGTTTCGAGGCCTCCCAAGCGGCGCGACGCGCAGCGAGGTCGGCGGACTTACCGAGGATGCGGTCAAGGTCGTTGGCGACGACGTTGGAACCGCCCAGCTTGAACTGGAAGCCGTTGAGCGTGGAGTTCTGCGCGGTCTCGGCGGCGATGCGTTTGCTCACGAGCTCCGGATTCGTCATCGGCCCCTCGGCGGCGTTGAGCAACGCCTTCTCCAACTGGCGGACCTGCAACTCGGTGAGTTCGCCGCGCTGGGCGAGCAGTTCCTTCGCCTCACGGATGATCGCGGGGTTGCCGTTGAACGCCGCGCGGGCCTTGCCGGCGACTTCGGCCGCGGCGTCGTGCTCGGCCTTCACGTCGGTGGCGGCCTTCCACTGGGCTTCCTGCTCGATGCGGGAGAGCGACTGGTAGGCGGAGTTGACGAGGGCGAGGAAGCGGTCGGCGCGTTCTTGCACAGGCGCGGCGGCGAGAAGAACCGTCGGGGCCAGCAGCGCCAGCAGCGCTGCGGAGCGGAGATTCAGCATGGAGCGACGCTACGCGGAGCGCCACGGGCGGCAAGCCGGGGCTCAGGTCGGTGTCCGGCCGCCTTGCGTCCCCCGGATTAACCGCGTCCCCTCCTCCGGATATGTCACCCTTGAATCGCCGGGAATTCCTGGCTGCCAGCACGATGGCGCTCGCGACTGCGCGCATGGCCCACGGCGCGGAACCGGCCCGGCGAATACCCATCGGGTTTCTCGGAGTGAGCTATTCCCACGGCCCGGACAAACTTCGGCTGGCCCATAAGTCCCCGGACTGGGACCTGGTGGGCGTCTGCGACGACTCCGAGGCCGGCAGGCAGGTGTGTGAACGCCTGGGTGCGAATCGGATCACGCAGGCGGAACTGTTCCGCCGGGCCGAGGTGGTGGCGGTGGAATCCGACATCCGCGACCACGCCGCGCATGCCTTGCTGGCCCTGCGGGCGGGAAAACACGTCCACGTGGAAAAGCCGGCGGCGGCCACGCTCACGGAGCTGCAGGCGTTGGTCACCGAGGCCCGCGAACGGAAACGCCTGCTGCAAACCGGCTTCATGTGGCGTTTCAATCCGGGCTTCCGCGCCCTGTTCGAGGTGGTGCGCCGCGGCTGGCTCGGCGAAGTCATCCAGGTGAAGGCGTTCATGGGGAACAACCTCGCGGCGGCGCGGCGCCCCGAATGGGCCGAGTTCAAGGGCGGCTCGATGTTCGAACAGGGCTCGCATCTGGTGGATGCCGCCGTGCGATTGCTCGGCCGACCGCAATCGGTGACCCCGTTCCTGCGCCGGCAGGGCAAATTCACGGACACGCTCCACGACAACAACGTGGCGGTGCTCCAGTTCGAGCGCGCCACCGCCGTCCTCTCCAACACCGCGCTGCAAGCCACCGGCAGTCGCCAGCGGTCGTTCGAGGTGACCGGCACCGGCGGCTCCGCGCTGCTGCAGCCGATCGAGCCGCCAACGTTGGTGCTGGACCTCGCCGAGGCGGCCGGACCTTACCCGAAAGGGCCGCAGACGGTCCCGCTGCCGGCCTACGAGCGTTACGTGGCCGATTTCCAGGAACTCGCCGCCGCGGTCCGGGGCGAAGCAACGCTGTCGGTCTCGCTCGAAGAGGAACTGCTCGTTGGCGAAACAGTCCTGCGCGCCTGCGGCATGGCCTGACGGTTCCGCAATTCCGTGCCGGCACGCTCACGGGCGCGTCCGACTTTCTACTTGAACAAGCCGGGGCCGACTTCCTTCATCGACCCAAGCTTTTCGGTGCCCGTTCCGGTTTTCGTGGGGTTGGTCAATCTGTCGGCGATTTCCGCCGTCCCCAGTCACCGGGACGGCGTTCCCATCTCATGCAATTGATCCATCTCGAAGGCGGCAACGCCCTTTCCTCGTTCCGGGCCGCCGCGCTCCTGCCCAAGCTGCGCGAAGTTCATCCGGCGATTGCCGGCGTTCACGCGCGCTTTCTCCATTGCGTGCTGCTCGTCGAATCGCTGCCCGAGGCGCAGAACCGCAAGCTCACCGAGTTGCTGACTTACGGCGATCCTTACACCGGCCCGAAGTCCGGTGGCGTCGCGCTCATCGTCGCGCCGCGCATTGGAACCGTCTCGCCGTGGGCGTCGAAGGCCACGGACATCGCGCACAACTGCGGCCTGCCCATCCGTCGCGTGGAACGCATGACGGAATACCGCCTCGACTTCACTGACGCTTCCGCCGCGCTCACCGAAGCCCAACGCAATGCCTGCGCCGCGCTGTTGCACGATCGCATGACGGAGAGCGTGCTCGTCAGCCGCGACCAGATCCCGCTGCTCTTCCAGGAGAAACAGGGCGTGCCGATGGAACACGTCGATGTGCTGGGCAAGGGCCGCAGCGCGCTCGAGGCCGCGAACAAAACGTTCGGCCTGGCGCTGAGCGAGGATGAAATCGTTTACCTCGTGAACGCGTTTCAGTCACTGAAGCGCAATCCCACCGACGTGGAGCTGATGATGTTCGCGCAGGCGAACAGTGAGCATTGCCGGCACAAGATCTTCAACGCGGAGTTCGTCATCGACGGCCAGCCGCAGAGTCACTCGCTGTTCGGGATGATTCGGAACACGCACAAGCTCGCGCCGCAGCACACCATCGTCGCCTACAGCGACAACGCGTCGGTGATGGAAGGCGGCGAGATCGAAGTTTGGCAGGCGTCGGCTGATCCCGGCGACCGCCGTTACTCTGCGAAGACGGCGATCGTGCATCCGCTGATGAAGGTGGAGACGCACAATCATCCCACCGCCATCTCGCCGTTCCCCGGCGCGTCCACCGGCGCGGGCGGCGAAATCCGCGATGAAGGCGCGACGGGGCGTGGCTCACGTCCGAAGGCCGGCCTCACTGGTTTCAGCGTTTCGAATCTGCTCCTGCCCGGCACGAACGAGCCGTGGGAACAACCCGTCTTCGGCAAGCCCGAGCACATCGCCAGCCCGCTCCAGATCATGATCGACGGCCCGCTCGGCGGCGCGGCGTTCAACAACGAATTCGGCCGGCCGAATCTCGGCGGTTACTTCCGCGTGTATGAGCAGACCGTCGCGGGCATCCGGCGCGGTTATCACAAGCCGATCATGATCGCGGGCGGCGTCGGCTCCATCGCGGCCGAGCAGACGAGCAAGTTGCCGTTCGGCCCCGGCACGTTGCTCATTCAACTCGGCGGCCCCGGCATGCGCATCGGCATGGGCGGCGGCGCGGCGAGTTCGATGGCGGCGGGCGCGAACTCCGCGGATCTCGATTTCGATTCCGTGCAGCGCGGCAATCCGGAAATCGAACGGCGCGCGCACGAGGTCATCACGCAATGCGCGGCGCTCGGGGACAAGAATCCGATTCTCGCGATTCACGACGTCGGTGCGGGTGGCATCTCGAACGCCTTCCCGGAGCTCGTCCACGGCGCGGACCGCGGTGCGCGCTTCGATCTGCGCAAGGTGCCGCTGGAAGAATCCGGTCTCGCGCCCAAGGAAATCTGGTGCAACGAAAGCCAGGAACGCTACGTCCTCGCCATCGGCCCCGAAACGCTCCCGCTCTTCCAGCAGCTCTGCGAGCGCGAGCGTTGTCCGTTCGCCGTGGTTGGCGTCACGACCGAGGAGAAGGAATTGATTCTCGAAGACGGTCCGGGCGGCGAACGCGCCATCGACATGCCGATGGACGTGCTGCTCGGCAAGCCGCCGAAGATGCGCCGCGACGTGAAGCGCGTGGAGTGGAAGCCCGAGCCGTTCAACGCCGCCGCGGTGAAGCTGCCCGAGGCCGCGTTCGCCGTGCTGCGGCATCCCACCGTCGCGTCGAAGCGTTTCCTCATCACCATCGGCGACCGCACGGTCGGCGGCATGTCGTCACGCGATCCGATGGTCGGCCCGTGGCAGGTGCCGGTGGCGGATTGCGCCATCACGCTCGCCGATTACTCCGGCTTCCGCGGCGAAGCGATGAGCATGGGCGAACGCACGCCGCTCGCCTCCGTGAACGCACCCGCGTCCGGCCGCATGGCCGTGGGCGAAGCAATCACCAACATTCTCGCAGCGCCGATCGAACTCCCGCGCGTGAAGCTCAGTTGCAACTGGATGGCTGCGTGCGGCGAGCCGGGCGAGGACGCCGCGCTCTACGAAACCGTGCGCGCCATCGGCCTCGAACTCTGTCCCGCGCTCGGCATCAGCGTGCCGGTCGGCAAGGACTCGCTCTCGATGCGCACGCGCTGGAGCGACAACGGCCAACCGCGACAGGTCACCGCGCCGGTCAGCCTCATCGTCAGCGCCTTCGCGACGCTCTCCGACGTGCGTCCTGCGCTCACGCCCGTGCTTCAGCCCAGCGCGACCTCGCTCATTCTTGTGGACCTCGGCTTCGGCAAGAACCGCATGGGCGGCTCGATGCTCGCGCAGGTTACGAACCAGTTCGGCGGCGCGACACCTGATGTCGATGACGCCGCGCGTCTGAAGTCACTCGTCACCGCCGTGAACACATTGCGCAGCGAAGGCGCGTTGCTCGCGTATCACGACCGCAGCGACGGCGGCCTCTGGGCGTGCTTGTGCGAGATGGCCTTCGCCTCGAATCGCGGCCTGAGCCTTGAACTCGATTCACTCGTGCGCGCCTCCGAGAAGGCCGACGCCGCGGCGGGCAGCCACGCGTTGCGCGCGTTGTTCTCCGAAGAACTCGGCGTGGTGCTGCAAGTTGCCGATTCCCAGACGACGCACGTTCTCGACGTGTTGCGCAAGGCGGGCTTCGACGGTCACGCGCACATTGTCGGTCGCCCGAATGACACGCACACCATGGAAGTGCGCGCGGGTGGCGCGGTGCTGTTGCAGGCGGACGTGAAGTCGCTGCACCAGACCTGGGACGAAGTGAGCTGGCGCATTGCGCGGCTGCGCGACAATCCCGAGAGCGCCGATTCCGAGCACCGGCTCAAGGGCGACGCGACCGATCCCGGCCTGCACGTGCATCTCACCTTCACGCCGCGCACCGAGGCTCCGGCCATCACCGGCGCGCGTCCGCGCGTGGCGATTCTGCGCGAGCAGGGCGTGAACAGCCACGTCGAGATGAGCTACGCGATGGCGAAGGCCGGCTTCGAGACGGTGGATGTTCACATGACCGACTTGCAGAGCGGCCGGCTGAAGCTGGAGACCTTCCGCGGCTTCGTGGCCTGCGGCGGTTTTACCTACGGCGACACGCTCGGCGCGGGCGAAGGCTGGGCACGCTCCATCATGTTCAATCCCGCGCTGGCGGATCAGTTCAAGGCGTTCTTCGCGCGTCAGGACACCTTCGCGCTCGGCATCTGCAACGGCTGCCAGATGATGGCCGCGCTCTCGCCGATCATTCCTGGTGCCGAGGCGTGGCCGAAGTTCACGCGCAACAAGAGCGAGCAGTTCGAAGCGCGTCTGAGCCTCGTCGAAGTGCTCGACAGCCCGTCCATTTTCTTCCAAGGCATGACCGGCAGCCGCATTCCGATTGCCGTCTCGCACGGCGAAGGCTTCGCGGACTTCTCGCAACGCGGCGACGCGAAGCGCGTGCATCGCGCCGTGCGCTTCGTCGATCATCACGGTCGCCCGACGGAAACGTATCCGCTGAACCCGAACGGCAGTCCCGACGGCCTCACCTCCGTGACGACGCCAGACGGCCGCTTCACCGTGCTGATGCCGCACCCCGAGCGCGTCTTCCGGAACATCCTGATGAGCTGGACCAGCGGCGACCGTAGCGCCGCCAGCCCCTGGATGCAGATGTTCCACAACGCGCGCGCTTGGGCGGCCTGAGTCGCGGATTGGCTGGGTCCGTGAATTACGGTCGCAGGCTGCGGACGCGGAAGAATTGCGCTTCAGTTCCCAAGCTTAGCCGGACTTCCGTTTCGCGGTCAGCGGCCGGGAAGTGGGGCTCGGTCCCGGGGGCGTCCACCGGTTGCCAGTCAGTGGCCTCCAGCCGGCCAGTGGATTCCAGCAGGAAGGCCTGTCCGGGCGCTTGCCGGACGCGGAGGCGCAGGGACCCATCCGGCGCGAGGTTGAGCCCGCGAAGTTCCGGCGGTTGATCGAGCGCGGGTTCCCCGGCCAATTCGGTCAGCCAGCGCGACAGGAGATCGGCCGCGGCCGGGTCGGCGACGTTGGAGGCGAGCGGCGGCATCTGGCCGGGACCGCGCACCTGGAGCCGTTGCAGGGCGACCGAGTGGGTGGCATCGCCGGGCACGAACACCCGGTTGGTCAGATTGCCGCGGTTGTCGTTGAGCGGTCCCCAGATGAGTTGGCTGAGCGCCAGTGGAGTTTCCCACCGGGCGTCGAAGAACCCGCCGCCGGTTCCGCCGGGCCGATGACAGGGGGCGCAGTTGACGTCGAGATAGGACCGGGCGCGCCACGTCACGCTGGCAGACTCATCCTCCACCGCGGCGAACCGCCCCCACCGGTGACGTTCCGCCGGGGCATTGGTGAAATATCCGGCGGCCGCGAGCGCCGCGACTTGGGATTCGCCCCCGGGGAGCGGCCGGTGCCATTGGGCGGTGTTGAAGCTGAGCGTGAAACCGGCGGCGGGCGTGTGGCACGCAAGGCACTGGGCGCGCGCCGGATACTCCCAGACCTGCGCGTAGGGCTGTCCCTCGGCGGTGTAACGGGTGATGTTTTCCACGGCGCCGTCCTCGGGGACGAGCGTGGCGTTGGTGGGGGAATCCCAGCGGTAGGTCAGGCCGTGGATACCGTTGGTGTTGCGGACCAGGAAGCGCGTTTCCAACCGCCGGGCCGACGCGGGCACGCCATTGGTCAGTTCGAGATCGAAGTGCTTCACCCACACCGTGCCGGGCGGCGCCTCCCAGGCTCCGTGCTCGCGAAAGCCCAGCAGACGGTTGGTGCTGCCCAGGGCAAACCAGCGCCGTTTGGCCGCGCCGTCGGACCAGAACGGATGGTTGATCTCGTAGGGCAACACGCCCGGGGCGGGGGCTAGGGTCGCCAAATCCGAGAAGGCGCCCGTGTCGGCGAGGGTGGGTGGTAACGGTTCGCCGGTGAACGTGGTCGAGTAGGTGAGGCGCAGCAGGCGGTTGCCCGAATGCGCGGCGGCCAGCAGGTCGCCGTTGCGCGGGTCCGTGCCAAACGCGGAGATGCCGCCCTGGCCAGTGAGACGCTGCACGCGCGGACTTGCTCCCGTTTGCCGCCACAGCGCCCAGACATTCCCGCTCACGTAGTCCGCAAACACGTAGGCGCCGTGCAGTTGGGCCAGCCGGCGGCCGCGATAGACGAGGCCGCCGGTGACAGAATTGCCCTGGGTGGGGCCGCCGCCGTGGCCATACACATGCACCGGCGGCAAATGGTTGAAGGCCGGCTCGGTGAGGAAGCCGCCCGGCGTCGCGGAAGAACGGGCACCGGCGGCGTTGCCTTCCCGGAAGGCCCAGCCGTGGTTCGCGCCGGCCCGGCTCACGAAGATGCTTTCCCAGCGATCCTGGCCGACATCCGCCACCCACAGCTCGCCGCCGGCGGAATCGAACGAAAACCGCCACGGATTACGCAGGCCCACGGCCCAGAATTCCGTCCGCAGGGTGGTGGCGTTCACCGCTCGGCCGTTGAAGTTGGTGGCCCCGACGAAGGGATTGTCCGGCGGGATCGCGTAGTTCGCCGTGACGAAATTGGCGGAGGAGGCGAGTGGCAGGTGCGGATTAGGCAACCGGCTGCCGGGGACCGGATCCACGTCGATCCGCAGGATGCCGGCGAAGAAGTCGCGATCTATCCGCTGGCCGTTGCTGTATTGGTCGTTCGCGCCGCCTTCGTCGCCGAGCGCAACGTAGAGATAACCATCCGGTCCGAAGTGAAGATCGCCGCCATTGTGGTTGCTCGCCTCATCGCGCTCCTGGAACAGCATCACCTCGGAATCCGGGTCCGCCGCATTGGGTTGGTCAGGGCGCACCTGAAACCGGGACAGGCGGTCGTAGCGCTGGCTGGTTCCGCCCGGCGGCGTCCAGTTCAGGGTGCGAAAGACGAAGAACCGGCCGTTGCGCGCGTGGTCGGGGTGAAACGCGAGCCCGAGCAACCCCTGTTCGCCGCCGCTCAGCGTGCTCCGGGTGAGATCCAGAAACACCGTGCGGGTGGGCTGGGCCAGATTGGTGATGACCACGATACGTCCAGCCTGTTCGACGATGAACAGACGGTTCGTTTCGCCACGCGGCGCCGTGATCACCACCGGGTTGGTCACCGCGAGGCCGGGAAAGGCGTCCGTGAACCGATAACCAAAGCTTCCCGGGTTCTCGGGCAGCCGCAGGCGGGCGGTTTCCACCGGCAGGGCATTGGCGCCGGGCACCTGAACTGCCACCGCCAGCAGCCACAGCGCAACCAACCGGCGAACCTGAGCAACGAGCCGCGGAGAAAATGGCATGGTGTGTGACTCTCGCCATACACCGGATCAAGTGTCAATCCGGCCGCGGCGATCGGTGCGGCCCGATCCCAACGACTCGGCTCGACTCACGGGAACGGGCCGCCAGAATTGGCTCATGCATCTCCCGCTCCCTGCCCGCGCATGGTTGCTGGCCTGCCTCGCCCTACGGCTTTCCGCCGCGGCGGCCGAACTCGTCGGCACCTCGGTCATCCCGCATACGATTGAGGCCTCGATGCGCTACCGGCGACCGCGCGAGACCAACCTCGCCGCCCGGGTGCAACTCTTCATCCAGGGACCGGCGGCCCCGCTCCGCTTCGGCGGCCGGACGCCCGCGGAACTACTGACCAACGGCGACTGGGCTTGGCACAATCTCGGCACCGCAGTCCCCGCGCCGGCCGGTGCGTTGACGGTCTGGGAGTTCAACGGCAAGTCGTCTCGCTGGGGTGTGGGCAACCGGTTTGAGCTGGAGGCGGAAGGTCTTGGGCAGACCAACATGTCCATCGCGTCACCTTCGGCGTGGATTTCCGCCGCCACCTTCCTGGCGGATGACGCCGCGGTGCGGCCGGAGACCGTCGTGCTTCACGTGGCCAACGAATCCCGGAAGGAGCTGAAGCTGTCCGCGCTGCGCCTCTGGCTGCCGAAGGACGGCAGTTCGTGGCCGGTGCTCTGGCCGCAGGCGCCACTGGCGGTGTCGGCGAGTGTGCCCGCGGAGGACAAGGGCTTCATCAGGATCCGTGGCCCGCGGCTGCCCCTGACCCACGCCGCGCTGGAGCTGACCACCAGTGCCGGGCCGCTGTGGGCGCATCTGCGGATCAAGTGCGAGGCGTTTGACATCAGCGGCGGCTGGGTCGGGACGCAGTTGGCCAATGCGGCATATCTCCAGCTCCTCACCCACCTTCACGTCAACGCCGGCCACATCGGCGAGGTCGGCGGCTACACGGACAATCCGGCGCTCTACGAACGCTGGCCGCTCAAGCTGTTCAACAAGCTGGACCCGGTCGCGAAGTTCGACACCGACGCCTGGCTTCCGAAGATCCACGCCGTCGAATTCCTCGGCGAACCGCAATACGGCGGTGGCCGGCCAGTGCCGCCGCAGGAGGTCTTCGACCAGCTGCTTCTCTATCGCACCAGCCGCCTCGCGACGACGGTCACGCACAGCGAGGAACGCATCTGGCGCTGGTATGCCGGGCTGTCCGACTTCCCGCACTACGACGCCTACCGGGTGGTCGCCCCCTCGCCGGACGCCTGGAACCAGTATGACCGCTGGGGCGGCCGGAAAATCCGCTGGGGCGCGCCCTTGGAGACGATTGGCGACATGTGCCGCTCGCTGCGCGAACTCAACCGGCCGATGCCCTGCGCCTACTGGTCGCAGGGACCGCACGAGGGCTGGGGTGGCGGCTGGGACGGACGCTCCCGACGTTCGCCGACGCCGGATGAACTCCGCGCCCAAGCCCTGCACGCGCTGTCCACACGGATCACCTCCCTCTACTGGTTCAACCTCAGCCTTAAGTCCCTGCTGATTTTTCCCGACACTTGGGAACCGATGACGCGGATCGGCCGGGAGATCCGAATGCTCGAACCGTTCTTCCTCGAAGGCGACGCCTACCGATCCGAACGCCGCCGCCGCGGAGGGCAGCCCGACTGGGACCTGGCCTCCATCGCCGCCCCGGAAGCCGCGCTGCTGTTCGCCCTCGACACGGCCTATGTCGCCGACGCGAAGGAAAACGTGTTCCAGTTCGGACCGCCGCGCCGGGCGAACTTCACCTTTGCCCTGCCGGCCTGGCTGCGCTCGCCCAAGGAGGTCTTCCGCGTCGATGCCGATGGGATCACCGAAGTGAAGTGGTCCGCCACCGCCGAGGGTGTCGCCCTCGAGGACACACGCAGCCGCGATGCGATCTACGTCGCCACGTCGACACCGGGAGTCCGGGCCGGAATCCTACAACGACGCATGGCGGCGCTCGCGAAGGAGGAAGCCAATCCGATCGACCGGACGGCACTAGAAGCCCTGCGCCGCTGATTGGCCGGCTCGGCGGGCGTCGCTTGCCTGAACCCCGACCAAACCCTGAGAATGCGCCACCGCACCCCGATTCTGACTGCGCATGAAACTGTCCCGACCGCTCACCGGCTTTCTCACCCTTGCCCTCGCCGGCGCCCTGACCGCGGCCGACCGACCGTGGTTCCAGCGATCACTGGTCGGTCTGGAAGTCGGCCCGACGGGTTCGCAGTTCGGCGGTTCGACCAATGACGCTGGCTTTGCCATCCGCTTCAACGGACGCGACATCGCCCGGGCCACCAAGGACTGCGGCGCGGAGTATCTCGTCATCTGGACACGGGAAGGCGACTGGGCGTTTTACGATTCGAAGTTGCAACCGAAGCCACCGGGACTCGGTGACCGTGACGTCCTGCGCGAGGCAGTTGAGGAAGGGCGCAAGCTCGGCCTGCCGATCATCGCCTACTGCCAGGTGCAATATCCCGCTCACGCCCTGCGCGAGCATCCCGACTGGCGCATGGTGGACCCGGACGGCAAGCCGATCGACGGCCGCGTCTGTTATCGCTCCGGCTATCTCGGCTACCTGAAGCAGATGGTCGAGGAGCAGCTCGCCTACGGCATCGCCGGTTTCCACCTCGACATGGTGGACCAGGGGTTCGGCCCGCCTCATGGCTGCTGGTGCGCGACGTGCCAGAAAGAGTTCAACGCGCAGCACGGCCAGCCGATGCCGAAGGGTGTGACGTGGGACGAGGGCTGGGACCGGATGCTGGCGTTTCGCTACGCCAGCAGCGAGCGCTTCGAGCAGGAACTCACTGCGCACATCCGGAAGGTGAATCCGCGCGCCACGGTGGACTACAACTACCACGGCACCCCGCCGTTTTCCTGGGAAGTGGGCCAGCGCCCCGTGCAATACGCGGGCAACGGCGACTTCGTCACCGGCGAGACGGGAGTGTGGGGCTTCAGCGCGTTGACCGTCGGGCTGAACGCCGAGTTCTACAAGGCCGCCACCCCCGGGCTGCCGTTCCAGATCGCCATGCAGCGCGGCGTGCGCATGTATCACGACCAGACTACGCGCCCACTCAGCGACCTGCGCTGGGAACTGTTCACGCTGCTCAGCCACGGCGGCTTCGTGACCCTCGTGGACAAGACCGGCTTCGACGGCTGGCTCGATCCCGTGGCCTACGAACGGTTCGGGGCGGCCTTCAAGGAAGTCCATGCCAAGCGCGCCCACTTCGGGCACACGCCGGTTTACGAGGTGGGCATTTACTACAGCAGCCGCACCCGCGACTGGCTCGGCCGCGACAAGCCGGCGGAGGTATTCCAGTCCTTCCAGGGCGCCCACAAGGCCATGGAATACGCGCACATTCCCTGGGGCGTGGTGCTCGATGAGAACGCGACGGCCGAGACCCTGAAGCAATTCCCCGTCCTGTTGCTGCCGAACGTGGCAGTCGTCTCCGACCAGGAGCTCACGCTGTTCCGCAGTTATGTCGAGGGTGGCGGCAAGCTGATCGTGACGGGCCTCGGCGGCACCCGCGGTTGGCGCGGTGAAGCACAGGCCAAGTCGTCACTGGCGGAGTTGGTCGGGGCAAAGTTCGTCCGGGAACTGGATTCGACGGACAACTGGGTGCGTTTCAGCGCGTCAAATTCCCCCGGGGAGGCCGCCCCGCTTACCGGCGCCGTCCGCGCGGACTGGCCCTTCCTCGTGCGCGGCCCGGCGGTGGTCTATGAACCGACCACCGCAAAACCCGTCGGTGAACTGCTCAAACCCCACCGCACCTCCCTGCACGCGCAGAACCGCTACAACCCGGACTGGCCGCTGAGCGCCGACGTTCCGGCGGGTCCGGCACTCCTGCTCAACGAGGTCGGCAAGGGATCAGTGCTCACGTTCGCCGGTTCGCCCGACTGGGCCACCGCCAGTGACCATCACCTTGCCGAGACGCGCCAACTTCTCGCCCACGCCGTCCGGTTCCTGAACCCCGCCCCCCGGGTGCACATCGACGCCCCGACCACCGTCCAGTCCGTCGTGACCGATGATCCCGCCACCCGCACCCTCCGCATCCACCTGCTCGGCTACAATGCCCCGCCGCAGACCACGCCCGCCAAGGAACGTCCCTACGTCCTGCCCGTGCCCATTGAGGACGCCCCGCTGTATCGGGTGACGGTCACCGCCTGCGAACCAATCAGGCGCGCGACGGCGGTGAACCCGTCCACCACGCTCAAACGGAAGGGCAAACGTGTGGTAGTCACGGTCAACGACATCCACGACGTGCTCCTGCTGCGCTATTGATTTGGTTCGGGGAATCAGAAATGGCGAATCCATTTGATGATTTGCACGAGAATCATCGCGGGAAAGCCGCCCGCGACCCACAATCCGACGACAACCAACCAGAACGTCATTGGAGCGCGGCGAGCTCCGACCGGCTTCAGGGCCAAAAGAAAAGTGACGAAGAAGAGCGGAACCACCGCCCATCCGGCCCTGATTCCAAAGAGCTCAAACCCGACAAACCCGAATGTTGGGAAAAGGCACACGCCCGCGAGCGTCAGCCAGTAGCGGCGCAGCGCCTTCGGAAGGGGTAGCATGGCGACCGCTTCACGTTTGGCATCACTCAGCGTAGGCGGTGCGATGGCCGACTTTGCCGCCTCAAGGGAACGCCATGCGTCCAAGAAGCGCTGCTGGTCGTCGAGCAACAGCTCAATCTCCTGCCCGCTTCCGTGCGGGTCCCGAAACCGCAAGCGCACCGATGGCCCGCGCCAGGAATCGATTGCCGCCGTCAGCCCCATCACGTTGCCGAGGGGAATGTCGTGCTCTAGGTCGGAGCGCGAAAACAGATTGAACGGAGGTTGGAGCGCGGTGATAAGGCGATCCTTCGTGAGGGCGACGAAGAGGCACTTGCGGGCCCCGCCCATGCTTTGGCGCCAACTGCCGAGATTCCGACCGGATGCCCACTTCTCGACGAACACGGCGTCTTCCGGCGGCTTGGGGGCGTTCAGTTGCCCCTTGTTTGCCCTTCGAATGATCGTAACGAGGATCACCGCAAACGTGCCGAGAACTGCAACCACGAACAACAGTGCGCCGGCAGCTTGCAGTTTGGCGGAGAGTGTTCCGACATCCATCAATTCGGAGAGTTCGCCGCCAAAGTGACGCTGGAGTGTTTTCTCGGTCAAGCGCACCGCCCAGACGCCGGCGACTGTGCCTGGGTTCTCTTCCTGTCTTCCGACAACCCGCCGAGCTCAACAACACCTTTGCCTTCCTCTCGGGCAGGGACCTCCCCTCGTTGCGGGGATTAATCCAAGGTTGGCTCCACGATTCCGAAGCTGGCGCCAGAAAGGCCAACGCAGCGATCGTCGGCAGAAACCGCCACAAGCGGGTGAGGCAGACCGTCGGCCAGCGGAGAAATGGGTTCGCCACCGCCGGCCCCACGGCCTGTCAAGCGGGCCCCGCCACGGTGTATGCCATTGCGCTTCACGCGCCACCTTCCGGTTGGGCAGGCTCGGCCGGTCCCCCTGCCCTGATGCCCGTGCCGCGTCACATTGGACCGTCCTATCCCCTGAGCTCCCGTGGGGCTTCCGGCCGCCGTGGCCGTTGGCCGTGGGTGTTTGCCGTGACCCTTGCCGGCACGCTGCTGGCCGGTTCGGTGGCGGTGCCGCTATTGCCGGCCCAGCCGGGGCGGACCGCGTTCGAATTGCTCCCGGCCGCGGCCGCCGGGATCGGCTTCACCAATCGGCTGACTCCCGAAGCCATTGTCCGGAACCAGAATTTCATGAACGGGTCCGGCGTGGCGCTGGGCGACGTGGACGGCGACGGCCGTTGTGACCTCTATCTCGCCGCCATCGACGGGACCAACCGGCTTTACCTGAACCGCGGCAGCTGGGTGTTTGGCGAGGCCCCGACCGACGCGGGCGTCGCGTTGGCCGGGGCCCACAGCACGGGCGCCGTCCTCGAGGATTTGGACGGCGATGGCGACCTGGACCTGCTCGTCGCCACGCTCGGCGGCGGCCCGCGGTGCCTGCGCAACGAGGGCCGCGCGCGTTTCACGGACATCACCGCCGAATGCGGTCTCGCCGCGCCGACCGGCAGCACATCCCTGGCGCTGGGCGACGTGGACGGCAACGGCACCGTGGATCTTTACGTGGCCAACCACGGTTCGTTTCCCATCCTGCGGTCGGGGCCGGGACGGGCGCAGGTCCGGCAGGTGAACGGGCGCTGGATCGTCGAGGGGCCCAACTCGGACCGATTGCGCGTGGTCAACGCCCAGATCGAGGAAGTCGGCGAGCCGGGCCGGCTTTACCTCAACGACGGCCACGCCCGCTTCCGGCCGGTGCCGTGGGACTCCGGAGCCTTCCTCGACGAGCAGGGCCGCCCCCGGTCGGCGCCGCCGGACTTCGGGTTGGGCGCAGTGCTCCGCGACGTCGACGGCGACGGGAAGCCCGACCTGTATGCCTGCAACGATTTCCAGACGCCGGACCGGCTCTGGTTGAACCAGGGTGACGGCCGGTTTCGCGCCGCCCCACGGCTCGCCCTGCGGAAATTCGCCTTCTCCTCGATGGGCGCAGATTTCGGGGACCTGGACCACGACGGTCACCTGGATTTCTTCACGGTGGAAATGGCGCCGCGGCGCCACGAGCGCCGGCTGCGTTCCATGACCGGGGTGCGATTTCTACCACCCGCGCCGGGCCGGTTCGACTACCGGCCGGAAGTCCCGCGCAATACGCTCTACCGCGGGCACGGCGACGGCACATGGTCCGAGATCGCAGAATTCGCCGGGCTGACCGCCACGGATTGGTCCTGGCATCCGCTCTTCCTCGATGCGGACCTCGATGGCTGGGAAGACATCCTCGTGATGGCCGGCGCGATCCACGACGTGCAGGACCGCGATACGCTGGCCCGCATCCAAGGTTCCGGCCGCGGCAACTCGGCGACCAACGTGCTCCTGTATCCGGCCTTCGCCTCGCCGATATCGGCCTTCCGCAACCGGGGCGAGTTCCGCTTCGAAGAAGTCCATGAAGCCTGGGGTTTCACCGCCACCAACCTGTTCCAGGGCGCTGCCCTCGCCGACTTGGACGGGGACGGCGACCTCGACCTGGTCTGCAATCGGCTGAACGACAGCCCGGCGTTGTATCGGAACACGGCCGCCGCGCCCCGCCTCATGGTCCGGGCACGCGGAGTGGGCGGCAATCCCCGTGGCCTCAATGCGCGGATTCGCGTGACCGGCGGGCCCGTGGCGCAAACTCAGGAAATCGTCGCCGGCGGGCGCTACCTTTCGGGCGATGATCCGGCTCGCACGTTCGCGGCGGGCGGTCCCGGTCCGTTCACGGTGGAGGTGACGTGGCGCAGCGGCCGGGTCACCCGGTTGACCAATGCCGCCGCCGGCCATTTGCATGTCGTGGACGAACGCGACGCGGTGCCCGCGACCCCAGTCGCTCCCGCCCAGCCCCGGCCGCTGTTCACCGACGAGAGCGCGGCCGTGGGGCACGTCGCGCGGGAGGAATACTTCGACGATTTTGCCCGCCAACCGTTGCTGCATCGCCAGCTCAGCCTCGCGGGACCACCGGTCGCCTGGCTGGAATCCGCCGACCCGGCCCGGCCCTTTCTCGTGATCGGTCCGGCCCGCGGGCAGTCGCCGGGAATCTTCCGGCGGCGCGCGGACGGCGGTTGGGAAAACGTCGCCACGGATTGGCGAGCGCCCGACGATGTGGCCGCCTTCACGGCGTGGATCGCCCCGGACGGGACACCCGCGCTGCTCGCGTCGGTCGGCAATTACGAAACCGCTCCGGCCCCGGCCAGCGTGGTCTGCCTGCGACCGGTGGCGACGGACAATCGGATGGAAGTAACGCCCTGCGCCGAGGTGCTGCCGGCCGCCTTCAGTCTGGGGTCGCTAGCCGCGGCGGATTTCGACGCGGATGGGCAGCTCGATCTATTCATCGGTGCGCGGATCACGCCCGGCCGTTACCCGGAGTCGGGCCCTTCCCGACTGTTCCGGGGGCAAGGCGGCCGGTTGACGGAACCCGTGGCCATCGCCGGCCTGGAGGCCGCGGGTTTGGTGCAGGGCGCAGTGTGGTCGGATCTGGAGTGCGATGGTTTTCCGGAGCTCGTCCTCGCAAGCGAATGGGGGCCGGTGCGGATCTTTCGCAATCACCGCGGCGCGCTGGAACCCTGGGATCCGCCGGTGCGCCTGGCCGCGGCGGCGCCCGTGCCGCTGTCAACGCTCACCGGATGGTGGAGCAGCGTCACTTCGGGCGACTTTGACGGCGACGGCCGGCTCGACCTGGTGACGGGTAACTGGGGAGAAAACACCGGCTACCAGGCGACTCCCCGGAATCCGTTGCGGCTGTTTTTCGGCGACCTCGCGGGCACCGGCGGCGTTGACCTCGTTGAAGCCTATCGACCCGCCGAATTGCCGCTGGACGTGCCCCGCCGGGGACTACGGGCGCTGGGCCTCGCCTTTCCTCAGTTGGCGGCCAGATTTCCCACGCACGCCGAATTCGCCCGGGCGTCGCTCGCGGACGTGCTGGGAGCGATCCCACGTCCGGCGCAGATGGCCGAGGCCCGGATCCTCGCCTCGGTGGCATGGCTCAACCGTGGTGATCATTGGCTCGCCCGGCCGCTGCCGCTGGACGCCCAACTGGCGCCGGCCTTTGGCGTGTCCGTGGCTGATGTGAATGGCGACGGCCACGAAGACCTGCTGCTGGCCCAGAATTTCCACACCTTCCGCCCCGAATGGCCGCGTCCCGACGCGGGCCGTGGCGCCGTCCTTTTGGGGGATGGACAGGGCGGTTTCCGAAATCTTCCGGCGGCCGAATCGGGCGTGCTCGTCCACGGCGAACAGCGCGGTTGCGCGGTGGCCGACTTCGACCAGGACGGGCGCTGCGACTGGATCGACACGCAGGTTGGCGCAGCGACCCGGGTGTTCCGCAACGTTTCGGGTGCGCCGGGACTCCGGGTCCGCCTGCGCGGCCCGGCCGGCAACCCCGCCGGCTACGGGGCCACGTTGCAGCTGCTCCGGGATTCCGGCACCGGACCGGTCCGCGAACTGCACGCCGCCGCGGGGATGGGTTCCGTCGATCATCCGGTGACGGTGCTGGCCGGGGGCGGCCGGGCGCTCCGTGTCCGCTGGCCAGGCGGCGCCGTCACTGAAACGCCCATCCCCGCCGGGGCGCGGGAACTTGAAGCAACCGCCCCGGCGGCCCGGCCGTGAAACGCCCGGCGTCGCCTTCTTGACGGCTGCGCGGCGGCCCGGTCCAGTGACCTCGAAGCCTATGGACAAAGTCTCCGATCCCTTCCGCGAAGCCCGCACCGCCGACGGTGTCCTCAAGTGTCCGTTCCAGGGCGAGGAAGTGCCCATGATCCTCCGCCACGAGGACGTGCGCAAAGCGGCGAAGGACTGGGCGACGTTCAGCTCCGACGCGCCGTTCCGCGTGCCGATCCCGTCCGAGGAAAACGTCCGCAGCATGCGCCAGTTGCCGGTCGAGACGGACCCGCCCGACCACACCGACTACCGGAAGATCGCCGAACCCTTCTTCCAGCGAGCGAAGGATCCCCAGGTCATCGCACAGGTGGAGAACCTCATTGTCGGCCTGCTGGAGGAGGCACTCCGACGCGATTCCATCGAGGTCGTCCGCGAATTTGCACTGCCCATCCAGTCACGAGCCCTCGCCTACCTGCTCAACGTGCCCGAGTCGGAGGCCGAGCTGTGGATCAGTTGGGGCACCCACGTCTTCCGGGACGGCGGCTCGAAGGGTTCCGCGCTGGAGACCTACCTCCACGAGCGTTTCGACCGCGCGGTCGCCGCGCCGGGCGAGGACTTCTTCAGCGCGCTGACGCGGGCCACATTCCGCGGCCGGCCGCTGACGCGTGAGGAGATGATGGGCTTCGGCAACCTCACCTTCGCCGGCGGGCGCGACACGGTGATCCACACGATTTCGTCCGTGCTCGGCTACCTCGCCGGCCATCCCGAGGCGCTGGAATTTCTCCGGCAGGACCCGGCGCGGATCATCCACGCGGTTGAGGAATTCTTCCGCGTCATCTCGCCGCTCACCCACATCGGCCGGGTCTGCCCGGCGGAGACCGACGTGCACGGCGCGACGGTGCCGGCCGGCGGGCGCGCGTCGCTCTGCTGGGCCTCGGCCAACCAGGACGAAGCCGCCTTCGACGCCCCGGCGGAAATCCGGCTCGACCGGAAGCCGAACCCTCACCTGGCCTTCGGGTTCGGCGCCCACCTGTGCCTGGGCGCGGCCCACGCGCGGCTCCTCGTGCGCACGCTGCTCCAGCAATGCCTCCGCCGGGTGGCCGCCATCCAAGTCCTCGAAGCGCAGGAGCACGTCGAGCGCGAGGCCCGTTACCAGCGGGTCGTCGGTTACGAACGGCTGCGGGTGCGGTTGGTGGCTCGCTGAACGACGCACCCGCATGCGGATCCGCCCGCGGCAAGGTTCACCGCGCGGACGGCAAACGTCCGCGCCCTAGCTGCCTCGTTCCCGCTCAGGGAATTATGTTGCGGTAGTAGCGTTCAGTCCGGACGCCGGGATTATCGGTGACGGACTTGGGCTGACCGTCACCCACCACGGTCGCAAGCGGTTGCCACGGACCGGCAGGACCGTCCGCCACCTCGACGCGATAGGTCACGCCCACCACCGTGTTCCAGCGGAGCACGACTGTGCCATCGGCGCGGACCTCCGGAGCCGGGGTAGGAGCCGACGAAAGGTCGGCGACCGTCAGCGTCAGGCTGTGTTCCGCGGTGCCCGGCGGGGTTGCCCCGTCGGAGACCCGCACCGTAATGGGATAGGTGCCGGGGCTCTGGATTGCCTGCGGCGTCCACTTTACCTCGCCGGTCGCCGCATTGATGGTCATGCCGCCGGGCGAGTTCACCAGGACGTAGGTCAGGACGTTCGCCGGTAGGTCCAAGTCGGCTCCAGTGAACTGGCCTACCCATGGCTGGAGCGGCGGAATGGTCGCCGAGGCCGGACCGGCGAGGGTGGGGGCGACGTTCGCCTCCGTGACCGTCAGCTCAAACGAACGGTCGACACTTGCGGCCGGTGAGCCGTTGTCGGTGACCCGCGCGGTGATCGTGTAGGCGGCCGGTCCCTGGGCTTCGCCCGGGGTCCACTTCACTTCGCCCGTCACCGGATTGATGGTCATGCCGTCCGGCGCGGTCACGAGGGCATACGTCATCGTATTGACCGGGAGGTCGGAATCCGTCGCGGTGAACCGGGCATTCAACGGCTGGCCTTCGGCCAATACCTTGTCCGCGGTAACTCCCAAGATCGGGGCGGCGTTGGTTTCGGTGATGGTGAATTGCACCGTCTGCCGCGCGCTCAGCGCCGGGCTGCCGTTGTCCGTGACCACCACGGTGACCGGATAGCTGCCGGGTCCCTGCACCTCGGTCGGAGTCCAGGTAAACAAGCCCGCGGCGGTCAACGTCGCGCCGGTCGGCACCACGCCTTCCAGCGAGAAGGACAGCGCCTGGCCTGCGTCCGGATCATTGGCCGTCGCGGTGAAGGTCAGTTCGACGCCTTCCGGTCCGCCTTGCGCCGCTATCGGCACGAGCACCGGCGGGCGATTCGGCGGGGTGCCATTGTTGTAGGCACCCGGGGTGGGAGAGGTGGTGATTTCGCGGTCAAACGGCTGGCCGTCGGGCAGCGAGGCCAACGAGGCGTTGGCCGCCACCGTGGCGTAGTCCACGTAATCCACGACCGCCAGCGCGGCGCCCTGCGGCCGGACAAGCGCCACGGAGCCATTCGCGGCGGGGACACGGAAGCTGGCGTGCAGTTCGTTTGCGGTCGCATCGCCGGTCTCCCCGTCGAGGAAGATCACGAGGAACTGGTCGGCCCCGAGAACTGTGCCGGCCGGGAACGTCCACTTGGCGAGGCTGGTGTAGCTGTCGGTCAGGCCCCAGCCGGAGAGGTCCGCCGCGTCCGGTCCGGCGTTGTGCAGTTCCACCCAGGGCTCGCGCTCACCTTTGCTGTCCGCAAGGCCAGCGGTGTTGTTGGGCAGGATCTCGTTCAGGTAGAGCGCCGGATAGGCGGCCAGGCTGGCGCCGACATTGTTGGTTGCGCCCGGCGTTTGGCCCGGAACCGAGCCGCCTTCCAGGGTGAGGCTGGCGCCAAAGACGATGTCGGAGCTGCCCACGTTGGCCTGATGGGCCTCGACGGCGAGGACGTTTTCCCCGGCCTGAAGCAGTTCCGCCGGCAAAGTGATCGGTCCGGTCAGAACGGCGTCGGCCACCAGCGTGCAGGGCGTGTCATGCTGCACGACCACCCCCGCATCGAAGCCGAACCGATGGAGCTCGCGGCCGTTGAGATAGAACACCGCGCCGTCGTCGACGACATAGTTCAGCTGGAGCGTCGCCCCGGCAGGCACAAACGGCAGGGTGAACTTGGTGCGGAAGTAGTAACCCGACTGTCCCAAGGTCAGCGGGGTCGTCTTTGGCGCCGGCAGCTCGGCCGTCTCGACGTAGAACAGGCCACGGCCGACCGACCACGCGCCGTCGTTGAACGTGTTCTCCTTCCACGCCGGATCCGGGGCGCCCGCCTGGAAATAACGCCACTGGTTGGTCAGGACCGCGAGCCGGCGCGGGCCGTTGTAGGCCGGGGCCGCCGCCCAGTTGCCCACGCGGAAGTTGTCCCGGCGGCCGTCGACCAACTGGAGCGCGGCGCCCGCCGCCGCAGCGGTCGGCCATGGCAACGTGGCGCGGAACTGCACCTGCGCGACCGGGTTAGCTACGGGATCCCCGGGGAACAGTTGGAGCCGGTCGCCGGTGTTCCCAAGGATGCCGGTCCACACGCCGGCCACCGGCAGTGCGGCCCCGTAGGTCGCCCGGAACACCGCGAGGTTCCGCACCACGCAGAGATGCTGGCCGGGGGCGAGCACGGTGTTCGCCGGGAAGGTAAAGGCGAGTTCGTCGCCTTCGAGGCGATAACCGGAGATGTCCCAAGGCGTCCGGGCCGAGGCGTTGGCGATCTCGATGTATTCCGCGTTGTTGGTCAGCGGCCGATACATGATCTCGTTGATCGCGACCTTGAAGCGGGGCCGGATAAGGACGGTAAACGTCTTCGTGTCGGACCGATTGCCGGGCCCGTTGTCCGAGACGCGCACGCTGATGACGTTGGTCGCCACGCCGGCATCGTCGTCGGTGGTCCAGGCAAAGGCCCCCGTGTTGGCGTCGATCGTGGCGCCGGTGGGAACGTCGCCAACCAGCGCGTAGGTCAGCGTCTGGGCCGGCAGGTCGGCGTCCGTGGCAGTGGCGACGAAGGCGACCCGGTTGCCCTCGCTGACCGTGAAGTCGCCGAGGGCTTGCAGCATAGGGGCCTGGTTGGCCTCGTTGACGGTGATGGAGAAGGTGCGCTGGGAGGACAATTGCTGGGCCGTCTGCTCCGTCACCTTGACCACCAGCGGATAGCTGCCCGGTCCCTGCGCCTCGGTCGGAGTCCACGTCAGCAGGCCGGTGGTTTCGTCGAGCGCGAGCCCGGCCGGGATGTTGCCCGACAGGCTGTAGCGCACCGGAGCCCCCTCGGGGTCGGCGCCGGCCAGCGTCAGCGAGAGGGTCGCCCCTTCGTCCACCGACTGCGGGGCCGGTTGGGTGAGCAGCGGCGGATTGTTCACCTCGTTCACCGTCACCTTGATGGTCTTGGTCACGCTCTGCGCCGGCGAACCGTTGTCGGTGACGCGGAAGGTCACGTCGAACACCCGCGGACCCTGGTCCTCGGTCGGAGTCCACGCGAACTCGCCGGTCGCCGGGTCGATGGTGGCACCAACCGGTGAACCCGGCTCCAGCGCGTAGGCCAGTTTGTTGGCCGGCAGGTCGGGATCGGTCGCCGGCAGCGTGAATGCCAACTGGGCGCCCTCATCCACCGCCTGGTCGGCCAAGACACCGATCACCGGCGCAAGGTTGGCCTCGGTCACGGTGAGGTTGAGGCGGCCCACGCCGGTGCGAGGCGGCGTGCCGTTGTCGGTGGCGCGGACGGTGAACAGGTAGTTGCCAGGCCCTTGGGCTTCGGTCGGCGTCCAAGTCAGCAGGCCGGTGGATTCATTGATCGCGGCCCCCGTCGGCGCATCGGCGCCCAGGCTGAACTTGAGCGTCTGTCCCGCGTCCGGGTCGCTGGCGGCGACGGTCAGGCTGAACAGGACGCCTTCCGGCGCGCTTCGGTCCGCCAACGGCGTGACGACCGGCGGGAGATTGCCGCCGGGGATGAAGTTGGCCGAACCCGGGCTCGGTTCCTCGAAGAAGACCAACGGATTCTCCGACGCGTCCGGATATCGGCCAAGCGAGACGTTGTTCGTCTGGTTGCCAAACGTCAGGCCGTCAATCAGTTGGCCGGTCGGTGAATAGAGGCCGATCTGCTCCCCGGCACGAGCGAGCGAGAAACTCGCGTGGAGGTGGACGTTCGTGGCGCGATTCTGTCCGGTCTCACCGTCGGCCCAGACCAGCAGGAAACCGCCGGCCGGGATCGGATAACCCGCCGGGATCGCGAACATGGTCTTGTTGGTCAGGCTATCCGTCAGGAAGAAGCCGGTAAGGTCCACCGTCGTGGAACCGGCATTGTGGAGTTCAATCCAGTCGTCGAAGTCGCCGTCCGCGGGATCGGTGAGGGTGGCCGTGTTCTGCGCCATGAACTCGTTGATTACGACGTTGACGGACGGCACGGCGGGATTGTTGGACGCGCCGGCGGTCGGGAAATAGACCTGCCGCCGGCTGCGCACGTCGCCGTCGGGAATCAGGCCGACGCTGCGGTTGGGGAACTGGTTCGCGTAGTCCGCAAAGTCCAGCACGGCGGGCGCGTTGGCCGCACCCTGCAACCGCACGAGGGCGACGGAGCCGTTGGTCGGATTCAGCCGGAAGTTGGCATGCGGCGCGGCGACGGTGGATTCCGCCGTCTCCCCGTCGGCCCACACGGTCAGGAAACCGCCCGCGGCAATTGTCGTTCCGGCGGGGAACGGCCACTTGGTCAGGTTGCCATAGGTGTCGGTCAGGAAAAACGCCGAGAGATCGACCGCGGTCGGGCCCGAGTTGTAGAGCTCAACGAAGGGCTCGCGGTCGCCGGCGTTGTCTAGGCCGCCGTCCACGCTGTTGGGCAGCACCTCGTTCAGCCACACAGCCGGGAACGCGGCCAAGGTGGCGCGGTTCGCGTTGGCCGCGCCGGGCGTGAAGCGATTGGCGGCATTCGTCGGCATGGCGCCCCAGTTGGCCACCCGCCAGGTGTCCTGGGCCGGATCGATGAGCTGGAGGGACGAGCCTCCGCCATCCGGTTCGACAGGCCACGGCGCGTGGTCGAGGTAACGGACGTCGGTGATCCGTTGGTCGAGTTCCGGCGTCGCCCCGGGCCGCACGAGGCGGAGGGTTTCGCCGTCATTGTCGAGACGACCGCTGAACTGGTCGAACACCACCACGCCGGCCCCGAAGGCGGCGGCGAACGCCGCCCGGTCACCGACGAGCAGCAGGTAACCGTTGGGCGCGATGATGGAACCGGCCGGGAACGTGTAGCCGACGCCTTCCAGGACGAAGCCCGAGAGGTCAAACGGCGTGGTCGCATTGCGGTTGTGCAGCTCGATGAAGGAGGTCTGCGGGACCGCGGGGTTGTAGTGGACCTCGTTGAGCACCACGAAGTCCTGCGGCTGCGGCACCGCGCCGTTGTAGGTGACGGTAACGGAATCCGTCACCCCGGGGAGCGGATTACCCTTCCGGTCGAGCCCGACCAGCACGAGCGAATTGACCTGCTGCGTGAGGGGGACCGTAACGCTGAAGGTGGTGAAGCCCGTCCAGACCACGGGGTAGCGGACGCCATTGACGGCGATGCTCGCGACGGCCAACGGAGCGTTGCCGGTGATGGTCGCGTTGGCAGTTGCGGAGGTGAAGTTGTTGCCGCCGTTCGAGGTGATGGCCAGCGCGGCGACATTGGCCGCATTGATCTGCCCGAGGATGTTGGCGCGCCGGGCATTGATGTAGGTCGTGATGCCCGCGGTGCTGTTCAGGCCCTGGATGTTGTTGGCCAACTGGGCCGCCCGCAGGGCGTCGATCACCGGCTGGAAACGGCCCGGCAGCATGGGGCCGTTGACCGCGTCGATGTAGGCCTGCCAGAGGAAACGGCGGAGCGCCGGATTGTCGTAGAGCTTGGAATTGGCGATGGGATCCTGCCCGCCCCAGAGGCCGCTGGAGGCGCCATCCCCGAGGCCGAAGATGAAGTCGAGATCCCACGGCATGATCACGGCCGGCCGGCCGGGCTGGCGATACAGATACATGTTCTGGCCGACGTTGAACGTCCACGAATCCCAGTTCCCCATGATCCGGTTATAGGCGAAGACCCGCATCCATTCGTCCACGTCGCCATGGGCCAGCATCCGCTGCACATAGGCGTCGCCGGTGGCGGTGTTGTTGGCCGCGTTCACCAGGTCGAAGATGGTCGTGTAGTCACTTTCTGGGACCTGCTGGGCGCGCCGCTCCCAGTTCCAACGGTAGCGGGCCAGCTTCAACTGGCTGCCGGTCGTCAGGAATCGTTCGAGCGTGGACTGAATCGCATTGAAGCCGCCATTGCCGTCGTCGAACTCAAACCAGATTGAGATCTTGTAGAGATCACCTGCGCCGCCGTCGGGATAATGCTGCTCGGCGTAACGATGATCCGGCTCCTCCAAGTCCTCGACGATGTTCGCGTAACGGCCGCCGTTGAAGAAGAAGTGCAGCGGATTGCCATTCAGCGCGGGGATCTCCAGTTGCTGTCCCAGCCAATAGGCCAGCCGGCCACGCAGTCCGGTGTCCTCGCTGCCGCCGTTGCCGGTCTGGGAGAACAGGCGCTCGCCCACGCCGTGCAGCAGGTCGTCGTCCGGCGTCACAGCGGTCAGGTCACCGCGGCCGCCGTGGAACGGGCTGCCCTTGTCGCGAAAGACGGCGCCGTAGATCACGCGGCGGTTGCCGTAAACGATGGTGCAGGGCCGCGAGAAATTGTTCAGCCCGTTGCCGTCGGCCGGTCCTTGGTTGGCCTGGGTGGACCAGAGGTGGGCGTGCGGGAAGGTGCCGAACGGAATTTCATCGCCCCAGCGGATCAGCGCCTCCTCCGTCGGCGCCCGGGCGGGGAACACGGCGGTTGCGCCCAACCCATCTGCGGCTTCGATCCGGAACGCCGCCAGCGTCCCCGCGGAACGCCCGGTGATCCGGGCCGTGTAGATGCCGTCGCCGGCCAAAACGTCGCCGGCGGTGCCATCGTCGCGCATGGCCGTCGTGGTCAGGGACGTTGCCGGGTCCAGACGCAGGCGCAGGTTCAGTGTCGTGATGCCGTCCGGATCGGCGACCCGGGCGGTGACCAGCACCGCCTCGTTGTTGCGTGGAACGGCCGGGGTGTGGGTGACGTCATAGATCGCCGGACCGGCGTTGGCCACGGCGCGGCTGTTGGCCTGGCCGGGCGTGCCCAGGTTGGCGGGCACGGGCAGCGCGGCGGCGAAGTCCAGGTAATTGCCCTTGAGCCGGAACAGCAGTTCCGGCCAGCCGCGCAACCACCGCACTCGCGCCCGGAAGGTGGCGGTCGAGTTGTTGGCGACGGCGGAACTGAGGGCGGTGCGGATCGAGTTCGGACCGGTGTCGAGGCCGCCGCCGGCACGGACATGCAGGCAACGCGTGCCGGCAAAGGCGCCGGCGGAATCGACGCCGGTTAGCACGTGGTTGCCGAAAAAGCTCCAGCCGGTGGCACCGGTCTCGAAGCCGGGGTTACTGACCAAATTGGCCCCGGCGCCCTGCACCACTTCAACGTTGTCGACGAGACATTCGCCGTCATTGAGCAGGCCGAGGAAGAGGCGGTCCGCAGTTTGCCCGCCGTCGCCGTTGTCGAGCCGGCCGGTGAAGCTGACTTCGCTCCACTGGGCTTTCTGGGTTTCGTCGGAATCCGCCCAGTTGGCCGCCCGCAGCGGATCGGCGTCCGCGTCGGTCAGCTCCAGGCTGGAGCCGCCGCCATCGGACCAGCGGCCCCACGCCCCGCCGGTCGAAAAGGTCACGTCCGCGACCACGATGTGGATGACGTTGGTCACCCGGTTGCCCAGTTCGTTGGTTGAAATGATGTCGTCAGGCTTGGAGAGGGCGATCCGTTCACCGCTATTCCGCAGCGAGCCGGCGAAGTTGCCAAACGTGTTGGCGGCGTTCAGTTGCGGATAGTTGGTCAGCAGCCGGGCCGCGCTGCGGGCCACCACGACGTAGCCGCCGGGGGCGAGGCTGGCGCCCGCGGGGAACCGGAAGTCGATGCCCGATTCAAAACGCCAGCCGGCGAGGCTGACGGCGACGGCCCCACGATTGTGCAGCTCCACATACTCGTCGTCGTCGAGGCCCGAAATCGGATTATACATGATCTCGTTCAGCACGACCGCCTCACCGAAAGCCTCGCCGTTGGCGGCACCGGGAGTGGGCGCCGCGAGCCGGCGTATGGTGGCGGAGCCGTTGGGCAGGCGTCCGGAAGCGACGCCGTTTTCCTGGCCGCCGAAGCGGATAGCGTCGAGGACGCGCAGGCCGTTGGAGCTGACGAGATAGATCGCCTCGCCGTCGGCCCCGAGGCGGAAACCCAACTGATTCTGGTCGAAGGCGAGGAAACCGCGCGCGGCCAGCGTGGTGCCGTCGGGCAGACGGAACTTGTTGGTCGCGGGATCATCGGTCAGGTAGCAGCCGGACAGGTCGGCCGGCGTGTTTGACCGGTTGAACAGCTCGATGAAGTCGAGCTGGGGGTCGTCGGTGTGGGCGAGGAACTCATTGATGACCACAGTGTCACCCGGGGTGTTGATGACCGGATCGGGCCCTCCGGGAGAGCCGCCGTTCAGGCTGCTGGCCGTCCAGGCTTGGGGGCTCGCTTCTCCGTAGCTCGGCGACGTAAGGACCAAGGATGCCCCCGCGCCGTCGGCCGCAACCGGCCACGGCGCGTCGGGCGAGTATTCAACCTCGAGCTTGATCGCGCCGATGTTGTCGCGAAGCCGAACGACGTCCCCGGCGTTATTGAGCGAGCCGGAGAACGGCCCGAGCACGCCGGACAAGCCGCGAGCCGCCTGCAGCGCCGCCGGGTCCGCGGCGACCACGATATATTGGCCCGCCTCGATCCGGAATCCCGCCGGAAAGGTGTATTCGATGCCGCCGGTCAGCTTCCAACCGGTCATTTCCTGAAAGATCGCGCCCGCATTAAACAGTTCGACGAACTCGAGGTTATTGGTGTCCCCGGCGACTGTCTTCGGGCGATACATGATCTCCGAGAGGGTCAAGCCGGTCCGGCGCGACGACGGCGTGGGCGACTCCCGGTCATTGGCGAAGGTCGCCACCGCGGTGCTGGCGGTCGGGCTGTATTCGCGGAACTTCACCGTGCTGGCGACGGCCGCGTTCTGGCTGGCAACGGCGAGTCCCACGAAGGTCTGGGCCGGCAAAGCGATGGTCGCCGAACCCAACTGGGTCCAGCCCACGCCGTCGCGGCTGCCGAAGCCGGTGAAGACATTGCCCGCGCGCCGGAGCCGCAACCACTGGTAGGGATAGTTGGCCGGATAACCACCGACGACCGTCTGTTGGCTGGGATTGGCGCCAGCGGTGGCACGCGACTCGAAGAAGACGCCCAACTGCGCAGATGAACCGAACACCGCAGCAAAGGCGCTGTTAGTGTCCAAGGTCGGCCGCACCATGAGACCCGCCCGGAGGAAGGCGCTGGAAATCCCGAGGTCAGTCACCCGCACCTGAAGATCGAAGTCGCCGGTGCGGCGTTCCCACGACAGCTGGAATTGGTCATTACCGCCGCTGACGCCCCTCCCCTGCCCCGTCAGGTCAAAGGCGCCCGGCCCAATCCGCTGGATGCCACCGGTGCCCCCGCCGATGTTCTGGGCGGTGAGTTCCAGCGCGAGGAAACTGACCGTGCTGTCGGCCACGATGGTGTTCGACGTGCGCGCGCGGTCGCGCACGTTGCTGATAGTGACGGTGTAGTTCTGCGCGAAGTTCATCCCTGCCACAGTCAGCAGGACCGCGCTGGGGTCGGAATCTAGGACCGCGCCGGTCACGTTGACCCCACCATTGACCCGGAAGTTTCCGGTCACGCTGGCCGAGGCGGCGTCCATCGGTTCGCTGAACTGCAACCGGATGCGGTCGGCCCCGAGGCTGATGGCGGAAACGACCGTGGGTTTGGTGGTGTCTGGCAGCACCGTAAGCGTTGCCAGCGTCGAATTGGTGGCTCCGATGCGATTGGTCACCGTCGCCCCAAACTGCGCGCCCTGGTCATCCAGCGTCACCGGGCCGTATTCAAGGACACCGGAGGTGGAGGCCGGCAGGGCGGTCCCGTTCCGTTTCCAGAGGAATGTCACCGCGTCGAGGTTCGAGACCTTGATCACGAAGGTCGCCAACTGCCCTTCGACGACGGTCGTGTTGGTGGGCTGCTGGGTGATCGAGGGCACCGTGAAGGCAGTGCCCCAGGGCAAAAGGTAGGTTGCGGGGATGGGTCCCTCATCGATCCCGCCCGGCCGGAGCCAGCGCACCGCCAGGTTGTCGCCGCCGCCGCCCTCCTTCATCAGGGCCGCAACGTAATACGCCTTGCCGGCCTGCAAGGTTATTGGCGCGGACTGTTGTTCGGCGTAGTTGCCCCACTGGCGGGGGCCGGTCCAGCCGGGCACGTTGGCAATCAGCCGGGAGCGGATTGGGTTTTCATCCGTGCTCAGGTAAAGGGCGCCCTCGTCGTCGGACGATATCCAGAAGGTGTAGCTCCCCGTCGTGGGCGGCACGATGTAGCCGTGCATGCGTTGCCCGTAGCCTTCCTCGACGTCGGTCGGCGCCTCAAAGAAGTCCGTCACGAAATTGGTCGAGGTCGGCGAATTGGGGAACGCCGGCGAATTGGTCAGGTCCGCAAGGCTGCTACCGCCGATGCCGGAGAACACTTCCCGCAGGATGGACCCGCCGAACGCGGGCGCTAGCACCGGCAGCAGGATCGCCACGGCCAGCAGGACGACCAAGCGGGTGAGACGGCGTGAAACACCCGGGAGGAGAAGACAGTTCTTCATGGTGAGCGGTGGCAAAGTGAGCACATCCCACGCCGTTCGCTAACCAAATTGCGGCCCCTTCCGGGGGCGGACGCCGTGGGAAACGGCACGGTCGGAGACCCTGGCAAAGGCCCCAATCCTCCGGTCCGGCGAATCCGCTTGCCGGGGAAAAGTGCCGCGGCATATTTCGCCGGTCCGCTTCGCCAGAAACCTTTCGGCCAGCGGAGGCGACAGGTGGCCACACCGGTCCGCCCGGCAAGTTGGCGTGTTACAAAGGTCGGGGACTTAGCTCAGTTGGTAGAGCGTCTCGTTCGCAATGAGAAGGTCAGGGGTTCGAACCCCCTAGTCTCCACCACCTTTCCCCCTCCGGAATTTACCCCTTCCCCGCCATTCCAGTGCTGCCGCCATCCTTGACGCAAACCGGCCCGTTCCCTTCCATGCCCCGTCTTTTCGACAGAACAGCACTACGAACATGACCAAGATCGTTGATATCCAGTCCCGCGAAATTCTCGACTCCCGCGGCAATCCCACCGTCGAAGTCGACGTGACCCTCGAGTGCGGCGCCCTCGGCCGCGCGGCCGTCCCGTCCGGCGCCTCCACCGGCGAGCACGAGGCCATCGAGCTCCGTGACGGCGACAAGAAGCGCTTCCTCGGCAAGGGCGTGAGCAAGGCCGTCAAGAACGTCACCCACGTCATCGCCCCCGCCTTGGTCGGCGCCGATGCGCTCGACCAGCTCAGCGTCGATGCCACCATGCTCAAGCTGGACGGCACCGAGACCAAGTCGAAGCTCGGCGCCAACGCCATCCTCGCCGTTTCGCTCGCGAACGCGAAGGCCGCCTCCCTCGCGCTTGGCCAGCCGCTCTTCAAGTATCTCGGCGGGCCCAACGCCAAGGTGCTGCCCGTGCCGATGGCCAATGTCATCAACGGCGGCGCCCACTCCGACGCCCCGATCGACTTCCAGGAATTCATGGTCATGCCGCACGGTTTCCCCACCTTCAGCGCGGGCCTGCAGGCCATCACCGAGATCTTCCACGCGCTCAAGGGCGTGTTGAAGAAGAAGGGCCTCAGCACCGCCGTCGGTGACGAAGGCGGCTTCGCTCCCAAGCTCGACAGCGCCGAAGCGGCCCTCGACGCCATCGCCCAAGCCGTGAAGGACGCCGGCTACAAGCTCGGCAAGAACATCTTCCTCGCCCTCGACGTCGCCGCCTCCGAGTTCTACACCGGCAACGAGACCTACGTGTTCAAGAAGAGCAGCGGCCAGAAGCTCACCGGCGACGAGATGGTCGAGTTCTACGCCAAGCTCTGCGCCAAGTATCCCATCGTCTCCATCGAGGACGGCTGCGCCGAAGGCGACTGGACCACCTGGAAGAAGCTGACCGACAAGCTCGGCAGCACCACCCAGCTCGTCGGCGACGATCTCTTCGTCACCAACGTGAAGTTCCTCAAAAAGGGCATCGAGACCGGCACCGCCAACTCGATCCTCGTGAAGGTGAACCAGATCGGTTCCCTGACCGAGACCCTCGACGCCGTGCAGCTCGCCCAGCACAGCAAATACACCGCCGTGCTCTCGCACCGCTCCGGCGAGACTGAGGACGCCACCATCGCCGACATCGCCGTCGCGACGAACTGCGGCCAGATCAAGACCGGCTCCTTGAGCCGCACGGACCGCACCGCGAAATACAACCAGCTCCTCCGCATCGAGCAGTTGCTCGGCAAGAACGCCGTCTACGCCGGCCGCGGCGCGCTGCCCAAGGGCCGCTGAGGCATCATCACCCGGTAGGGCGGCACTACTGCTCTGCCTCATTCAAGGGCCCCGGAAGTTAGCGCTTCCGGGGCCTTTTGTTTGTTCCAAGGTTCAGCCCAGCCCGATCCACCGAGGCCGCCCGTGAGTTGCGGCATGACGGTGATGCTGTGCCACCCACGCGGTGGACAACTACGTGAGTTATCACCAGCGCGAGGCCGTGCTGCACAGCCATTCTGACCACGCACCGGAATGCTCGGGCCACCAAGGCGCTCGCCCCTTTTTCAGCCCACGAACGGCCCGCGCCGGGTTGACTCCGTGCCCAGCCAACCAAGCATCACCCTGCCCCGAAACGGCCACGCAAGGAACAGTGCGGACCGGCCAACCGACGCAAAGCGGCACCCCGGTGCCGGCAGTATCCACCCCATAGAGACAGAGAAACATCACCATGAATGCTACTACAAACAGCCGCGCGAGTTGGCTGGGCGACAAGGTGCCGTCGGCTGCCACTCGCGTCGTTCTTACCATCGGTTTCGCGGCGACTGTGCTGCGTGCGGCGGCCGGCGCGTCATTCACCGGCCTGGGATTCCTGCCGAACACGCAGGCCAGCTATGCGAGGGGCGTCTCTGCGGACGGCGTCGTGGTCGGCGAATCAATCAACCTCCTCGTGGCGGGCGGCGCCGAGGCGTTTCGGTGGACGGAATCCGGCGGCATGGTCGGCCTTGGCTTCCTGCCCGGGGCCAACGTCAGCGTGGCGAGGGCCATCTCGGCCGATGGCGCCGTGATCATCGGCTACGGGGTTTTCCAGGAGACGTCGTTCTGGGGCATCCGCTGGTCTGCCGGCGTCGCGGAGAATCTCGGCTGGACCTTCCATCTTCCCCGCGCCCTCTCGGCCGACGGTTCGGTGGCCACCGGCACCGGTGCCAGGGAAGAACCGGGTGAACAGGCGTGCCGTTGGACTGCGGCAACGGGTCGCGTTTTCCTGGGAGTCCTGCCCGGCGGCCTGATCAGCGACGGCAACGGAATCTCGGCGGACGGCACGGTCATTGTTGGGGGCAGCCAGGCCACGGAAGGCACCCGGGCGTTCCGTTGGACGGCGGCCGACGGGATGGTGAGCCTGGGAGTTCTGCCCGGTTACCAGATCAGCGACGGCATGGGCATTTCCGCGGATGGGACGACGCTGGTGGGCTACTGTTACTCGTCCGAGTTGGGGACGGAACCGTTCCGCTGGACCAAAGACGCCGGAATGCAGCCGCTGGGGCGTCTTGCGGACGGTGGCAACGCGGTGGCGCTCGCCGCCTCCGGTGACGGCACGGTCATTGTCGGCTACAGCGAGTCGCCAGTCGCCATTGTCTGGGACCCCAACCACGGCATGCGCAACCTCCGAGATGTCCTGATCCATCGCTACGGTCTGGACCTCACCGGCTGGGAACTCCGGGAAGCGGTGGCCATCTCACCCGACGCCACCATCATTGTCGGCCAAGGGATGCGCGGAGGCCGGCCTGAAGGCTGGATCGCCCGCGTTCAAGACCTGATCCTCCCGGAACTGCGGAGCGACCTGGTCGGTGGCGAACTGGTCATCAGTTGGCCCGCCCCGTCTCCCGGCTGGCGTCTCGAGGCGATATCCGGCCTGACCGATGGTTCGGCTTGGACCGAGATCCCCGGCCCCTACCAGTCCGGTGAGAATCGCCGCATCTTCTTCACCCGTGCGTTGCCCGACGGCAACCGGTTCTACCGGCTAGCCAAACCATAGGCGGGAGCCTCAACGCAACTGCGCACGGCCCGGACCGACAGGCGCCGCCAGAGGTGGAAAGAATCCTCGTCGGCGACTTGGTGCGTTTCTACCGTCCCCGAGCCTTCCCCATGAGCTCGTTCCTCCGCTTCCCCGCACTGCTGCTGGCCGCGTTGACCGCCACGTTTGCCTCGCACGCTCACTCGTTGGACCTCCAAACCCGCGACCCCGCGACTGGCGTGATCCGCACGCGGGCAGAAGAAGTGGACCCGCGCCACGTCGGCGTGATCGCCGTGGACGTGTGGAACTACCACTGGTGCAAGACCGCCACGATGCGCGTGGACGCCTTCGTCCCGCGCCTGAACCGCGCCCTCGACGCGGCGCGCGAGCTCGGCATGACGGTGATGCTGTGCCCCAGCGACGTGGTGGACAACTATGTGGGCTATCCCCAGCGCGAGGCCGTGCTGGCGTTACCCAAGGTGACGGTTCCGCAGGTCGTGGACGTGCAGTGCCCGGACGCCCCCGATGCCGGCGGCTGTGCCTGCGGCCGCGAACACTGCGCCGTGAACTACGGCTGGGACGGCATGCATCCCAGGCTGCGGATCGGCGCCGCCGACTTCATGCCCGACACCCAGGCCGAGGTCTATGCACTCTGCCAGCAACTCGGGCTCACGCACCTCATCTACGTGGGCTTTCACACGCAGGTTTGCCTGCTCGGAAAGCCGATGGGGCTGAAGGCGATGAAGTCCGCCGGCTTCAAGTGCGTGCTCGCGCGGGACATGACCGATGCGCATCCCGGCTACGATCCGGCGCGCAGCTTCACGCCCGACCTCAACACAGCGCAGGTTGTCGAGCACTTCGAGAAGTTCCTCGCGCCCACCATCAGCTTTCAGGCCGAGCTGACCAAGCTGGGCCGCTGGGACCGCGACGCCGTGGTGGACCCCGTGCGCGTGACGCCGTGGGGCACGACCCAGCGCCCGCACCTGTTCGAGGAACCGGTCACCGTCACGCTCACCGCCCCGCTGCAACCCGGCGCGGAGATCCGCTACACGCTCGATGGCTCCGCGCCGACCACCGCCTCACCGCTCTACACCGAGCCGTTCCGCGTCACGAACACCACACGCCTCCGCACGTCAGCTTTCGCGGCCGGCCGCTCCGTGTGCCTGGAATCCGAAGGCGTGTTCGTGCGCCTGCTGCCGCGGCCGCCCGCGCCCGACATCGCGCTGGGCGACCTGAAGCCGCTCCGCAGCGTCGGCTTCGGCCACACCTACGGCGGACAGGTCCGTTACTCCGGCAACACGCAGGCGCCGCAGAAAGACCGTTCCAACCTCGGCCAGGAACTCCGCGTGGACCGAACCACGTTCGCGCAGGGACTCGGCGTCCACGCCTCGTGCGAACTCACCTACGAGGTGAAGCCCGAATACCGCCGCTTCGTCGCGCTGGCCGGCGCTGACGAAAACCTGGTCGCCGCCAGCAACGGCTCGAACCTGGCGAGGTATCCCAGCGTGGTCTTCAAGGTCCTGCTCGACGGCCGCGAAGTCGCCACCAGCCCGGTGATGCGCGTGCAGTTCCCCGCCTGGCGCTTCAACGTGGAGATCCCGTCCGGCGCCAAACGGATCAGCCTCGTGACCATGGACGCCGGCGACGGCACCCGCGAGGACTTCGCCGACTGGGTTAATGCGGGATTCGTCATCCAGAAATGAACGAAGCATTTCACCGTTTGCTCAACGCTTGACGGTTTCGAAGAGTTACCCGGTTTGCTTGGCTTCGAAGCGGGTCAAAACTTGGTTGGCGAATTCGCGCTGCTCTGGGGGCAGGGCATCCAGAAGTATGCGGTCTTCTCCGGCGAGGACTTTGGCCACGGGTTCCAGAAACTGGAGTGCCTCCTTGCCTTTGGCCTGCCGCGATGCCGTGAGAATTTTCCAGGCTTCGGACCAAGCATCCTTCATCTCAAGAGAAGCGAGTCCACTAAGAAGCTGAAGGATAACGTCGCGAGCTTCATTCTCCGGCAGGTTACCGACGACTTGCGAGAACCGCTGGAGCACATCTTCCCTTTTGAGGCGATCATGTTTCAACACTGTGAAGGCGACGTTGGTCGCGTCTGTGAGTAGGGCTTCGGACACGACCGCCAAGTCTATCACTCGCAACAGGTCTTCAATTGCAGCGGCCTGATCCGCGTGCTCTAGCGAGTGGATTCCCCGGTTAAAGAGCGCGCGTGCAACATGTTCCTTAGGAGCGCCGTCCAGCGCGATGACAGCAGCGTAATCATCAAGTTCTCCAACGGTATCGCCCATTTCACCCTTGGCGAAGCCGCGGTTGAATAAGGCGCGGGCGACAAGCTTCTTGGAGGCACCTTCCAATGTAATAATGGCTGCATAATCCATGATTGCTCCCGCACTATCGCCCGACCGATCCTTGGCAATCCCACGATTGAACACGGCGATGCCAGCCTGTTCCTTAGAGACTCCCTCCAGCCCGATGACGGTGGTGTAGTCTTGGATCGCTCCGGTAGTGTCGCCGAGCTGGTCCTTGGCCAGGCCGCGATTGAACAAGGCAAGTCCGACTTGCTCCCTGGAAGCGCCCTCTAGTCCTGCGGCCGATGTGTAGTCGTTGATCGCTCCGCTGATGTCGCCAGTCTGAACCTTGGCTAAGCCGCGGTTAACCAAAGCACGAGCTACGCTCACTTTGGATGCGCCCTCCAGTTCGACTGCAGACGTATAGTCGTTGATCGCTCCGGCGATGTCGCCCATCTGCTCTTTGGCAAGGCCACGGGTAATCAAAGGAAAGGCGGCCAACTCATTTGGAGCGCCGTCCAGTTCAATATGGGAGGTGTAGTCTTTGATTGCGCCATCAATGTCACCCGTCTGGTGCTTGGCAAGGCCACGGCGGAACAGAGCCTTGGCCAAAGTGATGCGGTCGACGGGTCTTTGGTTAACTACTTCGTTAAGGGCTGCAATCGCTGTCTGGTTATCGCCGTGATCGGACAGCCAAACACCCAGTTCCGCGTGAGCTTGCATCTCATCCAGCAGTAGCCTGTCGCTTTCGCCTCCACGCAGCGTGGCATAGGCCATCGCTGCTTCCCGGAGGTCCGCTTTGATCCAGTGATTGATGCACAGCTCGGTCGCCAAGGATTCGTGAGGAGTCCCTTTGAGCGAAGCCGCTAGGTATTCCGCCTCCGTCGCACTGTCCCGCAGCATCAGAGGCGCATCTTGGCGGGCCTTTTCGGCCAGGCTCCGCAGCCGATGCAGCCGTTCCTCTTCCTCGAACCAGACACGGAGCACCTCCACGAACACCTCGATGCGCCGCCGGTTCTGGCTCAGGTAACGCATCTGATACCAGATGGAGAAGAGCTTGTCGGGGACAGTATAGTTGGCGGCCCGGCCCTTGCCGCCGCCGAGCACCTCAACAATCTGCGCGTCCTTGAGCCGCCTGAGCTGGGTGGTGATGGCGTTCAACGGCAGGCGCGTCGGCCCGGTCAGGTCGGTGGGCTGGGCGGTGCCGCCTCTTTCCATCAGGGCGTGGATGATCTTCCGCTGCTGGGCCGGGAGGTTTTCCATCTCGTCCTTGAGCAGGGGCGTCAGTTCGTCCACCAGCCGGCGAAGATACTGCACGATGGTGGTGACCTGCCGCTGGCTCAGCAGCTCATAGAGCATGAGGATGAACCGGGGATTGCCGCCGGAGAGGTGGACGATCGCGCGCACCTTGGCCAACTGGTTGGGCAGGTCACGCAGGAACGGTTCGTTGCCGTCGAACGTGGCTCGCCGCCTCAGCAATTCGATGACCTGCTCGGTATCGAGGCGGTCCAACGGCACCTGGCCGAAGTAGTTGAAGAACGCCTCGTCGTAATCTTTCAGCGAATCGAAGATGTGGACCGCGCTGCCGATGATCATCATCACCGGATCGGTCATCAGCAGGCGACGCAGCGTGCCCTTCATCTGGTCGTCGAGCCCGTCCTCGAGCAACGTGTCCAGGTTCTCCACGAACAGAACGAGCCTGCGGCCTTCCTTGCGCGTGATTTCACGTAGGCCGGTGATGGCAAGCTGCTGGCTTTGCTCGTCGTTGGTCTCGGCCTCTACCTTGGTCAACCAGTCTTGAGCGGACGCGATTCCATCCTTCACAAGCGAGCGGAGGACAGCCGCCAAGAGATCGCGCAGACTCACGATGTCGAACTGCTCTTCCGGGAAGACGACTGGCAGCCAAGCCGCATGGAGTTCGGCATCCTGCCGTATCCGCAGGGCAACCATCTGGATGACCGTGGATTTGCCCGCGCCGCGCGGGCCGGTGATGACGAAGCTGGAGAGAGTGCCGGAGTGAATCTGGTCGCGCAGCGATTTGACCAGATAGTCCACGGTGTGTCCGCGCGCAGCGAACGTTGCCTCCAACTCGGCCGGCGACATTTCCCCTGGCGTGTATTTGTGAGCAACGAGGCTCACGACTGCTTCCTCCGGGCCACCTTCTTCTTGGCTGCCGCCGCCGGATACCAGCGCCGCCACCAGTCCTGCATGACCTTGAGCCGGAAATAAAACTCGTTGGTGGCGGGTGCGAGCTGGAGATACCAGTCGTATTCCAGATCCGCCATGAGCTCGTCGAAGTCCTGATCGCTGGCCCCTCGCCCCCGGCTCTTGCGGTAGATGTCATACAACTGGGGTCGTGAAATCCGCCCCTGGCTGGCCACCGCCCGCAGAATCGCGAAGGCGGCCTTTTCACCCATCTTGCCGTAGCGTTTCAACCGGCTGCTGTAGTGGTTGAAGTAATGGCGGCAGGTCGGCCCCAGCACGCGATCTTGGTAAATCTGCGCCAAAGTCGCCGCCGTAAGCTGTGAGCGTTGCGCCAGCGGAAGCTGGCCCGCTTGGGCAAAGAAAATGTGGATGAAATAGGGGACGGGCGCACCGATCAGGCGAAAAAGCTCCGCTGACAGCTCGGCATTCCAAGTGATCGAGAAAGTGGCGGCTAAATCCTCAGCCAGCTTTTGTGCAGTGGGATCGTCGAGAGGTTCGACGGTCAGGCGGGCGAAATCCACCAGCTTGTCGCTTGCATCAAGCTTCCGAAGAATTTGGTCGATACCAACGCTGCCCGCGACGATGAAGCGATGACGGCGCAGGACATCCTTCTGCTCCAAACGCACGGTGCGGAACCAAGCCAGGAAGTCCCGGGCGGCGGCTTCTCCCTGCTTCTCGATGATCCGGTCCAACATGGCCGGTAGTTCATCGAACAAAAAGATGATGGTTTGATCGGCCTTCTCCAACTCGGTCAGCATCCGCCTAGCCGCTTCTCGCCAGTCCTCCTTCAACTGGGCCTTGAACTTGATCTTGGCTCCCTCGAACTCTGCCTCGTCGAAAGTCCCCTTGACCCACGACATGATTCCCGATGGCAGCTTCTTGGCCTGACTGAGCAAGGATCGGAGTGAGTCTTGGCTGAGCAGTTCCCTGGTGACCCGCCACACGAATTCTTCGGCGGAATCCACGTCTTCCAACTCGAACGCCAGCGGCAGGTATTGCGGCTGCGGATGCAGCAGCACATGCCGCATCACCCCGCTCTTTCCGAACCGGCGCGGTGCCAGCAGCAGGACATTGTTTGCTTCAATCAGCTTCCAGAGATGCTGGACAAAGTCCTCGCGGCCGTAGAGTTCGCTTGGGTCGGGGATTTGCCCAACAAGACTGCGTGATAGCCTGGGCACTGGTTGGGTTTCATTCATAACAACGCAACTGTTGCTTTACGCCGATATGGTAGCAACAGTTTTGTTGTGTGATAACGCGCCTCCAATTCCACCCCTTTGGGATAGGTTTGGCAGGACCGCTGCGGAAAACTGTCCGCACAGGCGATCTCACCATTTCGTTAGCCTTTCCGCAGAATCAATTCCCGCCGCGCAACCTCCACCTTCCGATCGTTTCGTAGCGCGACTGGCCGACGAAACTGTGGATCAGCACAATCTCGCTGACGCTCCAGCGGATCGGCCGGACTTCCTGTTCGGGAACGAGTTGTTCGTCATAAAGCAGAGTTACATGTGGAGTAAAACCGGACCTGCCTTTGCCTACCAAACCTACCCAGAGCCGCTCCTGAACCACCGTCAAGGCGGAGTTACTGCCGTCGTCCCGGAGCACGAATGGCCGGTTGCCCGGCCTGCCGACAAAGCTGCCTGCGCGATGAAATCCCACTTCGAACGGCGATGTTGCTGCAGTGATCGTCCGGGCGGCCGCGTCAGCCGCCGCGAGGACCGGTTCGGGCCGGCCGGAATGATGTCCGAGAGAGGCAAGGGTTACATGGAGGCGCTGTTTCGCGATGGGCTTTCCCCTCAAGCCGTGTTTGGCGCTCTCCAACTGTCCCAATTCGAATATGCAGGAGGCGGCATCGGGTTCAGGCAGGACCGCGAGAAACAGGTGGTCTTTTCCACCCTGCCTACCAAGCGGTTTCGAACCGTCTTTTCCCGGCGGCGGTTCTTGAAAGCCGGGAAGAAGAGGTTGGTAAGGCATATGTTTACAGTTCGTTCATCATGCTTTTCCCAACGCCGCAATGTCGAAACCAGTGGACCATCACCGATTCCCCAACGCCTCCACTGCCGCTTGCTGGAAGGCGCGGCGGACGTCGCTGGCGTCGCTGTTGGGGAAGTTGGAGCGCTGGACCATCAGCACGTAGGCGACACCCTTCACGGGATCGATCCATGCCTGCGTGCCCCACGCGCCGCCATGGCCGAAGGTGCCGGGTGACAGCATCGCGGGCACGCCGTCGTGCGGCGCCTTGAGGACGCAGGAGCCGAGTCCCCAGCCGTAGTTCAGGCCACGTTTGCCGTAGGTTTCGTTCTGGAAGAAGCCGACGGGCATGGTGTCCGGCGTCTGCGGAGTGGAGAGGAGCTTCAACGCCTCCGCGCTCAGGTAGCGGCGGCCCTTGAACTTCCCGCCGCCGAGCAGCATCTGGCAGAAGCGCGCGTAGTCTTCGGCGGTGGAGTAAAGCCCGCCGTTGCCCTGTGGCGGGCGGTCGCGTGGGCCGAATTCCGGGCGCGGCGGCACGGCTTCGAGCTGGCCGGAGTCCTTGTTCCTGGCGTAGGCGGTCACCAGCCGGGCGCGCTCGGGTTCGCCCAGGTAAAACGTCGTGCTCTCCATGCCCAGCGGGCCGAAGAGACGCTTATGGAGAAAGGCGTCGAAGCTCATCCCGCTGACCACCTCGACGATGCGGCCGGCGGCGTTGATGCCGCTCTGGCAATAGCTCCATTTGCTGCCCGGCTCGAATTGCATCGGCGCGGCCAGCCAGAGCGGAACGAGGTCGGCAAGGGTCTTCGCCTCGCGGGCGGCCGGGCCTCCGGCTTCACCGAGGCCGGAGGTGTGCGTGAGGATCTGGACGATGGTGAGGTTGGCGGGCTGGCCGGACGGCGTCTTCAGGTTTGCGAACTCCGGCAGATATTTCGCGACGGGATCGTGGACGTTCAGCTTGCCGTCGTCCTGAAGCATGAGCACGGCGGTGGCGGTGACCGGCTTGGTCATGGACGCAATCCAGAAGACGGTGTCGGTCCGCATCGGCTTCTGGGCGGCGACATCGGCGAAACCGTTCGCTTCGAGGTGCCGGACCTTGTTTTTGGTGACGACCATCGTGACCGCGCCGGCGATCTCCTGCTTCGCAACCATGTCCTGCATCGCGGTGCCGACACCGGTCAGCTTGGGCGGGGCGGCGAGGAGCGAAAACGCGCAGGACCACACCAAACCCAGCCGGAGTAATCGGGGATGCATGGACGCCAGCGTCCGCACCGGGGCAGGCGCCGTCAATGTTCCGGACAATTCCCTTCGCCCGTTGCGCCCCGGGAGCGTTGGCTCCCGGGGCGGTGCCGGACAACGAGGCCGGGCTACGCCGCCTTGGCGACGGCTTCCTTCTTCAGCATCACGCCGAGCAGGCCCTCGACGAGGCCGCCGTTCACGGCCGCGTCGGGCACGATCCGGACGTTGCGCTCGCCGACGACCTGAATCAGCTGCATGAGCGTGTAGTGACTCGACGCCCAGCCCACGCTGATGGAATGCAGCAATTTGACACCCTTGGCGACGTTCGGACACGCTGCCTGCCCAAGTATGGCCGCCTCAAGGTTGCTTTCCCTGCTCGTGCTGCTGGCGTTCACCGTGCTGGGTGGAGCGCCAACGCTGACGTTTCCGCCAAACCTAGCCTATGATCAGCCGACCGATTTGGTTTTGAACTGGGAGCCGGGTTCGCTCACGAACTATGTAGCCAATGGAGGCTTCGAATCGGGAAGCGCGGCATGGGGCGTTCTGATTCCCTGGCGGGTAACTGCGGACGCGCCTAGCGCCTTTGAAGGGACTCGTTTCGCCGAAATACCAATCAGGAACAACAACTTGCCCCGCTTCAGCGAGGCAGTGTTACTCCAAGAGATCAAACTTCCCGGCACCGGTTCTGGAGCGCGGTTGGTGTGGTGGGACAACACGACCGGACTCGGGGATCCCGAACGACGGCCTCACTTCAAGGTGGACCTCCAAGTTGTCGGTTCGCGGACTGCCGAAGTGATTTACGACGCAATTTGCGGTTTAGAGAATGTTGCTCCATGGAACCAGCATGAGGTGGATGTGAGCGCTTACCTTGGGCAGTCTTTCAAGCTGACCTTTTCGGTGACCAACCAGATTGGCTCGGCGCAAAGCTGTGCGGCCCGAGTGGACGGGGTTCGCCTCGAAGTCCTACCCGCGTCGGTCGAATACGAGGTCTATCTGGGCTCCACGGCCAGTCTTGGCTCCGCCCAACTGCTTGGAACTGCCTTCGAGCCGAGTTGGAGCTTAACCGGTCTTTCTCCTGGCTCCACCAACTACTGGAAGATCGTCCAGGTCACGGACGGCGTGCGGACGGTTAGCCCCGTGTTCCGGTTCACTGTCGGCGGGAGCGCGCCGGAAGCACCGTCATTGATGGCCGAACAAACTGGCGAAGGGCTGCAACTTCGCGCCCTGACACAGCCAGGCGGCTTCTATCAGTTCGAGCAGGCGGATACGCCGGATTCCGCCGTGTGGGAACCCTTGGGTGATGAGATCGGGGGCGATGGCTCGGTTGCTTCTGTGGAGGTGCCATTTGATTCAGAGGTTCGCTTCTTTCGCCTTCGGATCACCCGTTGACCTGTTCTCCAGCGTTACCTGTGGGGCGACGGCGAGCACGCACGCCCCGGCAACTGCGTGATGTTCCCGAGGCCGCGTCGGGTGTGTGCGTTTATGCCGTCTTCCCGACGGCCTCCTTCTTCAGCATCACGCCGAGCAGGCCCTCGACGAGGCCGCCGTTGGCGCCGGCGCCGTTCACGGCCACGTCGGGCACGATCCGGACGTTGCGCTCGCCGACGACCTGCATCAGTTGCATGAGCGTGTAACTTTGGGCGCCGAGCGCCTCGACACCGGCGCGGTAGGCCTCGGCCTTGGCGGTGCCCGTGGCGCGGATGGCCTGGGCCTCGCCGAGCGACCGCAGGCGGGTTGCTTCGGCCTCGCCGGTGGCCTGCTTGATGTGGGCGTTGGACTTCAATTCGGCGATGTTCACGCCCTGTTCCGCGCCGACGACCTGTTGCTGGATGTCCGCGAGCGAGGTCTGCCGGACGAGTTGCTGGCGCTGGACCTGCGCGGCTTCCTGCACCTCGTAGGTCTTGCGCTGTTCCTCGGCGATCTTGCGGTCGGTCTGCGTCTGCATGAGTTCGGCGGGCGGATTGATGTCACCGATCAGCGTGTCGATGGCCTGCACGTCATAGGCGCCGATGGCGACGCGGATGTGTTCCGCCGCCTCGGTCTGGCGGTGGCTGCGCGCGCTGAGGAAGTCGAGCACGGTGTAGTCCTGCGCCGAGTTGCGGAAGTAGTTGCCGACGATCGGCTGGAGGACGTGGTCCACGAGGTTCTGCATGGAACCGACGCGCGAGATGACCTTGGGCGCGTCGGGCGCGCCGACGTGGATGATCTGCGAGACGTCGAGGTTGAAGGCAAAGCCGTCGCGCGAACGCACGGTGATGGAGTTGAGCTTGGCGTCGTAATGGTGGGCCTCGGTGCGGTTGGCCCAGTTGAGGACGATGTTCGTGGTGGGCACGAGTTCCACCTTCATGATGCGGGTGTTCAGCGGATGTTTGCCGGGATAAAGCGGCGAAACCCACACGCCCTTGTGACCGACGTTGACGAGGTCGCCGTGCTTGAAGTCGGCGCCGCTCACGTCGAGGTGCGCGGCACCCACGAAGGAGATGACCACGCCGACGGAGCCGATGGGAACCTCGACCATGCGGACCTGTTCCACCTGCACGAACCACGGGTTCAGGTTCCAACTGCCGCTGAGCAACACCTGTTCCTGCAAGCCGCGTCGGCCGCCGCCGGTGACGAAGGCCTGGGCGTTCTGGAAGTTGTCGTGGTTCGCGATGGTCGGGCCGGCAATTTCACCGGCCTCGATGGGCCGTCCGTCCAGCGTGGTGACGATACCCACCATGTCGGGGGCGACCCGTTGAACTTCCAGCGCCTCCCTGTGCATGGCATGGGCGCCCGCCTGCGCGGCGGTGATCACGGTGAAGAGCGCCGTGTTGATGCGGTAGGTGCCGGCCGTGAGGATGCCCAACTGGCGTCCGCGTTCGCCGCCGTTTACGAGGAACTTCCGGGCGTCCTGAAAGCTGTCGCAGTCCACGACCTGCCCGAGGATGCGTTCCGCGGGAATGGGCGCGCCGTCCGCGGAAACGACGAGCGCGATCTCACCCGGCGAGACTTCCGTGACCGGGGCCTTGAATACCTGATATTGCCAACGCCAGTAGCCGAAGTGCAGGCCGGGCGCGAGCGTGTCGGCCTGGTAGCCCGCCTCACCGGCGAGCGCGATCAGCCGACCCGGGGCAAGCGAGGTGGCGGCGAAGCGTTTCACGACGATGCCGACCTGGCGCTCGTCGATGAGGACCAGGCCGAGCAGCCAGTAGAGCGCGCTCAGGCCGAAAAGGACCGAGAGCAGGACGATCAGGAGCGTGACGGGAGCATTCATGATGAGTTCCTTTCTCTTGGGTTTCAGTTCAGAGGCGAAACCAGCGGCTGGAACCGCTGAGTTTGGCACGGGCGTCGGGCTCGGCGTAGAAGCGGGTCAGGCCGCAATCGGCACAGACCACGACCCGGAACTTGGCGAAGCTCAGGAAACCGCCCAGGCCCGGCAACAACGCCGGACCATGCGTGCCGGCCGAAGCCGTGATTGATTGGTAGAGGTGGGAGCCGCCGCATTCGGGACAGGTTCGCGGCGCGTTTGTTTTCAGTTCACTCATGACTTCAGGGATGCGCCGCGGGTGAGCGCGACGCATCGGTGCGCGTCGGCACGAGGCCGCCGCGCGGTTTCAGACGGGGTGAACGTGGGCGCCGCAACTTGCGGACCCAGAGGATCGCCCTTCCAGCTGCCGACGGAGTTAGCTGACGGGCTCGGTCTTGGAAGTGACCTTGGCCCCGGTTACCCGGTGCCGTGCGCCCCACCCTCAATTCGCATTGAGGAACTTGGTTCCCCCGCGCCGATCCGCAGGAAGGCGGGTCGGCTTAGGCTGCAACAGACCCTCGACACATCTCTCCCGCCGCCCGGACTGTCAATGGGCTTGGGGCAGGCCGGCCTTGACTTCGTGTCGCATGGACACTAACAACGTGTCCGAACAAAACCATGCCACACACCTACGAATATCCCCGGGCCGCCCTCACGGTGGACTGCGTCGTCTTCGGCTTCGACGAGGGAGACCTCAAGGTGCTGCTCATTCAGCGCGACCTGAAGCCGTTCGAGGGCAAATGGGCGCTCCCCGGCGGCTTCGTCCGCGTGGAGGAATCGCTGGAGGACGCCGCCCGCCGCGAACTCGCCGAGGAAACCGGCTTGAAGGACATCTTCCTGGAGCAGCTCTACACCTTCGGCGCGCCCGACCGCGACCCGCGCGAACGCGTCGTCAGCGTCGCCTACTACGCGCTCGTCTCGCTGGCCGACCACAGGCCCCAGGCCGCCACGGACGCCCGACAGGCCGCGTGGTTCAGCGTGGACGACGCCCCCGACCTTGCCTTCGACCACGAACACATCCTCGCCACCGCACTGGCCCGGCTGCGCGGCAAGGTCCGCTACGAACCCATCGGCTTCGAGCTGCTGCCGGCCAAGTTCACCCTCGGCCAGCTCCAGCACCTCTACGAAGTCGTGCTCGAAGAGCGCCTCGATAAACGCAACTTCCGGAAAAAGATCCTCGGCATGGGCCTGCTGGTGGACACCGGCGAGATCCAGCAAGACGTGGCCCACCGCGCCGCCCGCCTCCACCGCTTCGACGAACGCAAATACCAGCAGCTCCGCAAACGCGGCTTCAGCTTCTGGCTGTAACTCTACTTTCACTCCATGAACCGAAACCATCGCATCCGCCTCGCCGAGCAGACACTCGAACTGTTGGAGCGCGGAAACTACCAGACCCGGACCGGCGCAACCGTTGATCTGAATTCAATGATGCAGCCCGCTCTTGCCGGAACCACTTTCCACGAAACTCCGATGTCCGGTTCCACACTCGTCCGCGTCGGCGGATCGACCGGGATTGAAGTCACAACGGAGTCCACGGTCGAAGCCATCGTCCGATTGCATCGCGTCGGGAGCGGACACCTCGCCGCCTTGAACTTTGCCTCCGCCAAGAATCCCGGCGGCGGCTTTCTCGGTGGAGCCCAAGCGCAGGAAGAGTCCCTAGCGCGGTCGTCCGGACTGTATCCATGTCTGCTACGCCAGCCCCAGTTCTACGAACGTCATCGAAATAGCCGCTGCCTGCTCTATCAGCACACGGCCATCTTTTCGCCGGGCGTCCCGTTCTTCGTGGATGACAACGGTGAGCTGTTGGATGAACCCGCCATCGCCTCGGTCATCACTTCGCCGGCGCCCAATGCAGGGGCTTTGGCCAACAACGAACCAGCCAAACTGCCGCTCGTGCCCGAAACCCTCCGACGGCGCGCCGAGTTCGTGCTGCAGCTCGCCGTCGCCAAGCAGGTGGACACCTTGATCCTTGGCGCGTGGGGTTGCGGAGTGTTCCGGAATGATCCCTCCCTCGTCGCCGACGCCTTTGCTCGTCTGCTGCTCGGCAACGGCTCCTTTGCCACTGCTTTCACCAAGGTGGTCTTTGCCATCTTCGACAAGTCGCCAAATTCGGCAGTCCTGAAAGCTTTCAACACCCGCCTGAATCAAATCGGACAATGAACACCATCCGCTTTTACCGAGTTGAAGAGCCCTACGGTGAGTTCTCGAATTTCGCCGCGTTTCCCATCGTGTTGAAGGGCCGGACCTGGCCGACCGCAGAGCACTATTTCCAGGCTCAGAAATTCCCGGGCACGGAACACGAGGAAAGCATCCGCCTGCTCAATTCGCCCATGATCGCCGCACGGGCCGGTCGCGACCGGAAGAAGCCGCTCCGCCGGGATTGGGAGTCGGTCAAGGACGCCATCATGACCGAGGCCGTGCGAGCGAAGTTCACCCAACATCCACGGCTCCGTGACTTGCTCCTCTCCACCGGTGAAGTCCATTTGATCGAGCACACCCGCAATGACCGCTATTGGGGCGACGGCGGCGATGGCACCGGCAAGAACAAGCTGGGGCTCATCCTCATGGCGATCCGGGATGAACTAAGGAGGGAGACGGCATGAATCTGACCACCACGCTTTACCGCCCTGTTGGCCCAAATGAACTCGCGCTCATCCGCGCCAGCGGCATGAAAGCGTTTCCGCCGCGCCTACCGGAGCAACCGATCTTCTACCCGGTGCTCAACGAGGAATACGCCGCCCAGATCGCCCGCGACTGGAATGTGAAGGATTCCGGAGCCGGCTACGTGACCCGCTTCGCCGTTCGCTCCGACTACCTCTCCAAGTTCAAGGTGGAGACCGTCGGCAGCCGCGTGCATCAGGAACTCTGGGTTCCCGCTGAGGAACTGACCGAGTTCAACGCGAACATTGTCGGCGAGATCGAAGTCGTCCGCGAATTCACAGGGGGCATGGCGTGAGATCCAAGATGGTTTCCATGAGCAAGTTCCTAAGCCTCGTACTGCGGCACCAGCCTGAGACCATTGGAATCACCCTGGATTCCGCCGGCTGGATCGCCGTGGAAGACCTACTCGCGGCACTGGCCAAGCATGGGCGGGCTTTGAGCCGAACCGACCTCGAAGAGATCGTCCGCACGAGCGACAAGCAGCGCTTCGCCCTCAGTCCCGACGGACATCGCATCCGCGCTAACCAAGGACATTCGATCGAGGTCGCGTTGGACCATGCTCCGGCGGTTCCGCCTGAACTCCTCTACCACGGCACCGCCGCCCAGTTCCTTCCCGCCATCCGCGAGCGGGGTCTCTGCAAGATGCAGCGTCATCACGTCCACCTCTCCGCCGAAACCGAAATGACGTTGAAGGTTGGTGCCCGTCGAGGTCGCCCGATCCTCCTGACCATCCGGGCCGGCGAAATGCATCGCGCTGGCCACGCCTTCTTCCTGACGCCAAACCACGTCTGGCTCACCGACCAAGTGCCGCCGGAGTTCATCGAGTTGCCACCCGCAACCTCCAGTTCCTCATGAACCGAGCGGCCGTCCTCATCCTCGAAGACAACGACGAGCGGATCGCCGCATTTCAGGCGGCGGTGGCCCAGTTGGAACCTGCGGCGGAGTTGCGTCTTTGGCGGGAGGCCCATGCGTTCATGGCGGAGGCGGGGCCGTTCCTTCACCGCACCTCGTTGATCTCGCTGGATCACGATCTCAACCGAATGCCCGGAGCGACGTGCGATCCGGGCGACGGTTTGGAAGTGGCGTCTTGGCTGGCGCAGCAAAAGCCGGTTTGCCCGGTGATCGTCCATTCCTCCAACCACGAGCGGGTGGAATCGATGATCAACGAACTGAGATTCGGCGGCTGGGCGTGGGAGCGGGTGGGGCCGTTTGGCGGCGGGTGGATTGCCACCAGTTGGCTGCGTAAGGCCAGATCCCTGATCGCGGCACACCGAGTGATCCAACCGGACGGCGTGCGCGGAGTTGCGGCCGGGCTTCCGTCGGACCAGGCGGCCCGGATGGAACGTGCGGCTCTGGCGTTTGAGGGGCTCTCGCTGGGCGATGCGTTTGGCGAATGCTTCTTCGGGCCCGACGACATATTCCGAAGCCGGATCGCCGGCCGCTTCGATCCGCCGAGTCCCTGGTTCGTCACCGACGACACAGTGATGGCGATTTCAGTGGTTGAAGCCCTGGAACGCTTTGGCGGCATTGAGCGCCTATCCCTCGCAAAAGCCTTTGCCGCTCGCTACATGTTGGACCCGCGTCGGGGTTACGGCGGCACCGCTCACGGCATCCTTCGTCAAATCCACGAGGGCGTCTCTTGGATCGACGCGGCCGGCCGCGCATTCGATGGGACGGGCTCGTTGGGCAATGGTGGCGCCATGCGTGTGGCTCCGTTGGGAGCGTATTTCGCGGACGATCCAAGGCGTTTGGTGGCGGAAGCCATCGCGTCGGCGGAAGTGACCCACGCCCATCGCGAAGGAAAAGCCGGAGCCGTGGCCGTAGCACTGGCGGCCGGATGGGTCGCCAGGCAAACGAAGCCGGCCCCGGCATCACCGAACCTCTTGGAAGCCGCTTACGACCTGACGCCCGATGGTGAAACCCGCCGCGGCATCGCGGCCGCGCTTCGAATTCCCTTCCTCGCTTCGCCGGACCATGTCGGCCGAATCTTGGGCAACGGCAGCCGCATCAGCGCCCCCGACACCGTTCCGGTCTGCCTCTGGCTCGCTGCCCGGCATCTCGAAGACTACCGCGAAGCCCTTTGGGCCACAGCCAGCATCGCCGGCGACATCGACACCAACTGCGCCATTGTCGGCGGGATTGTCGCGCTGGCGGTCGGCCATGCAGGCATTCCTGCCGAATGGTTGGCCGCGAGGGAGGCCATCCCTTTCCAGCATCTCGACCGATAGGACCCATCCTCACGGCACCCCAAGTTCATGACCCCAGACTTCACCGCCGCCCACCGCTCCGGCCACTGGGGGTTTCGGTTCTTCCGGACCGATGCCTGGGTGTTGGCGGGGCTCGCGGGCGTGACGGCGTGGTTTTCCCGGGCGGTGCCCGAGCTGGTCTGGCTGCCGCCGCTAGTGGGCGGGCACTTCTTCATGTTCTGCAACGTCGTCCGTCTGTGCCGGCGACTCGAACTGCTGTGGGCGGCGCTGTTCCTCCTCAACGTGGCGGGCTGGGCCGCGCGCGGGGACCTACGGCTGCTCCCGGTCCTGCTGGGCCAGCTCCCGGTCACGGTTGTGCTGGTCGCGTGGGAGATCCGGCAGCCGCGGTATCACGGCGTGTGGGCGGACCGGCTGAATCCCCGGCTGGGCGACTACCTCCGGAGCCGCCCGCGGCCAAGCGAACCAGGTCCGAATCGCGACTGAGGCTCGCTCGTCGCGCCGGGGTCCGCCCACCTTCGTCCAGCGCGGACAAAATCGGGTCCGCGGCGAAACTATGTGCCAAACGTCCGGACTTGGGTCATGCTCCCGCTTGGAACTGCAGGAGCGGCCATTTTGCCGGCCCTGGGTTCGATTCAGTGAAAGATCAAGTTATCCGCCTGCTGGGCCATAAAGGTTATGTCCCGGCGAACGTGCCCGAGTTGTTGCACGCCCTCCGTCTTCCCCCCAACCGCCAGCAAGCCCTGCAGCAGACGCTCCACGAGCTGGAGCATTCCGGTGAGGTCGCCCGCATCAAGGGCAACCGCTACATCCGCCCCGTCGAGGCGGACCTGATTCCCGGCCGCATCCGCATGAACCGCGCGGGCAAGGGTTTCCTCATCCCGGACGATTCCACGCTCAAGGAGATCGCCGTCGAGTCCGCCGACACCGGCACCGCGCTCCACGAGGATCGCGTGCTGGTGCGGCTCGACGTGACGGTGCCCGGCCGCCGCGCGGCCGTCCCCGAGGGCCGCACCGGCAAGGTCATCCGCATCCTGGAACGCCACCGCACGCGCATCGTCGGCACGCTCCAACGCAGCCAGCATTTCCTCTACGTCATCCCGGACGACCCGCGCATCCCACACGATCTCTACGTGCCGGAGCCCCGCGACGTCGGCCGGCCGGCGCAGGTCGGCGACAAGGTGGTCGTCGAGCTCAAGGAATGGGAATCGCGCCACACCAATCCGGAGGGCGAAATCATCGAGGTGCTCGGCGCGCCCGACGCCGAGGGCGTGGACATGCTGTCCGTGCTCCGGCAATACGACCTGCCGCTGCACTTCCCCCGCGAAGTGCTCGACGAGGCCCGGGCCATCGGCAACCAGGTGCGCGACGACGAACTGGCCGGCCGCGAGGACTGCCGCCGGCATCAGGTCATCACCATCGATCCGGACGACGCCAAGGACTTCGACGACGCCATCTGCCTGGAAGCGGCCGGCGACGGCCAGTGGAAGCTGTGGGTCCACATCGCGGACGTCTCGCACTACGTGAAGCCCGGCACCGCGCTCGACGACGAGGCCCGTCGCCGCGGCAACTCGACTTACCTCGTGGACCGGGTGATCCCGATGCTGCCCGAGGCGCTGAGCAACGAGCTGTGTTCGCTCAAGCCCAACGTGGACCGGCTGACCAAGTGCGTGGAGTTCCTCATCGCGAAGGACGGCCGCGTGCTGAAGACGCTCTTCTACCCGGCGGTGATCCATTCGCAGCGGCGCTTCACCTACCGCGAGGCGCTGGAAGCCTTGCAGCGCCCGCCGACGAACCCGATCGAGCGGATGCTCCACGACGCCAACACGCTCGCGCAGCAGCTGCGGCGGCTCCGCTTCAAGGCCGGCGCGCTCGAGCTCGACTTCCCCGAGATGAAGATCCGCCTCGACGAGCAGGGCCGCGTGCTCCGCATCGAGCAGATGGAGAACGACATCTCCCACCAGCTCATCGAGGAATACATGCTGCTGGCCAACGAGGCCGTGGCCACCCGGCTCATCCACCTGCACCGCGCCGGCATTCACCGCGTCCATGAGCAGCCCGACGAGAAGCGACTCAAGGAATACCGCGAGGAAGTGCTCAGCCACGGCGTGCCCTGCGGCAACCTCAGCCAACGCGCCGAAATCCAGAAGCTCCTGCACCGGCTCGGCACGCTGAACATCGGCCCGGCGCTCAAGATCGGCTTCCTCAAGTCGCTGATGCGCGCCCGCTACGCGCTGGAACCGCTCGGCCACTTCGGCCTCGCGAAGAAGTTCTACGCGCACTTCACCTCGCCGATCCGGCGCTACGCCGACCTCGTGGTGCACCGCGCGCTCTTCGAGCAGAACCACGGCAAGAAGAACAGCCTCAAGGAGACCGCCGACCACATCTCCAAGACCGAGCGTAACTCGGCCGACGCCGAACGCGACAGCAAGGACGTGAAGCTCTACGCGTTCCTGAACGCGCAGCTCGAATCGAAGGAGCCCAACCGCTACGCCGCCCTCGTCACCGACGTGCGCAACTTCGGCTTCTTCGTGGACGTGACCGGCCTGGGCATGAGCGGCCTCGTTCCCCTGTCGCAGCTCGAGGACGACTTCTACGTGTTCGATCCCGCCCGCCACCATGTCGTGGGCCGGCGCAACCGCCGCATCATCCAACTCGGCGACCGCGTCGAGGTGCGCGTGGCCAAGGTGGACCGCTTCAAGAAGCGCGTGGACTTCCAGCTCGTGCCCGCGGCCCCCGGGAAACCCACCCGCGGCGCGGCGCGTCCTGCCCCGACGGCCCGGCCTATTCCGGCCCTGCCGCGCGGCGAATCCCGCCCGCCCGCCCGGCGCAGTGCCCGGCCCGAGTCCCCGCGACCCGTCCGCCCGACCGGCGCCCCGGCCCGCCCACCGCAGGGCGCTTCCCGGCCGCCGAGCCGACCCAGTCGCCCGAACCGTCCGGATCGCCCGGCCGGCGGCCCGCCGCAGCCCAGCGGGAAACCATCCGGTGCCCGGCCCGCGCCCAATCGTCCGCCCGGACCCCCGCGCCCCGGCTCCAAACCGCTGGCCCGCCGGCCAGGCCTTGCCACCGGCAAGGCACCGCTCATCCGTTCCGCCAACACGGCCCGCCCTGCCCTGCCCGCCCGTTCGGCGCCGGCGGCGGGGCGTCCGGCGCCCGCGCGCGGCGGCAACTGGGGCAAGGCCCCGCAACGTAACCGCCAGGAGCGTCGCTGAAGCGGGCTCCCGGTCGCCCCGGGGGTAGCCATTCCAGTCTTGCCGGGCCGGGGCAACTCCCCGCCCCGGCTCATTGCAGGCGTCGCTTGCAACTTTTCCGAATCCGGCGCCCGCTCGGAGCGTTCAATTCCCGCTGCACATGAACCTCCGCCTGCTTTCCAGCGCCTTGGGGCTGACCACCGTCCTGTCCCTGTCGGCCGCCGAATTCACCCTTCACACGTTCAAACGGCTTCAGCTGAGCGACCAGTTCTGGTGCGAGGGCGCCAGCTTCGGCGACTTCAACCGCGACGGCGTGAACGACATCGTGTCAGGCCCGTGGTGGTATGAGGGACCGGGTTTCACCAACAAGCACGAGCTCTATGCGCCCAAGACGACGTTCAAGCTTCAGCTGGGGCCGTTCACCACGGTGGACGTCCCCGGCTTCGAAGGTGGGCTCGGCAACAAGAACACCTACTCGGACAACTTCTTCGCCTTCCCGCGCGACTTCAACAACGACGGCTGGCTGGACGTCTTGATCATTGGCTTCCCCGGCCAGGAAACCGTGTGGTTCGAGAATCCGAAAACGTCCGACAAACACTGGCCACGTCACGTCATCTTCACGCAGACCGACAACGAATCGCCGACCTTCGCCGACCTCACGGGCGACGGTAAACCCGAGCTCGTCTGCATCACCAAAGGCGCCTACGGCTACGCGACGCCCGACTGGAACGACACGACCAAGCCGTGGACCTGGCATCCGATCTCGCCGAACAAGAACTACGGCAACTTCACGCACGGCATGGGGCTCGGCGACGTGAACGGCGACGGGCGCCTGGACCTGCTGGAAAAGGACGGCTGGTGGGAACAGCCCGCCTCGCTCGCCGGTGATCCGGAATGGAAGTTCCACGCCGGCCCGTTCGGCCTGGGCGGCTCGCACATGTTCGCCTACGACGTGAACGGCGACGGGCTGAACGACATCATCACCGCACTGACGGCGCACGGCTACGGCCTCGCGTGGTTCGAGCAGTATCGCGAAGGCGGCGAGCTCAAGTTCCGGGAGCACATCCTCATGAACAAGGAGGCGCACGAGAACCGCTACGGCGTGAAGTTCACCGAACTGCACGCCATCGAGCTGGTGGACATGGACGGCGACGGCCTGAAGGACATCGTCACCGGCAAACGCTTCTGGTCACACGGCCGCACGGGCGATCCCGACCGCAACCAGGCCGCGGTGAACTACTGGTTCAAGCTGGTGCGCGGCGCCGACAAGTCGGTGGACTTCGTGCCCTACCGCATCGACGACGGCTCCGGCGTGGGCACCCAGCTGATCGTGGGCGACGTGGACAAAAACGGCCTGCCTGACCTCGTCGTGGGCAACAAGAAGGGCACGTTCGTCCTGCTGCACGAGCAGAAGGCCGCGACCAAGGACGAGTGGGAGCAGGCGCAGCCGAAGCCGGTGGGGAAGTAGCTGTCCCGTAGGAGCCGAAGTCACGAGCCTCTCACTTTCCCAAGGCGAACGCGGACCCCTGACGTCGTCCCTTATCGGGCGCAATGGCGAGCCGCACCCGTTGGAAATTTCACCTCGGCCCAACACTGGCGACTCAGAAATTCGCCCGGTAGCGTGTAGCCCGTGAATGGCAAGATTAGTTTTGGGGCGGCGCTCTTCGGGGGTGCACTGGGCAGCTTCGTTTCCGGCGCGTTTAAGGCTGTGCTTGATGCACTCGGCATGGCGCCGTTCGAGAAGGCAATCGCATTAGCGGTTGCCCGGTCCCAGGAAGGCCAACTCCCGGTCAACCATGACCTCGACAACGCCCTAAGGATCGCATTGGGCCAAGCTACCCGCGTGCTCGCCTACCATCTGCACGAGCCCAGCCGGAAGTCCCTTGGCGAACTGCTCCAGAACTTTTCTGATTGGCCCAACCTCGTCCACCGCCTGCTTGAGATCGGCCAAAACAACCTCATCGCCGGCCCACCGGCCGACCACTGGCTGGCGACCTTGATCGAGAAATCCAAGAATCCGGACAATTTCAACGATCTGCCGCTCGACCTAGTGCTCGCCGACCACCAGCTCACCCGCCTGTTGTCGGATCAGACCGACCAGACGGTGAAACAGGCGATCAACGACCGATTCCTCGCGTGGGTGGACAGGCACGTCCCCGACAACGGCGGCAAGCCCAAGGATTTCGCCGCCTCCGTGGCCAACGGATGGCCCGTAGGCAAAGACGGTGCCCGCCTGAGCTTCTACGACGTGGTGTGCGTGTTCTTCCGCGAACAGCTCAAGGATGGTGACAAGGTCTTCCGCGCCTTCACCGCCAACGTGCTCACCGGCCTCAAGGGTGATCTCGCCGAAATCCGGTCGGCGCTCCCCGACCCGGCCACGCTGCAACGCTTCACCGACACCCTGGCTGCGTTTGAGGACAAGGAATTCGACGCCAACTACACCCGGTTCAAGCAGCACCTGAAGCGGCAGAACGACCAGGTTCTCAACCTGCTCCGGCAGGAATTCGCCGGTGTCCATGCCCACTTGGACCGGCAGGAAGGCGCTGCCGAACGCCGGCATCAGGAAACCGCCGTCGGGCAGAGTTGGCTGCGCCGCCGGCTGGGCTGGGTGGTGGCTGGAGTAGGGCTGGTCTTGGCAGTTGTGCTGGCGCTTGGGTGGCAGCAGCAGGTGTCGCTAGCCAAGCTGGATGCTTTGGTAAAGCGCGATGCGCCCGGCAGTGAATTGCTCCGGCAATTTCGCCAACGACTCGATGCTGCCCGATTTGGCATGGCGAACACCGCTCCAGAAGGACAGGTGACTGCTGCGCTGACTGAACTCGCCCGCGACCGCAATCTGACCGTGGATGCCCTGCGGCAACGCTTGCTTCAGGCCGCTTCAAATGCAGAGGAACGGCTCTCTTTATCCGGGCAATTGCGTCGCGGGGCGGAACAGGAAACCCGCCGCCTTCGCGAAATTGAACGGGAGGCTCATATCGAGGTTGCTGACAGTGTCGATTTTGGTGAGCGACCTCAGGAGGCGCTCCAGCATTACCAGCAAGCGCTGGAGTTGACCGATCGAGCCACGAACCCAAGGCGGTGGGCGGACATTCAACTCAGGTTGGCCTTCGCACATCGTTGTCAGAGTGTCAGCTCCGATGAAAGCGCTTTGCAGGAACATTCGCGATCTGCTGTCTTAGCGAGCCGCTCAGCGTTGGAAGTGTTCACCCGGGGTGAATTGCCCCGAGAGTGGGCACTGGCGCAATACCGGCTGGGCGATGCGCTCGATATGCAGGCGAGCGCCAGTGGGTGCGAAGAACTCGAGCGGGAGCGCATTTGGGGTGAGGCCACAACAGCCTTTAGGGCCGCGCTTGAGGCCCTTTCTGGTGAGAGCTTTGCTCAGGAGTGGGCTTCCGTTCAAGTGGGTCTTGCTCAAGTGTTGCAAAGCCAGTGGAGCAATCACGGTAGAGGCAGGGATAAGGATGAGGCCATTCGGCTGCTCGGGGACGCTGTCAGCTGTTATCGTGCGGCGGCCGCTGTATATGATCGAGCAGGTCTGAGAGAGATTTTGGCGTCCACCCAGGCCGCAATGGGCGATGTCCTCCATGATTTGTCCCGGCAGACCAGCGGAGTCGAGACCGACCGACTATTGAGCGAATCCGCCATTGCCTACAGAACCGCACTGGATGCCGATCATTCAGCCTATGGACAGGCTCATGTTCATGAGAGTCTGGCTCGGGTATTGGTCGACCAAGGAAAGAGGAAAGAAGGGGCTGACGGCGTGCGATTACTCGCCCAAGCCGTTGCAGAGCTTCGCGTTGCTGTGAAGCATTACACACAAATGGGTTGGTCAGATTCGTTAGCACAGGTCCAAGACCACCTCGGTTTTGTGTTGCTGCAGCAAGCCAAGCGTAGTGAAGCAACTAGCGCAATGCGCCTTCAAGACGAAGCTGAGGCAGCCTTTCGCGCCTCACTGCAAATCGACGATCCCACATGTTGGAGGTGGGGTAATACTCAGATAAACCTCGGTTCTGCGTTACAGGACCATGCGCTACAGAGCCAAGGGGCAGAGGTCGTCCGCCTGCTGACCGAGTCCGCCACCGCCTACCGCGCGGCGCTCACGGTCATTACCCGCGAGGAATCGCCGTGGCAATGGGCCAAAACCGAGAACAACTTGGGCAACGCGTTGAGCACTCTAGCCGACCGCGCCGAGGGAGGCGAAGCCGTCCGCCTCCTGGCCGAGGCCGTCATCGCCTACCGTAACGCCCTGACCGCGTTCACTCGCGAGGGTGATTCCAATTACCGCGACCTGTTCGGCCGCGATTTCCCTGTCGAATGGCACGAGGTAGTGTCCGGCAACTTGAGCGCAGCGGAAACCTCATTGGCGAAGCTCCGCGGCGAATCCGCCGCACCGTGACCAGTGCCCTTCTCTTCCCGCACAAGTAGGAGCCGACGTCAGGAGTCTCTGACTTCTTCCAGGCAAAAGTGAGACTCGTGACCTGATTCCCCATGGGCGGTGGGCGACTTCGCCTTGGTTCCCCGCTGGCTTCCCCGCGCCGCGCCCGCTATACCGGGGCCATGCTCCGCTGTTTCGCCGTCGTGCTGGCGCTGGTCTGCGCGGTCCGGGTCTGCGCCGGGCCGGACGACGACTTCATCACGATCTACAACCTGATCCAGGTCACGGATTCCCAGAACTCCGCCGGGCGGGTGGTGGACGCCCGCGAGGGTTACATGAAGGCGCAGCAGCTCCTCCGGCAGTTGCAGAAGAGTCATCCGACTTGGAACGAGCGCGTGATCGCCTACCGCCTCCGCTACGTCGCCGAGAAGCTCGCCGCCATTCCCGAGACGCCGGCCGACGCGCCCAAACCCGCCGATCCCGCGAAGCCCGCGCCGAAGTCCGACGAACTCGCGCCCGCCGGCGAGGTGATCGAGCAGTTCAACACCATGAACGCGCAGATCGCCAAGCTCGCCGCCGAAAAGCAGGTGCTCGAGGCCAAGCTGCGCGAGGCGCTCACCGCCCAGCCCGCACCGGTGGACCCCAAGGAACTCCAGTCGGCGGTGGAGAAGATTTCTCAGCTCCAGTCCACCAACAAGGTGCTGCTCGCCCACCTCGCGCGGCAGGAAGCAGAGCGCCGCAACCTGGTGGACAAGGTCGTCGCCGAGGAGGCCCAGAAGGCGCTGAACGACGCCAACCGCGAGCTGCTCGCCCAGCGCACCCGCGCCGCCGAACTGGAGAAACAGCGCGAGTCCATCGAGGGCCAGCTCAAGAAGCTCGACGTCGAGAATTCGACCCTCAAGACGCAGGTCACCGAGCTGAAGTCGGACAGCGAGCGTGGCAAGCAGGTGGCCGACCTTTCCGGCAAACTGGCCGGGCTTCAGGCGGACCTTTCGCAGATGAAGGAGCAGAACGAAGTGCTGATCGCCGACCGGGCGAAGCTGGAGAAACAGGTCGAGGATCTCCGCGCCCGCCAGTCCGAGGACGGCATTCTCCGCCTCAAGCAGCTTGAAACGGATCTGGCCCTCGCCAAAGCCGAAGCGGGCCGCAACTCGCTCGTGGCCGATGAACTCGCCGCCCAGCTCGCCAAGGAGAAGGGTGTTCGTGTCCAGGCCGAGACGAGCAACGTCGAGCTGACCCGCCGCGTGCAGTCGCTGACGGAGCAGAACACGGCGCTCAAGGGCATCGAAACGCAGCTCGCCGCCGAGCGCAACGAACGCCAGGAAGTCGAGGCCCAGCTCAAGGCCGCGGAGCAGCGGCTGGACGCATTGAAGAAATCCGCCGCCGAAAACCCGAAGCCCGACGCCCCGGACGATCCAGCGGTGGCCGGCCAGCTCAAGCTGCTGGAAACCGAGGCCGGCCGCCTGCGCGACGCGCTCAAGGACAGCCGCGCCCGCGAGACGGAACTCTCCACGCTGCTGGGCGAGGCCAACGCCGCCCGCGACCGGTTGGAGCGAGAGAAGGAACACCTGCTCGCCCGCCTCCGCGAAGCGAACCAGACGCCCAACGCCAACCAAGTCGCCCGCGCCAACCAGACCATCACGACGCTGGAGACCCGGCTGAAGGAACTGGAGAAGGAACGCGACCAGCTCAGCGCCAAGCTCGCGCAGGCCGCCGACCGTTCCGCGACGGAGCTGGCCCGCTTCCGCCGCACGCGCCTCGGCAATCCCCGCGACGACGCGGCGAACTTCCGCTTGCAGCGACGTTGAGCGGAAACGGGAGCGCGGCTCTCCGAGCCGCCCGTAGGCCGGCCCACACTGTCCAAGAACCCGACTCGCGACTCGGAGAGTCGTGCTCCTGGCCCGCCGCCATCGTCGATTGCCGCCCCTCGGGCCGCTGACTCGCGGCTTTCCAAGCCCACGCGGGCAAGGTTTCCTCCCGCCTTCGAATGGACGACGCGAACCGCCCCAATCCTGATCCCGAAGACGGTGACTCCCTTGCCGTCGGCCCCCGCCGCGACGATTCCACCCCCCGGCGTTCGCGGGAACGCCGCCGCCGCAAGGTGCCGCCGGCCGCGGTGAAGCGGAATTACCTGCTGCACATCCTGTTTTACGACCGCGCGTTCCGCTGGTTCACCGTGGTGGGCATTCTCCTGTTCGGGACCATGGGCGTGATGTGGCCCAAGATCTGGGTCACGTCGCCGCCGGGCGTCTTTCCCGTGATCAAGGTCAACGGCATCGACCTGCTGAAGGCCCGCTCGCTCAAGCAGACGGCCGTGGCCGCCACCGCGGCCGGCAAGACCGAGGACGCCATCCAGGCTTGGCACGCGGCCCGGGACAACAACGAGGCGGACCTGGAAGTGAACCGCGGCCTCCTGGCCACGCTGGCCGGCCAGCCCAAGCCGGAACTCGCCTGGCTCCGGTTGATGGGCGTCACCTCGGACTGGTTGCTCCGCTTGTCGGGCACCAACCAGGCCGACCTCGAACTGGCTTCCCGCGCCAACGCCGCCTACGGACAGTGGGAATGGATCATCTACCGGCTGGGCAACACGAATTCACCCCGCACCGCGGTGACCACCCCGATCCTGTTGGCGGCCCTGTTCGAGAAGGGCCTGGTGCAGCGGTTCGCGAGCGAATGGACCGCGCACAAGGAGCTCGCCCAGGATGAACGCACCCGCCTGTATGTGGCGGCCTGGACCGCCGGCTGGGGCCCGGCGGCGGAATACACGGCGTCCGTGGACGCGTTGGAAGCGGCCACGAAGGTTGCCGGATTGGAGGACCTCGCCTACCGCATGCTGCTGCGGGTCGACTACCAGCGCATCGACCTGACCGCGTATGAGCGGCATTTCAACCGGCTGCGGGAGATCGGCGGCGACAAGGTCCGCCACCACGTGCGGTTCTGGAATTTGCTGCGGCTGTCCGGCCAACGGGCGCGGGCCATCGAGCTGGCCCAGGGCTTCGGCGACATTCCCGCCTCGGTGGACGAGGCCGAAATGTATCTGGCGGCCATCGCGGCGCTGAAGCAGTCCCGGATCCTGCAGGACTTCGCGAAGGAACGGCTGCCGAAGTTTTCCGCCGCGCCCCAGGTGTGGGTCCGCACCGCCGAGGCGATGATCCAGGTCGGGGAATGGGATGACCTGCGCGGGTTGGCGGTCGAGATGCGGCAGGTGGACCGGCTCACCATGGAGCTGGGCAACCTGAGCTGGTTCTTCGAGGCGGTGGGCGAACACCACCTGGGCCGCCGGCCGCGGGCCGAGGACGGATTCGACCGCTACCTCCAGAAGACTCCCGACGACGCCCAACTGGCGTTCGGCACTGCGGTCATGATGGGCCAGCTGGGTTACCCGGAGTATGCCACCCGGCTGCTGCGCACCCTGGAAACCAAGGCCGGCAACTCGTCCGAATTCTGGCGGCAGATGCAGCAGGCGTCCTACGAGTCGCGGGACGTGGATTCCCTGATCGAGGCCAGCCGCCGGCTCTACCTCCTGCAAGCCAGCGATCCCGTAGTGGCGAACAATTACGCGGCCTCGCTGCTGCTGAGAGGTGACCGCGGGCCGGAAGCGGTGAAGGTGACCTTCGAGGTCCTCGACCGGATGCCCAATTCGGTTTCCGCGCGCGTCAACCGGGCCTTGGCCCTGCTCCAAGTCGGGCGCGTCGACGAAGCCGGCCCGATCCTCACGTCCCTGGCTGGCACGAAGCTGGAGCCGTCCGTGGCGGCCGTAATGGAGTTCGCCCGGTTCCAGTTCCACGAAACCAAGGGGCAGAAGGCCGAGGCCATCGCCGCCGCCGAACGGGTCGAGCAACGGTTCCTCTTCCCCTTGCAGGCCGAACAGCTGAACGCGTCGCTCGCCAAGCTGAAGGGCATCCAGTAGCCGGCCAACCGGCCGCTTGCCAATCCGGGCTCCGTGCCTAGGCTCCCGTTCGCAATGGAATCGCAGTTGCAGCAGTATTTCCCGGTCCTGGTGTTGTTCCTCGTCGCCGTCGGCTTCGCCGGGGGCACGCTGGTCATCTCCGCGCTGGCCGGAAAGCTCGGGCGCCGCACCAAGACCAAGGACATCCCCTACGAATGCGGCATGCTGCCGGAGGGTCCGGGCAATTCCCGCCTGTCCGTGAAGTTCTACCTCGTGGCGCTGCTCTTCGTCCTCTTCGATATCGAGGTCGTGTTCATGTATCCGTGGGCGGTCGTCTACAAGGACCTGCTGAAGCAGAACGCCGCGCTCATCCTCGGCGGCATGGTGAGTTTCCTCGGCGTGCTGTTCGTCGGTTACATCTACGCGCTGAAAAAGGGCGCCTTCGACTGGACCAAATAGTCCGGCCGGCCAATTCGACCCGCAACCCCGCCTTCGCGCGGGGTTTTGCTTTTTCCGGGTCCTGATGCTGGTTGTCGGCCGGCAAGCCCGTTACGCTGCCCCGACTTCATGGCCTCCGCGACACGCAGCTTCGACTTCCTTGTGCTCGGCAGCGGCATTGCCGGCCTGACCTTCGCCCTGAAGGTCGCCGGGCAGGGCCGGGTCGCCATCGTCACCAAGAAGAACCGCGCCGACTCGAACACCAACTGGGCGCAGGGCGGCATCGCCAGCGTCACGAGCCGGGAGGATTCCTTCGCCCTCCACATCCAGGACACGCTGGAAGCCGGCGCCGGCCTGTGCAAGGAGGCCGCGGTCCGCTGCATCGTCGAGGAAGGCCCGGCCCGCATCGCCGAACTCATCGAACTGGGCACCCAGTTCACCGAACGCGAGCAACCCAGCGCACCCGGCCGGCGGGAACTCGACCTCACCAAGGAAGGCGGCCATTCCCGGCGGCGGATCCTCCACGCCAAGGACGCCACCGGCGCCGAGATCGAACGCGCCCTGCTCGCGGCCATCGCGGCGAACCCGCGCATCGAGGTCTTCGAGAACCATCTCGCGGTGGACCTCATCACCACGTCCAAGCTGGGCTACGTGGGGCCGAACCGCGTGGTCGGCGCCTACGTGTTCGACGAGGTCGAGCATGACGTGGATGTCTTCGCCGCGCCGGTCGTCGTGCTGGCAACGGGCGGCAGCGGCAAGGTCTACCTCTACACGACGAACCCCGACATCGCGACGGGCGACGGCGTGGCGATGGCCCACCGGGCCGGCGTGCCGGTGGCCAACATGGAGTTCGTCCAGTTCCACCCCACCTGCCTCTACCATCCGCAGGCCAAGACCTACCTGATCTCCGAGGCGGTCCGCGGCGAGGGCGCCTTCCTACGCGGCGCCGACGGCCAGCGGTTCATGCCGCGTTACGATGCCCGGGCCGAGCTCGCCCCGCGCGACATCGTGGCGCGCGCCATCGACTCCGAGATGAAGCGCACCGGCGCCGACTGCGTGTTCCTCGACATCTCGCACCAGTCCGCCGAATTCATCCGCGGCCACTTCCCGAACATCCACGCCAAATGCCTGGAGTTCGGCATCGACATGACGCGCCAGGCGATTCCGGTCGTGCCCGCGGCGCATTACCAGTGCGGTGGCGTGGTCACCAACCTGGACGGCGAGACCGAGGTCGCCGGCCTTTACGCCATCGGCGAAGTCGCCTGCACCGGCCTGCACGGCGCCAATCGCCTCGCCAGCAATTCCCTCCTTGAGGCCCTCGTCTGCGCCCACCGTGCCGCCGTCCGCGCGCGGGAATACCAGCCCGTTGAACCCGCCCCGGAAATCACGCCGTGGCAGACCGGCCGCGCGACCGATCCCGACGAACTGGTCGTCGTCGCCCACAACTGGGACGAACTCCGCCGCACCATGTGGGACTACGTCGGCATCGTGCGCACGAACAAGCGCCTGCGCCGGGCCGAAAAGCGGCTGGGCAATCTCCAGGAGGAAATCCGCGAGTTCTACTGGGGCTACACCCTGACGGCCGACCTGCTGGAACTCCGCAACCTCTGCACGGTCGCCGAGCTGATCGTCGCCTGCGCCTTGCAACGCCCGGAAAGCCGCGGCCTGCACTACAACCTCGACTATCCGCAGGCGGACCCGGCCTGGGCCCAGCGGGATTCCGTCGTGCGCCGGGCGGGCTGAGGGCGGGCCCGGCGGTTTCAGGGGGCCGGCGTGACCACTTCCGCCTTCGGCACCTTGATGACCTCGCCGTCGCGTGTCTTGAACAGGAGCGTCTCGCCGTCGCCGCCGGCCTCCCGGCCGAGGAAAACCCGGCCGTCCTTGAGCCGGACCACGTCGGGTTGGGCGTTGAACCAAGGATTGTCGGTGGGCTTCCACGCGGCCGGGATGATCGGGTCGCCCTGGCAGACATCGCATTTGACCAGGCCGGTTTCAGAACATTGACGGCAAGCCACCCGGGTCTGTCCCTGACAAGTCGGGCAGGCCCCCAGGGAGACGGCTTCCCCATTCTTCGCCACCCAGACTTCCCCGATGTGATTCATGGTGATGATGGCGGAGCGGCGGTTGCCCACGGACATCTTGAAACCCAATTCCCCGGGCCGGCTGGGATTCGGCACCCACGTGCCCTTGCCCGGGCGCACGCACGGGCCGGGACACGGCAGGTAACCGTTCGTGCAGCCTTCCGCACGACAGATCACGGTGCCTTTCGCCGCGCATTGGAAACACCATTGCTGGCCCGCCGCCGGTTGTCGGACGGGCGCCGCGGCGACGGCGGCCTTGGGTTTGGGACGTGGCTTCGGACCGGAGCGCCGCCGTTCGGCGAGCTGGGCCTCGAGGGCGTCGCCAATTTCGTCCACGGTGTTCGTGTCGTCGGCGTCGGCGACGATTTCCGCCGGCGGCCGGGCCGGTTGCTCTCGGCAGCCGGATACGAGCAGAAAGAACAGCATCGCTAGGACAGTGGGCAGGGATTTCATCAGGTTCATGGTCGGGTCCTTAAATCGAGGATGGTTACGCCTTGGTTCACGAGTCTCCAACCGAGGACCGGGTCCGGCGTGAATTCGAAGCAACACGACCCAACGGTGGCAACCAAGCGGGCTCCGGCCGGCTCGACAAACTTTACCACGTGATCGATCGGGCATCCGTAGCCGCAATGACCGTCCGCCCACTGCGCCTGCAAACCCAACTGTTGCTGCACGATTCGCAGGTCAACCGGGGTCACGCCTCCCGCCAACGTCACGCGGGGCGAGAGGGGCATCACTGCCGCCGCAGGAAGGCCCGGCGCCGGCAGTGCGGTTTGCCGGGCAGGAGCGGTGGCGCAACCGGCGAATGCCAGCAGGACGATCATCCTCGGATTCCAGGTCATGGCTGCCTCAAGGTCGGTCACGACCCTCGAATTGCTCCACGAATTTCAGGATTCCTCGCACGTCGTGGTAGTTGGCTTTCCAGTTGGGCGACGAAGACCCCCGCACAGACCCAAGAACGCGGTGACATCGGCCCAGCGTGGCGCGGGGTGCCGTCCCGCGGAAGGGCGAACTGACCGGCCCAACGCGGATCTTGCGGGTGGAAGCGGCCTTTTACCCCGGCTTAACAAATTAGCCAGGGCCCACTCATACGGGCTTAACCCAGCGGGCATCTCTTGGATACGTAAGGCGGCACTGACAGAGGCCGCGAACAGCAAAACCAAAGTTCAAAGGAATCACATGAAGACCATCAACCAATCCCTCCTCGCACTCGTGCTCGGCGCGGCCACCTTCGCCGCCATCGCCCAGGACGCTCCGCCCCGGGGCGAAGGCCGGCCCGGCCGTGGACCCGGCGGTGGCGGACCCGGCCGTTCGCCGGTGATCGCCGCGCTCGACGCCAACGGTGACGGCGTCATCGATGCCGCCGAGATCAACGGCGCCGCCAAGGCCCTGCTCACACTGGACAAGAACGGCGACGGCCAGCTCACCGCCGAGGAAATCCGGCCCGGCCGGCCCGACGGACAACGCGGCCCCGGCGGTCCCGGTGGCCCGGAAGGCGGTCGCGGCGAAGGCAAGCGCCCGCAGCGCAAGGCCGAGGCCCAGTAAGCATTTCGGTTCGGTTCATCCGTGGGTTGTCGACCGCCGTGGCTGGGAGGCCGCGGCGGTTTTCTGTTTCCGCTTCCGCCGCCCGCCGGTGTCTGATGGCCGGGCAATGCGGCCGAACCACGCCAACCGACACGACGCCCTACCGGGTGGCGGCGGGACCATGCCGGGATGGTTCGTGCGGTTCTGCCTCATGCTCGGCCTGCTGCTCGCCGGCTGCCGCGAACGATCGTCGCCACCCGTGGCCGAATTCGCGCCGCGCGCAGCCTACGCCGGATCGGCCGCCTGCGCGGAATGCCATCGGGATGCCTTCGAACTGTGGCGGAATTCGCATCACGGACAGGCGGAACGCGCCTTTAGTCCGGCCCACGACGGCGCGGCCTTCCAGCCGGCCCGGGAATTCGCGGACGGTTCCGGGACAACCCGGGCCGCCCTGCTGGGCACCAATGCGACGGTCACCACCCGGGGCCGTTCCAACGAGCCGGTGACGGTTCCGGTCACGCGGGTGCTCGGCGAGAGTCCCCTGCGCCAGTTCCTCGTGGCCACGGGCGGCGGCCGTTGGCAGGCCCTGGAGGCGGCCTGGGATCCGCACCGCGGCGAGTGGTTCAACGTGTTTGGCGGCGAGGATCGGCGCGGCGGTGAATGGGGTCACTGGACCGGGCGCGGCATGAACTGGAACTCAATGTGCGCCGACTGCCACAACACCGGCCTGCGGAAAGGCTACGACGCGGCGACGGACACCTACGCGACGACGATGGCCGAACCCGGCGTCGGTTGCGAAGCCTGTCACGGGCCGGCCAGGGCCCACGTCGAATGGCGGCGGCAGCATCCCGGCACGACGGAACGCGATCCGACCCTCGCCAAGCTCTCGCCCGACCGAATGCTCGACACCTGCGGCACCTGCCACGCGCGACGGGCCGAGCTGACCGACCGCTTCCGGCCCGGCGACGCCTTTACTGAACACTTCGCGCTCGCGACGGTAGACGAGTCGGAAACCTACTACCCTGACGGCCAGGTGCGCGAGGAGGACTACGAGTTCGCGTCGTTCCTGGGCAGCCGGATGCACGCCGCCGGCGTGCATTGCGGCGACTGTCATCAGCCGCATTCCGCGAAGACACTCCTGCCCGGCAATGCGCTCTGCCAACGCTGCCACGCCGGCGGACTCAACCGTGCGCCGGTGATCAACCCGCTGACGCACACGTTCCACCGGGCCGACAGCGCCGGTTCGCAGTGCGTGAACTGCCACATGCCGCAAACCACGTTCATGCAACGCCACCGGCGGCACGACCATGGGTTCACAATCCCGGACCCGTTGCTCACCGCGGAACTCGGCGTGCCGAACGCCTGCAATCGCTGCCACACCGACCGGGACACCGCGTGGGCCCAGGCCGCCGCTGATCGCTGGTATGGAGCCCGATTGGACCGCCCCACGCGGCACCGGGCCCGCGTGGTCGCCGCCGCCCGGCGAGGCGAGGCGACGGCGGTGGCACCGCTGCTGGCGCTCGTGAAGACGAATGCCGCCCCGTTTTGGCAAGCCGTTGCGGTGCGTCTGCTGGAACCGTGGATCCAGGACCTGCCGGTGCGAACCGCAGTCCTGGAGTTGGCCGCGCATACCAATGCCTTGGTCCGCGCCAACGTCGCCCGGGCGCTGGAACCACTGGCCGAGGCCGGCGGCCCGGCCCGGCGTCCGCTGGAACAACTCGTCGCAGACCCGGACCGCGGCGTGCGCATCGCGGCCGCGTGGGGTTTGCGCGCGACGTTGGCGCCCGAGTCGCCGGCCGGCCGTGACCTGGGACAATCGCTGGCGGTGCAGGCCGACCAACCGCTGGGGCAAATGCGCCTCGGCCACTTCCACGCGGCCCGCGGCGACGCGGCGAAGGCATTGGACCATTTCCGGCGGGCCGTGGCGTGGGACCCGAACTCACCGCCGTTGCGCCGCGAGTTGGCGGTTGCGCTCAGCCAAGCCGGCGACTTGGCGGACGCGGTCGCCGAGTTGGAAATGGCCGCGAAGCTGGATCCCACCGAGGCGGAGTTCCGGTTCTTGCTCGCCCTGGCCCTCGGCGAACTCGACCGGGCCGACCGCGTGATTCCGGAACTGGAAGCCGCGCTGAAATTGAATCCGCGCCACGCCCGGGCCGCCTACAACCTCGGCCTAGTCCGGCAGGAACGCGGCGACAGTCACGGCGCGATCGAGGCCTTGCTGAAGGCGGAATCGGCCGATGCGCGTGACCCGCAGATTCCGTATGCGCGCGCCACGATCCACGCGCAGTTGGGTGACCGGGAAGCCGCGCGGACGGCGGCACGGCGGGCGCTCGAACTTCAGCCCGGCTGGGCCGAGGCGGAACAATTGCTCCAATCGTTGTCGCGCTGAGAGAGACGCCCCGGCGGCGAGCCGAAGGAAAGCGGTGAAACTGACGATGACGGGGTAACGCATCCCTTCACCTGGCCCGCTTCCCGTAAGTGTGGCGACACCGCCGGGGCTGACAGCCGCGCGTGGGGCGCGGGCTGATGATCAGGCATCGGCGGTCCGGTCATCGGACTTGAGGTGAATGTGCATTTGACGGCAGCGGGCCAACTTTTCAGCGTCACGGCGATGCGACCCTCCAACCTGCTGCCCCTCCTTCTGCTCGCGCTGCCGGCCAGTGCCGAAACGCTCACCCTCACGCCGGTTGCCGACACTGCGATGCTGTCGCTGAACCCCGAGAACAACTACGGCGGGTTGACCACCGTCCCGGTCGGTCCGATCGCGAAGCCGAACCAGTTTGCCCGCGCCTTGCTCCGCTTTGATGTGGCGGCGGCGCTCCCGCCCGGCGCCGTGGTCACCAACGTCACGCTCTCGCTGCGCATGACGAAGGAAGCCATCAACGGGCCCGCCGACACGGTGACGCTGCACCGACTGCTGGTGGATTGGGGCGAAGGCACGAAATCGTCGGGCAACCACGGCTCGACCGCGACCACCGGCGAAGCCAACTGGACGGCGCGCAAGCTGGGTTCGGCCAACTGGGCCGCACCCGGCGCACAGGGCGGGACGGACTTCGCCGCCACCGCGAGCGGCTCGCTGAACTGGAACGCGCCCGGCTCCTACACCTTCGCCTCGGCCGCCGGTCTGGTCGCCGACGTGCAAGCCTGGCTCGACAGTCCGATGCAAAACCAAGGATGGCTCCTGAAGAGCGACCAGGAAGCCACCATCGGCGCCGCCAAACGGGTCGTAACCCGCGAGGGCTCCGCCGCCCAGCGTCCCCAGTTGGTCATCGGATATTCGCTGCCGGCGCCGTTTGAACCGACACTCACCGCACCGCGGCTGATCGGCGACGCCCTCGAACTGCGTTACCCGCTCGCGCCCGGCAACACCTACGAACTGCGCGCGCTGGACGAACCCGGGGCGGCCAGTTTCACCGTCCTGACGAATCATTCCGTCAAGCTCACCGCCATCGAGGCGACCTACGCCGAACCGGCCAGCGCGGTCCGGCGATTCTATCAGTTGGTCATCACGGGTCAGGTGGACTGAACCGGTCCCGGCGGCAGCGAATCACGGCACCGCGACGACCCGGAAGAAGTAAGGGAGGCGCGGGTCCAACGCCGGCAACGAGGTGCTCAGTTCGGTTTCTTCCGCCCGGACCGCATCGCTCACCTTCACCCAGGTGACTAAGTCGTTGCTGGTTTCCAGCCAATAAACCCAGCCCGGGGTGGTCGGCCAAGTGAAGCCCAACGTGCCATTGGGCAGCGTCTCCGGCAGGGCCAGCGCGAGGCGGCTCTCGGCATCGGTAGGATCGGTGCCGGACCGCCATTCGTTGGCGTCGGTCACGCCGTCGCCGTCTTCGTCACCCCGGCCGGTGAACCCGGCGGCGGCCGAGCCGAAGAAGGCCTTTTCCCAGAAGTCGCTCAACGAGTTCCGGTTCGCGTCGGGGAAACGATAGTTGCCGGTGAAGACCAGCACGTTCGTGGCGCCGCCCAGCGTGTTCGTGCGCGGCGACGGCGTGGAATAGTAGGGCACGTTCTGCCAGGCCACGCGGTATTGGCCGGCGGGCAGGTTCGTGCGGAAGGACTGCCCGGTGCCGGTGATCGTCAGGCCATCGGGACCGGTCAGCGTGAAGGCCGCCTGCGCGAGGTTGTTAGTCACGAGCACCCCGCTGCTGGCGACGGTGTTCAGCTCGATGCCGATGTCGTCGAGCAGCCAGCCCAACCGCGCGCCGGTGGCAAACGCGAAGAGCTGGTAGTTGAAGCGGATCCGCACGACTTCGCCGACGAACTTGGTCAGGTCCACCTCGACCTCCTCCCAGTCGAACGAGAACTCGTCCTGCACCGCGTAGATGTCCTGCCAAGTCGCGCCGTTGTCGGTGGAAAGGGCCACCTGCGCGGCTTCGAGCACGAAGTCGCCGAACGGGTCGTCCTCGCCGCCGCCACTCACGCTGAAGTCGTAGTTCTGCCAGAACCGCAGCTTGGCCGCGTTGCCGCCGACGAGGCTGATCGCCGGCGTGATGAGGTCGGTGATGGCGTAATCCACGCCTTCGCCACCGAGGTTGGTAGCCCAGACGTTTTCGCCCGTGTGGGCGGTGACCTTGCGGTCGTTGACGGGCACGCCGAACTGCCAGCCGCTGGCGCTCAGTTCGCCGCCGTCATCCTCGTCGTCACCCGGCAACGTGGCGCCGAGGGACGAGTCGTCGTAGACAGCCCAGCCAGGTTCCTCGTCGTCGAGCGGATCGTCCCACGGCGGCTGAATGGGCTGAAGAGTGGTCACCGAATGCAGCTTCCCGGCGTTGCTGTCCACGGTGACGTTGCCCGCGGCGTCGCGGCTCACGACCTGGAAATAATACGTCTTGTCCGGCAGGAGGCCGCGCAGCAGCACGTCGTGCTGGGTGCCCAGTTCGGCGTTGTAGGCGGTGCGGGTGAGGAAGGTGTCATCGCCGGCCGTCTCCCCGAACCGCACCAGGGCGTCGGTCGGCTTGTCCGTGACCCACGAGACATAAGCCTCGTTGTAGGAGGGCTCGCTGGTGACGACGCTGATGACGGCCTTCACGAGGTCCACGCGGGCGGTCGACGACGATTCGGCGTTGGCGGTGTCCACGTAGGTCACGCGCAACGTGTCGCCATGCTGCGCCCCGAGCCGGCCGGCCGCCGCGGGCGCGCCCATCACCTGCAAGGTGAAGCGGCCGCGGAAGACGCCGCGTCGCGTGGTCTCGGCGAGCGGCACGGTCAGCGAATTGGCTCCGTTGGCGACCGACGCATTGGCCGTCCCCTGGCCGGCGCGACCGGCGTCGAGGACTTCCAGCACGACGTCCGCCGGCACCGTGTAGGCGCCCTGGTCAAAGGCGACCGCGCCGCCCGGCGACAGTTCCGGCGTGAGGAACCGCAGGGCGTTCGCCAGCAGGGTCGGCCGGTTGTTCGGGGCCGGCGTCTCCAGCGGCACCGCCTCGAACGGGAACGAGTAGAACACGACCCGGCCGGCCGCGCTGTCCTGGCCCGTCTTCGGGAACCGCACGCCCACGACCTGCTGCTGTTCCTGGAGAAAAACCGGCGCCGCGTCGTCGCCCGGAGTGACGTGATCCGGGACGTCCCACCAGCCGGAGATGCCGCTCAGGCTGAACAGGAGATCCACGATGAAACCTTCGGGAAAACTGCTGTAATCCAAGTCAACCGTGACGCCCGCGCCCGCGATGTCGCCGGGAATCGCCGCGATCGCGTTGGCCCCGAAGTCGGCGCCGAAGGCCTTCACGTGCAGCACTTCCGTCATGAACGCCGGGCCGCCGGCGGTCTCGCTCAGGCGGGTGAGCAGGTCGTGCGACACGACAAAGAGCGAGCCGCCCGCCTGCACGTAGGCCCGCACCGCCGCCAGGATGCCGGGCACCGGCGCCGCGCCCTCCTCGGGCCGCCACACGACGAGGCGATACGGGCGCAGTTCGTCGGCGGTCGGACCGCGGCCGACCTCGAGCGTGTTCCACACCTCGTAGTCCACCCGCAGGGCATCGAGCGCGCTCGTCCAGTTCTCGATCCCAGGGTAGGTGGTGTCGGTGAGTTCCTCGAAGGTCGCTTCCGGCGAATACACCAGCAACGCCGCCGCCGGGCTGGGCGCGACGAAACGCAGGAACACGCCGTTGTTGTTGTTCGTGGAGACGTTGCCCGCGCGGTCCGTGGCCACGACGTAGTAGAAGTATGTCTCGCCCGGCGTGAGCGTCGGCAGCGTGACCCGGGCCTGCGTGCGGAAGGCAGGATCATTTACGACGTTCGTGACGCCGTTCGTGGGGCCGAAATAGACGAGCGCGCTTGCCGGTTCGCTGTTGAGCCAGGCGATGCGCACACGCCCGAATTCCTTCACGGCGGTCACCTCGGAAACCAACGGCGGCTGGGCGTCAATCCGCGCCGTGGCGATGCGGTCGCCCGACGGGCTGGCATCGCGGTAGGTCACGCGCAGTTCGTCGCCGTCGCGGACCGACACGCGGGCGTCGCCGGCCGCGGGCGCATTCGTGGCCAAGGCGACGGTGCCGACGAAGTTGCCAGAAAACCCCACCCGGCTGAGGACCGCGGTTTCGCCGGCGGTTTCCGTCGTGCTGGACACGGTCACGCCCACGGTCGGCAGCACGGCCAACTGCTGGTCCACCAGCCGGATCGTCGCCGTGGCCGGCGCGCGATACGCCGCGCGATCCCACGACACGACACCTTCGCCCGGTGCCGGCAGTTCGCCGGAAATCACGAGCGCGAAATCCTGCTCCGGCGCACCGGCGGTTCGGCGATGGACGTCCTGCACCACGTTCACGCCGCGCACACGCACGGTCCATTCGCCGGCCGCGGGTTCGCTCAGGTGGACGCCCTCGACGTTGTTGATCCGGTCGCCTTGGAACGTATTGGCCACCCCTTCGCCATCCGCGAAGGCATTGCCGCGGTAAACATCGCCGTTGGGCGCGATGACCTCGAGGTCGAGGTCGTTGACGAGCGCGGGAATCGCCGCTGGCAGGCCCGGCATGTCGGTGTAGACGAGCGTGACCTTCAGCTGGTCGCCAGCACCAACCACGACCTTGCGCTCGAACACGCCACCGGTCGCGAGCCCGTCGCCCTGCTCGGTGATTTCGTGGCGGCGGTCGGAGTCGATGAGGTTCACCAGATTGATCCGGCCCCAGCCCTCGTCGTTGTTCGGGACCGGCGCGGTATCGCCCACGAGCACACCGTCGCCGTCGTCCGCCGGTTCGCCGAGGGGATCATCCTCGCCGGGAATGACCGCCGTGCCCATGTCGTCGGCGGAGTTGATGAGCAGCGCCTTCACCAGTGCGGGCGAAGGCGTGCCGCCATGGTTCTCACGATACCATTGCACCACCACCGCGCAGGCGCCGCTCGCGTGGGGTCCGGCCTGCGAGGTGCCGCCCTGGTAGAGGTAAAGGCTGCTGATCGGCCCCCAGGCGTTGTCGTCGTTGGCGAAGATCGAGCGCAACGAGGCGATCCAGGTGCCGGGCGCGACGAGGTCGGGCTTGATTCGGCCGTCCGCCGCCGGACCGCGGCTGGAGAAGTCCGCCATCACTTCCTGCCCTTCGCCGTAGAGCGGGAACTCGAAGCGGTTGTTCTGCGTCGCGCCCGTCGCGATGACGTTCTTCGCGACCGCAGGCGAACCGATGGTCTGGCCGGCGGGACCGGAGTTGCCGGCGCTGAATTCGAGGACGTATGGCTGCTCGCCGGGGACGTCCGGATCGGCGTCGCGGACCAGCGCGTCGAATTCCGCTGCGCTCAGGTCGTATTGGCCGGAGGTGTCGTCACCCCACGAATTGGAACCGACGTAGGCGCCGCTGCGGACGGCATCCTGCGCCAGCCGGGCGAAGCTGGGCGGCGGCCGATATTCACCCGAACCGTCAAAGATCCGCTGGCCGACGAGTCCGGCGCCGGGCGCCACGCCCAGCCCGTAGAGGAATCCATTGTCGTCCTTCTCCCCCGAGGCGCCGTTGCCCAGCACGATGCCGGCGCAATGCGTGCCATGACTATGCTCGTCGCTGGCATCCGGGAGGTTGTCGTAGGCGAACAGCGCCTCCACCCGCCCCGCGAGGTCGGGATGCAGGTCATCGGGATCGCCGGAATCGATGCCCGAATCCGCCACGGCCACGATCACGCCGGAACCATCGTAGCCGAGTTGGTGGACATAGGCCGGACCGCCAATCGCCGAACCTTCGCCCGCCACGATGGTGGTGGCGACCTCGTCCACGAGTTTCATGCGCGGCGCCGGCTCAATCCACAGCACGGCGTCGGACTGCGCGAGCACGCGGAGTTCGGCGGCGTTGAGGCGGCCCGAGAAGAAGGTGCCGGCGCTGAGCGTGGGGCGCGGCGTGCTGTCGTGCAGATGCCGGGCGATGACACGCAGCTCCAGCGGCGACGCGCCGGGCCGGGCAAGCAATTTGACCGGGAAGGCGCCGGCCAAACGTCCCGTGAGCTGCGCGCGGAGCCGGGGATCCAGTTTGTGCTGCGGCCGGAACTCACCCACCCAACGCACCGCCGCCTGGGCGCGCAATTCCCCGAGGCGAACCTCGCTCAGGCGCGCGACGAAGGCGTCGTCCGGCACGAAATGCAGCAACTGCACCCCGAGGGCCGCGAGCTCGGCGCGGGTCGCAGGGTCCACCGGGCCGGCAAACTGGACCAGGTAAAGGCCGTTCACCGCGGGTTCGACCGCCTGCCGGGCCGCGGCGCGCTGACTCGGTGAAGCCGGTTCGGGCGTGACGATGGTCCCGGTGCGCAGCCGGATCAATTGGGGTCCCTGCCCCAACGCAACCCCGGCAAGGAGGAGAAACGTGAAAATGGCGCGGAGCGGGGGACGGATCACATGCGGAAGCTAGCCAGCGCCGTGCCAGCAGCAAGGTGCGGAACCCAGTCCCGGCCGGGCCGCACCATCGACGGCTTCAACGTGGACCGGGGTTTATCAATTCACGGTCCCGCCGCCCGATTGCGTAGGAAAACACCCGCAATGAATCGCAGTCACCTCCCATGAAAACCGCCTCGCTCAACTCGCCCGCCTTCCGTTCGGCCCGTCCCGAAACCACCGCCGTCGCCGCCACCCCTGCCCGTCTGCCGTTGTGGCTCAAACTGGCCTACACCGCCTTCATGGCCGCGCTGGTGCCGGTGTATTGGACCAAGTATGGCCCGACCAACTTCCTCTACTTCTGCGACGTCGCGCTCTTCCTGACGTTGATCGGCCTCTGGTCCGAGAACCGCCTGCTCCTGTCGCTGCCCGCCGTGGGCATCTTGTTGCCGCAGCTGTTCTGGTGCGCGGATTTCGCCGTGCAGCTCACCGGCCACAAGTTCACCGGGATGACCGCCTACATGTTCGACGCCAACCGCTCGCTCTTCCTCCGCGGGCTGTCGCTCTTCCACGGCTGGCTGCCGTTCCTCCTGCTCTTCGCGGTGCGCCGGGTAGGCTATGACCGCCGCGCCTGGGCGATCTGGACCGCGCTCGCCTGGGGGTTGTGCCTGTTCTCGTTCTTCTTCCTGCCGCCCGCCGGACCGGAATTCGCCGGCAAACTGACGCCCAACAACATCAACTACGTGTGGGGCTTCGACGACGCCCAACCCCAACAATGGCTGCCGCCGGGCGCCTTCCTCGCCGTGTGGATGGCCGCGCTCGGCCTGCTGATCTACACACCGACGCATCTGGTGTTGCGGCGCCTGCGGGAACCGAAGCGCTGAAACCGCGGCCCGGACCAGGATTTCGGGCTTACCGGCCCGTCAACAGCAGCCACCAGCGGCGCGGTTCGTCCACCAGCAGCTCCTTCATGAGCGTGGGCAACTGCGCCGCCTTGGTTTCCTCCAGGCGCCGGCAGAGCCAGAACGCCACCGCAAAGGCACCAGCCACGAGGAGGAAGTAGACCGAATAGCGGTTCCATTCGACGCCCAGCACCGTGGTTTTCCACGCCCCGAGCACGTCCAGCAGCAGGCCCCACAGCACGGGCGACAATCCGAGCGTGAGCTGCCAGACCACCATGAAGATGGCGAAGAAATGATCGCGGCCCAGCGGCGGGGCGAGCTGCATCGCCAGCCGGTTGTTGGCCGCGGAGAACACCGCGTTGACGAGGCCCACGCAGACGATGAGCGGCAGCACGATCGCATTGCGGGCCGGCGCCAGGCCCGCGGCGATCAGCCACCAGCCCAGCCCGATGACGACGCCGGTGGCCATCGTGAAGGCGAGCAGCGGCCGGCTGCCGAGGCGGTCCAGGCGCGGGCCCATGAGCCACGGCGAGGCCAGGCCGCCGGCGAACGCGACTGACATGAGCAGCAGGATGCGGTCGTCCGGCATCTGCGGGCCCTCCTTCAGGAACTTCACTACGAAGGTCGTCACCCCGCCGTAGGCCAGCGACCAGGCGACGTTCAGCTCCAGCAGCCGGCGGAATGGCGGATGGCTGGCCAACGCCCGCCAAGGGACCGGACCGGCACCGCCCGAACTTTCCGGCGGCGGCGGGCAATCGGGCACCCGCTTGAGATACGGCAGGCTGATGGCGCCGGTGATCGCCGAGAACAGGAATACCGCGGCAAACCGCGCCGGCGTGGGTTCGGCGCCGAGCATGAACGCGGAGAAGGCGAACACCACGAAGCTCGCCCCGTTCATGTAGGCCTGGTCCCGCGCGAAATGCCGCCCGCGGAACGTGGCTGGAACCAGTTCCATGATCCACGGCAGCCACGCGGCGCTGGAGATGCCGCGGGAGACGTTGAAGGCCAGCAGCAGCGCGAGCAGCAACACGAGTTGGGTCGCGCGGTCGAGGAAGCCGCCGGTCAGCGGCAGCAGCGCGACCAGGAAGATGAGCGCCACCCGCACCGACCAGCCGGCCAGGATGAAGCGCCGGTAGCCCACGCGCCCGACGAACTTCGCCGCCGGGATCTGCGTGGTCACCAGCAGCGGCATCATGCCGGCGAGGATGCCGAGCACCGTGGCGCTGGCCCCGAGCGACTTCGCGAACAGGACCATGGGGCTGCCGAGGATCGGCTGGTAGGACAGCGCGTTGAACACGGCGAACACGTAGAGGTTCGCAAAGCCGGCGGGCAATTCGCGGCCCGGCTCGGCCGGTGGCTGGAGGGCGGCGGCGCTCAACGCGCCAAGTGTGCGGTCCCGGCCGTTGGGAACCAGCCTTTTGCAATTCATCGCCCGCCAGAGGGCGCAATTGGACACCGCGTGCGGACGGTCGCCATGAAAGTGCTGCCGGCTTCCAGCCGGGAGTCCCTGACGGCTCGCACGGTGATCGTGCGGGCAGGATTGCCTGCGGTTATCCGCGCCCGCCGCAGGCTTCGGCCGGAGGCCGACCTGGGCGCTGGGCATCGGCTCGTCCGTGGGGCGTGGCCACCTCGGGGTTCCGCCGGCTGGAAGCCGGCGGCACGTTGGTCCCGCGCCGCTCCGCCGTTCCCGCTGTTGTCTCCCGCGGAATTTATCCCCACTCTCCCGGCGAACTGACCACTCTCTGCGCATGAACTTCCGACTCCACCTTGTTCCGCTCGCCGGCGCCCTGGCCGCCGGGCTTCTCGCCACCGGCTGCGCCTCGCACGCCGCCTCCAAATCCGCCGACTGGCCCGAATGGCGCGGCGCCGGCCGCACCGACCGTTCGCCCGACACCGGCCTGCTCAAGCAGTGGCCGGCCGGCGGCCCCAAGCTCACCTGGCTCTACAAGGATGCCGGGCTCGGCTACGCCGGCTATTCCGTGGTGGGCGACCGGCTGTTCACCATGGGCCTGCGCAATGACCAGGAGTTCCTGATCGCCCTGGACTCCAAGACCGGCGCCGAGGTCTGGCACGCTGCCGCCGGCCCGAAGTATCCCAATGGCTGGGGCGACGGCCCGCGCATGACCCCGACGGTCCACGACGGACACGTCTATGCGATCGGCGGACAAGGCCTGCTGGTTTGCGTCAGCGCCAAGGACGGCAAACCCGTCTGGGAAAAGTCCCTGGTCAAGGACCTCGGCGGCAAGCTGCCCGGCTGGGGTTACACCGAATCCCCGCTGATCGTCGGCAACCGGGTCATCGTCACTCCCGGTGGCGGCCAGGGCACGCTCGCGGCCCTCGACCGCAAGACCGGCGCCGTGCTGTGGCGGAGCACCGACCTGAAGGACGACGCCCATTATTCTTCGCCCATCCTGATCAGCCACGCCGGCAAGTCGCAGGTCGTCCAGCTCGTGGAGAAGAAGATGTTCGGCGTCGATCCGGAGACCGGCGCCGTCCAATGGCAGGCCGACTTCCCGGGTCGCGTGGCGGTCATTCCCACGCCCATCTACAGCGATGGCATCGTCTACGTGACCGCCGGCTACGGCGTCGGCTGCAAGGCCGTGAAGCTCGGCGCGGACGGCAAATCGGCCGAGACGCTCTACGAGAACAACAAGGTCATGAAGAACCACCACGGCGGCGTCGTGCTGGTGGACGGCTATCTCTACGGCCATTCCGACGGCTACGGCTGGGTCTGCCAGGAACTCGCCACCGGCAAGGAAGTCTGGGTGCACAAGGGCTTCGGCAAGGGCGCGACCCATTTCGCCGACGGCATGCTCTACTGCCTCGATGAAAAGAGCGGCGAAGTCGTGCTGGTCGAGGCCTCACCGAAGGGCTGGAACGAGAAGAGCCGGTTCAAGCTCGACCCGCTGTCCAACCAGCGGAACAAGCAGGGCGGCATCTGGCCCCATCCCGTCGTGGTCGGCGGCAAGCTCTACCTGCGCGACCAGGAATACCTGTTCTGCTTCGACGTGAAGGGTAAATGAACCCGGCCTGAAACTGACCCCAGGGCAAACCGCAAAACCGCCCCTGGCTTGGCCAACTAACGCCAGCCAGGGGCGGCCTGCTTTTGCCCGCACCGATTTTCACGATCCGCGATGACTCCGCGATCCGCTGGGGTCGGGCTCGACCGGGTGGCACTGCCATTGCTTAGCTCGCGCCATGCGCGCCCCGAAGACCAACCGCCACGCCGCGTTCACCTGGATTGAAATGATGGTGGTGATCGTGTGCGTGGTGCTGCTGGCGTTGATCGTGGTTCCGCCGCCCTTGTCCCGGCCTAAGGCAAAGGCTTCGCGCATTAACTGCGTCAACAACCTGAAGAACATCGGCTTGGGTTGGCGCATCCTCGGTGGGGATGACTTCCCATGGCAACCAGCGGCAATTGATCGAACCAGGGCCACTCCGACGAATTACACGACAGCGCCGGGATTTCCGCTGCCTACCGACCAAGGTGTCGCCACCATATTTTCAATCATCTCCAACGCGCTTTCGGTGCCGAAGTTTCTCGTGTGCCCGAGTGATGCGAAGCGGTTCCAAATGAAGTCCAACTCGTTCGCGTTCCTCATGGCACCGGCACAAGCCCCGGTTCGCGACCGCGCCATCAGCTACTTCATTGGCACCAGCGCCAGCGAAAACCACCCGGGATCCATTTTGGGCGGCGACCGCAACCTTGCCGGCGGCCCTTTCGGCGCCGACCCCAATACGCCGCCTTCACAGGTCGCGCTTCGCCTTCCGCGGGCGACGGCCACCAATATTGCCGCGATGAAGTCGGCGGTTTGGACCCAGGACATCCACCAGGGCGCCGGCAACTTGCTCCTCGGCGACGGCAGCGTGCAGCAGGTTACTTCCGGGCGCATGAGGGATCAGTTCCGCGACGCTGCCCTGAGCACCGGAGCCGACCTTGATTTCGTATGGCCGGCCAATTGAGTCGCCCTCGACCTAGTGGCACTGCCATTGCTTAACTCACGCCATGCGCGCCCCGAAGACGAACCGCCACGCCGCGTTCACCTGGATTGAAATGATGGTGGTGATCGTGTGCGTGGTGCTGCTGGCGTGCTTCATCATTGTCCCTCTGATTGCGAAGCCATCCGTGGGGAGGACGCCCATCAATTGCGTCAACAACCTGAAGAACATCGGCCTGGCGTGGCGGATTTACGCGACTGACAACAACGGCCTCTTTCCCTGGCAGGCTGGGGCGACGGATCGGCCGACTTCCATGCCCACGAACTACGCCTCAGTGCCGGGCGCCGCGTTGGGGCCCGCCCAAGGCGTCGCCGCCATTTTCGCGGTCATTTCCAACGAGCTTTCGACGCCGAAGATTCTCCTGTGTCCCAGTGATGCGAAGCGGTTCCAACTGAAGACCAACTCGTTCACCTTCCTGATGGCTCCGGCACAAGCCCCGGTTCGCGACCGCGCCATAAGCTATTTCATCGGCACCAGCGCCAACAAGACGGAACCCCAGTCCATCTTGGGCGGCGACCGCAATCTCGCCGGCGGTCCCTTTAGCGCCGACACGAATACACCGCCTTCACAGGTCGCGCTGCGCATCCCCTATGCGACCGCTACCAACGTCGCCGCGATGAATTCGGCGGTTTGGACCCAGGACATCCACCAGGGCGCGGGCAACCTGCTTCTCGGCGACGGCAGCATTCAGCAGGGCAACTCCGGACTCGTGCGGGTCTACTTCCGCGACGCGGCGACCAACTCGGGAACCGACCTCGACTTCATCTGGCCGGCGAACTGAGGCGCATCCGTCGCCCAGCGCGGACCGCTCACGCCTCTTTCCAGCGGCGGTGGCCCCACATGTATTGCCCAGGATATTGCCGCACGAAGTGTTCGACCTCGCGGGTCAGCGCCTGGGTGAATTCCAGGGCGTCGCGATCCCGGTCGCCGGTGCGGGGCGCGGTGATCGGGCCGACCGCGTGGACCTCAAACTTCAGCGGACCGGTCCGCACCGCCACGGCGACGATCAGCGGGGCGCGGGTCGTGAAGTGCATCATGGCCACCGACTTGGTTGTCCACGCCGGCCGGCCGAGGAAGTCCACCCGCACCCGGCCGTCGTAGACGTGCTGGTCGATCATCAGGGCGACCAATTCGCCCTGGGCGAGGGCGTTGAGGAAACGCATCGGGCTGCGGTCGTTGCGCGAGACCAGGTGCAGGCGGTCGTTGGTGCGGCCGGCGTGGACCACGCGGTCGAGCTCCGGGTTGTTGAACGGCCGGTAGACGACCAGCATCGGCTTGAGCATCGCGACCGCCTTGGCGGCGACTTCCCAGTTGCCCAGGTGGGCGCTGGCGACGAGCAGGCCCTGCTTGGGGTCGGCCAGCAGGCGTTCGGCCTCCGGCGAGAGCCGCAGCGTCACGAAGTCGCGCCAGTTGTCGGCGGTGAGCCGGTTTCGCAACGCGACGGATTCCGCGACCATCAGGGCGAAGGACGTGAAGGACTCCCGGGCCAGCGCCCGGGCCGCGGCCGGCGTCGGGGCGAGACCGGATTGCAGCAGGTTTTCCTCGGAGATGCGGCGGCGTTTGCCCCAGCAGCGGAACACGATCCCGGCGATCCCGCGCGTGAGGGCAAAGAGCACGGCCGGCGGCAGCGCCCCGAGCAGGGCCAACCCGCCGGCGGCGAGCAGCGCGACCGACCTCTGCCCGAGCTTTCCGGGCCCGCTCACTGCGGCAGCCGGGCGTGCAGGTAGTTCACGAGGTCGCCCACGGTGGTCATGCCCACGAGGTCGGCCATCTGCGTCTGGATCTGGAAGCGGTCCTCGATGTCGTAGATGAAGTCGAGGATCGACAGGGAGTCGAAGCCGATCTGGTCGATCCGCGTGGCCAGCGTGAGGGCGGCGGGATCGGCCTTGATCTGCTTATGGCGCTGCAAAAGCTCCTTCAGCCCGCCCAGGATTTCGTCGTGCGTCATGTGGACCGGATGAAACCGGGCGGGACCGGGGAACACAACGCTCCGGTTGGGGCGTTCCGCGCCCCGCTGCCGACGGCGAATCCCAAGTCAGCGGTAAACCGGCCCGTTGAAGATTTCGTTGGGCACCGCGGCCTTGTTGATGAGCTGCTGCGTGTAGTTCCACTTCACGCTCATGGCACTGCCGCCGAAGGTGCCGACCACCGCGCCGCCGGGGAGGTTCTTCGTCGGCTGGTTGCCGTTCGGGTTCGACAGGTTCCACCAGCCCGCCACGCCGGCGTGACGGATGGAGACGCCGTTCCCCACGTTGCCGGGCGGTGGCACGTTGGACGCGTCGTTGAAGTTCAGGGCGTCCAGTTCGTTCTGCTCCCACATCTGCCAGTCGGTCGCGAGGAAGTCGGAGGTCTTGTAGGTGCGGCCGTCGGGCGAAAGCGATGCCTTCCCGATGTTGTTGTAGCCGCCGATCGTGCCGTTCCAGCAGTAGGAGGTCAGCTTCAGCGGCCGGGCGAGCCAGAGTTGTTTCAGCTTGCCGCTGCCGCGGGTGGCGACGTCCTTCGGACACCAGCAGAGCGTGTGACTGGTGAGGTAGGGGCCGAGCTGGCTGATCTTGAAGAAGGCGACCTGGTTGCTGAATTGCTGCGAATTGATGTCCTTGCCCGCGGCGGAGGTCGGTGCCGCCGGGCCACCGGGAATGCGACCGTTGTTCTTCGTCGCGTAAACCCAGCCGTCCGGGCCGCTCAGGTCGCCGCCCCAGGTGGGGTGCGCGTTGAAGTCCAGGCTGTCCGTCGCGTAGAGCTGGTTCGCGAGGAGCACCTGCTTCACGTTGCTCAGGTCGACGGTCAGTTGGGCGCGGTCCTTGGCCCGGCCCAGAGCAGGCAGGAGCATGCCGGCCAGGATCGCGATGATGGCGATCACGACAAGCAGCTCAATGAGCGTGAACGCGGCACGGGGCAAGGAACCGCTGCGGCACGTCACCGACGGCAACGGCTGTTGGGCAGAGGTAGTCATGGCGGGCGGATCGTGGAACAGATCCTTCGGCAGGCTAGGCAGCGGCGCCGGGGCGGCAAGGCTGAAGCTCCGCGAACCACCCGGCGCCCGCCGGCCAAAGGCAATGCTTCCGCGGCACGGACCCCACTTCACGCCCCGCCGCCGCCAACCTTGGGTTCTGTGCGGGCGGCCGGCTTCATCCGCCTGAAATCCACCCCGGCCACGCCGGGGTTTGCTTTCGGACTCCTTTGCGGCAGCCTGCTGAGGTTCCTCACCATGGAAGCTCCCAAAGCAGTCGCTGAATCGTCCCATCCCAGGTCGGCGGGGACGGTGTTCATTTCCGGCACGGCCAGTTCCCTGAGTCCGATCGGCGGGCCGGAGGACACGGCGGCCGGCGTGGTGCGCTTCGCGGTAATCCTGGGCGGCATCCTGGCCCTTAGCCTGTTGGGAATGGAACTCCAGCGCCTGTGGTTCGACCCGCGGGCGCTCGCCGGCGGGAACGGGACCGCGCCGGCGGACTACCTGCTGATGCTCGTCTTCGCCTGCCTGGGTGTGGCCGCACTGGCGCACTACCGTCGCCGGCCGGCGCTGGTGCTGGGTGCCGCGGCGGCCCTGTTCGTGGCGCATGCCTCGCTTTCGGCTTGGTTCGGGGCCTACACGTTGGCGGGACCGGTCCCGGTCTCGGTGCGCCCAACTTGGGGTGGCATCATCATCCTGCTCTTCGCGCTGCTGGTGGCAGCCCCGCCGCTGCTCCACTACGCGTTGCTGGTCTTTTCCAGCCTCGTGGCCCCGTTCGTCCTCGCGGTCCTGATCGTCACGGGTCAGGCCGGCGGCCACGCGCCACCGCAATTGGCCCGGCGCATGATCGTGGCGAACACCGCGACCTGGACCTGCGCGATCGTGGCGGTCGCGGTCGTGATCCACCGGGAACGGGAACGGCGCCGGATGCAGACGATGGCGAAGCAGTTGGCGACCGCCCGCGGGGAACTCCAAGAATTGGGCTCCTACCAGCTCGAGCGCCGGCTCGGGCAGGGCCGGATGGGGGAAGTCTGGCAGGCCAGCCACCGAACCTTGGCCCGGCCGGCCGCGATCAAGCTGGTGAGCGCCGCCCTGCTGCGCCAACACGCCGGCTCGCCGGAGCAACTGGAGCGCACATTGGCCCGGTATCAGCAGGAGGCCAAGCTCGCCGCCCGCCTGACCTCCGCGCACACGGTGCCGGTCTTCGATTACGGCCGGACCGAGGACGGCCAGATCTTTTACGTGATGGAACTGCTGCGCGGCCTGCCGCTGCACCGGGTGATCGAACGGTTTGGGCCGCAGCCGTCCGCCCGGGTCGTGCAGTGGCTCCTGGAAACGTGTGATTCGCTGGCCGAGGCCCATTCGCTGGGCCTGGTGCATCGCGACCTGAAGCCGGAGAACCTCTTCCTCACCCGCCAGGGACTTCACCGAGAGGTGGTGAAGGTGCTCGATTTCGGCCTCGCCGTGGTGCGCGAATCACTCGCCCAGGCGCGGGCCGGGGCGGCAGGGGAATTACTGACCGGTTCCCCCGAATGGATGGCGCCGGAAGTCGCGGCTGGCGACGCCGAGGCGGACGCCCGCGCCGACCTCTATTCGCTCGGTGGCATCGCTTGGTTAGCGCTCACGGGTCGGCCGGTCTTCGCGGCCGAATCCGCCAAGGAACTGTTGCGGGCGCATCAGGAACAGCCGGTGCCGCCCCTGCCGTCCGCGGTGAATCCCGGCCTCGCCCGCCTAGTCCTCCGGCTGCTCGCCAAGCAGCCGGACGACCGCCCTGGCTCCGCCGGCGAACTCGCCCGCGAACTGCGGGGCCTCGCCCTCGAACTGCCGACCGAACCCATTCTCGACGATGACGCGACCGAATTGGCGGAGGATTTCCGGTCGCGCCCCACGCTCATCCGGACCCGGCGAAACTAGCCGCCGGCCGACCCGATTCCCCGGCGCTGCAGCCTGTTTTCCCGGCCGCCGGCCATGAATTGAGTCTGCTTTTGCCTTTGACCGGGTTTTTGCGGGGCCGCTAGGTTCCGCGCCTATTTATCCGGGGTTCTCATCATGACGGGCCATATTCGTAAACATCAGAAGCTGCTTTGGTATTTCATCAGCGCAGCCGTGATCATCAGCTTTGTCGCCTACTTCAATCCGAGCTCCCGGCTGGAGCAGGCAGGGGGAGGCGGCAACTACGGCAGCATCGATGGCCGGCCCCTGAGCCGGAACGAATTGGTGGCCGCGGACCGGCTCGCGCGGCTCGGTGGCTACCTGCGCCTGGGCGAGGGCTACGACAACGCCCGGGCCAAACAGCAGGGCTTCGACCTGAAGCAGGAGCGTTATTTCAACGTGCTCCTGCAGGCACGGGCCAAGGACTTGGGACTCGAGATCGGCGATGCGGCCGTCGCCGCGTGGATCCGGCAGAATCTCCGCGACGAGAAGGGCCCGATCACCTTCCAGAAGTTCGTGGAAACCCGCCTCAATCCCTCGCGCGAACGGTTCACCGAGAGCGACTTCGTGGACTGGGTCCGGTTGCAGGTCATCCGCGGCCACCTGGCAGACGTCGTCGGCGTTGCCGGTGACTTGGTGACGCCGCGCGAGGCCTCCGTGGAGTTCCAGCGCGAGAACGAGACCCTGGCCGTCAGCCTCGTCCAGTTCTCGACATCCAACTACCTCGCCTCGGTCAACCTCGACCCGGCCGCCCTCAGTTCCTTCTACAGCAACCGGCTCGCGGTTTACCGCATCCCGGAGCGCCGCGTCCTCAGTTATGTCCGATTTGACGCGACGAATTTCACCGCCGAGGCCACCGCGGATCTCGCCAAGATCCCCGACCTCACGAACCGCATTGAGCAAATCTACACCCAGCGCGGCGCCGAGACCTTCACCGACGCGCAGGGCCAGCCCCTGACCAAGCCGGCGGCCATCACGCAGCTCCAGCAGGACATGGCCACCCAGCGCGCCCTGGAATTGGCCAATGCCAAGGCGACCGAATTCGCCAACGCCATCTACCGGGTGAAGCCGATGACCCCGGCCAACCTCATCAACGAGGCGCTGAACCGCCAGCTCAAGGTCGCCAATACCGAGCCGTTCGCCGACTCCGGCCGCCCGGCCGGCCTGGAAGACCTCACCACGCTGAGCCAGGAAGTCGCCAAACTCTCCAACGAGAAGCCCATCACGTTGCCGATGCGCGGGAGCACCGGCGTGGTCGTGGCGGCGTTGACGCAGACGGTTCCCAGCGAGATCCCGGCGTTCGCCACGATCCAGTCCCGCGTGACCGAAGACTACCGCCGCTTCAAGTCCCAGGAAGCCGCCCGGGCCGCCGGCGAAGCCTTTGCGATCGCGGTGACCAACGGCTTGGCCCAAGGCAAGACCTTCGCCACCGTCGCCGCCGAACAAAAGGCCAGCGTCGTCGAATTGGCGCCGTTCACCCTGACCGCCGAGACGATTCCCGGCCTGGATCCGCGACAGAATCCCAACGCCATCAAGAGCGCGGTGTTCCAGCTCAAGGCCGGCATGGCCAGCCCGTTCCAACCGTCGGCGGATGGCGGCTTGGTCGCCTTCCTGCGGGAGCGCAAGCCTGTCGATGAGGCCACGCTCAAGGCCGGCCTGAATGCCTTCCTCGAAGAGCGACGCCAGCAGCGCAAGTCGCTCGCGTTCCAGGAATGGGCCGGCCGCGAGTTCCAGAAGTCCGGACTGTCGGAATTGCTCAAGGCCGAAGGCGCGGAGCAGTGAGCCGCCCATGCCTGCCGCCCCGCGGGTGATCCGCCTCTCGTCGCCGGCGACCGGCGAATCCTGGCCGGTGCCGGTGCTGTTCGAGGATGCCGACGTGCTCGCCCTCGACAAGCCGGCCCGGCTTTTGTCTTGTCCGGACCGTTACGATGCGGGGCGGCCCAACCTGATGCGGCTGCTCCACGAGGGGGTCGCCGATGGCAAGCCCTGGGCTACCGAACACGGCATCACCTACCTGGCCAACGCCCACCGGCTCGACTTCGAGACGACCGGCATCTTCCTGCTGGCCAAGACGCGCGAGGCGCTGATCCAGCTGGCCAACCACTTCGGCTCCGAGATTCCGAAGAAGACTTACCTGGCCCTGGTGCAGGGCAATCCGGAGCGCAACGAATTCACGGTGGAGAACCGCCTCGCGCCCCATTGGTTCAAGCCGGGGCTCATGGCCGTGAGCGGACAGGGCAAACGGGCAGTGACCCACTTCCGGGTCGCGGAACGCTTCGCCGGCTGCTCGCTGGTGGAGTGCCGGCCGCTGACGGGGCGAACCCATCAGCTGCGGGTCCACCTGCAGGATCTGGGGCACCCCATCTTCGGAGACAGTCACTACGGTGGCGAACCCCTGCTCCTTTCGCGGCTCAAGCGCGGTTACCGCCTGGCGCCAGGCGTGGTCGAGACCCCGTTGATCCGGACGCTTGCGTTGCATGCCTGGCGCCTGGAATTGCCCCACCCGTCCACGGGTGAACTGATGCAAATCGAGGCCCCGTTGCCGAAACCAGTGGCAGTGGCGCTGAAAAACCTGCGCCGTTTCGCGACCCACGGTTAACGTCGCAGACCGAAGGGGCCACCGGCCGGCCCGGGCTACTTCTTCCAGCCGAGGTGGATCGTCTGGGTCAGCCGCGAGAACAGGCTCTTCTTTTTTTGGTTTGAGCCCTGGCCGCCGGGAATCGGCCGGCATTTCGCGTTGCAGTCGGGGCAGAAGAACAGCACGCCAGCCTTGCCGCCCGACAGTTTCACCGCCCGCAGCGACGCGACGTTGAACACTCCGGGACATTTGACCACGGCCTGGCATCCATCGGTCGCCTCATGGGTCGCGGGCAGGTTCGGATCCCGCGAGCAGCCGACCTGGCCGTCCTCCAGCACGACGGCGCGGCCTGCCGGTTGGGCCGGTGCAAGCGGCGAAACCGGGGCCACATGGATGCCAATTTCCCGGGCTTCGAGGCGCAGTTCGATGGAGCCCAGTTGGAGCGCCTGCCCGGGCTGCAAATGCGCCTCCTCCACCGGTTGGCCGTCCACAAAGGTGCCGTTGGTGGACTGGAGGTCACGCACCAGGACCCCGCCCCCATCCTCCAGCACCGTGAGTTCGGCGTGAAAGCTGGAGACACTGGCCTCGTGGATGCAGAAGTCGTTGGTCGGATTCCGGCCAATCGTGTTCAAGCCGGTCCGCAGCCCAAAATCGAGGGACATCGTCACGCCTTTGAGCTGATAGTGAACCATGGGGCAGTTGGCTTAGCGGTTGCAGTGCCAATACTTCCCCCGGAGCCCTCCTGTCGAGCGTTTCGCCGAAGAACTCCGGGCCGTCACGCAACCGTGACTTTCGGTGGCCACTCCCACGCGGCGGCCCGCACCCCCGGAATGTCCGGTTTTGTTTTCCCGACGCCCCTTTGCTAGCCTCGCCTTCCTCGTGACCTTGCAGGAAGAAATCCAGCGCCGGCGCACGTTTGCGATCATCTCGCATCCCGATGCCGGCAAGACGACGCTCACCGAAAAGCTGCTGCTCTACGGCGGCGCCGTGCAGCTCGCCGGCTCCGTGACCGCGCGCAAGAACCAGCGTGCCACCACCTCGGACTGGATGGAGCTGGAGAAGAAACGCGGCATCTCGATCAGCTCCACCGTGCTGCAGTTCGAATACGGCGGCTTCCGCGTGAACCTGCTCGACACGCCCGGCCACAAGGATTTCTCCGAGGATACCTACCGCGTGCTCACGGCCGTGGACGCCGTGATCATGGTGATCGACGCCGGCAAGGGCGTGGAAAACCAGACGCGCAAGCTCTTCGAGGTGTGCGCCCGGCGCGGCGTGCCGATCTTCACCTTCATGAACAAGCTCGACCGTCCGGCGCGCGATCCGATCTCGCTCATGGACGAGCTGGAGGCAGTCCTCGGGATCAAGTCCTGCGCCATGAACTGGCCCCTCGGCAACGGCGCCGACTTCCGCGGCGTCTATGACCGGGCGGAGAAAATGGTCCACCTCTTCGAGCGCGTGGTCGGCGGCAAGTATCGCGCGGCCGTGAACGTCACCGGACTCGACGACCCTTTGGTGCGCGAGAAGCTCGACGAACACACCTACGCCACCGTGCGCGAGCAGATCGAGATGATCGAGCTGGCCGGCGCCGAGTTCGACCACCCGCAGGTGCTGGCCGGCAAGCTGAGCCCGGTCTTCTTCGGTTCCGGCGTGAACAACTTCGGCGTGCAACTCCTCCTCGACAGTTTCCTGAAGTATTCCTCCGCGCCCCGGGGACGGACCGCCGCGCTGGCCAATTGATCTCCTGTCCGAGACACTTTTCGTTTACCGCGGTGAAACGAGGAAGGCCGTCCCGGGATCCGGAACCTCCAACGATTGATAGCGCAGCAACCGCCAGGCGGCTGCGTTGTCACCCGAAGCGATGGGCAGTTCGGTGAACCCGATGCGGTCGGCGAAGCGGGGTGAGGGCGCCAGCCGGTCCTCCGGGAACCAGGTGACGAAGTCCCGCGTCCGCTGGAGGAGGTAGCTGTCGCCCGGCCGCGAGAAGAAGCGCAGCTTCACCGCCGTTCCAGCGTTAAGGTAACCGTCGGGCCGTTCGGAGGGCACGGTCAGGGAAAAGCCGCCCAACCATTCCGTGGCATCGTCCAGCCCATCTCCGTCGCTGTCCGAGCGTTCGGCCGACGCGCCGAGCGAGCGTTCCAGGTTGTCGTCGAGCCCATCCGCGTCCGCGTCCACGGGCACCCGGGCGAGAATCGCGTGATACGCTCCCACGGCGAAAACCATTACCGGGCTGGCAGCGTCGAATTCGGCCTGCAACGACGTTTGGTTTCGCCCCCAAACCCGGACCCGACCCTTGGACGTCAGGGCGAAGGTAGCGACGTCGCCTGCATAAACTGCCGTCACCTCGTCAAGGTCCGGCGGAACCTCGCATTGCCCGTCCATGTTGCCGCCCCAGCAGCGGACCCTTCCGTCCGTGCCCAGCGCCACCGTGTGCGTGAAACCCGCGGCGACGGCGCGGACCGGCGGCAGGTCGTCCGGGACCTGGCCTTGTCCGTAGCGATTGTCGCCCCACGTGACCACCTGTCCGGAGCGGGTCAGGGCCACGGAATGAAAGCGGCCAGCCGCGACCATCTGGACCGGCGGCAGGCCGGTTGGAACGTTGGCCTGACCGCTCTCGTTGCCGCCCCAGGCGACGACCTTGCCGCCGGTAAGGAGGGCGAGGCTGTGGTTGGCGCCCGCGGCGACTGCAATCACGGGCTCATCCAGTTGCGGAAGGCTCAGCTGCCCCCCGGCATTGCCGCCCCAGGCAACCACTAATCCACCAGCCATCAACGCCAGGGAATGCTGGCCCCCGGCGGCGACCATGACGGCCGGCCGGGTCAGCCGCGGAACCTCGCATTGGCCACTGGCATTGGCGCCCCAGGCAAAGACATCACCGCCGGCACCAATGGCCAGCGAATGCCCGCTCCCGCCGGCCAATCCCCGGACGTTTCCCAGCGTCGAAGGCACGCGACGTTGCCCCAGTTCATCGTGACCGAACACCATGACCGTCCCGAGCACGGTGCCGGTGGGAGCGACCGGCGTGGAGTTGACGCCTGTCGCGAGCCCAGTCGGCAGCAGTCGGAACCGGTTGGCCCACGGAATCGCGTTGGTGACCAGCCGGGTGAGTCCGGGCGGTGGAGAAAACGGAGCCAGCAGGTCTGTCCAAATCTGTCCGTCGGCGGACGCCTGAAGCTGAAAGGCGCGCTGGCCAGAGGAGAAAAGCTCGATCTGGAGTCCCGGCAGCACTTCCAACTGACCTTCGGCGGCGGCGGCATTGACCGGATCAAACGCCTGCCACCAGGTGAACGGGTCATCGGCGGGCGGTGGTTCACCGCTGCCGGTCAGGGGATTTGTTCCGAGGCGCAGCTCCAACCCGTCGGGGAACCCGTCGCGGTCGGTGTCGGCATGGGCGGGATCCGTGCCGAAAGCCAGCTCCAGCGGATCAAGGAGTCCATCCGCATCGGCGTCCGGTGGCAGCTCCAGTTGGACAGTCCGGGAGCCTCTCACCGCCAGATGGCCGTCCCGCGGCAGTTCCGACGGCGGCAACGTGGCGGTAACACGAGCGCCAGCAACGAGCGCCCGGGCCACACGGGTGCCCCCGGACTTGATCGCACCCCACTCATGGAGACCGCCAAACCGGTCAAGCGCCGCGCTGTGGGTAGTGCCAGCGCTGATGGCCACAAAGGTGCCCACAGGGGTTTTGAGCTGGCCAAACCGGTTGTCACCCCAGGCCAGAATCTGGCCAGCCTCGATCAGCGCCAAGGTGTGGGCGCCGCCGGCCGCCACCGCGCGGAGGGGCGGAAGGTTTACCGGCACTGTGCCTTGCCCCGCGGAGTTGTCGCCCCACGCCACCACCCGTCCGTCGGCGAGCAGCGCAACTGAATGGAAATGCCCCGCGCTGATTGCGACGGCCGGACCCAGCCCAACAGGCGGGGTTGCCTGACCGAAATGGTTGCCGCCCCAACCGAAAACCATCCCATCGGCCCGCAGTCCGAGCATGTGCGCCGCCCCGGCCGCGATGGCCACCAAGTTGGTCGCGGCGACCGGAAGCTGGTCCTGATGATAGGAAAGATCTCCCCAGACCCGAACCGTTCCGTTCGGCATCAGCGCCGCCGCGTGAAACGGTCCCGCCGTCAACTGGATGGCATTGGTAAATCCGCCCAGTTCCGTTTCCCCGGGCAGCGTGACCGCCGCCGCATCCACCACGCTTCCGACCGGCGTTGGCAACGGCTTCCGTTCCCGGAGCGGCAATACCACGACCGGCACCGTCACCGTGTGCCGCGCCTTAAGCACCTTCGCCTCAATCGAGTAAAGGCCGGTCTCGGCGGCGGCGAGGTCCAGCACCTGAAGGACCCGGTTGGTCTGCCGAAGCAACGGCGTTCCGCCCAGCGACCACTGATAGGTAACCCAGTTGGTTTTGATTTCCGGCACCAGCTTCACGACGCCGTTCATAACCCCCGGAACCCAGTTGGTCGTGATTACGAACTCAACCGTCGCTTCGGCCCGCAACAGGAGGGCGTCACCGGCGAGCCTCAGCCTCCGGGTCGTATCCAGTCGGACCAGCGGAAACTGCCCCCGGTCAACCGGCGAAGTGCCGGCATCGAACTCGTCCCGGTCGGTGAAGGTGTCGCCGTCGGAATCGGGCCGGTCCGGGTCTGTGCCGGCCCGCAGTTCCGCGAGGTCCGAAAACCCGTCACCATCCCGGTCGGGACCGGGGAGCGGTGGCCAGGTGGTGGTCAGTGGACCGTCAGCGGCGACGGCGGTGATTTCCCACAGAAGGCAGAGCACCAGAAAGGCGGTCAGCCGCAACGGGCGAAGGCAAGGCATAGACGGATGGGCAGGGATTTAACCGAGTCTGAAAATCACTGGCAGGGTCGCCGCGTTGGATGGCACCGCACCCGCAAGTTCATTGCCAAGTCCCGGCGGCCGCGGTCGAGGCGATCCCAGTCAGCAACGCCGGCAGGAGCGTGGAAACCCAAGCCCGCGCGCGATCCGAGGTCTACACCGTGCGCGAGCAGATCGAGATGATCGAGCTGGCCGGCGCCGAGTTCGACCACCCGCAGGTGCTGGCCGGCAAGCTGAGCCCGGTCTTCTTCGGTTCCGGCGTGAACAACTTCGGAGTCCAACTGCTGCTCGACAGCTTCCTGAAGTTTTCCTCCGCGCCCCGGGGACGGACCGCCACGCTGGCCAATTGATCTCCGGCGCCTCGGCATCTGGGGTCAACGGGGCCGGACGTCCGTGGGTTCCGCCACGAATTCCCCGAAGCGGCTGGCGTGGATCGCGAAGGTCAGATCCACCGTCTCGCTGTCGGGCCAGGCCCGGAACGTCAGGTGCCGCGGGTGCCGCCAGAGTTTGCGGCCGCGCTGGTCCCGGGCCTCAACCAAAGTAAGGCTGACGCCGCTTTCGCGCCGGACCAAGCGGGCATCGGCCTTCCATTCCCAATTCTTTGCTTTCGCGAAGGTGAGGAACCGCAGTTCCATCTCGCGGTCACCGACCCGCCCTCGCCGGTCCACCGCGACGCCCCCCTGCCCCGCCACGCGGAGGCCGCGGAACGTTGCCAATTCCCCCGGTGCAAATTCGTTGTTCCGGGAAAACTCCACGCGCAGCCGCCACGCCTGGCCGGCCCAGGGCGCTGATTGCACCTTCAGCACCCAGCCGTTCTGCGAGCCCAGCCAATCGATCGGATAACTTTTCAAGGCATGGCCCTCCAGGTCCGCAATCCGCACGTTGAGCGGAAACCAGTCCCGATTCGGCACGCCGTTGCTCCGGGCCAGGAAATCGAGGCGCGCCGTGGGGTCCTCACCGGGCGGAGCCGGCGTCCGCGCGAACCCGTGATGCCGGGCCAGTCCCGTCTCGAACGCAACCAAGGTGAATTCCAACGGACCGTCCCGCGCCGTCTGCGGCAGCGCCGGGACCGGGGCGGCATCCGCACCCGCGGGCCGGGGGCGCGGGTTGGGCAGGTCCAGTTCCAGCACCGGCAGATACGCTTGGTTCGTCCGATCGAACTGTTGGCCGACCAACCGCAAGGATTTGCCGTGGCGGGGAAACGCCCCGAAATCCAGCCGCAGGCCCGTGGCCCCGTTCGTGGCCCCGAGTTGCAAGGCATCGAAATCCGCCACCGTCAGGCCGGCTCCGTCCGTCAGGTCCCAGCGGAAGGAATCGCCGGGCGGCAGGCTGCGGTCCGTCCGAAACCAAATCCGCAGTTCCGGCCCGAACCCCGGCCGGTCCACGGGCCAGCCTTCCTGGGGCAGCCAGCCCATGACCCGGGCCGGCAGCGGCAGACGTTCCCAGGGGTGCTTGAGCGGCGACACGTGATTCGTGCCGTAGGTGAAGCCGACGAAGGTGATCCGGGTGCCGTCCGCGAGCTTCCATCCCGGGCGCAGCGCGGCCTTGGTCACCCATTGGGACAACCCGGCAACCAACAGGATGGCGGCGATCAACCCAACGATGCGTGGACGATTCAAGCGAGGTTCCTTTCCGGGAGACGCTGCTCTCCGACGTCCCGCCTGCATTGGAATTCACCGCCTGATGTCGCGGGGCGATCCGCGGCTACGCCTCCGCCTTGGCCTGGGCCGTCGCGACGCGGTGCAGGTAATCCCAGGCGTAAAGGCCGGAACCGTGCCCATCAGCCCAGAACGGTTGCACGGCGTAGCTTCCGACCTCCGCGAAGCGCACCAACTGGAACGCATTCTTGGCGTAGGGCCGTGCCGGCGCCTTGTAGGTGTTCCCGAAAATGTCCTGTTCCCCCATGCAGGCCGCGCACGGGCAAAACCGGCGCAGGGTTTCGAACGGGATGAAACTTTCGGATCCGTCATCCCAGCGGACGGCGAGTTCATTCGGGAAGGCAGTAAGGTCAACCGGTCGCATGCGGGAAGGATTCGTGCGGAAGCGTGGCCTGTCGAATCTGGTTGCGCCTGCTTCCGGCCACGCGCCGGCTCCCATTTGGGCACACGGCTCGCGCGAACGCGGTTCCCGCTTTTCCTCGGTGACCGTTTCCCGTTTGCTCGCGCCGACATGCCGATCCCCGCGCTGAAGCCGTGCCGACCGATTGAGGGCATCTCCGCCGTGTTGCTTCCCTTCCGGCACGACGGGACCGTGGATTTCCCGGCCTTTGCCCAACTGGTCGAGCGCACCTGGGCGGCGGGCCTGACGCCGGCGGTGAACATGGACACGGGTTACACCAACCTGCTCACCCGGGACGAACGCGCGGAGATTCTCGGGCTCGTGAACAGCCTCGCGCGCGGCCGCCGCTTCGTGGCGGGGGCCTTCATCGAGGGGGAGGACGGCGATCCCGTGCGGCTCTACCGGCGCGAGTGCAACGCGATCTATTGCGCCGGCGGGCTGCCAATCCTGTTCCCTTGCTCCGCGCTGAAGCCGCTTTCCGGGGCGCAACTCGTGGAGGTTTTCCGCGGTGTCGCCGCCGAGTGCGACACGTTTCTGGGCTTCGAACTGGGCGAGATGTTCGTGCCCTTCGGCCGCATTTGGGACCTCGACACCTACAAGGCGCTGCTGGACCTGCCGCAGCTCAAGGGCGCCAAACACAGCTCGCTCTCCCGCGAACTCGAATGGGAACGCCTCGCGGTCCGCGACGCGCGTCGGCCAGACTACAAGGTCTACACCGGCAACGATCTGGCGATCGACTTGGTCATGTGGGGCAGCGACTACCTGCTCGGCCTGTCGGCGTTCCACGTCGAGGCCTTCGCCGCCCGGGACCGCCTGTGGGCCGCCGGCGACGCGCGGTTCCACGAACTGAACGACTGGCTGCAATACCTCGGCATGTTTGCCTTCCGCGCCCCGGTGCCGGCCTACAAACACACCTGCGCGCAGTTCCTGCACATGCGCGGTCTGATCGCGTCGCCCGAACCGCATCGACGCGGTGCCCACCGCCCAGACAGCGACGTAGCGGTCCTGGAACCCATCGCCCACCGGCTCGACGCGCTGGTCGCGGCGGCAAAGTGAAGTGCCTCAATCAGCGGAGCTAAATCCATGCACACACATATGGCCGGGTTCTGGGAAAAGGTTCGCTGTGTTGGTGAAACCTTGGTTGCGACCGGTGACTACAAGGCCGTCACGCCAACCTTGCGAGAGATAGTTGCGATAGTTAACGCGCATCCAGAGTCTGCTGAACAATTCGAGGCCGCGTTTGTTGAGATTCTGGAAAACCCACGAACTTATTCAGTGCTGGTGGTGCAGTATTGCATGCACACACTTCGCCTAGGCAGCGTTCTTCGCCATGTAGCAGAACGAATTCGACATGATACCCACCGCACAGACATGCACGCACGTCATGTCCTCGAGGCGTATTCTTCAGATTGGGCTCTGAAGTCTCTCTTCGAAGTCGAGCCATCAACCACGCAGCATTCCCCCGACTTGGCTGTCAGGGTGGACTTCAAATGACCTACGGCTCCGTCAACCCGCCTGTGTTCGTCCGCATTCCGCGGACGGCCACCACCATTCTCGATGTCGGGTGTGGAGACGGAACGCTGGCGCGGGCGATCCGGTCCGAATGGCCGGCCAAGATCAGCGGCATTACCCATTCGGCCGAAGAGGCGGCGCAGGCCAAGTCCGCGATGGAAGCGGTCCTGGTCGCCGACCTGAATCGCTTCGACGGAGCCGACCTCGGTCAATTTGACTGCGTGATTTGCAGCCACGTGCTCGAGCACCTCGTGGACCCGTGGCAATTGCTCCGCACGCTGCGTCCGCACCTGAAAGCCGGCGGCACGCTGATCGTGGCGCTACCCAACCTGCTGTTCTGGCGCAATCGCCTGGCAATGCTCGCCGGCCATTTTCGCTACACCGACGGCGGCCTGATGGATCGCACGCATTGCAAGTTCTTCGACTGGCAGACGGCGCCCGACTTGGTGACGCAGGCCGGCTTTGACCGGGTCGAGCGCTCCGCCCACGGCGCGTGGCCCGGTTCGCACCTGCTCGGGCCGCTGAAGGCGCCGTTGGACCGGTTTGCCGAGACCACGTTCCCCGGACTGTTTGGCTGGCAATTCATGCTCGTTGGCCGCGCCCCCTGATTTCCCATGCAGTTTCCCAAGCTCGCCTCGCTCAAGACCGCCGCCGAGTTCCGCGGACGCGTGGCCGAACTCGGCGTCGATCTCCCGGTTGCCGACGTTGCCAACCCGGAGGCTTTCGCCGCCCCGGCTCGTCCCGCTGACGGTCAACATAAGACCATCGGGAACCGTTTCGCCATCCTGCCCATGGAGGGCTGGGATGCGACGCCGGACGGCAAACCGACCGATCTGGTCCGCCGCCGTTGGCAACGTTTCGGCCAGAGCGGCGCGAAGCTCATCTGGGGCGGCGAAGCCGTCGCCGTGCGTCACGATGGCCGCGCGAATCCGAACCAACTCGTGCTGAGCCCGGAGAACGAGGAGGAGCTGGCCGGCCTGCGTGAATTGCTGGTCGCCGAGCACGCCAAGCACGGCCGCACTGACGACCTGCTCGTGGGGGTGCAGCTCACGCACAGCGGACGCTGGGCCCGGCCCAACGACAAAAAGCGGCTCGAACCCCGCGTCGCCTACCGGCATCCGCTGCTCGACCCACGCTCCACCGTGACGAGCGATGCCGCGGTGCTCACCGACGCCGAGGTGGATGACCTGATCGCGGATTTCGTGGCCGCCGCGGTCCGGGCACAGCGCGCGGGCTTCGACTTCGTGGACGTGAAACACTGCCATGGTTACCTCGGCCACGAGTTCCTGAGTGCCGTGGATCGGCCCGGCCGTTACGGCGGGTCGTTGGAGAACCGCACGCGTTTCCTCCGCGACATCGTGGCCGGCATCCACCGCGACGCGCCCGGCTTGGAAGTCGGGGTTCGCCTCAGCCTCTTCGACCAGTTGCCGTTTCAGAAGGGCCCCGACGGCGTCGGCGTGCCCATGCCGTGGAGCGGTCCGTATCCATATGCCTTCGGCGGCGATCCGGCGGACCCGACCCGAATCGCGTGGGATGAACCCTTCGCCCTGCTACGCGAGTTGCGTGACCTCGGCATCCGGCTCATCTGCCTGACCGCGGCGTCGCCCTATTACAATCCGCACCTGCAACGTCCCGCCGCCGTGCCGCCGAGCGACGGTTATCTGCCGCCGGAAGATCCGCTCGTCGGCGTCGCGCGGCAGGTGGCGGCCATCGCCAAGGCAAAGCGCGAATTTCCCGAACTGCTCATGGTCGGCAGTGCCTGCAGCTACCTGCAGGAATGGCTCCCGCACGTCGGCGCCGCATTGCTGACGGAAGGCATGGTGGACTTCATCGGCCTCGGACGGATGGTGCTAAGTTATCCCGATCTGCCGCACGACGTGCTCGCGGGCCGTGCGCTGCAACGGCGCAAGGTTTGCCGCACCTTCAGCGAATGCACGACCGGCCCACGCAATGGACTCGTCAGCGGCTGCTTTCCGCTCGACGACTTCTATCGCCAGCATCCGGATGCGGCGAAGCTGAAGGCGCTGCGCGGCTGAAGTCCGCATTTGCCCTCCCGCCGCCCACGGCCAACCTCCCGCCCATGAACGACCCGCGCGAGCAGCCCCCGGCGCTTCCCCTGGAGGTGGTCCCGCCGGAACTGCCGTCCCGGCCGTTGCCGCCATCCGGCGGCATTCCCGGGACCGGTCGCCCGACGTTCCATCCGTGGTCGGCGATCCTATTGCTGGTCGTGGACAACCTCTGGAACCTCGCCGAGTTCGTGATCATCGACCTGCCGATCACCGTGCCGCTGTGTTTCCTGTGCGTGTTTGCCGGCACCTTCGTGATCCAGCGGAAGCGGAACCAAGACCCGCTTGGGCGCGCGCTGGCCAAGGCCCTGTTCCTCGGGGTCATCGCCGCGATCCCGTTCTCCGTGACGGGCACGCCCGTCGGCCTCGCGTTGCTGGCGTGGGCGGGCATCCGGCATCCCCTCAAGCGGGACGTTTAACCCGGCCTCCCGGGCTGCCGATACCTTGGGTGGTGAATCGGGCATCCCGCGCCCCCGCGGGGTTCCGGATCGACCGCCGGTGCCCTCGCCGGCGGCCGGGTCACCGCCGCAATCATCATCAATCAGGACAGGCTTATGCTCGTATGGAGTGAACAGTTCGCGACCGGATCCCCCTTGGTCGACACGCAACACCGGATGCTGATCGACAAGATCAACTTGCTGGAACAACTGCTCATCGGGCCGCCACCCCCGAAGGCCAAGTGCGACGAGTTGCTCAGCTTCCTGGGGTCCTACGTGAACACCCATTTCAAGTTCGAGGAACAATGCATGGAACGCGCCCGCTGCCCGGCCCACGCCAAGAACAAGGAAGCCCACGCCGCATTTCTCGGCGTCTTCGGCAAATTCAAGGAACGCTATCTCGTCGAGGGGCCCAAGCCGGAACTCCTCAAGAGCCTGCAGACCGCTGCCGCCGAATGGATCAAGCATCACATCCTGACCGTGGACATCCAGTTGAAGGCCTGCTCCAAGCCCTGAACGCAACCCAACTCGAACCCGACGAAGCGCAGAGCCTCTCTGCGCTTCGTTTGTTTTCCGGCGGGCGCCTCCGGACCGGCCCGCTAACCGAGGGAAATCCAATTCCAACGCCGGTTTGGCGCCTTCCTCAATTCCCCGGCAACGCCAAGGGAGCGGGCCGCGCGGCCAGGGCGCGAAGCTCTGCCAGCGACTCGCGGAGCGAGCGGGAATGCGTTTCGAGTTCCGCCGCGGCCGCCGCTGATTCCTCGGTGCCGGCCGCGTTCGCCTGAGTCACCTGGCTGACCTGCACCACCGACGAGTTTACCAGCTTGATGCCCTCCGCCTGCTGACGGGACGCTTCAGCGACCTGCGCGGCCAACTCGACGACCTGCCGCGACTTGGTGGCGATGTGATCCAGGCTGGACGCCACCTCCAGTTTCAGGATTTCGCATTGGCTGATCCAGCTGACCACGTCCTCAATCTTTACCGCCGTTTCCCGCGCGGCGTCCGCGGAGCGGCTCGCCAGCTTCTGCACCTCATCGGCCACGATGGCAAAGCCCGCCCCGGCACTGCCGGCCCGGGCGGCCTCCACCGCCGCGTTGAGGGCGAGCAGGTTGGTCTGGAAGGCGATGCCGTCGATGGCCTTGAGGATGTTCGCGATCTGCCCGCTGCTCTCGTTCAGCGCCTCGACCGCCGCGCCGATGGCCTGGAGGTCGTTCACCCCGCGGTCGGCCGCGGCCCGGGCCTCCTCGGCGAGTTCGTTCGCCTGGCGGGCGTGCTCCACGTTGCGCTGGGTCATGCTGGAGATTTCCTCCAGCGACGAGCTGGCTTCCTCGATGGACGCGGCCTGCTTGCCCGTCCCTTCGGCCGAGCTCTTGTTCGCCGCGGCCAACTGGCCAGCCGCCCCGGCCAATTGCTCTGCATCGCCGTCGAGCCGTCGCGCAATCCGGTCCAGGTCCTCGGCGAAGGCGCGAACCGTGCGCCACGCGAACCCGACGGCGATCAGCCAGACCGCGGCCGATCCCAGCGTGGCCGGCGCGAAGGGCCGGACGAAGGCCTGGCGGAGGACGGGCAACAGCCCCACCAAGGCCAGGCCGCCGACGCTGGCCACCAAACGGATGCGCGGGTTTCCGGTTCCCATATTCCGACGGTCGCACCCGCCGGCACCTGACCGGCAATTCGGGCAGGCGGCCGGATATTGGGGGCGGTCACGCCCCATGATGCTGGCCTGCTCCGGTATCGGCAGCTCCGCGAAGGCGCTTAAGCCGCGGGCCTGGGCTCAGGGCTGGCGGGGCTGCTGCTGGCGCACCATTTCGGCGACGATGGCCCGGCCCTTTTCCCCGACGGTTGCGACGGCGACGCGTTCCAGTTCGACGCGCAGTTTTTCCATGAGGGCCGCGGTCTCGCCCGGGATGGGGTTCTTTGGGGAAGGGCCCCACTCCCGGTCCAATTCGGCGCCGCGTCGTTTGATGGCCGCGGCCAGATCGCGGACCTCCACGTCGCTCAGTTCCACCCCGCCCGCCCGGGCGATGCCAGCAAGTTCGTTCAAGTTCGCTTCCTCGCGTCGGGCCTGACGCTGTTCCTCTTCGAGGCGCTGCGTTTCGGCCTGCTCGCGTTCGATTTCGGCCAGGCGCTCCGGATCGGCCGTGGCGCGAAACCGCGCCATCACCTCGTCTCGGGTAGACGGGAACGACCCGAGGGCCGCAGCCGGCACATGCTGCCGCAACTGGTCGGCCTGGACGTCTCCCTGGTCCACGCCCACTGCGCGGGCCGCGGCCACCAAGCGGCGGAATTCCTCCTCGTCCTTGGCGGCGGGCAGGGCATTCCGGACGTAATGAGCCTCAGGCGAGGAACGCAGTTCGAGCTGTTCCGCAAGCTCCGGCCCCAGCAGTTCGGCAAGTTCACGGCGCTGGCGTTCCCGCAGCTCGCGCAGTTTCGAGCGAGCCTCGGGGTGCAGCAACTGCCCGTAGGCGCCGCGAACCAACGCCGCCTCATTCGCGCTCTGCTCCGCTGCGTGGCGCGCCGACAGTTCGGCGAAGGCGGTCTGCTGGGCTTCGGGAACCAAGGTTGGTTCATCGTCGCCCCAGGTCCGGTAGGCGCGGCGGAGTTCCGCGGCCGAAACGCCCAGTAGCTGGGTTAGCTCCCGGTCCAGCGCCATGCGGGCACGGTTGATCCGCTGGTAAAGTGGTTCGCCGGTGTCGGCGGCTTCCCAACTGCCGAGCTGCCAGTATTTCGACTGGCGGATGCCCTCGCGGATCGGCTCCTCCACCCGCAACTGATGAGTGCGACCGACGGCGGCGATTGCGAATGCCCGCACCGTCGCCTCGGGACAACCCGCCTCCCGCAGCAGTGCGACAAAGCCGGCATGGTCGCCGGCGGCCAACGCGGCCCATGGCGTGGCAAATTTCTCGCGCGGCGGCAGCTCCCGGAACCACTCGGGCCGCGACGGTGACGACGGTTCGACCAGCGCCCGGGCCGGCACCGGCACGCGGGTCACCGGCGAAGCGGGCGGGCGCGGCCACGAAAGGTAGGCCACCCCGGACGCGACCGAGGCCAGCAACAGCAGGGCGAGCAGTGTTTTCATGGGCAGGCGGCGTTCAGGGTTTTTCCAGGGCCTGCCACCAGGGCCAGTCCTGTTGCAGGTAACGCAGGCCGTTCGGTCCCAGCACGGCGGACATCGCCTCCTCGGTTCGTCGGACCAAGGCGGTGCGAGCCTGCTGAAGCGATTCCGCCGGCAACTGACTTTTCAGCCGCAGCCGCTCGTCTTCGGCGAGGGTGACCTGTTTGATTTGCCAGACTTGGTCGGCCACGTCGGGCGGCAGACCGGCCTGGCGGGCGTAGGCCACCGCGTAGCCGTAGCTCATGTCAGTCGCGCGCAGGAAACTGGCGGCGCGTTCGGCGCCAAACAGCTTCTGCGCCTTGGCCTCGCGTTCCCGGAGATCCTCCATCCGTGAAGGCGGACGGTAGATGAAATGGTCCTTCATTTCCGCGAGGCGCAGGAACTCCTGTTCGGTGGCGTCCCAATGACGCAGTTGCGCCTTCAGATTCCGGTCCGCGTCTGAGTTGCGGTGGCGATACTCCCGCATCTGCGCCGGCGTGAGGACAGCTTCGAGCGCTTGGAGGCGGCGACTCACGCGACGTTCCTGAGCCTCGCCGATTTCCTCCGGCTGTTGCTCGGCCCGCTCTTGCCGGAGGATCGGTTCCAAGAGGGCCAGTGCCTTGGACGCGGTCTCCGGCGACAGCCAGGCCAGTTCCACGCGCTGCCAGTCCGGCTGGGCGTGAAGCAAGTTGAATGCTTCGTCGGCGCTGATGTCCGGACCAAACAGGCCGTGCAGGATCGCCGCCATTTCGGCGCCCAAGTCGGCCAGACGTTGCTGCTGTTCGGCTGAAGGCGGGCGATACGCCGTCTTCTGCCAGTAGGCGCGCGGCGCGACCGGGTCCATCGCCTCACGATACCGCGGCGCGAAGGTTCGCAGGAGTTCCAGTGCCACCGTGTCGCGGATGAGCCGCTCGGGGGCACCACTCGCCCGGAGGTTGGCGATGAACTGCCGGTAGTCGGCAGCCTCAATCGCATCCCAACGGAAGCTGGCCGCGAGGTTGACGCCGGGCGGTGGTGCGGGCGCGGGTTCCGGCTCGTTGAACTGCGCTTCAAAGGCCGGTGGAAGCGCCGCGGGCGGCGGCAATAGCCGGGGACCGACGGCGGCCCCGGTCAGCAGCAGCGTGCCGAGCACGAGCCATTTCTTGGTGGTCATGAAAGCGGCGGCGATCTCTCCAAACGTGGCCCATGTGCCCAACGAGGCGGCCGGAACCGTCCATGCCGCGGCGCTCACGGCGGCGGCTAGGGCGGCTGGCGCCGGCGTCACCGCGTGGGCGCCCAGCACCGACGCCAAAGCCGCCGCGGTCGAAACCACCCCGCGGCGGGCCAGCTCGTGCCGCAGCCGTTCGAGGGCGCGGTCCACGCGCATGCGGGCGGCATTTTCGCTGACGCCCAGAGCGCCGCCCACGACGGCGAGCGGCTGGTTTTGGAACACGCGCAGCACCACCGCCTCACGGTCCGGCGCGGACAGTTGGTGCATGGCTTCATCCAGCAGCGGACGGAGCTCGGCCCAATCCGGCGGCGGGGAACCCGGGACATCATTCATGGCATGGGCGGTTTGTTCTCGGGCAAGCCGGCGTTGTTCGGTCCGCTGGTTCCGGGCGGCGACGTGCCGCGCGGTCGTGTAAAGCCAGCCGGCGAGGGACCGGTGTTCCGCGAGCCGTCGGGCTTGCCGGGCCAGTTCGACGAACACCGCCTGCGTGACATCCTCGGCCCGGTGCACGTCGCCGGCCACCTGTCGGAGGGCGGCGGAATGCACCAGGTCGAGGTGCCGACGCACCAGTTCGGCGAAGGCGGACTCCGCGCCAGTCTGGGCAAACTCGCGGAGCAGGCTGGCGTCGTCGTTCATCGGCGTTTCACGGGATAATCCCCGCCGCTTGGACCGACCGCACAGAAAATCGGTTCGCAGCGGGCCGGGCACGGGCGGCCATCACCACGCCAAGCCGAGGGGCGCCAAACCTGCCCGCAGCGCCGCGACATCGAACAGGTCCAACCGCCCGTCACGCCACAGCACGCCAAAACGCTGGCTGCCGGGCAGGAACCGCACGGCGGCGACCAGCCCGGAAGTGCCCGGCACCTCGAAGGAGGCCAGGCGGGACCCGTCCGCGGTGGCGACCAAATGCACGCCGGTCTGGCTGGCGATCGCGGCCAAGCTGCCGTCCGGCGCCAGCGCGAAGGTGGTCGCATTCCCGGCCAGGCCGCCGGTGAGGTGGGCAACCGCCTGCCAGCCCCGCGTGTCCCAAAGCGTGCTGCCGCTGCGGCCATTGGAGGTCAGCGCCCAGCGGCCGGCGGCCGACCAGGCGGCTTCCCCGGCGGCGTCGCCGGGCAGCTCCCGGACCGTCGAACCGTCGGCCCGATGAACCCGCATCCGCTGGGCGGCCGGATTTTCCCCGGCACCGCCGCTGGTCACCAGCAGGGTTTCGCCGTCCGGACTCACCGCGGCGGAATAGAGCCCGTCGGCGGACCAGCGGGCGAGCTGCCGCACCTTGGTCCCATTCACCGCGAGGAACTTCAGCGTGCCGGTGTCGCTGTTGGCCAACACCACGCGGCGGCCATCCGCAGTGTGGTCGGTGATCACGAAGCCGGGCTCGGGGTCGAGCGTTACCGGCGGACCAAGGCGGACCCGGCCCTCCGCGGTGTCAATGACCGGCACCGCCGCCAAGCCACCGACCGTGGAACAATGCAACAGCGTCCGGCCACCGTCCGCCACGGCGACAGAAGAGAGATCCATTGCCTTCCGGTCAGGCAATTCCAGTTCGCCGAGCTGCCGGCCCGAGGCAATGTCCCGCACGATCAGAAAACGGCCGTGCCCGCTGAACGCCCGGCGGCCGTCGGGCGTGAAATCGAGGCACCCGTTGCCAAACGCATCGCTGTAGCCATTGGGCCGCCCTGGGGCCAATGGCCGCCAGCCCACCGGCGAACGCACCTGCCAGCGGGTCATCACGTTCTGCAACGACGAGAGCCGGAACTCCTTGCCTCCGCCCACGGTCGCCGCGGCCCGCAGCGAGGCGGGGCTGCAGTCGTCGAGCAGGACTTCTTCCCGACCCGTCGCGGCATTCACCAGCACCACCCGGCCGAAGCCGCCGCTGACCGCCACGAACTGGTCGCCGCCCACCCACGTCAGTTCCGTGGGATCCCGGATGATGAGCGCAAACCGGTCCACCGTGCGGAACGTCTCGACGTCGAGGAAGACCAACGTGTTGTCGGTCAGGGTAGCCGCCAGCGTCCGCCCATCCGCCGACCAAGCCATCGCGTTCACCGCCGCGGTGACCGACCACGAATGGACCAGCGTGAGATCCGATGCCCGCAGGAGCGAAACTTCCCGGACGTCCGTCCGCGCCGTCCGCGCCGCGGCGAGGTGTCGCCCGTCTGGGGACCAGGCGACGCGGTTGAACAGTTGCCCGCCTTCCCAGCGGAGCAGTTCCTCGCCGTCCGTCGTGCGGTGCACCGACAATCCCCGCGGGGACACACCCAAGGCGAAACGATCTCCGGCGGGGTTGAAGTCATAGTCGGTATTGAATCCCTCGACATTGATGCCGCCGCCCGGCAGCGGCCGGTGCTCGACGGTCACGGCCGGATTCGTTTCGCCCGTCCGCCAGAGCCGCAACGTCGCGTCGTCGAACCGGCCCATCACCCACGCGCCGTCCTGGCTGAACACCAGCGAACCCACGATCTCCGCGCCCGCCAGCGCCACCCGGCCAAACGGTTGGGTGCCGCCCCAGCGCCACAGTTGGGCGGGTTCGCGGGTGAATCCATCGTTGCGGCGCACCTCGGTCGCGACGTGGTCGCCCGTCGGGGCCGGGACGAACTGGGCGTGCCGCTCCAAGGGCGGCGCCCACTGCGCGACGCGTTCCAAATCGGGCAACAGGAGCGCTCCCAACGCCTCGTCCCGCAGGCCCGGGTCGGGTCGGATCCGCATGGCCTCGGCGAGGGCGGCCAAAGCCTGACCGCGGCGTCCCGGCACGGAGTTGCGCCGGACCGCCTTGGCCTCGGCCACCCGGGCTTCGCGCAGGCGTTCGCGGCCGGCGGCCTCCGCGAGGACCGTCCGGTCGAGCGCCGCCTCGGCGCGGACCCGTTCCGACCGGATCCAGAACGCCGCCCCGGTCGAACCGCTTGCCAGAGCCGCCATCAGGACCCAGACGCCCGCCAACGCCGGCCGCCGGCGGCACCAGCGCACCAGCCGTTCCGCCGCACCCGCGGGCCGGGCCACGATGGGTTCGCCGTCGAGGAACCGCCGCACGTCCTCCGCGAGCGCCGCCGCGCTGGAATACCGCCGGGCGGGTTCGCGTTCGAGGCACTTGAGGCAAATGGTCTCCAGGTCCCGCGGCACTGCCGGGGCCAACAGGCGGGGTGAAGGCGGCTCCGAAGCCGCGACCAACGCGGGCAGCGTCGCCGGCGTGGCCCCGGCAAACGGCGTCCGACCGGTGAGCAGTTCGAAGAGGATCACTCCCAGCGCGTAAAGGTCGCTCGCGACCGACAGGGCGCCGCTGCCGTGCCGCAGGGCTTCCGGCGCGAGGTAGTGCGGCGTGCCGATGACCGCGCTGACCCGGGTGAGGTCGCCGCCGGCCCCGAGCTGGGCGGCGAGGCCGAAGTCCGCGAGGCGCGGTTCGTCGCCATCCAGCAGGATATTCGAGGGTTTGAGGTCGCGGTGCAGCACGTTCTCCGCGTGCGCGTAGGCCAGCGCCTGCGCCAGCTTCCGCAGGAGCGAGGCCGCTTCCCACGGGGCGAGCGGGCGTTCGCGGAGGCGTTGGGCCAGGTCGCCGCCCTCGACGTAGTCCATCGAGAAATAGACCAGCCCGTCCGCCCGGCCGAAGTCGTGCACGCTGACGATGCCCGGATGCCGGAGGCGCGCCGCGGTCTGGGCCTCCCGGAAGAACCGCAGCTCCAGCTCGGCCGGCACCGAACCCGCCCCGAAACCCATTACCTTGAGTGCCACGATGCGGCCCAAACCGGCCTGCCGGGCGGCGAAGACGCGCCCCATCCCGCCGTGCCCGATTTCCTCGATCAGGTCGTAGGGGCCCACCCGGTCCGGCATGGGCAGCGCGGTGGCCGGGAGCAACGCCGGCGTCGAAGGTTTCGTGGCCGCCGCCAGGACGGCGGAATCGTCCAGTTCGAGCGCGAGGATGCGTTCCGCGGCGCAGCGCAGGCAGATGCCGCCGGCCAACGCCACCGAAGAGGCATTCCGGCACTTGGGACATTGGCCGAAGCTGGTGCGGAGAAAATGTTTGGTATCGTTCATGTGCGCCCGCGGCGGTGGCCTTCACGCCGGATTACGGGAAACGCCGGCGCCAATTACACGGAATCTTTCCCCGGAGCCCGCGTCAGCGACGCAACACGGCGACCAAGTGCTGCAATTCTTCCTTCACCTCCGTGGGGTCGCCAACGGTGGCGGCGATCTCCAGCTTCACCAGTTCCGCGTAACGCTGGCCCAGCCGGTGGACCCACACCGCGACGTTGGTCCGGCTCGTGCCGAGTTCCTGTGCGGCCGCGTCGTAGTCGCCGCGGGTCGGCGTGGCGCTCAGGTAGGGCTTCAGCACCACGAACTGGCGCGTCTTGCCCGCGGCGAGTTGCTCCTCCTCCAAGCGGCGCAGGGCCTTGGCCATGACGGCCATCGCCCAGCTGGTTTCGTAGGCCTCGCCCGGATCCTGCTGGATCAGCCCGTGGTTGGCCAGCTCGCGTTCGGCCTCCGCGGTCGTCCAATCGAGGAACTGCACGCCGCCGCCGCGTTTCTGCGCCGCCTGGCGTTCAGCCTGGCCGGCCAGGAACTGCCGCAGGGCGGACATCAGGAATCCCCGGAAACGGCCCCGGGCCGGATCAGGTTGGTCCAGGAAGTCACCGGTGAGCAGCTGGGTGAAAAAGCCCTGGGTCAGGTCCTCGGCGTCGGCCGGCGCGTTGCCCCGACGGCGCAGGCAGCTGTAAATCGGTAGCCAATAGGTGCCACACAGCGTTTCGAGCGCCTCGCGCCGGCGGGCCGAATCGCTCCGCGCGGCGAGGACCACGCTCCATTGCGTCGGCGCAAACCCGGCCCGCCCGGGAGGCAGGTCAGGATCGGGGGCGGCGGCGGCTGGACTTGGCGTGTCGATGACGCGGTTCTCCGCGTTCCCGCCCTGCCCGGTCAAGCCGTTTGCCAACCCGGGCGGCGAAAACGCCCGTTTCCGGGTTCCAACTTCCGCGGGCCGGGTTCAACGTCCCGGGGACGTCCATGAAATGGCCCTCGTTCAGCCTCCTCTTTTTCGCCAGCCAGTCCGCCGAGTTCGAGCGCGGCAAGTTTGAACTGTTCCGCGCCACCACCCGGTTTGCCGATGAACGCGGCTTCGAGGCGGTCTGGATTCCCGAACGGCATTTCCATGCGTTCGGCGGCCTGTTCCCGAACCCGACGCTCGCCGCGGTCGTGCTGGCCGAGACCACGCAGCGCATCCGCATCCGCGCCGGCAGCGTGGTGATGCCGCTGCATCATCCGATCCGTGTGGCGGAGGAATGGGCGGTCGTGGACAACCTGTCGAACGGGCGCGTGGACCTGTCCTTTGCCATCGGTTGGAACCCGAACGACTTCGCCCTGGCGCCGCAGAACTACGCCAACCGCAAACAGCTCACGCTCGACGGCATCCGCGACGTGCGCCGCATGTGGTCCGGCCAGCCGTTTCCCGTGACCAACGGCAACGGCGAGGCGACGGAGGTGACCGTGCACCCGCTGCCCGTCCAGCCGGAGCTGAACATCTGGTTCACCTGCTCCGGTGGCGCGGAACGGTTCGGCGAGACCGGCGGCTGGGGCTTCAACGCGCTCACCGCGCTGCTCTTCCAGAAGGTCGAGGAGCTCGCCCCAAAGATCGCCGCCTACCGCGCCGCCCGCGCCGCCGCGGGCTTCGCGGGCCCGGGCAAGGTGACGCTGATGCTGCACACGTTCGTTGGGACGGACGAAGCCACGGTGAAGCAGACCGTGCGCGAGCCCTTCAAGCGTTACCTCGAAAGCAGCGCAGACCTCTGGCAGATCGGTGACGCGCGCCTGAAGGACATGTCGGAACGGAAGAAGAACGACATGCTGGAATACGCCTTCGAGCGTTATTACCAGAAGACCGGCCTGATGGGTTCGGTGGAAGCCTGCGCGAAGATGGTCGAGGCCGTCGCCGCCATCGGCGTGGACGAGATCGCGTGCCTGATCGACTTCGGCCTGCCCCACGACACGATCATGGCGGGGTTGGAGCAGTTGGACCGCCTGCGCCGGCGCGACTTCTGAATTGCGGCCCAACTCCGCCCCCAGCCGGGTTCTCAAAGGTTGCCCAGCACCGTCAGCGACCGCGGTCGCACCTCGAAGTGGGCCGGAGTCATCCCGATGACCTCGCCGTCGATCGCCAGCGGTTGCGGCGGGTCGGCGTCCAGCTCCATCCAAGTCCCGCGGAAGAATCGGACCTTGGGATGCCGGACGTGGGTCCCGCGAAGCAGGCGGCCAAACTGGAGCGCGAGTTCCAGGCGCCCCACTGCCTCGACCAGCGTAAACTCCAATTGCCCGTCGGTCAGCGAGGCGCCGGGGCCGATCTGCATCATGCCTCCGCCGGCGTGCGGCGCATTGCCGGCGAGGGCGAGCACGCCGTTGGTCTGCGTCCATTCGCCGGCGGCGGTGCGGACCTTCAGCGTTGGCGGACGGAATGACGCCAGCGCCCGGAAGAAGCCGACGGAATAGCACAGCTTGGGGCCGAACAGCCGCACAACTTCCGGGGTGGTTCGCCGCAATAGTTCGCTGGCAAACGCCGTCCCGCCGAATAGCACCGCGTGCCGGCGTCGCTCGGTTCCGCCTTCGCGCCAAGTGACCTCGACCGTGTCCAGCGCCACAGGTGTCGGCTGGACGATGGCCCGGACGGCGGCGGGGTCATCCGGCAGGCCGACCATTTGCGCGATGTCGTTGCCCGTGCCAAACGGCGCGATGGCCAGCGGCTTCGCGGCGCCTGCCTCCACGAGGCCGCTCGCGACTTCGTGGACCGTGCCGTCGCCGCCGGCCGCGATCACGAGGTCGAAGGCGCCCGCCTGTTCCGCCGCGAGGGTCATCGCCTGGCCTGGGTGCCCGGTGAGCCGCACCTCGGACTCGACGCCGCCGGCGCGCAGGGCCCGGGTGAAACGGTCGAGCCGTTCCGCCTGGTCCTGGGCCCCCGCCGAGGCGGGATTGCGGAGGAGCAGGGCGCGGCGGGACATGGGCGAAACCTAGCGGCGGACCGGTCGGCCGGCACGGACGAAAGGGCGTTCCACCCGGCAGACGCCAATCCGGGCCATGAAGAAAATGCGCCCGCGGGTCGGTCCCCGCGCTCGACCTCGCCGGGCGTTCCGGCGTAAGCCTAGTCCCCATGCAAGGCACCCCGGCCGCAGCGTCCGGCCATCCGCGCGGACTCTACACCCTGTTCTTCACGGAGATGTGGGAACGGCTCAGCTACTACGGCATGCGGGCGTTGCTCGTGCTGTTCATGGTGGACCAGGTGCAGCGGGGCGGCCTTGGCCTCGAAGACAAGACGGCGACCGCCATCTACGGGCTCTACACCGCGGGCGTCTACCTGGCGGCGCTGCCCGGCGGCTGGATCGCCGACCGGCTGCTGGGCGCCCAGCGCGCGGTCTGGCTCGGCGGAATCCTGATCGCCGTCGGGCATTTCCTGCTGGCGGTGCCGAATGCCTCGTTCTTCTTCGCCGGGCTGCTGTTCGTGGTCGCCGGGACGGGCCTGTTGAAGCCGAACATCAGCGCGCTGGTCGGGGCGATGTATCCGGAGGGTGGTGCCCGCCGCGACGCCGGGTTCACGGTCTTCTACATGGGCATCAACGTCGGGGCGGCGCTGGGACCGCTGGTGTGTTCCGCCCTCGGCGAGAAACTGAACTGGCACTACGGCTTCACCGCGGCCGGCATCGGGATGGTGCTCGGGCTCGTGCAGTTCCGATTCACGCGTCACCACCTCGGCTCGGCCGGGGCCCCGCCCGCCGACCGCGGCGCCGCCACGCGCCGCGACTGGACCGTGCTGTGGGCCGCGCTCGGCCTCGGCGCACTGGTGACGGTCCTGGCATTTGCCGGTGTCCTGAAGCTCAACCCCGTCTGGCTCGCCCAAAACACCACCGTGGTGTTGGTCGGTTTGGCCGCGGCGTATTTCTTCTGGGCGTTCCTGTTCGCCGGGTTGACCGCGACCGAAAAGGGCCGGCTAGGCGTCATCGTGCTGCTCTTCGTCTCCGCGGCGCTGTTCTGGGCGGGCTACGAGCAGGCCGGCTCCTCGCTCAACCTTTTTGCCGAACGCCACACCGAGCGCCTCGTCGGCGCCTTGAATTGGACGATTCCCACCGGTTGGTTCCAGACGTTGCCGGCGGTGTTCGTGATCACGTTCGCGCCGGTGGCCGCCGCCGTCTGGCTGGCGTTGGGACGTCGCGGAAGCAACCCGTCGCTGGCCGTGAAAATGTCCCTCGGGCTCCTGCTGCTGGCGGCCGGATTCATTGTGGTGGCGCTCGCGGCGAAGCGGGCGTTGGCCCACGGGCCGGTCTGGCCCTCGTGGCTGGTGCTCACTTACCTCCTGCACGTCCTCGGCGAACTTTGCGTGAGTCCGGTCGGCCTCAGCTCCGTGACCAAGCTGGCCCCGCCGCGCCTGGTCGGCCAGATGATGGGCATCTGGTTCCTCGCGGCCTCGGTGGGCAACCTGATCGCGGGCCTCTTCGCCGGCGAAGTCACGGGCGACAACACGGCCGCCATGTCCGCGAAGTTTCTCCAGGTCGTCGGCGTGGTCGGCGTCACGGGCGTGCTCCTGCTGTTGCTGAACAAGCCGGTGAAACGCTGGATGGGCGGCGTGGAATAGGGGGGGCCGGCTTCGCCCCGATCCACTTCCGGGCGCATTGCACGCTCGCCAAGGCAGGGCGCGGCGGCAGACTTCGGGCATCTGCCATGCGCCGCCTGCTGCTCAGTCTCCTTGTTGCCCTGGCCGCGGACCGTTCCGCCCGCCTCCACGCCGCGTTGCCGGCCACCGGCAATTTCGCCCGCACCAACCTTGTCGCGTGGTGCATCGTGCCGTTCGACTCGCAGAAGCGCGGACCGGAGGAACGCGCCGCGATGCTCGACCGCCTCGGCGTGAAGCGCCTCGCCTACGACTGGCGGGCCGAGCACATCCCAAGTTTCGACGCCGAGGTCGCGGCGATGCGGAAGCACGGCATCGAACTCACGGCGTGGTGGTTCCCCGCCGCGCTCAATGACGAGGCAAAGGCGATCCTGGCCTGCCTGGAGCGGAACAAAATCCATCCCCAGCTCTGGGTCACGATGGGCACCGAACCGGAACCGGATGCCGCGAAACTTGCCCAGAAGCTGGACGGCGCCGTGACGACGCTCACCCCGATCTGCGAGGCCGCAGCGAAGCTCGGCTGCACCGTGGCGCTCTACAATCACCTCGGCTGGTTCGGCGAGCCGGCGAATCAGGTCGCGATCATCGCGAAACTCAAGGCGGCCGGGCACACGAACGTCGGCAGCGTCTACAATTTTCACCACGCCCACGCGCACCTCGACGACTTCGCGGAACAATTCCGCATCCTTCAGCCGCACCTGCTGGCGCTGAACCTGAACGGCATGGTCCGCGATGGCGACAAGGCGGGGAAAAAGATCATCCCGCTGGGCACCGGCGACGAGGAATTGCGCCTGCTCCAATTGGTGAACGCCAGCGGCTGGCGCGGCCCAATCGGGATCATCGGCCACACCGAGGAAGACGCCGAGGTAAAGCTGCGGAAGGAGCTCGACGGCTTGGAGAAGCTCGCACCGCAAGTGGGACCGGCGCCCGCGCCTGTCCCTGTCCCGCGGACGCCCCCGGCCGCCGGGGCGCCGAAGAAGATCGCCGGCGAACCCGCGATCTCTGGCCGCGAACCAGGTTCGCAGGGCGAGAAGGACTGGGTGGACAACCGCTGGCAGGACACGGACGTGGGGCCATTCCTCGCGTCGAACCTGCGCCTGCCCGACGGTTCGGTGATCGCCAAGGCGCTGACGATCCGCGTGGGCGAGCACGGCGAAGGCGCGGTGGTTTACGACACCGAAACCTGCACGCTGCGCGCGGCGTGGACCGGCGGGTTCCTGAAGTTTGATGCGGGGAGGTTTGGGTTGATTGGGATGCCGAAGATTGACGGCACGACGGCATTCACTTCGTTGGGAGAGAAGCAGCCTCATTCCGGAAACCGGCGATTCATCGGCCTGCACCGCGGACCAGGCGGTCCCGTGCTCGAATACACACTCAACGGCGTGCGGGTCCTTGAGCGGGTGGAGACGCTTCCATCTCCGGCCGGGATCGTGTTCCGGCGTAGCCTTTGGGTTGGACCTCGTCGCGAGCGGTTGAGCCTCATGGCTGGCGGCCATCTTCCTGGCACCAACTGGATTACAGGGTTCGGCACCGGCCTTGCCCAGCAAGGCAACGGCGCAGCCTACACTTTTGACAGCAACGAAGCCGCCGGCGTGCTGTCGGTCGCCGCCGTCACCGGGGTGCCAATCCCCTCCAGCGTTAATGACGTGGACAACTCGGGCGGGCGGAGCTTCATCACGCTCAACGCGGGGGAACTGCCGATCAAGCTATCGGTCTTCCTATGGCGCGGGGCGCCGAATCTCCGGGCCACGTTGGCAGCTTGGGTCAAAGCCCAAGAACCCGATCGCAGCCTTGAAGCATCGGTCAAACCGGGCAAATCCCGCTGGCCCACCCTCACCACTCGTGGCCAGCGCGGTCCCGACACCGACTTCCTCGCGGTGGATACCCTCACGCTGCCTTACGACAACCCGGCCAAGGCGCTCATCTTCGCCTCGGGCATCGACTTCACGCCGGACGGCGCGGGCTACGTCTGCACGATCCACGGCGACGTTTGGCGCGTGACGGGCATTGACGATTCCCTGCGTGAGCTGAAGTGGCAGCGCTACGCCACGGGTCTGTTCCAGCCGCTCGGCCTCAAGGTGCGCGACGGCAAGATCTTCGTGCTCGGCCGCGACCGCATCACGCGCCTGCACGACGAGAACGGCGACGGCGAGGCCGACTTCTACGAGAACTTTTTCGACGGCATCGCCACCTCGACCGGCGGCCACGATTACGTGACCTGCCTGGAAACCGATGCCGCGGGCAATTTCTACTACGTGGACCCGCTCGGCCTGCATCGCGTCGCCGCCGACGGCAGCCGGCAGGAGACTTTGGCGACCGGCTTCCGTAATCCGAACGGGATGGGAGTGCGGCCCGACGGACAGGTCCTCACCGCCGCGCCGCAGCAAGGCACCTGGACGCCGTCGTCCGGCATCTGGGAAATTCGCCCGGACAACGTCGGTCTCTACGGTGGCTACGGCGGCCCGAAGGTCACCGCCACGCGCCCGCTCGGCTACGACGCGCCGCTGTGCTGGCTGCCGCACGGCGTGGACAACTCCAGCGGTTCGCAGGTCTGGATTCCGCCCGGGCAATGGGGGCCGCTGGGCGGACAGATGTTGCACCTACTCTGGGGCCGTTGCACCGCGATGCTCGTGTTGCGAGATGAGACGGGCGGCACAACTCCGGCGGTAAATGGCGCCGCGGTGTCGTTGCCGGTGAAATTCCTGAGCGGGCCGAACCGGGCGACGTTCAACCCCAAGGATGGCGCGCTCTACGTCGCGGGCAGCACCGGTTGGCAGACGAGCGCGGTGAAGGACGGCGCGCTCCAGCGGGTGCGGTTCACCGGCAAGACGCCCGGCCTGCCCGTGCGTTGGGCGGTGAAGCCGGGCGGCTTGGAGCTCACGTTCTCGCGGCCGGTGGACCCATCGACCGCGGCCGATCCCGGCAGCTACGGCTTCAAGCAGTGGAACTACCGCTACGCCGAACAATACGGCTCCAAGGACTGGTCCGTCGCCGACCCGCAGCAGGAAGGCCGCGACGAAATCCCGGTGAAGGCCGCAAAGGTGCAGGCCGATGGCCGGACGGTCTTCCTGGCGCTACCGGGCTTGCAGCCGGTGATGCAGTTCGAGCTGAAATACAACGTGGACGCCGCGGACGGCGGCAAGGCGCTCCGCGGCTCCCTGTGGGGTTCGATCAATCGGGTTCCCTGAGACGCCGGCTCACCGCTGGTAGCGCCGGTTTTCCAGCACATACCAGTCCTCGACCTTTTGCCGGGCCCAAGGCGTCTTCCGGAGGAACTTCAGGCTGGAAGTCATCGTCGGATCGAACATGAAACAGCGGATCGGGATGCGATGGGCCATCTCCTTCCAACCGTGCCGGTCGACCAGCGTCTTGATGATGGTCTCCAGCGTGATGCCGTGCAGCGGGTCGTTGGGATGCGCCCGCGGCGCGGCGGGTGCCGGGCTTTCCGGCGCCTTCGCGGACGTTGGCACCCCCGATGGCGTGGGTTCGGTCATTTGGCGGCCCAATCGAGGGCGGCGTGGATTTCGTCCGGGGAGAAGATGGTCGGCATTTCGCGGGGCGGTTTCGAGGAGTCCTTGGAGTAGACCAGCACGAGCGGCACGCCGCGGCGCTTGAAGCGTTTGAGCTCGGCGGCGATCTCGGGATCGGCGTCGGTGAAGTCACCTTCCAACGTCACGAAGCCGCCCGCCTTGAGCCGTTCAACCGTGGACTCAATGTTGAGCGACCGTGCCTTGTTGAACTTGCAGTTGGCGCAGTTGTCCGCCGTGAAGTCCACGAGAATGGGTTTGCCGGCGGTCTTCGCGTCCGCGACGGCGGTCTTGGACCAGGGTTGCCAGGCAATCTTGGGCTTCTTCTGGTTGGCCGGCGTGCGCCAATCGAGCATGCCTTCCAGCAACCCGAAATAGCCACCGCCCAGCAGCAGCAGCGCGACGGCCCCAGCAATGGCCGGCTTCTGGGCGCGCTGGGCAAATTCACCCCAGGTCCATGCCGCAGCCGCCACCAACACCAGGAACAGGCCGAACCAAAGCACGCCCGAGGCGCCCATGCGGTTCGCGGTGAACCAGAACATCCACACGGCGGCGCCGAGGATGGGGAAACCCATCGCCGTCTTGAACCGGACCATCCAGTCGCCGGGCTTGGGCATGAGCTTGAGCCAGGCCGGCTGCCAGCAAAGCAGCACGAACGGCAGCGCCAGGCCGAGCCCGACCGTCAAGAAGACCAGCACGAGGATCGCGGGCGGCTGCGTGAACGCGAAGGCTACGGCAGTCGCCAAAAACGGCGCGGTGCAGGGGGTCGCCAACACCGCGGCAAGGACGCCGTTGAAAAAAGCTCCCTGGGCGCCTTCCCGGGCGATGACTTGGGTGGCCGAGGTCATGGCATTCCCACTCAGCGTGACCTCAAACACGCCGAAGAGGTTCAGCGCCACCAGGACCATCAGAACGCACATCACGACGCGGAAAATCGGGCTCTGGAACGCCGTGCTCCAATTCGCGTCGCCGCCCGCCGCTTGGACACCCAGCAGCACCAAGGCGAGGACCAGGAAGCTGCTGAGCACGCCGAGGCCGTAGACCAGTCCCAGTTTGCGCACCCGCTTCGGATGGTTGCCCGCCTGCCGCACGAAACCGAGCACCTTGAGTGCAATGACCGGCAGGACGCAGGGCATGATGTTGAGGATCAGTCCGCCAAGGAGCGCCGCGCCAAGCATCGGGACCAAGGCGGCCCACGAAAACGGCTCCGCCGTGGTTGTGACGATGGCCGGGCGGATGGGCAAATCGACCTCAATGCCCTTCCGCTGAGGTGTATTGGGATCGCTGACCAGCAAGCCTTTGAGCCGATTCGGCCAGTCACCCTCCCCCTTGTTGATGAATTTGCGAAGACGCAACGTGCCCATCGGCGCGCCGGCAACGGCTTCAGTCTTGGCCAAGATCTCGAACGACTCATGCTCGTAAGCATAGAAGTCCGCCGTCTTAACCGCCGTCGGCCATTCGATCAGCACCGTCCGTTGTTCGCCCTCCTCGGCGGACTCCCAGCGCGCCACCGCGAGATCGGGCGTCCCCTCCGCGGGAAGCGACAATCGGACGGCTGAAATGCGCGCCTTGCTGGGCGACTCCACCGCGGCGGGGCCGATGGTGAGCTTGGCATTGACCTCAGCGCGGCCGGGGATGCACTCATGCTGGCACTCCAACCAAGTTACCCGCCCGGAGAGCTCGACCTCGCCCATCGGTGCGTTGGTTTCGATCCTAAGCGGAATTAACAGCAGGGTGGTGCCTTCGTAGATCTGGGTAATTCCCGACGGTTCCGTCAATTGACCCGGAACCGGCCACATGATCTCCCCAGCGGTGATGCCGGGTGGCAGTTTCCACATGAGCTTCGTCCGGGTTCCGGGACCGCCCGGTTCACTCGGATTGCGCCAGTAGGTGTGCCATCCGCCGGGCGTGGTCACCTCCAAGGCGGCATGCACCGTTGAACCGGGTTGCACAACGGAGTTTTCAATCAGCAACCGGATCTGGGTTTGGGCCTGGCCCAGCGCCAGCGCGGGCCAAAACGCCAGCAGCCACACCAAGCCAAGAATTCGGCGGGAACGTTTCACAGATAGAGACATGTGCTAGGTAAGTTGAACGACCGCAAGTGTTCGATCCCGTGACGCCGTCCCCATCACCAATGAAAAAGGCGCGGCCCTAGGGACCGCGCCTGCAAAATTGTTACCGACCGATTACTTGCGGTTGCGACGACCAAAAAGGGCGCCCGCCAGACCGATGCCCGCGACGCTGAACAACGCGATCGTGGAGGGTTCGGGAATGACGACCTGCTTGGTAACCCAAACGCCGCCCTGCTTTTCCCAGATGTCGTTCAAGCTCGAACCAACCGAGGGGTTCGCGTTGCCGGCGATCAAGCCCGCGACGTTGGCGCCGCCGAAACCGCCGAACTGAACGGCGTAGGTGAACGTGCCGGGAACCGTGTTCGCCGCGTTGTAAGCGAAGCTCACGGAAGCGACCGCGCCACCGTTCTGGATGTCCAACGTGCGGGAATCCAAAACCGTGCTGGGTGCGCCACCGATGCCATCATTGGCGTAAATCTTAAGCGCGAGACCGCCGACCTGAGCGTAGTTGGCGTAGTATTCGAACGAAATCGACGAGAACACCTGACCTGCGCCGCCGGCCAAGGTCACTTGGTCGCCGAATTCGTTGGCCGAAGAATACAGGAAGTTCGCACCACCATTGACGCTGTAGGCGGTCTGGGTCGCCGGGCCAGTGCCGACGAACGTTGAGACCGAGGCGTTGAAGTTACTAAGGGGGTCGGCCGCGAATGCAGAGCCGGTGGCCGCGACGATTCCGCTCAGCAGCGGGATGAGAACGAATTTGTTTTTCATTATTTTCGTTAAGTTCGAGAGCTGGATTGAGGGGGCGGCCGTTGGACCGACCTGTGACACGACGGCGGATATAGCATACGGAGCCCCTTGGTGGTCAAGACTGTATTTGAATTCTTACTGGTCACCTTTCATCGGCCTTGCGCAGGCGGATGGCACTCCGGCGGCAATTTACCGTCCCATAGTTGCTAGCTTTCCAAAACAAACGCCGACCGAAGCTTGGCGACCATCGTCCCCGCCTCCTCCGGATCGCCGGCATGGACGCGCGCCAAAACCGCCCCCTGAGGCACCATCACGTTAAGCGGACAAATTTGGTCCAGTCCGACTTCCGGCCGGATCACCGCCCCTTGGCTCAACCGACCAGCGCCGTGGTCCCGCAGCACTTCGCCGATCCGGCGGCCGTCGATGTCGCGAATCCTTCCCTCCACGGGGGCAGTTATCTCGAGGGTGGCCGCCGCGATGGAATCCCGGCGGAGCATTTGCCGGTATTCGTCCATGCGAGTTCCTTGAACCACGAGGAGTTCCTCCCACTTGGCCAAAGCCGCACCGGAATCCAACGCCGCCGCCGCTATTCGGCGGGCATCCGCCAAACTCGCCGCCCGGCCGGTCATCTCAATCAGGTGCGCCGCGCAAACCACCACCAACTCCCGAAGGTCAGCCGGTCCGCCGCCGGAAAGGCATTCCACGGACTCCTTAACTTCCAACCAGTTGCCAACCGCCGAGCCCAAAGGACAGTTCATGTCGCTCAGGAGGGTGCGGGTGGGCACGCCGCAGTCGCCCGCCAAGCGATCCATGGTTTCCGCGAGGCGTTGGGCTTCCGCCCGCGTCTTCATGAAGGCGGCCCGGCCGAACTTCACGTCGAGGACCAATGCGTCCAACGACTCCGCGAGCTTCTTGGAAAGGATGCTGGCCGTGATCAGGGAGAGGTTCGGGACCGTCGCCGTGACGTCCCTCAGCGCATAGAGAATCCGGTCGGCAGGGACCATCCGCTCCGTCTGCCCGGCCATCGCCACGCCAAGGTCCTGGACTTGCCCGATAATCTGGTCACGGGTCAGCCGGGTCGTGAAACCCGGAATCGATTCGAGCTTATCCAGCGTTCCACCGGTGATCCCTAGCGCCCGCCCGGAAATCATCGGCACCCGGAAGCCCAGGCTGGCCAGCAAGGGCGCCAGGGGCAGTGACACCTTGTCACCGACCCCGCCGGTCGAATGTTTGTCCACGAGGGGCCGGGAATCGTCCGGAAATTCCAATCGCTCCCCCGAGTCCCGCATGGCCAGGGTCAGCGCGGTCAATTCATCCCGCTCCAACCCGCGGAAGAACACCGCCATCAGCCACGCCGCCACCTGATAGTCCGGCAGGCGTCCCGCGACCAACTCACCAATGATCCACGTAACCTCCGCCGGACTGTGCCGGCCGCCGTCTCGCTTGGCCTCGATGAGGGAGAGGAAGTTCATGGCTTGAGGGTGGGTCGGTGGGTCGCGTCCGGCAAATCCCGACACGAACGTCGGCGTTGTCAGCGTCCGCCACGGCGTTAGCCTGCGCCCATGAGTCTCACCCGCGCGGAGGAATTCCGGCTGGCCCACGCCCGGGCCCTCACCCGCCGCGAGTTTTTTGCCCGCAGTGGCGCGTTCAGCCTCGGGGCCGTCGCCTTGAGCCAGTTGGGCGGCCTTTCCGCGAACGCGGCCGGGCCCAATCCGCTCGCCCGCCGGGCTCCGAAACGCCCGGCCCGCGCAAAGTCGGTCATTTACCTGCACATGTCGGGGGCACCGCCGTCGCTCGACCTGTTCGACTACAAGCCCGAGCTCCAGCGCCTCCATCTGCAACCGTGCCCGGACTCGCTGCTCCAGGGCCAGCGGTTCGCGTTCATCAAGGGGGTGCCCAAAATGCTGGGTTCGCCCTACAAGTTCCGGCAATCCGGCCGCGCCGGCGGCTGGTTCTGCGAGCAGATTCCCCACCTCGCCGGCATCGCGGACGACATCACGGTCATCCGTTCGATGTGGACCGACCAGTTCAACCACGCGCCGGCGGAACTTTTCCTGCACACGGGCAACATGCGCGCGGGAAACGCCAGCATGGGCTCTTGGATTACCTACGGACTCGGCACGGCAAACCAGGACCTGCCCGGCTTTGTCGTGCTGCTCAGTGGTGGCACTGACCCCACCGGCGGCAAGTCGCTCTGGGGTTCCGGCTTCCTGCCCGGCGTCTACCAAGGCACCCAATGCCGCACCACCGGCGAACCCATCCTCTTCGCCAACAACCCGCCCGGCATGAGCCGCGCGACCCGCCGCCGCACCCTCGACGTGTTGCGTGAGCTCAACGAAGCCGAGGCCAAGGTCTTCGGCGACCCGGAAACCGTCACCCGCATCGAGCAATACGAACTCGCCTACCGGATGCAGGCCAGCGTTCCGGACGTTTTTGACATCGCGAAGGAGCCCGAATCCATCCGCGCCCTCTACGGCGCCAAGCCCGGCGAAGGCAGCTTCGCCAACAACTGCCTGCTCGCGCGGCGCCTCGTGGAGAGCGGCGTCCGTTTCGTGCAGTTGTTCGACTGGGGCTGGGACATCCACGGCACCAGCCCGGGCGACGACCTGATGGAAGCCTTCCCCAAGAAGTGCCGTGACGTGGACCGCGCCGCCGCGGGACTCATCCGCGACCTGAAACAAAGGGGCCTGCTCGACGAAACGCTCGTAGTCTGGGGCGGTGAATTCGGGCGCACGCCGATGAACGAGGCACGCGGCGGCTCAACTTTCCTCGGCCGCGACCACCATCCGCATTGCTTCACCATCTGGATGGCCGGCGGCGGCATCCGGGCCGGGCACGTCCACGGGGCCACCGATGAGTTCGGCTACCAGATCGTCGAGGACAAGATGACCGTGCGCGACCTCCAGACGACCATCCTGCACCAACTTGGCCTCGACGCCCACGCCTTCAGCTTTCCCTACCAAGGCTTGGACCAGAAACTCATCGGCGCCACCGGCGAAGGTCAGGTGGTGAAGGGTATCTTGGCGTAATTTTCCATGTGGACGCCAACCTGTAGGCAGGCACGGCGAAGGGAAGATCATGGGGCACTACTTCTTCACATTACCGCTCGCCGCGTTAGTTGTTTCTTGGTGGGCGGCCCGTCGGTGGCCGTCGTCCCGGGTGTTGTGGGCCGGATTCTTCTTTGAGCTGGTCACACTGGGGGTGCTAAGGGCATCGGTCCGCTATGGTATCCACGACTTCTTGTCGCCTATTTTGCGCTGCCCATCTGCGCCGTCACCATTGGCACGGGTATCGTCCTTGGTGTGATGGCGAGCAAATGGGGCAAGTAGCCCGAGTTCATGGCCGCGCACACCACCTTCCTCCTTCTGGCCGTTGTCTCATTTGTCGCCTCGGCGAAGTTCGGCAGCAAACTAACGCTGGCGATTGGCGGTGGCGTTGCCGTCGTCCTTGCAGCGCTTGGAGCAGCCTTTGGGGTAGCGCCTCACGGCGCGATCTCAGGAGGATGGATCGGGCTTCTGGTCGGATGCATGAGCCTGATGGCTAGCCTCAGCGGCGTGTTGGCTTACCGGATTTGGGCTCGGTTCAGTCGTGTAGGTCGTCGCTGACGTTCGGCCGCCTTACTGGCTCTGCCGCAGGAAGGGCGCGGCTACCCCAAATTACTGCCGCTCCCAACTTGTCGGCGCGCGCCCAGCCCCCGTAGCGTTTGCCGCCAGACACATCCCGCATGGCTTTGCCTTCCGCAGACTTTCTCGCCGGCGTCATCGAAGGGTTCTACGGCCCCCCGTGGACGCAGGCAGACCGCTTCGAACTCTTCGGCTGGATGCAGCAATGGGGCCTCAACGCCTACCTCTACGGCCCCAAGGACGACCTGCGTCACCGTGCCATCTGGCGCGAGACCTATCCCGAGGCCGATGCCGCCAAGCTCGCCGAGGTCATCGCCGAGTGCGCCCGGCGCGGACTGAACTTCTTCTACATGATCGGGCCGGGGCTGGACCTGCGCTTCACCAGCACGTCCGACCGCGAACGGCTCCAGGCGCGCTTCGGCCAGTTGCTCGCGCTGGGCTGCCGCAATTTCGCGCTGCTGTTCGACGATATTCCCGACCGCATGGAACCGGCGGACCGGGAACGCTTCGGCTCCTTCGCCTCGGCCCAATGCGATGTGACCAACGAGCTGTTCCGCTGGGTGCGGGCGCAGCAACCCGCGGCGCGTTTCCTCTTCTGCCCGACGCCCTACTGCGGCCGCATGGCCGAGCGCCGGCTGGGTGGCGAAGGCTATCTCGAAACCGTCGGCCGGGAATTGCTGCCCGAGATCGGCGTCTGCTGGACCGGTCCGGAAATCATCTCCCGCGAGATCACCGTGCCGCACGTCCGCGAACTACGGAACCGGCTCCGGCGCCCGCCGGTGATCTGGGACAATCTCCACGCCAACGACTACGACGGCCGCCGCATCTTCCTCGGTCCCTACGCAGGGCGCGCTTCCGAACTGCGTGGCGAAGTCGCCGGCTTGCTGACCAATCCGAACACCGAATATCCGGTGAACTATCCGGCCTTCCGCACCTTCGCGGAATTCGTCCGGCACGACGGCGCGTGGAATCCTCGCGCGGCCTATGAGCAGGCGCTGGCCGAATGGCTGCCGCGCTTCGCGACCGTCGGCCAGCCGATCACCGCCGCCGATTTGAGCCTGTTTGGCGACGCCTGTTACCTGCCCTACGCCGACGGGCCGGCGGCCGCGGAACTCTTCGCTGCGCTCCAACGGCTGCTTGCCACCGAACCCGCAAGCTGGACCCCGAAACTCATCGCGGCCTTCCGCGAACCCGCCACGCGCCTGCGCGACTTCTGCGCCCGCACCGCCGAACTGCGTGACCGCGCCCTCTTCGCCGCCCTGAGCCGGCGCACCTGGGAACTGCGCGAGGAACTCGACCTGCTACTCGCCTACGTGCGGATCAAGGAAACCGACCCGCAGGCCCCGGCGACCTCGGACTTCCACCTTCCAGCCACCTACCGCGGCGGCTACGTGGCACGCTTGCAGCAGTTGCTCAGGCAACGGGCGGATGGGGTGTTTGAGGCAAATCATGATTGAGCCAACCCCAGGATTCCGTCCGCTCAGAAAAGGCGCAGCCTTGGTGCTGGCCGGCAGTGCATTGTTCTTCCTGGCAGCCTGCGTTTGGTTTGATGGCCACGAACTAGCTGCCGGTCAGCGAATCGAAGGACCTGGGAGTTACGCGCTTGGAATGATGTTCCTGTTCTTCGTCTGCCCCTTGCTGGTGGCGGTTGTCATCGGCGTGACGCTGGTCTTCTGCCTTTCCCGCAACGACCGTCCTTGGATTGGGATGACGACCGCGTTCGCCGCCATCGTTATCCTTGCCGTAGCCTTGGGCGGCGCGGTTTCTGGCACCAAGTTCCGCCACTTGCTGCTCGTGTTTCCAGCGCCTCTGTTGGGACAATTGTTTGGGAAACAGGGATGGCTCATGGGAAAGTTGGGATGGTATGTCGGCATCGTGATCCAATTCGGCGCCGCTTGGTGGCTAGTGGTTTGGGGACGCCACGGCCAAAGTGTTAAGCCGCCAATTATGAAAAACCCAAACGGCACCGCTCAGGACTAAGAACTGTGATAAGATTGACCACACCAATAGTCGCTTGGAACAACTCCGGCTCCCGTGGGAGCGCGACTCTCCGAGTCGCGACGAATCCTTTTCTGAACAGATGGCGCCAACACGCGGCTCAGAGAGCAGCGCTCCCGCCTCACCGCCTTTCCTGAGGTTCTCTCATGCCTGACTTCACCCTCCGCGATGCCCGGCCCGGCGACGAAGCCGGCGCCTATCACGTCTGCCTCAAGACCGGCGACTTTGGCGCGGACGGAGAGCCATTCTACCGCGACGATCCCGATGCCTTGGGCCGCATCTTCGTCGGGCCGTATCTGGCCTACGAACCGGACTTCGCCCTGATTCTCGAAGACGCCCAGGGCATCTGCGGCTACGCGCTCGGGGCGCTCGATTCACGGACCTTTTACGACCGCTACGAACGCGAGTGGCGGCCCCGGCTGTGCGCGCAGTTTCCGCTGCCGACAGGCGATCCTTCGGCCTGGACCCGTTCGCAGCTGGTCCACAGTTGGTATCACCAGCCCGATTACTTCTGTCCGGAACCCTACGCCGACTACCCCGCGCACCTGCACATCGACCTGCTGGAGCGTGCCCAAGGCCACGGTTTCGGCCGCCGGATGATGGAACAGGTCATGGGCCGCCTGCACCAACGCGGCGTGCCCGGCGCGCACCTCGGCGTGGCGATGCGTAACCGCCGCGCGTTCGGCTTCTACGACCGGCTCGGCTTCCGGGAACTCGCCCGCGTCGGCCCAGAGCCGGACGGCTGCGTCTATCTTGGCCGGAAACTCTGACCCCAGACGAAGGATGAATTTGGAAGGCAGGAAAGCAGGAAGACGGGAGAAAAGCCTGCGACACCCTCACTTTCTACTCTTCCTGCTTTCCTGCTTTCCAGATTTCTCCTCCATGACGCCATGACCGCCCTCACCGACTTCCTGAACCGCCGCGTGGTGCCGCCGCTGAACGCGGTGAGCGACAACACCTACCTGTCCGCCATCCGCGCCGGCATGGTCGCGGTGTCGCCGCTCACCATTCTCGGCGGACTGTTCATGGTGATCGCCTACCTGCCGGTGCCGGGTTGGGAGAACTTCATCAAGGCCTACCTGAACCTGCTGCAGTTCCCCGTCACTGCGACCTTCGGCCTGCTCGCGGTGTTCGTGAGCTTCGCAGTGGCCTACGATTTGGGCACGCGCTTGAAACAGGACGCCCTTTCCAGCGCCTCGATCTCCACGCTGTGTTTCCTGCTCCTCCAACTGAAGCTCACCGATGGCCCGGAGCCAGAGCAGATCCTCGACATGCACGGACTCGGCTCGGCGGGCCTGTTCACGGCGATCCTTGTCGCGCTGGTCTGCGTGCCGGTGCAGCGGTTTTTCACCGAGCGCAACCTAGTCATCAAGCTGCCCGCCAGCGTTCCGCCGGTGGTCTATGAGTCGTTCGCGTCGCTGGTCCCGATGGCGTTCCTGCTGGTGCTGTTCTGGGTGATCCGCTTCGTGCTGGGCGTGGACATCAACGCGCTGATCCAGACCGTGTTCAAGCCGCTCGTGTTCGCGCTGAACACCCTGCCGGGCATCCTCGTTTACGCCTTCCTCGTCACGCTGCTCTGGTCGGTCGGCATCAACGGCGACAACGCCATGGACGCCATCGTCGCGCCCATCTTCCTGCAATACCTCGGCGACAACGTGGCCGCCGTCGCCGCGGGCAAACCGATGCCCTACGTCACCGCCCTGGGCTTCTTCACATCATTCGTCAACGTGGGTGGCACCGGTGCCACCATCGCGCTCGCGCTGGTGATGCTGAACTCGAAGGAACCCGGCTATCGCAAGGTCGCCCGGCTGTCGTTGCCCACGCAGATTTTCCAGATCAACGAGCCCATCTTCTTCGGATTCCCCATCGTGCTGAATCCGATCCTGATGGTGCCCTACATCCTCAACGCGCTGCTGCTCACCGCGGGCAGCTTCCTGCTGATCCAGTGGGGCGTGATCCAGAAGCCGTTCGTGAACGTGCCGTGGACGACTCCACCCATCATCGGCCACTACCTCGTGACCGGTGGCGACTGGAAGGCGGCCGTCTGGGGCGCGGTGTCCATCGTCATCGCGATGGCGGTCTATTGGCCGTTCGCGAAGGCGGCCGAACGGCAGCGGCTCAAGGCCCAGAAACCGGCGCCTTCTGATTCGGCGGCTACCTAGGAGCGAACGATCACCTGCTGCCGGCCGGCAGCAGCTCGAAGCTCGCCGCGACAAACCGTCCGCGCTTCACCTCGCCGGTCACACGCGCCCGGCGAATGACCTGGCACATCCCGTCCGCCGCGTGGGCGTCGCCATGGCCGTCGAGGTGCGCGCCGTCCACGAAGTAGCTGCGGCCGTTAATCCGCACGGCCAAGTCGCAATCCTTGCCCTTGAGCCCGAAAAGGCATTCGCCGCAGGCGGCTTCCACCACCGTCGGTTCGATGATCGCCACCGGACGCTGGGTGGCGCAACCGACGAGGACCAACCCGGCCACACAGATCGCAGGGGTGATTTTCATCGCCCAAGAGAATCCGAAGCCCGCGCCGACCGCAATCCCGCCGGACGGCGACAAAATGCCGCGGGCCGAACCAAGCTCAGCGATCTTCTCCAGGGGGGATTAGCGACCGTTCCCGGGACGTGCCCAGTTGTGGAAGACATACCGGTGAACAAACTTCAGGCCCACGGCCATGATCATGGCTTTCGCCCACGGAAAGGCGCCGGTCGTTGCGAGGTCCGTCGTGCGGGTCAGCCGGGTGCGGTCCGCATCCAGCGGTTCCAGGAGGAACTCTTCCCGCAGGGACGAAACGCAGGGGCGGAAATGGAGGTTCGTGTCCTCCATGTGGAACTGCAGGAGGCGGGCAGGTTCCCAGGCGGTGATGCGCTGATTCACCACGCCGCGCTGGGACACACATTCCCGGCGTGCGCCGGCCCGCCCTTCACCGTCGGGCAGTCGGCATTCCACCGGCTTGGGAATGCCCAACCGGAAGAGGCAGGGGATTCTCGGATCCATTCGGGAATCGCAAAGCAGCGGCCAGAGCATCGCTGCCGGCTTGCCAATGACCACGCTGGTTCGGACCCGCATGCCGGAGCCTATTTCAGCTCCCGGACGCGGATGTTCCGGAACCAGACGTCGTCGCCGTGGTCCTGGAGGAGAATGGGTGTGGCAAACTTGGTGCCCCACTTCGCCTCGTCCTTGAATTTGCTGGCAGCCTTGGCGGCGGCGAGTTCGGGCGACCCGAGCTCGTAGCTCAGCACCTTGTCGCCGTTGAGCCAGTGCTGGACCTTGTTGCCCTTCACTACGATGCGGGTGCGGTTGATTTCGCCGGCGGGTTTCACCTTCGGCTTGGTCGCGGGCAGGGTGTCATAAAGGGCCGCCGTCTGCCGCTTGGGACCGACCTTGGCGTCGGGGTGCGCCGCGTCGTCGATGAGTTGGTATTCGTGGCCGATGGGCGCCTTCCGGGCCTCATCGATGAAATACTTCACGCCGCTGTTGGCCCCGGCGCCAACCTTCCATTGGAAGCGCAGTTCGAAGTCGGTGAACTTCTTTTCCGTGATGACGTCGCCGCCGCCGGCCTTGGCGGTGTGACGCAGCCAGCCATCCTCCACGGTCCAGCCTTTGTCCGGGAAGGTCTCCTTGCCGAAGCCGCGCCAGCCGGCGGTGGTCTTGCCGTCGAAGAGCGGCGTCCAATCGGCGGACTTCTTGTCCCCCTTGTCGTCGTCCGGATCGGCGGCGAACAGGGGCAAGGCGCAGAGGACCAGCAGGGAACCGAGGCGGGTGAGGAGGTTCATGGCGGGAAGGATGACCGGCGGGCGCTGTTCGGAAAGCTTACTTGGACTCCAGCCGACGAATCCGGACGTTGCGATACCAGACCTCGTCGCCGTGATCCTGGAGGCAGATGTGGCCGCTGGCTTCCTTCGCGAAGCGCGGCATGTCCTTGAACTTGGAACCGGCGACCAGCTTGGCGAATTCGGGCGATGCTAAGTCTGTGGCAACGACTTGCTGGCCGTTGAGCCAGTGCTCCAGCTTCGAGCCACGGAGCACGATCCGGCCGGAATTCCATTCGCCGACTGGTTTGGTGGCCTTGGCGGCGTTGGCGGCGATGAGCGCGTAGAGGGCCGATGCGCTGGTCTTGGGATTCTTGCCGTCGCCGTGCTGGGCGTCGTCAAGCACCTGGTATTCCGGGCCGGTATGCCACGGGGCGTCGAATCCTTCCTTCACCCGATACATCACGCCGCTGTTGGCGCCGACGGTGACCTTCCAGTCGAACTCCAGCTCGAAGTTCGCATATTCCTCCCGCGTGACGAGGTCCCCGCCCCCGCTGCCCTTGGCGAAATGCAGCGTGCCGCCGTCGATAGACCAGCCCTTGGCGGGAAAGTCAGACTGCTTGAAGCCGCGCCACTTGGCGGTGGAATTGCCCGCCAGCAAGTCGTCCCACGCGCCATCGGCGGCGTGAACGGGCAGGAGGATGGCGGAAGCCAAGGAGAGGGCGGCGAGGAAGTTGCGCAGTTTCATGGCGGGAACGGACGCAGTGAACGGGAGCCGTGTTCGATACGTCAAGGCGTCAACCGCCCCGGCGCCATGACGGCACCGCAAATTGGTCATTGGTCAACCGTGCCTACGTGCCTACCGTCGGCCGACATGGCAGACGCTCTGATCCAACTTCCGCGACCCGACTACCGCTCGGGCCTCGCGGCGCTCATCGGCCGGACCAACGTGGGCAAATCCACGCTCCTGAACGCGATGGTCGGGCGCAAGGTTTCCATCGTCACCCCGAAGCCCCAGACCACGCGTGATCCGGTCCAAGGCGTCGTGCACCGGCCCGAGGGGCAGATCGTGTTCGTGGACACGCCGGGCTTTTTCAAGACGCACAAGAGCAGCCTAGTGGACCAATTGCACCAGCGGGCGCGGAAGGCGCTGAGCGGCATCGACGTCGTCCTCCATGTCGTGGACCCGTCGCGGGAGATCGGCGAGGAGGACGAAATGGTCCGGGAAGTCCTGGCCAAGGTCGGCCAACCGCGGGTCCTCGTGATCAACAAGGCGGACCTGCCCTACGAGGAACGGCCGCATCGCGAATTTTGGCTGGAAGCCGCGCGGGGCTACGACGCACTGGCGGAGGTTTCCGGGCTGATGAAGCAGGGGCTCGACGCGCTGCTGGAGATCATCCTGCAACGGCTGCCCTTCGGCCCCCCGCTCTACGGGGAAACGGACACCACCAACACGACCCGCGAGTTCCAGATCGGCGAACTGATCCGGGAACAAATCTATCTCCAGATGGGCGACGAGATCCCCTACCGCACGATGGTGGAGCTCGATTCCTTCAAGGAAGTGAAGGACCCCCTTGGTCTGCCCGAGTTTGAGATCAATGCCACGATCATCGCGTCCAACGAACGCTACAAGGCGATGCTCATCGGCCAGGGCGGCGCCCGCATTAAGCAGATCCGCCAGTTCGCCCGCCGCCGCCTGAAGGAGGAGTTGGGCAAGCCGGTGAAGCTCGACCTGGAAGTGCTGGTCGACCGGAAGATGGCGGAGTGATTCCCCGCCGCCGCGGTGACGGCTTGATTTCCAGCAGTTGGAACGCTCCCATCCGGCGCCATCGAAGTCTTCCCTCCCCAGCGCAGCCGGCCTCCAGTCCCCTGGCGTCCCATCGCGGTCGGATTGGCCGGCGTCGTCTGGGCCAGCCAAGCGGCGCCGCCGACGTTTTACCTGCTGGAGCCATTTCCTCCGGGTGGGTTCCTGGTGCATTTCGACACCGAAGAAAACCGTCGATACGAATTGCAGGCCAGTTCCGAGCCGCCCGAAGGCGCGGCGGGGGCCAAGGCGTGGAAGACGCTCTACGTCGCCGAGCCCTTCCCGTTCGCGAATCATTACATCGTCCTCGACCCGGAGACCAACAGCCCGGTCCGCTTCTATCGCCTGATCGCCGAACCCTGACGTTCCCATGCCCCCTCCCCCCGACAAATCCTCCGGCATCGTCGCGTTGCTTCTGGCCACTGCGGGACCCGCGCTGGCCTGCGACCTGTGCGCCATCTATCGCGCCGCGGACGCGCGGGGCGAATACTCGAACGGCTGGACCGTCACGGTGGCGGAACAGTTCACTCGCCTGGGCACCGAACAGTTCAACGGCACCGAATTCCACCGGGCGAACCGCGATTGGCTGGATCGTTCGATGACACACGTGGTCGCGGGCTGGAACTTCGCGGAGGATTTTGGTGTCAGCGCCAACCTGCCGTTGGTCCACCTGCGCTACCGGTTCGCGGAACTCCGCGACGGGGTGAATCCGACGGTGCGGGACGGCAGCGATTTCGGGCTGGGCGACCTCGCGCTCGTGGGCCGATGGCAGATCCTGGAACGCTCCGACATGGAATGGGGCGCGACGGTCAATCTGCTCGGGGGCGTCAAATTGCCCACAGGCGCCAGTGGGCGGCTGGATGAACTGGAACAGTCCATTGACCGCTATGAGGCGATCGTGGGACCGGGGCACCAGCACGACGCCCTCGGCAACATCGTCAGCGGCGTCCACGTGCATGACATCACGCTGGGCTCGGGATCGGTGGACGGTATCGTCGGGATCGCCGGCACGCTGCGCTGGCAGCGGGTCTTCCTGAATCTCCAGGCCCAATACTACCTGCGCAGCGAGGGCGCCGGGGACTACGAATTCGCCAGTGAGCTGATCATTTCCGGCGGACCGGGGGCGTTTCTCTGGTTGGACAAGAATTACACCGTGAGCCTCCAGTTGGCTGGCACCTACGATACCCGCGGCGCGGACCGATTCCGGGGGCGGGAATCGGTCCACACCGGAGCCACGATCGCCTACCTGGGCCCCCAGGTGGGCTTCACCTGGAAAACCCGGCTCAGCATCCTGACCGGAGCGGACCTGCCGGTGCTGGCCACGGCCCGCGGATTCCAAAACGTGCCCGACTTCCGACTCAACGCGACGGTGACTTGTGCTTTCTGAGCATCGTGGGGAAACCAAATGGCCCGGGCGGCATCTCGCCAACCCGGGCCATGAGTCAATGCGCCTGCGGCAGTTATGCCGTCTTGCGGTAGCGACGGAAGGCGGCGAAACCGGCTACCAGTGCCCCGACCACGACACTCGTCTCACCCGGCTCCGGCACCGGAGTCAGGAATCCACGGATTTCCCCGCCGCCAAACGTGGACGTGTGGATGTTGAGATACGCCTTGCCGGCATTGATGGCGCTGATGAACGCGGCTTCAGCGCCAGCAGCCGTCCCGCCGTTGTTACTGACGAACGTGCTGCTGAAGCTTGAGGTTAGGCTCAGGTCGAACGTCTGGCTGTAGGTGCCGCTCGTGACGCCCGTAGGAAAGCCGGTGAAGGAAGGTGTTTGGGTGGCGACGCCCGCGGTCGCGGTTCCCGCCACCGCGGTGGGCGCGTGGATGTGGGCAGCCGTCGTGATGCCGGTCAGACCGGAGAACGTGGTGTCGATCGAGAAGGTCTTCAGCACCGAGTCATAGCTGAACGTCGCGGTGCCCGTGCCCGGCGAAGCATTCGCCGGGGCTTCGGAGGGACCGTCCAGTGTGGCCGTGAACTGGAAGACGGTGGCATGGGCGAGGCCGGTAGCTGCGACCAAGGCAAGGATTAGGGGCAGGTGTTTCATTGGAGTGTAGTTTCTGAGCGGGACGCGGCATGGCTTGCCACGCGGCCCCTTCACCGTCAAGGCGACGTTCCAAGGCAGGGTGCGCGAGAGGTCAGTTTTGCCGGACCGCCACGGGAGGCGACGGCGACCCCACACGATTGCGCACCAATCGCCGCCGGCAGGCTTGTATCTCGGCGGTGCCCAGTCTAATTCCTGCGCATGACTCGCCGCGATTTCCTCCAGCAGGGCTCCGCCGCGCTCGCGTTCAGCGCCGCCGCCACCTACGTCCCCACCACCTTTGCCGCCGAGGCGAAGCCGAAGCGGGTCGGCCTCATCGGCACCGGCTGGTATGGCAAGAGCGACCTGTTCCGCCTGTATCAGGTTGCCCCCATCGAAGTGGTCTCGCTGTGCGACGTGGACAAACGCCTGCTGGATGACTGCGCCGACACCTGCAAGCAGAAGAACAAGTCCGGCAAGCGCCCGCGCACCTACTCCGACTACCGGAAGATGCTCGCGGAAAAGGATCTCGATATCTGCCTCATCGCCACGCCGGACCACTGGCACGCGTTGCCGATGATTGAGGCCTGCAAATCCGGCGCGGACCTCTACTGTCAGAAGCCCACCGGCGTGGACGTCGTCGAGAGCCACGCGATGCTGGCGGCCGCCCGGAAATACGGCCGGGTCGTGCAGATCGGCACGCAGCGCCGCAGCACGCCGCACCTCATCGAAGCCAAGCGCGAGTTCATCGACTCCGGCCGACTCGGCAAGATCATCAGCGTCGACGTGAACTGCTACTGGCACATGCGCAACCGCGACACGCTCCAGTCCGCGCCCGACACCGCGCCGCCCGAGTGGCTCGACTACGAGAACTGGGTCGGGCCCGCACCGATGATGCCCTACAACAAGATCGTCCACCCGCGTGGTTGGCGGGCTTACATGGAATACGGTAACGGCATCGTCGGTGACATGTGCGTCCACATGCTCGACATGACCCGCTGGCTGCTCGGCCTCGGCTGGCCCAAGTCCATCACCTCCTGGGGCGGCATCCTGAACGACAAGAAAGGCCGCGCGAACATCACCGACACGCAGACGGCGACGTTCGACTTCGACCAATTCCAGGTCACCTGGAACCACCGCACCTGGGGCCAGATGCCCGACCCCGACTATCCGTGGGCAGGCATCATTCACGGCGAAAAGGGCACGCTTAAGTGCAGCGTGTTCCGCTACGACTTCATCCCTCGCGACGGCGGCCCGGTCATCCACAAGGATCAGCTCATGGAGTTGGACAAGTATCCCGAGGACAACGTGGAGAAGGATTTGGAGAAGCACGTCGCGCCCGCGATCCGCGGCCACATGAAGAACTTGCTCGACTGCATCGAGACCCGCGCGAAACCGGTCGCCGACATCGAGCAGGGCCACATCTCCAGCGCCTCGTGCATCGTTGCCAACCTCTCGATGAAGCTCGGCCGCACGCTGAAGTGGGATCCGGTGAAACACGAAGTGGTTGGCGACGCCGAAGCCAACGCCCTGCTCGCCCGGCCGTATCGCGCGCCCTACGTGCATCCGACGGTGACGAGCGTCTGATTGTCGCCTCTGGCCATACTGGACCGAGGAACGCCCGAAAGAGTTTTGAACTGGCGGTAACCTGTTTGGGCTTCGCCCAGCGGCTTGACTGCGACGCGGACCAAAGGCTTGCTCCCAAGCCGCAAAGGAGGAATGACCCGCATGAAGATCGCTCTCGCCGCCAGTTTTTTGGTTCCCATCGCCGTCCACGGCAATCTGTTGCTCGACGGCAGCTTTGAACCGCGGTCGCCTGCCATCCCGGACGTGTTCTCGAATGCGAACCCCAGGCTGCGTTACGATAATCCGGCCGTGCCCGCCTCGATCGGCGCGTGGAACGCCACGGGCACCTATCATGTGGACCTGATGGGCACCGGCTACCTCGACGCTGGCAACAACACCTGGAACACCGCCCACGACGGGGGCCAATACCTTTACATTTCGGATTCCTATCCGCTCTACGCCGGGGCGATTTCCCAGACAGTCGGGCTTACGGGCGGATTGGCGTATCGGCTGACGTTTGCGCAGACAGATTTTCCCAATTCGTGGGAAAACGGTTCCGGCTGGGTCCAGGTCACGGTCAGTTCGGGCGCGTTCTCCGTGTCCCAGTCCTTTGACTCGGGCAACGTGAGCAATGGCGGCGCCGGCGACTGGATACTTCGCGGCCTCAACTTCACCCTGCCCGGCTCAGGCGACCCGGCGACCACCACCGTGACCTTTGCGTCGCGGATCGGGAACCCCGCCATCATCGACGCGGTCAACCTTGAGGCGGTCGCCGTCCCGGAAGCCGGAACCGGAGTGGCCGCCTCCCTGTTGGGCCTGCCTCTGGTTTGGCGGGCAGTTCGGCGCCGGGCCGGCTGAGGTCGCTTTTCGGGGCGGCCGCGGCCTAGTCGCCGGCAGGTTTGGCCCCATTCCCGGCCAGAAACCGCTGATACAGGACCGAGGCCGCCAAGGCGATGACCGCCACCCCGGCAAAGGCAATGATGCGGTAAAGCTGGCTGAGGTTTGCCAGGTCGTGCAGGAAAAGTTTGAGCACGACCACGCCCAGCAAGCCGAGCCCGGCATAGCGGACGGAGCGAACCCGCTTCGCCACTCCGACGACGATCAGACCCAGCGCGAACAGCGCCCAGGCAATGGTGTAGGCCAGGTCCCGGGCGAAGTTCCCCGAGAACTCAAAGGTCAGCGTGGCGCCGGTCGCGAAGTAGTCGGCGATCTCCAAGTTGACCAAGAGGAAGGTCAGGATCGTTCCCAGCGTGTAGAGAATGGGCTGGACGTTGTTGCCGAACACGCGTTCGCGGGGCGGAGCCAGCAGGCGGGCTCCAACGAAGAGGGCGACACTCGCCAAGCCGTAGGCGTAAAGATACCAGTTCAGGAGCGGCGTGCCGGAGGGCGGATGATAGCTGAGCACCGCCGGGTTCAGGGCGAGGCGGACAAATGCGGCCACCAGCAAGCCGACGCCGGTCGCACGCAAGCCCGGATGTGGCAGTCGATGGAACAGCCAGCACAAAGCCACGCCTTCAAACGCCCAACCCAGCGTGATCCACTGGCGCTCGAATTGGACTGGGAAGATCAGCGTGACGAACAACAATCCGACGCCGCCAAACCAAGCCAGGTGCGCCAACCGGACAGGCGATTCCTTTGGCAAGGAACGCGCCAGCCACGCCAAGGCGGCAAAGGGCAGGATCGCGAAGATGGCCGGCACCAGCCCCAGCGGCACAGACGGCAACGCCTGTTTGACGAGGCTATAGGCCAACGGGAAGTGGATGACCCCGGCGAGGGCCGAGACGGCCCAAGGAATGCGCCGTTCCTGCAGCCGGCTTTGGAACAGGAACGGAAAGCCGGCAAACAATCCGGTGAACAGTGCCAGCCAGAGCAGCGGAACCGCCGCTCCTTCTTCGGGCCGAAACGATGAAGCGAGCCACGACCACTGCAGCAGACCGGTGGCGCCCAATCCGGCCAGCAGCAACGAGGTAAAGCCCGTCCAACGCACCAGCGCCAGCAGGACCAAGCACAGGACCGCAGCGACCCCAAAGACGGCGGACGGGTTGGCGGGATGCAGGCGTTGCACGAGCAGGATCAGCAACAGGAACGGCAGCGTGGCTGACAGCACCGGCGCGGCGGCCCGCAGTCGGGGATCCCCCTCGCCGGTCGCCGGGCTGAGGCCCAACTGGCGGGTGACCAAGGCCCCGGCGGCGGCCAGGAAGACTCCGAAGCCGCCGATGACGAAAAGGGATTCCGCCGTGTCGGCGAGTTCGTGCACGCCGAAGTTCAGCCAAACGCCGGCCAACGCGAACGTGAGGACCACCACGGCAACCAAACCCAGCAACGCCCCCGAAAGCAGGGCCAGCACCACTGCCAGCAAATCCACCAGCACGATCGTCACCCAGAATAGTGGCCCCACGGGCAACGACTTCAACAGGGGGATCAGCACCAGCATCAGCGCCAGCGCGGGGAAGAATTGCGACCAGACGGGCGCGGGGGCCAGTTCGGTTGGCCGGAGCCGACGGAGCGCGAGCGGGAAGGCCGTGTGCAGCACGGCAAAGCCGACAGTGAGACCCAGGGCCCAAGGCAATCGCGCCGAGTCCAACTGGAAACCGTGCCAGACACCGAGCAGCAGGAACATCGCGCCACCGCCCAAGCTTTCCAGCGCCCGCAGGGACGGCCGGAGCACCACCATGCTGAGGAGTGCGACATCTGCCGCGAAGAGGATCCAAAACACCCGCCCCGGCAACGCCGCCAGTTCCCGCGCGGTGACCAGTTCAAAGCCCACGCCGAGGGTAACCATCGGCAGGAGGGCGGCGGCGAAAGTGAGGAACGGGTTGGCCCAGTCCCGCTTCACGGAAACCGCAAAAGCAGCGCCAAACACGGCAATGAATCCCGGCAACACGACCTGGAGCACGCCGACTTGGTCCGGCGAGTAGAACTTGAGGAACCAGCCGAACTGCATCGCCGCGGTGCCGAGGGCCGCCGCGAGCGACAGGTAATCCCAGCGCTTGCGCCACACGACTGCCAGCAGGCCGAGGGCAAGGATTGCAAGGTAGCCAAAGAGGCCGACCGGATTGTTCTCGCCGGTTGACACCAGTATTGGCGTCAGAAACCCGCCCAGCATGCCCAACACGGCCACGACCTGGGCGTCCATTCGCACTGCCAGCCCGAACGCGACCGCCGTCACCAAGGTCATCACCGCGAACGTCAGCCCCGGACCGAAGGCCTCGAAATGGAACAGGCTGCGGCACGCGAACGTGACGGCATACAGGATCACCACACCGGTCGCGGCCAAGGTTTGGGCGGTGACGGCATATTCACGTCGCCGCAGCACAACCCCGGCGACCAGCAGGCCCGCCCCGAGGACAAATCCGGCGCCCGCGCGCACAACCGGCGGAATCAGGTTTTGCTCGAAGGAATACTTGAGCCCAAAGGCAGCGGCGAGGAACAGCGCGAGGCCGGCCAGCCAGGCCACCAACTTGACCCCGACAAACTGTTCCCAGTTAAACGCCGGCTTCAACGTGGGCGGGGGCGGAGGCGGGACCATTGGCCGGCTGGTGGCCGGAGGAACGGGCGGGAGTTCCGGAACGGAAGGGGGCGTAAACCGCGGAGCAGGAGGCAGCGGCGGCGGAATCGGAGCCGGTGGCGGGGGAACGGCGAGGACTGGCACCGACATGGGCGGAGGCGTGATCGGCGCGCCGACATCCTCCGGTTGGCTGATGGGATTCGGCGTGGTTGACGCTTCACGTCGCAAAGCGGCCAATTCCGACTCAACGCGGGTTTGGCGCCAGCGGAGTTCCTCCAGCGAGCGAACCAAGGAGCGTTCCCGGTTGAGCCACCAGCAGACCACCCCGATGAGCAGGAGAAAGAGCAGCGTAATCATGGTCGGATAATTCCAGTTCGCGACCACGGTGCGTTGCCTTGCCTAGGCTGACAACGCAGGTAATTCCGATGCCAACATTGAGGCCGGCAATACTAGCTCGGCTTCCCGTTGGCCACCCGGCTGGCCGGCGAGTCGATTCGCCTAGGCAGCCGGACCGCACTTCGACTCGGCATTCAGCTCGCCTGATTCACGACGCATTGTTCCAAGGTGGTCCGGATTCCGGCGGCGGAGAACGGCTTCTGGATGACCCCGGCGGTAAGGCCGGCCGGGAGCCGGCGAGTGACCTCTTCCGAAGCGTCACCGGAGATGAACAGGATCGGCTGGGTCGGACAGATCTTCCGGATCTCCTGGGCCGCGCTGATGCCGTCGAGATTGGGCATGGCGATGTCGAGCATCACCGCCCGGAACGGCACCGGGGAACTTTCAAACACCCGCAGGGCGTCTTCGCCGTCGACGGCAACCGTCACTTCGAATTTCAGCAACTGCAGGACACGGGCGGCAATCAGGCGGACGGCTTCGTCGTCATCGGCCAGCAACACCCGGCGGCTATCCGGCGACCACTGGGCAGCGCCGCAGGTAATCGGTTCGGCATCCTTGGCGAGCGGCGGGAAAAGCATCCGCACCGCGAGCCCGGAGGGCGTGGGCGTGACCAGGAGGCCCGCGCCGTGGACCTCGAGTCCGGGCAAGGCATGGGCCAGGTCGGGACTGGTAGTCGGCGGCTCGGACGCTTGAACGTCGGGACGGCTGGACACCTGGAGGGTGAGATACAGCCCGGGCGCCAGGACGCGGGCAGTGCGGTTTTCCGCCAAGGCGGCGGCGTCGAATTCACGCAGGCCCAGCCCGAGGCTCAAGACCGTGGGCCGATCCGGTGTCAGGCGGGTCAGGGAGGCGGCAACCTTCACGAGGATGTCCTCGATGGTGGCGGCTTCCATCCCGACGCGGGGCAATTCCGGTTCGACATCCAGTTCAAACGTCACACGTCCACCCAAGGACGCCTTGAGGCGTCCCAGCGCTGCGATCAGCAGCGTGGTCAGGTCGGTGGCGTGAAACGACTGGGGCATGAGGTGCGGAACCGGCTGGCCGGCGGCGGCGGAACCGACGAGGGCGGCGGAGCGGAGGCTAGCGGTCGGCGGCAAAACTGCGAGGCCGTTCGACAGCGGGAGCGAGATATGGTGTGACATGGCAGCGAAGCGTTGAGGTTGGATTGCCCGTTGGTTTCATCGCTGCTCAGTTGAGACGCTGACCACGTTGCCGGAGGACTAGCGTCAAGTCGTTTGCATTCAACCTGCCGTCGGTGTTCAGGTCGCACGGCCGGACAGAGCCGACGGCCTGGCCACGATTGACATTGATGACGGTCGCCAACCGGATCGCATCGGCAGTCTCAACTGAACCGTTTTGGTCCACGTCACCGAACAAAACTCGCACGGGAAGGCTGAACGCCTCGTCAAGCGACCAATTGACCCCTCTCACTCCGCTAAGATTGATCCGCAGGGATTGGCGATTGGCAACTTGGCTCAGTTGGATCGAAAGCTCATTGCCCGAAACCGTCTGCGAAACAACATTGGCCGTCCCGGAAATACTCAGGTTATAGGCGGTGACAGTTTGGTTGAACCGGACCACCAGACGGAGGTTGCCGTCAGCCATGCGGGACTCCGTTTTCGAACCATCCAAGACCACGTCGACCGGACCGGTCGGATGATTGCGGCGGCTGACCACCGATTCCACTGCAAGCCGGGCGCCAGGTTGATTGGCAGCGACTTTGGCAGCCAGGCCCAAGTCATGATAGGCGCCACCAAGGGTCGTTTCCCGGAAAACCGGGCGGACTGCGAAGGTGAACTCCGACCCGGCGGCGACCCCGGTGTTCAAGTAACTGGTGTCACTGATCGGCGAACCCGCCGGAGACCCGACGGACACGGCGCCGCCAGTCAGTCGGGTGGTTACCCCGGCCGCGTCAGTGCGATACACATGGTAGCCGATTTCTCCGAGGCCCAACGCGTTCCACGTCAACAACAGGCCGTCCGCGGTTGGGGTCGCCTCCAGGCCCGTCACTCCCGGGCGATGCTGAATGCGTAAGGTCGGATCACCCAGCACGCCGCGATGAATGCTCCGATCCGAGCTGTAACGCAGGGTTGAGCCAATCGTGGCACCCAGCGAAGTGCCGCTGAAATCCCAGTCCGGCCGGTTGACCCAGAATGAGGCGAGGCCCGTAGATTCCGCAGGGCCGCCGAGGCTCGACCGAAGGAACCCATCGTTGACATTCCAATCGCCGAAATAGCTGCCGAAGAGGCCATTGAACACCGCCCGGCTGGTCCGGGTGGCAAAATCGCCCGAGCCCCCGACACCAGCGGCGCTGACGTAGTTGCCACCACCGCACCCGTATCCGAACAGCACGGGAGCACCATTCAGTTCGGCAAACCATTTCCCCGCGCGGGCATTGCCCCGTCCGACGACGGCCGTTCCGATGTTCCAGCCTACTGCGGAAAACGCCTCTCCGTTAAAGTAACCGAAATTGTCATCCACCAACACTTCGCGCCGGAGTTGGTTGAACGGGGCCAATCCATTCCTATATGCATGATTCCGGACCAAGTATTGGCGCAGGAGTTCCACTTCTGACTTCGACTGGCTGGGCAATCCCGCAAAGTCAATCCGGCCGACCTCCAATTCCAAGGCCGATGGGGCTTGGCTTTGGTCCAACTTTCCGTCGCCCGGGACATTATTGAGCCTCCCGCCCACGGCCCAGTTGAGGGAACTGTCGGTCCAGCTTCCGTTGACGTCCCCATAATACATGTCGGTCGGCCAGGCGCCGCGGTGATCGGTATGGCCATCGGGCATGACCCGGCCGCTATAGGGCACGGGCACCCGACCAAGGATTACCACCGCCCGACTGTTGGTGGGATCGGCATTGTAGAACCCGACCACCTCGCCGCGAACGGCAGCCAATTCGGCGATGCGGGCCGTAGCGGCGCCGGTCGAATTATCATCAGGCGCGACTGCCATCCGTGCGACATCCCGCCGCACCACGGTCCAACCATCAAGGGTCAGGTCGGCCGCAAACGCACCAAGTTCATTGGTCAGCGACGAAGCCATGCTGGAATCGACCAGCATGAGGACCCGGCCCCGATTCTCAACCAGCGGGAGTTCGGCTCCGGCGGCGACCTGAACCTTGCGGGTGATGGAGGTCCCGGCACCATTGAAGTAGCGTTGACTCACCAAGTATTCGTAACGCCTCCCGAGAACCGCATTCGTGTCGGCCAGAAAAGTGGCATTTGTCGACAGCGTAAAGTTCTTGGCAGTGCCGCGGCCGGTCGCCGTCAGCTCAGTGCGGGTGACGTAGACCGGATCACGCCGGCCCGTGATCGCCGGCCAGTTCAACGAAATGACCGGCGAGGTCGTGGCCGCCGTAACCTGGACATCGAGGGCCGTGTCCAATGGCGTCTGGGCGGAGGTGGCGTAGGTGGTGAGAGCGAGCGCAGTGGTGAGAGGTCCAAACCAGTCCTTGGTGGTCTTGACCGAATCCTTGGTCTTCATAGCGATTGCACCCTTCCCGCGCATCGCCCCTCCAACCAGTTGCCAACCGTGGTTATGACACCTGACGAGCTACCCAAAAGTAAGTGCCCGGAATAACCACGAAATCCACCGCAATTGTTGAAATTAGGCCCATTTTCTCAAAAACGACGCCCCCAACGAAGTTTAGGCCCGCCAACCGCAACGGGTCGCCGGCTAAAGTTGTCCCGGAGAATTGCCGAACCGTTCGGAGTTTCCGTATCGGTCGCCCGATTTTTCGGCCAAAACAGGCCTGTTTTCCCCAAATCCACCGCTTACGACAGCCGGCAACTCGACGGGAAACGAAGCGCGACAAAGCCCAGGTGTTCTTCTTGTCAAGGCGGCGGGTGAAAACCGCGGATCAATCGGTCCCAACCGGACAATGCGACTATTCCGCACGCGCACCCAAGTCGGCTTGAAGCCGCTGCAACCCTGGTGTCAGGGCTTGGGCCTTCTGCTCCAGTTCGACCAGCAACTCCAGTCGGCGTGTGGGCGCCGGTTCTTGGCTGGCCAATTCCAAGGCGTAGGCCGTGTCGCGCAACGTTTGCAATCGGAGCATGCCACAACGGCCCTTGAGATTGTGGGCCAGTCGCTTGAACTCCCCTTGGTCCTTGAGGCCGGCTCGGCTGCGCATTTCCGCCACTTGGAGGGGCAGATCGCGGGTCAGCGTGAGCAAACCTCGCGCGACGGTCGTTGTCCCCAGCTCTTCGGCCAGGCTTTCCAAGCTGCTGCGAATGTCGTCAGGGAGCATGGGATGCACGCGCCGGCCGCTACTCGGCACCGGCGGCTTGCGCTTCGCGGAAAACCTGCACCGCGGCCAGTCGGGTCGCGACGCCGAGCTTCTTGAGGATGCGCTTGTTGTAGAGGTAGACTGTGTTGACGCTCAGTCCGAGCTTCTCCGCGACCGCCTTGCAGGCGAGCCCATCGGCGGTCAGCGCCAGCACTCGGTTCTCCTGGGACGTCAGTTCCTGCAAGCGGGCGCGGTTGGGCCCCTGGGCGACCAAGCGGTCAATGAGCTGGTTGGTGACCGCCGCCGAAAGCGCCGGTTCACCCGCCATGGCCCGCTGGATCTTGTCCAGGACCACCGGCAATTTTTCCGACTTGAGCAGATAGCCGCGGGCGCCTTCCTGGAGGGCGCGTTCTATCATCTTGCGCTCCTCGCTGCTGGTGTAGGCGATGACTAGGCTGGCGTTGCGGTTCTTGGCCAGGCGCCGGATGCAGTGCAGGCCGGAATCCCCCTGCAGATAAAGGTCAATCAACGCCACGTCCACGTGCCGGCGGGCCAACGGACCAAAGGCGGATTTCGCATCCTGAAACGTCAGGACCTGGGAAAATTTGGCTTTGTCCGTGAAAAATCCTCCGACCATCTCGCAGATCAACGGATCGTCATCGATGATCGCGATGGACATTTCACCGAGATGCAGCAGCGAAGGTTTGGGGGTATCCATGAATTTGGGGTGCGGTTAGTCGACGGTCGGCCTTGAACGCTTCAGCCGGCTGCTGAGAGGCGTATAGCCCAAACCGGACGGGTGGGAAAAAGAAAACGGCGGCGGGCACCAAAGGAGGAGTTGGGGGAGGGGATCCCCGCGGAAGGCGGTGCCGCCGCCGATTGGGAAGGGGGAACTGCTTAGGCAGTCTGCATCGCGGGTGCCCGCCGGGCCATGAAGCGGCCCGCGCAGACCATCCCGATGCCGACCGCCAGAATGAGCTTCGCGTTGGTCTCGAGGGCGCTGACCGGAATGTGCCGGCCGCCGTCCGGATTCATGCCGAGCACCAGCAACGTCATGACGCCGACCACCACGAAACCCCGCAGCCACCCCGCCTGACGTTCCGTGTGGGACGTCGGGTTGGAGCCGGTGAGGAACTGGTTCATCGCGGCGCTCGTGTTGCTCGTCATAACTGCTCATTGTTAAAGCGGATTAACGCCTCCGGGCACAGATACCAAACTTGGTTACTTCGTCTGGCCGCCCGGCACGGTCTACCCGTTTATCGGTTCGACCCACCGCCCGCTTTAGTAAACCGTTGCGTCCGTGAACCAAAAGGACCTCATCCGGCTCGGCGTCCCGCCCGGTGAAGCCATGCGCCGGGGACTCGAATACCTGACCCGCTACATTCTCAAGGGACTCGACAAGACCGCCCTCGGCGCGGACCTCGAGGCCGTCATTCGGCAGCCAGACCGCTTTGTGGACGACCCGCTGCGGGGCGCCTTTGCCGCAGCCCTGCTCCGTTCGCCGAGGGCCATCCAAGAGGCCAAGGCCCAATGGCGCCAATGGGGTGCCAACCTCGAACCCGAGGCCCTGAACCAAATGGCCCGCGCCTGCCAATTGCCCGTCAGCGTCGCCGGCGCCCTCATGCCCGATGCCCACGTCGGCTACGGCCTGCCCATCGGCGGGGTGCTGGCCACCGACAACTCGGTGATCCCCTACGCGGTCGGGGTGGACATCGCGTGCCGGATGAAGCTGACCGTGCTCGACTGGCCGCTCCGCGACCTCGACCGCAAACGCGAGAAGCTCGTCAAGGCCATCGAGGGCGAAACCCGCTTCGGCATCGGCGCCCGATTCGACGACCGGCGCGAGCATGCGGTGATGGATGCCGACTGGACCGTCAGCCCCATCACCCAGGCCAACAAGGACCGCGCCTGGCAACAGCTCGGCACCAGCGGCAGCGGCAATCACTTCGTCGAATTCGGCACCTTCACCACCGACCAGCCCATCCAGGGACTCGCTCCCGGCCAATATGTCGCTCTGCTCAGCCACAGCGGCAGTCGCGGCACCGGCGCCGCCGTCTGCGAGCATTATTCGGCGCTCGCATTGGAACGGCACGCGGCGCTGCCCAAGGAGCTGAAACACCTTGCGTGGCTGCCGCTCGATTCCGCCGACGGCCAGGAATACTGGGCTGCGATGGAACTGATGGGCCAATACGCCGCCGCCAATCACGCGCTGATCCACCGGCACATCGCCGAACATCTCGGCTGCGAAGTGGCCCTCGACGTCGAGAACCACCACAACTTCGCCTGGAAGGAACGGCACGCCGTGCCCGGCGGCGAACGCGAGGTCGTCGTCCACCGCAAGGGCGCCACCCCGGCCGGTGCGGGTGTCCTCGGCATCATTCCCGGCTCCATGGCCACGCCGGGCTACTTGGTCCGCGGCAAGGGCAACCCGGAATCCCTCGCCTCCGCGTCACATGGCGCCGGCCGGGTCATGAGCCGCAAACGGGCGCTCGAATGCTTCGAATGGGAGAAGGTCAACCGGGTGCTCCGCGACCGCGGCGTCCACCTGCTCAGCGCCGGCCTCGACGAGGTGCCAATGGTCTACAAGGACATCGAACAGGTCATGGCCGCCCAAAGTGATCTGGTGGAAATCCTGGGCCGGTTTGACCCCAAGATCGTGAAAATGGCCCCGAGCGGCGAACGCGCGGAGGATTGACCGACCGGGCGCAACCCGCCGCCCCCTCCCGTTTATCGCGGCAACTGGCCGATCGGATGAGGCTGAAAGCACGGGAATTGAGGAGGCGAACCAAATGACGGAACCACGGCGGCTGGCCCGTTTCGGGGCCGAACGCCGCAACTTCCGCCTGCTGGGGGACGAGTTCCACAATTTCATGTCCGCCCGCTTCGTTAACAGGCTTGCCAAGCATCGCGGGTATCGCCTTGGCGTCACGCTGGCTTGAAATCACGCCTGCCTGCGACGTCAGGCCGTGGGTGTCGCGCGCGGAACCGGCCCTGACCCGCACGCCGTCGCCGATAGCGGCGACCCACACAGCGGCTTGAACCGGTTGATGCTCCACCAGTCCCACCGATCTGGTAATGGCACCGTCTCGCCGCCGAACATTTCCGTCTGGCCGGGTCTGAATCCGCCTGGATCACCGCCGTCAAGTGGGGTGTTCCACCCATAGGCACGACGCGGTTCCCGCCAATACCGTCCTTCCCTTAAACCAATTTCGCCGAGGCGGCGGGCTGTGAGATCAGGGCGGACCTTTCAACGATGTGAACCTGGATGCGGCTACCTCGCTTTGCGGTGGGCGGGATCGTCGGAAACCGGGGCCGAATCCCGTCGCCAGCCCGGGCGCGGACTGCGAGGATCCACGGAGACCACCCGAAGGTTCGCGTGTTCCCAGCGCGTAGCCTTTTGCGTAACGGCGCCTAGGGACACCTGGCGAATCACGGTTGGGATCTGCCGAGTAAACGCATGAAAACCGGAAACCGAACAAAACTCCGCCCCAAGCCGGCGGCACCTCCGGCCGGGACAGCGGGTGAATCCGCAGCTGGTTTCCCCATCGTAGGTCTCGGCGCCTCGGCCGGCGGACTGGAGGCGCTGGAGCAATTCTTCCGGCAGGTGCCGGCGGACACCGGCTTGGCGTTCGTGGTCGTCCAACACCTTGATCCGACCCACAAGGGCATCCTCCCGGAGCTGCTCCAGCGGGGAACCAGCCTGAAGGTGATCCAGGTCCGGGATCGCACCCCGGTGCGGCCGGGCTGCATCTACGTGATCCCGCCGAACAAGGACATGTCGGTCCTGCACGGCGTGTTACACCTGCTGGTGCCGACGGCCCCGCGCGGCCTGCGCCTGCCGATTGACTTCTTCTTCCGGTCGCTGGCTTTGGACCAGCGCGAACGCGGCGTGGGCGTGATCCTTTCCGGCATGGGCGCCGACGGCACGCTGGGCCTGCGCGCGATCAAGGAGCAGGCCGGCGTGGCGTTGGTCCAGGCGCCGGCCACCGCCAAGTTCGACGGCATGCCCCGAAGCGCGATTGACGCCGGCCTGGCGGACATCGTCGCCCCGGCGGACGAATTGCCGGGCAAGCTCATCGCGTATCTCCGGCAGAAACCACTGCTCGTGCCGCCGGCGGCGGCCGTCGACGACAAGGCCCTGGGCGCGCTGGAGAAGATCGTCATCCTGCTGCGCGCCCACACCGGCCACGACTTTTCCGCCTACAAGCGGAACACGCTCTTCCGCCGCATCGAGCGCCGCATGGGCATCCACCAGTTGGGCGACCTGGCGGGCTATGTCCGTTACCTCGGGGAAAATTCCCAGGAACTTGACCTCCTCTTCCGCGAGCTGCTGATCGGCGTGACGAACTTCTTCCGCGATCCGGCGACGTGGGAGCAGTTGCGCACCGAAACCCTGCCCGCCCTGCTGGCCGCGCGCGCGCCCGGCCACGCGCTGCGGGCCTGGGTCGCCGGCTGTTCCACGGGCGAGGAAGCGTATTCGCTGGCGATGGTTTTCCGCGAGGCGGTGGCGCAGGCCCGGCCGGCCGGGAACTTCGCCCTCCAGATCTTCGCCACCGACCTCGACCGCGACGCGATTGACCAGGCCCGTCAGGGGCTCTTCCCGGACAACCTCGCCGCCGATGTCTCGCCGGCCCGGCTGAAACGATTCTTCGTCCGCGAGGAACAGGGCTACCGGGTGCGGAAGGAGATCCGCGAGATGGTCATCTTCGCGCCGCAGAACCTGGTCATGGATCCGCCCTTCACCAAGCTGGACTTCCTGAGCTGCCGCAACCTGCTGATCTACCTCACGGCCGAGGTGCAGCAGAAGCTGATGCCGCTGTTCCACTACAGCCTCGTGCCCGGCGGCGTCCTGCTGCTCGGCAGCGCGGAGACCGTGGGGAATGGTTCCGCGCTGTTCGCGCCGGCCCGGGGCAAGTCCCGGATCTTCCGCCGGCTGGAACCCGTGGGGGCGCCCACGCCGGTGGATTTCCCCGCAGGCTTCGGCGGCCAGCGGGGACCCGGCGGGGAGGTCCGGCCGGCCGCCTTGCCGGCCGCGAGCCTCCAGGTGCAGGCGGACCAATTGGTGCTCCAGCGTTTCGCGCCGCCCGCCGTGCTCGTCAACGACCGGGGCGACCTCCTCTACGTGAGCGGGCGGACCGGAAAATACCTCGAACCCGCCGCCGGCAAGGCCAACTGGAACCTGTTCGTGATGGCGCGCGAGAGCCTGCGTTACGAACTGTCCGCCGCCTTCCAGCAGGCGCTGCGGCAGGCGGAAAGCGTGACGGTCCGTGACCTGCGCGCGGGCGACGACGAGTCCCCGCGGGGCGCGGATGTCACCCTGGTCCGCCTCGCCGAGGCCGGCCCGTTGCACGGGTTGGTCCTCATCGTCTTCACCGAGGTGCCGGTGCCCGCCGCGACCGTATCCGCCGGCCCGTCCACCCAGGCGGGTGCGCGCCCGGCGAAGTTGGCGAAGCTGGAGCGGGAGCTGGTGCAAATCCGGCTCGAGGCCCGCACCCGGCAGGAGGAGATGCAGACGGCGCAGGAGGAATTTCGGTCGGCCAACGAGGAGCTGACCACCGCGAAGGAGGAGATGCAGTCGCTCAACGAGGAACTCCAGACGGTCAATGCCGAACTCCAGGCCAAGCTGGAGGATCTGTCGCTCGCCAGCGACGACATGAAGAACCTCCTCAACAGCACGGACATCGCGACGCTGTTCCTCGACAACGACCTGAACGTGCGTCGCTTCACCCCGCAGGCGACCCACATCATCCAGCTCATCCCCGGCGACGTGGGCCGGCCCATCACCGACCTGACCTCGCAACTGAACTACCCGCAACTGGCCGACGACACCCGCCGCGTGCTCCGGCGGCTGGTTTCCGTGGAGAAGTCCATCGCCGCCAAGGACGGGCGTTGGTTCACCGTCCGCATCATGCCCTACCGCACGCTGGACGACCGGATCGACGGCGTGGTGATCACCTTCACGGACATCACCGTCGCCAAGAAACTCGAGGCCAGCCTGCGTGGCGCCCGGGCCGCCAAGGAGCGTCCGCCCGTCCCGAAACCACCGGCGGCCGCCGCCCGCCCCCGGCCCGCCCGGGCACGCCGTCCCCGCCGACCCGGAACCGCATGAAACGCCCCGCCGCCCGGCCGCCCGCGAAACGACCCCGCCCATCGGCGGCCCGGGTTGACCCCAGCCCCGTCCCGACGGCGCTGGTCCGGGCACCCGGGGCGTGGGACATCGAGCCGCGGCGGCTGTTGCACGAACTCCAGGTCCACCAGGTTGAGCTGGAGCAGCAGAACACCGCCCTCCAGGAAGCCCGGGAACAGTCGGAGTCGCTCCTCCGGAAATACTCCGACCTCTATGACTTCGCCCCGGTGGGCTACCTTTCGCTGGATGATCAGGGCACCATCCTGGAGGCCAACCTGATGGGAGCCACGTTGCTGGGCCTGGAGCGTTCCCGGCTGCTGCGCCGGAACCTGCTGCCGTTCATTGCGCCGGCGAGCCGGGCGGCAGTCCGCGAATTCCTCAAACGCGTCTTCGCCGCCCCGCGGCGGGAATTCTGCGAGGCGGCGCTGGCGAAGACCGCCGGCCCGGTCCAATGGGCCGGCCTGCACGGCAGCCTGGAAAGCGTTCCCGCCGGTTCGCCGAAACGCTGCTGGCTGGCGATTTCCGACCTCACCGGCCTGCGCCGCGCCGACGCGGAACTGCGCACCTCGGAAACCCGTTACCGCCGGCTCTTCGAGGCCGCCCACGACGGCGTGCTGCTCCTCGACCCGGCCACCCGCCAGATCACCGATGCCAATCCGTTCATGACCACGCTGCTCGGCTACCCGCACGCCGAGCTCATCGGCAAGGAGCTGTTCGAGATCGGGCTGCTCCAGGATGAGCGGGCCAGTCAGGTCATGTTCCGGAAGCTCCAGCGCCAGCACGCGGTCCGTTACGAGGACCTACCCTTGGCCAACCGGTCGGGCCGCCACCAGGAAGTGGAGGTCGTCGCCAATCTTTACCAGGAAGGCGGCCGGCCCGTGATTCAGTGCAACATCCGGGACATCACCCAGCGCAAGCACACCGAGGAAGTCCTGCGCCGGAACGAGGCGCTGCTGTCCGCCCTGGTCGGCCAGGTCCCGGTGGGTGTCTATGTCGTGAACGACCGGTTCCAGGTCGTGCAGGCCAACCCGCTCGCGTGCGCCGCCTTCCGGAATGTCCACCCGCTGCTTGGGCGCGACTTCGCGGAAGTCCTTCAGGCGGTCTGGTCGCCGCGGGTCGCCCGCCAGCTGGCGAACCGGTTCCGGCAGACGTTGCGCACCGGCGAACCCTACCAGTCCGCAAAGTTCCGCGGCCAGCGGCGGGACTCCGGGGCGCGGGAATGCTACGAGTGGCAAATCCAGCGGGTGACCCTGCCCGACGGCGAGCCCGGCGTGGTGTGTTTCTTCAACGACGTCACCGAGCGAAACCGCCTGGAGGCGGCCGGGCGCCGCGTGGCCGTGCTGGCCGCGTCCAACACGAAGCTGTCGGCCGAGGTGGAGCGGCGGAAGGCGGTGGAACGTTCGCTCACGCACAGCCGCCAGGAACAGGTCCGGCTGCTTGCCGAGGCGCGGGAACTGCAGGCCCAGCTCCGGCACCTGTCCCGTTCCGTGCTCCGGGTCCAGGAGGAGGAACGCCGGCTCATCAGCCGCGAACTGCATGACGTCGTGGCCCAGACGCTCACGGGCATCAGCCTGCGGCTGGGCGGGCTCGGGGCGCAGGCCCGGCACGGACCGGCGGCGCTGCACCGCAGCCTCGCCGCCACGCAGGAGCTCGTGGCCCGTTCCGTCGAGACCGTGCACCAGTTCGCCCGCGAGCTTCGCCCGTCCGTGCTCGACGACCTTGGCCTCGTGCCCGCCTTGCACACCTACATGCAGGGCCTGGCCGCCCGCACCGGGCTCCGGATCCGCCTGACCGCCGGCAAGGAGGCCGACCAACTGGACGTGGCGCACCGCACCGTGCTCTTTCGCGTCGCTCAGGAAGCGCTGACCAACGTCGCCCGGCACGCCGCCGCCGAGCACGTCGAGGTGGTGCTCCAGGCGGAGCCGGGCGGCTTCTGCCTGAAGGTCACGGACGACGGCCGCTCCTTCCGGGTGGACCGCGTGCTCCATGCGACCCGCGGCGAACGCCTCGGGTTGCTCGGCATGCGCGAGCGGCTGGAGATGGTCGGCGGCCGGCTGGAGCTCACGTCCGCCCCCGGCGTCGGCACCACCGTCGCGGCGCATGTTCCCCTGGTTGTCCCCAAACCCAATTCCCAGTCATGAAAACTCCCTCCCGGATGGCGGCTCCCCGCACCACGATCCTGCTCGCCGAGGACCACACCATCGTCCGCGAAGGCTTTCGCCGGATGCTCGAAGCGGAGGCCGACTTCGAAGTCGTGGGCGAGGCCGAGGATGGCCGCCAGACCATTGAACTGGCCGCCTCGCTGCGGCCGGCCGTGATCCTGATGGACATCGCCATGCCGCTCCTCAACGGCCTGGAAGCCACCCGGCAGATCCTCCGCGCCACGCCCGGACCGCGCGTGCTCATCCTGTCCGCGCACAGCGACGACGCCTACGTGCGCAATGCCACCGAGTGCGGCGCCGCGGGCTTCCTGCTGAAGCAGACTTCCGCCAGCGACGTGTGCCACGCCATCCGCGAGGTCAGCCAGGGCCGCACGTTCTTCAGCCCGTCCGTGTCGCGCCGGCTGGCCCAGCTCGTGCCCCGCACGACCAGCCGGGCCGGCGTGGTCGCCCACAAGGCGGTGCAGCTCACCTCGCGCGAAATGGAGACGCTCCAGCTCATCGCCGAGGGCAAGGCCAACAAGGAGATCGCCGCCGACCTCGGCATCGGCATGAAGACGGTCGAGAAGCACCGCGAGCACCTTATGCGCAAGCTGGACCTGCACGACACCGCCGGCATCACCCGCTACGCCATCAGCGCCGGCATCATCGAGAGCAGCGTGCAGGTGACCATCGTCTGAGCGGGCGCCACAACGTGCCGCCGGCCGGTCCAAGGCGAGCCGCTGGGGTGAACACCCCATGGCGCGCCGGAGACGCAGGCGCTTTCGTTGAGGGCGATGAAAACCCCGACTTCGCCGCGAACAGCAGCGGCAACCACTTTCGCGCGATGAGCACCGACCGCCAAGGCAACGGTCGGGTGCTGGTGGCCGAGGACGAACCCACCCTCCGCCTGGCTACCCTCCGGCTCCTCGTGTCGTCCGGTTATGCGGCCGAAGGGGCCGACGACGGCGAATCCGCCTGGACCGCCCTCAACCAGGAGCCCTTCGACCTCCTGATCACCGACCATAGCATGCCGCGCCTGTCCGGCGTGGAGCTGCTGAAACGCCTGCGCAAGGCCAACCTGCAGCTCCCGGCGATCATGGTCTCCGGGAGCATGCCGAATGAGGAACTGGACCGGCATCCGTGGCTCCGGCTCCACTGCCGCCTGCTCAAGCCCTACTCCGCGGCCGAGCTGCTGCGCCGCGTGGGTGCGGCCCTGGACCCCGGCGCGCCCGTGCGCGGGCTGGGCGACCGCGTGCGCAACTGGTTCGAGGAACCGGTGGCCGCCACCGCCGCGCACCGGTGAGGTCCGGGCAACACCGGGCCCCGTTGCGGGCCGGATTCGGGTTTCACCCTATGGCCGGGCGGCGGGACCGCCGACGAGGTTGGGGACCGTAAACCGGGCAAGTCCCGGAACAGGAAACCAAAACGTATGTCCAAGAAATCCGTATTCTGCATTGCCACCTCCCGCGGGCTCGCCGACCGCATTGTCGATCAGCTCAAGGCCGCGAGCTTCTCCAACAACGACATTTCCGTGCTGTTCCCCGACAAGGGCACGACCCGGGATTTTGCCCACGAGAAGAACACTAAGGCGCCCGAGGGAGCCGTCGCTGGCGCCAGCACGGGCGGCGTGGTCGGCGGGGCGCTGGGCTGGGTCGTCGGCATCGGCGCGCTGGCCATTCCCGGCGTCGGCCCGTTCATCGCGGCGGGCCCGATCCTGGCGGCCCTCAGCGGCGCGGCCATCGGCGCGGCGGCCGGCGGCATCGCCGGTGGCCTGATCGGCCTGGGCATCCCGGAACTGGAAGCCAAGCGCTACGAGGGCAAGGTCAAGGAAGGTAACATCCTGCTGTCCGTCCACACCGAGAACTCCGAGGAGATCAAGCGGGCCAAGGAAATCTTCACCAATGCCGGGGCACACGACATCTGCACGACCGGGGAAGCCGCGGCACCCGACGCACCGAAAGCCACCCAGGATACCGAACGCTTCACGCGCCGGGACCAACCCGTTCCCGTGGCCGGGATGTGAGGCGCTGAAACCAGCCTGCGGCCGGGCGGTTCCGGCCGCGGAAATCATTTCGATCCCAACAGAAATAGCCCAAGCACGATGAACACAAAAACACTGAAGGACCTGTTCCTGGATGAACTGGCCGACATTTATGATGCCGAGAAACGCATCGTTAAGGCGCTGCCCAAAATGGCGAAGGCCGCAACCTGCACCCACCTGAAGGCGATCCTGGAAAAGCACCTGCAGGAATCCGTGGGCCACGTGTCCAAGGTCGAGCAGGTCTTCCAGGCCTTTGACGAGAAGGCGAAAGGCAAAACCTGCGAAGCCACCGTGGGACTGCTGGAGGAAGGCGACGAGATTGCGGCGGAGTTCAAGGACTCACCGGCCATCAACGCCGCCCTGATCGGGGCCGCGCAGAAGGTCGAACACTACGAGATGGCGTCCTATGGCTGTCTGCACGAATGGGCGGGGCTGCTCGGCAACCCCAAGGCCGCCGGACTGCTGCGGCAGATCCTCGACGAGGAGAAGGCCGCCAACGAAGGGCTTACGGAACTGGCGCGCGCCCAGAGTAACCAAGAGGCCCTGGGCAAAGCCGACAAGACCGCGGAGGACGATAAGCCGGACAAAACGTCAGGCAGCCCTCGCCGCAGTGCCAAGCCCCTGATCGGCAGCCGGGATCGCGCTGCCGCCGTGGCACCGTAAGTAAAACCTCCCAACCCAGCGGCCGCCGAATGGCGACCGCTGGGTTTTTCCATTTATCCCTGCCATTTTCCCGCCCCGATGAGCACAAGCGTGTTGACCGCGATTCTCGCCGCCGCCGGCTACTCCCGGACCAATCTGCGCAACGGAGGCGGCCTGGCAGGAGCGGACATCATCCCCGTCATTTTCAGCCTGCGCATGAAGTGAGTTCCGCGAACTCACGGCTACGCGGGCTGCTGACCGTCGGCGCAGTGCAGAGCCGTGGGGGCCCGAACAAAGCAAGGCCCGGCGGTCCCCGCGGTGAGCCGACATCGGATAATCTCCGGATCGGCAGACGGCGTTTCAGGTCCAGTCGCTGACGGCCACTGCGAGCATCCTTTCCCGGAAGGACAGTGGCCTTCCGGGCGCGCAGCGGTGCCGGATTGGCTCCCGCCCAAACAGGCTGGGTCGGACCAGGCGCCCATCCCCTTCCATCAGAATACACCCCATTACAACGGGCGTGGTTGCCCCCTAACTTGGGTAGCGTAGGAACGGAACAACTCGTTCCCCGAAACAAATCCAATATGAAACAGAACTTTCAAACCATCGTCGGTATCTCGGCGGTTTCCCTCTTGGTCGGCTCGGCTTTTGCCCAGACCCCAACCTATCCCAAAGCGGACCGGACTGAATCAACCCGTCAGCGCACGGAGCACCCGCAAGCCGACCGGCTCAGCGGCGCGGTCAAGGCCAGTGACCTGATCGGCATGACCGTGAAAAACTACCAGGACCAGACGCTCGGCGAGGTCGAGGACTTCGCGGTGGATGTGGAATCCGGCCGGATCGTCCAGGTGATCCTGTCCACCGGGGGATTCATCGGCATCGGCGAAACGCTCACGGCAGTGCCCCCGGGAGCCTTGCATCACGATGTGGCCCAGAAGGTGGTTCACCTCGACGCCAACAAGGAGAAGCTGAGCGCGGCCCCCAAATTCGAGATGTCGAAGTGGGCTGAATCCTCGGACCGCGATCACGTGTCGGCCGTCTATGGCCATTACGGTCAGGAATCCGCCTTCCGGTATGTCCACCGCGCGAATGCGGTTCAGGAAAGTGGGCGCAATACCGACGGTCTGCGCAACACGGACATCCAGCGCGGCGCGAACACCCAGCGCAGCGCCAACGACCTTCGCAACACCGATGGACTGGGCAGCACGGACGGCCAGCGCAACAACGAAGGTTCGCCCAACGCGTTGTCAACGCGGAGTGGGGAAGGCACCTGGGAAAAGAATCATCGCTCCAACGAGGGGCAGTCCATGATCCCGGAGGCCCGACTCGGGCAAGTCCAGAAGGCCAGCAAGCTCATGGGCATGCCGGTCAAGAATCTGCGGGAAGAAAAGCTGGGCGACGTGGCCAATCTTCTGGTTGATCTGTCCGCGGGCCGGGTCGTGTCGGTGATCGTTTCCTCCGGCGGCTTCCTCGGGATGGGCGACGAACTGAGCGCCGTGCCGCCCACCGCCCTGCGATACACCTCGGACCGGGACGGGCTCCAGTTGGATGCCTCGAAGGAAATGCTGGCCAATGCCCCCCATTTCCGGCCCGACCAATGGCCTGATTTCACGCAGCCCGCGTATGCCGGCGAAGTGTATCGCGCCTACAAGGTGGAGCCCTACTTCACCACCAACCAGACCACGGAGGCGGACAACACGGCCCGGAATGTTCGCGACCGGAATGACCGGACCCTGACGCCCTTGGATCAGGGCAACAGCCAGGCCGACGTGGATACCACCGCGCAGATTCGCAAGGGCATTGCCGCCGGGAAGGACATGTCGGTGAACGCCAGGAACGTGAAGATCATCACGAACAAGGGCCAGGTTACCCTGCGTGGGCCGGTCAACACCGCCGAGGAAAAGCGGCTCATTGGGGTCATCGCGAACGACATCGCGCAGGTCGAAAACGTGGACAACCAGCTCGAAGTGAGCCGGGGTTCCCGCTGAAGAGCCGCCTGTTGGTCCGATCGCGATGTCCCACCGGCGCCCATCGCAGCGGAGTAGCGGCGAGGCAAGTTAGCAGCGAGGCGCGCGCGGAAGGGCGGGTGGCCGGGCCGGTTCGGTTTCGGGGCCGTTGAACTTCGGTGAAGTTCGACGGCCCTTCTGCTTTGCCCCGGGGGAAAACACCCCATGGCGAAGCGCCCGGCGACGGGTAAGGCTGCCGGGAATGTCACTTGGAACCATTCTCCTCATCGTGTTCGTCCTCCTGCTCGTCGGGGCTTTCCCCAGCTGGCCGCACAGCCGCAACTGGGGTTATTATCCGAGCGGTGGGATCGGCCTGCTCTTGGTCATCCTGGTCGTGCTCGTGTTGCTGGGTCGCATCTGAGGCAGCCCCACTATCCGTGCCATGCAAGCTGACCTCGCCGCCATCCTCGCGGAACTCCAACGGCAGGCGAAGGTCTGCGAAACCGTCGCCCAGGACGTGGCGGAGGAGGCGTTGACCGGCGCTTCCTGCGACAAGGACAAACACACGCAGGAGGCCAGGGACTGGGTCATCAAATCCAAAGTCTGGCTGGAGGCGGAGGCGGTGGTGCGGGCGTTGGCCGTGCCCGCCACTTCCGTCGGACGCGAAGCGGTCCTGCCGCCCCCGGCCCTGCTGCCCGGCACGCTGCGGTGACCGGCGCCGGATCGACTCCGGCGGTTTCAGTCGGGTGTTTTCCCCAGCGGGAAACACCCCATGGCCGGTTCCCGGCAATCGGAGCCATGGTCGCGCCTTCATCGACGGACTGCGTTTCCAAGAAGCGCCGCCCGCCTGTCCGCCGCGGCGTTCTCCGCTGACCAGTTGCCTACCAAAATCCTCCGATCCCATGAACTCCCCGTCTCCCTCCCACGCCCCGCAGGGCCTTGCCCAGCCACCCGGCTTCCCGTCGTGTCCACCGCTCCTCCGGTTTGCCGCTTGGTTTCGCCGGTGGCCCCGGTCCTGGCTGGCCTGGCTCACCGGCTGGTTGGTTCTGCTGGGGATCACCCCGGTGGCCCTGGCCCAGCAGACCCCGCCGGGCTGCTCGGGCAGCGGGTTGGGCATCAACCTCTTCACCAGCAGTCCCGACGTCCACATCGGCGACACGATTTCCTACAGCGTCAGCGTCTTCAACGGCAGCGCCGTCGGCCCGGTGGTCTGTGACGCGATCGACATCGTCGCGGGCATCGTGACGCCCGACGGCAAGACCAACCTGATCACGCTGGTGCGCCGGACCCTGCACAACGGGGAGGCGGACTTTTATCCCAACGTGGTCAGCTACGTCGTGCGGGCCCAGGACGTCCGGGTGGACGGCTCGGTGCGGGCCACCGCGTTCGACGACGGCACGATCCTCCAGAATGACACGCCCAGCCGCGGCGGCAGCGACCAGGGCGTGAACACCGAAGTGAGCCAGCCCTGCATCGGGATCAACGTGGTGTGCCTCGGCACGACCGGCGAGAACGGGCGGATCAGCTTCTCGGGCGCGGTGACCAACTGCGGCAACAACACGCTGGTCGGCGTGACGGTCACGTCCGTCGAGGACAACGGCGCCTTCCGGCTGGTCTTCACCAACAACATCCTCCGTGGCGCGGTCGTGACGTTCACCGGCAGCTTCGAGCCGCTGAACCCCTGCACGACCGACACCGTCACCCTGACGGCCACCGGCGTGGACCAGTTCACCAGCAATCCCCGCACCGTCACCGCCAGCGCGAGCACCACCTGCGCCACCAGCCTCACCCCGGCCATCGTGGTCACCAAGGTGTGTCCCGTCGGGCCGGTCAGTCCCGGCCAGCTACTGGTCTACACCGGCACCGTGCGCAACACGGGCAACGTGACGCTGACGAACGTCACCGTGACCAGTGACCAGCCCGTCGCCAACACCGTGGTCTTTACCCTGGCGTCCCTGGCTCCCGGCGTGACCGCCAACTACACCGGCAGCTATGTGGCGCCGGTGGCCTGCTCCACCACGGGCGGCGTGGTGGCCCGCGGCACGAGCATCTGCGGCGTGCCGGTTTCCAGCAGCGCCAGCTCCACCTGTGCGATCCTCACCACGCCGCTGATCGCGGTCACCACCGTCTGCGCCACCAACACGGCGATCCCGGGCGGCCTCCAGGCCTACGCCGGCACCGTGCGCAACACCGGGGACATCACCCTCAAGAACGTCGTCGTGAAGAGTGACCGGCCCGCGGCCAACACCACGGTCTTCACCGTCGCCACCCTCGCGCCCGGCGCCTCCGCGAACTTCACCGGCAGCTACACCGTGCCCCTGCTCGATGCCTGTGCGGTCACCACCACGGTCGTCGCCTCGGGTCAGGACATCTGCACTGACGTCGCGGTCACCTCGACTTCCGCGGTCACCTGCGGCGTCACCACCGCGCCGCAGCTCGCCGTGACGCTGAGCTGCCCGGCCGTGCCCGTCGCCACCGGGGCGCTGATCACCTACAGCGGCACGGTCCGCAATTCGGGCAACGTGACGCTGAACAATGTGACGGTCGTGAACGCCCAGTCCTCGCCGAGCACGGTCCTTACCGTCGCGAGCCTGGCCCCCGGCGCCTCCGCCAACTTCACGGCCGCCTTCACGGCGCCCGCCGATGCGTGCTCGGTCAGCACGACGGTGAACGCCAGCGGCAGTGACAACTGCACCGCGGTCGTGGTTTCGGCCGCCCAGTCGGCGACGTGCCCGCTGGTCACCACCCCGCGGCTGGTGCTCACGCAGGATTGCTCCACGAATCTGGTCGCCCCGGGCGCCCTGCTCACCTACGCCGGCACCGTCCGCAACTCGGGCGACATCACCGTCACCAACGTGATCGTGCTCAACAGCCGCGGGGGCACCACGCCGGTCTTCACGGCCGCCTCCCTGGCGCCCGGAGCCACGGCCAGCTTCGCCGGCAGCTACAGCGCCCCGCTGGATGCGTGCTCCGTGAGCAGCACCTCGACGGTCAGTGCCACAAGCGTCTGCGGTGTCGCGGTCAGCAGTTCGGTCAGTTCCACCTGCCCGCTCCTCACCGCCCCCCTGATCTCCGTCACGACGGTCTGCTCGACCAACGTGGTGGCGCCCGGCGGGGCGCTGACCTATCGCGGCACGGTCCGCAATGACGGCAACGTCACCCTGACCAACGTCGTGGTGACCAGCGACCGGCCCGTGGCCGGAACCGTCCTGTTCACGGTGGCCACCTTGGCCCCGTCGGCCTCGGCGAACTTCACCGGGACCTACACCGCACCGGGCAGTTTCCTGGCTGGCGCGTGCGAGGTCACCGCCACGGTCACCGCCACCGGCCGGGACTTCTGCACCGCCCAGGCCGTGACCGGCACCGCGACCGCGAGCTGCGCGATCACCACCACCCCGCAGATTGCGGTCACCCTGAACTGCCCGGTGGTGCCCGTCGGCACGGGCAAGCTGATCACCTACACCGGGACGGTCAGCAATCCCGGCAACGTCACGCTGAACAACGTGACCGTCGTGAATGCCCAGGCCTCGCCCACCACGGTGCTGACCGTGGCGAGCCTGGCGCCCGGCGCTTCCACCAACTTCAACGCCAGCTTCCTTGCCCCGGCCAATGCCTGCGACGTGAGCACGACGGTCACCGCCAGCGGCAGCGACAACTGCACCTCGCTGGTCGTCTCCGCCACCCAGTCGGCGACCTGCCCGCTGGTGACGGCCCCGCGACTGGCCGTCACGCACTCGTGTCCGGACGAACCGACCGTTCCGGGCGGCGTTTTCACCTACGGCGGGACCGTCCGCAATGCGGGCGACATCACGCTGACCAACGTCGTCGTGACCGATGACCGCAATCGCGCCACCGGTGTGGCGATCACGACGCTGTGGCTCGACGACCAAGTCCCGACCGGAGCCACCGCGTCCGCGTCCGAAGGTGATGCCTGGACGTTTGTCGGCGCCGGACCGGCGCCCTTCAGCGGCACCAACTCCCACCAGTCCGGCCTGGCGGCGGGGCTGCACCAGCACCTCTTCACCTCGGCCAATCCCGGAATGTTGGTCCGGGCGGGCGACTTGCTGATCAGCCACATCTACTTGGACCCGACGAACCGGCCGAGCGCGGTGATGCTCCAGTGGAATGATGGCACCTGGGAACATCGCGCCTACTGGGGCGCCAATGTCTTCACCAACCTGGGCACCAACGGGACGGCCAGCCGCCACTACATGGGGCCGCTGCCGGTGGCAGGCGAATGGGTGCGCCTCGAAGTGCCGGCCAGTCACGTGGACCTGGAAGACCGGACGGTCACGGGCATGGCCTTCACGCTGTTTGGCGGACGCGCCACCTGGGATGCCAGCGGCAAGGTCTCGACGGCGGAACCCACGCAGGTGTTTGCCGTTGCCCGGCTGTTGCCCGGCGAAACGGCCGCCTTCACCGGCAGCTTCACGTTGCCCTTCGACATCGGTTGCTCCCTCACCACGGTCCTGACCGCGCAGGCGGCGGACACGTGCGGGTCCGCCGAGGTCGTGGCTTCCGCCACGGGCACCTGTCCCATCCTGACCACGCCCGGCCTTGAAGTGACGCAGACCTGCCCGTCGGACCTCGCCGTGCAAGGCGGTCTCCTGACCTACGCCGGCACGGTGCGCAACTCGGGCAACACCACGCTGACCAACGTCACCGTGCGCAACAGCCGCAGCGGTTCCGTCCCCGTCCTCACGTTGGCGTCCCTCGCGCCGGGAGACTCGGCGTCGTTCACGGGCAGTTACCTTGTGCCGCTCAACTGCTGCACGGTTTCCAGCACCGCGACGGCGGCCGGCGCCGATGCCTGCACGGGCCGCGTGCTGACGGATACGGCGACCTCGACCTGCCTGGTCTCCACGTCGCCGGCCCTCGCGGTGACGAAGGAATGTCCGCTGCTGCCGGTGATTCCCGGTGAGCTGCTCCGCTATGCCGGCACGGTGAGCAACTCGGGCAACATCACCCTCACGGACGTGTTTGTGGTCAACAACCGGTCCGGTGCGGATGCGCCGGTGATCGGTCCCCTCACGCTGGCTCCGGGTGAGTCCGCGAACTTCACGGGCGCCTACCTTTACCAGGCCGACTACTGCGGCACCGACACGCTGACGGCCACCGGCATCAGCATGTGCGAGGCGCCGGTCACCGGCAGTGTCACCACGACCTGCCCGTTCGCGCCCACCGTCCCGGGCATTGAGGTCACGAAGAACTGCCCGCTGCTGCCGACTCCGTATGGCGCACTCTACACCTACACCGGCACGGTCCGGAACACCGGCAACGTCACGTTGGTCGATGTGTTCGTGGTGAACAACCAGCCGAGCAACGCCACGCCGGTGCTCGGTCCGATCACCTTGGCGCCGGGCGCCTCGGCGGACTTCACCGCGGGTTTCCTCGCCCCGATGGACTGCTGCGAAATTACCGACACGGTCACCGCCACCGGCCGTGACCTCTGCGCCGGCACCGTGGTCATGGACAAGGCGTCCACCGTCTGCCCGCTCCTCACCACGCCCGGCCTGAGCCTCACGAAGGTCTGCACGACTCCGGCGTCCCCGGTGGGAAGCCTGACGACGTTCAGCGGTTCGGTGACCAACACCGGCAACGTCAACCTGACCAACGTCATGGTGTTCAGCGGCGCCATCGCGGACCGGCCGTTGCTGGGCCCCATCGAACTGGCCCCGGGCGAATCCGCCCAGTTCACCGGGAGCTACCAGGTGACCACCAATGAGGCGGTCGCCGAGATTGTGACCGCGCGCGGCACGGACACCTGCCAGGCCCGCACCATCACCGTGAAGGCGAACTGCTCCGGCCCGGTCGGCCTGGTCGCCCCGGTCATCCGCTCCGTCAGCCTGACGGCCGGCGTCGTGACCGTGACCTGGGACGCGACTCCCGGGGTCACCTACACCCTGCAATGCAAGGGCAACGCCGAGGATCCGATCTGGATCGACATCCCGGGCAACGTCACCGCCGGCGCGGTCATGACCTCCAAGACCGACGTCGTGGGGCCGACAGCCCGACGGTTCTACCGCGTGATCGTGGTCGAATAACCGGCGCCGCCGGGTCCGCCACGCGAGCCGGAGGGAGTCCCTCCGGCTGTTTTGTGCCGACGGATTCCCGGCCAAGATTTTTCGGGGCGGCCGGCGCGCGGGTTTTCCGCGCCGCCAACTTTCGCTTCCCCGAGGGACCGTTCGGCGGGTGCTGGTGTGGGTCATGTGCTTTCCTTGTGTGATGACTCCCACCCGGATTCGCCGAGGCATACCCAGCGGTTCCGGTTTTCCCGGAACCGCTGGACGGACCCACCGTCCCAGGCGGGTAGGGATACACCCCATGGCACCGGCAGCGGTCCCTGGTCCATTGTCCGAAGCGGGACAGGTCGACCTTTCCCCGCTCCATCCGGCCCCGCCGCGGTGGCTTCGCCCGTGAACCGTTTCACCGATACCTGCCATGAATTCCCTCCAAACCCTCTTCCTTCACGAACTCGCCGTCCGGCATGACGCCGAAAAGCGCCTGCTCCGCGCCCTCCCCAGACTGACGCGGGCGGCCACGTGCAAGCACCTGCAGCTCGCGCTGCAAACCCAGCTCAAGCACACCACCGGTCGCGTGCGGCGCCTGGAAACCGTGTTCACCTCGATTGACGTGAAGGCCCGCACCCAGCAGTGCGAGGCCACGGTCGGGCTCCTGCTCCAGGCCGACGGACTGATCGCGGATTTCCGGGACACGCCGGGCATCAACGCCGCGCTGATCGCGGTCGTGCAGAAGCTCAAGCACCTGGGCATCGCCGCCTACGGATGCCTGCACGAGTGGGCGGCACTCCTCGGCCATCGCGAGGCGTCCGGTCACCTGAAGGCCCTGTTGGACGAGGATAAGGCGACCGACCATGCCCTCGACGCCCTCGCGCGGACCCGCAGCAATCCCGCTGCCCTCGACCTCGCGAATGGCAACGGCAAGGGCCCCGTGGCTTCCGTCGTCCCGGCAGTGGCACGGAAGCCGGCCCGGTCGTTGGCCGGCCGGATGGGGGTGCGGGTCGTGACCGTCAAGCAACCCCGTTCGCTGCTGGTCTAGGAGCCTCGTGAACATCGGCCAACCCGCGCCCTTCCACTCTCACTCCAGGTTCTCCAACCCATGAAACACAAACATCGGCATCCTCCGGCCGCCATCCGTCCGGCCCAGCCGGAAGCGGTGAACATCCGGTTTGATTTCACCGACCCACGGGCCCTGGCGGTCGCGGTGGCCGGCACCTTCAACGACTGGAATCCCGCCGCCGGCGCCCTGCATTCGAGCGGCGACGGTGCCTGGCTGACCGAGGCCGCCCTGCTCCCGGGCGTCTACGAATACTGCCTCATCGTGGACGGCCGCTGGATGCCCGATCCGCTCGCCCGCGAGTCGGTGCCCAATCCCTTTGGCGGCCGCAACTCGGTCCTGAAGGTCAGCTGTTCCCCCGCGGCCGCCCACCTTTACGAGGCGACCTTCACCCCTCTCACCAGCCAAACCCAATAAGCCGAATTTCCATGGAAAAACCAACCCAAGCCCTCAGCAACGACCTCACCCAACTGGCCGACGACGCCCGCGCCCTCATGGCCGCCACCGCCGACGTGGCCGGCGACAAGGTCGGCGAAGCCCGCCAACGCCTCGCCGCCGCCCTGGAACGTGGCAAGGACCTGTATGGCCAAGCCAAGGCCAAGGCCGCCGAAAGCTGCAAGGCCACCGACGAAATCGTCCACCGTCATCCCTACCAGGCCATCGCCCTCGGCGTCGGCCTGGGTGCGCTGGTCGGCTACCTCGTGGCCCGCCGCTGCTCCTGTCCGCGCGAATAGGGGGCTGCCATGGACCATGCCCCGGCCAGCAAACCCACCCTGAAGGCGGCCTCGAAGCAGTTCGGGCGGCGCCTGCTGACCCTGCTGGAAAACCGGCTGGAGCTGCTCACCGTCGAGGTCCAGGAGGAACGGGAGCGATTGCTCCATGATTTCCTGCTGGCCCTCGGCATCGCCGCGTTCGGCCTGCTCGCCGGCCTGTGCTTCACGGCGGCCCTCGTCGTCCTGTTCTGGAGCCGGTCGCCGCTGACCGTGCTCCTGGTGATGACCGCCCTCTACACCGTCGCCGGCCTGCTGCTCACCCAGCTGCTCACCCGGCGCCTGCGGGAATGGCAGTCGTTTTCCGCCTCTCTCGACCAACTGCGCAAGGACCGCCAATGCCTCGACCAGATCCTCAGCTGAACCCGCTCCAATCGCGCAAGCGGCTGCTGCTGGCCGAAAGCGAGCTCAACCGTGCGCAGTTGGTCGGCGACGTAGCCGCAATTGCCGCCGGCCTGCAATCAATGGGCGCCAAGGCCCGGTCCATCGAGGCGGTGGCCTCCGCGGCCGCCGTCCTGTTCACCGCGCTGGCCGCCGGCCGGCGCGGGGGTCCCGCCGAGCCGGCACCCAAACGACCCTGGCTGACGACCCTGATCCGGGGCGCCGGCCTGCTCAGCTCTCTTTGGCTGGCGTTCCGAACCGATCATTCCCCCTCATCGGCCGCTCCGTGAATCCGCCCGCCCCGGTGGTCCGCCCCGAGGGGTGGACCACCCCACCTTTCGTTCCCCCCAGATAAACTTGAACCCTTGTTTCCCATGATTCCCACCCCGCTCACCATCGAAGACTCGCCTGCCATGTATGAGACCGAGAACGACCTTTCCCGGAGCCGTCGTTTCGAGCTCAACGCCCTGCTCAACCTGCGGCTCGCCTCCGCCGTGGACCTGCAACTGCAACTCAAGCAGGCCCACTGGAACGTGAAGGGGCCCAACTTCATCGGCCTGCACGAACTCTTCGACAAGGTGAACGCCGCCGTCGGCGGTTACGTGGACCTCATCGCCGAACGCGTGGCCCAGTTGGGCGGCATCGCCGAGGGCACGGTGCGCGTGGCGGCCGCGCGCACCCGGTTGCCGGAATATCCGCTCAGCATCGCCGAAGGCCCCGCCCACGTGGAGGCCGTCGCGCGCGGCCTGTCGCTGTTCGGCCGCGAGGCCCGCGACACCATCGAGGAAGCCAACGCCCTCGGCGACGCCGACACGGCCGACCTGTTCACCCAGGTTTCCCGCGGTCTCGACCAATGGCTCTGGTTCGTCGAGGCCCATTCCCAAGCCGTCAAATGAAGCCACCCAAGCCGCCCACCCGCATGAACAAGATCCCCACCTACAACAAGTCGCCCCGGCCCGCGCACGCGCTCACCGCGGTCGTCCCGGTGAAACCCAAGCGGGTCAAACCGGACCCCAACTTCGCCCAGTCGCACGACCTGCGCGAGGACCGCGGCGCCCGCCAGATGAAGACCGGGCTGAACCCGCAAACGCTGCCGCACGGACACTGAGGAACGCCGCATGCACGCCAACCCACTCAAGGAAGGAACCCTGACCGAGAATTCGGTCGGGATCGGCCGCGTCACCCGGGGCATGGTGCGGTCGCGGGCCACCGAACTGGCCGTCAGCAATGGCCGTCCCCCGCACGAGGTGTCAAAGTCCGACTGGGAACAGGCCAAGCTGTCCCTCACCGGCACCGCGGCGGACGATCCCACGGAGGCGGCGATCGCGGCGGCGCCCGAGTCGGACCGCTGGAATCCGGTGCCCGGCTTCACGGGCGGCAAGACGCTCGTCGCGCCCGGCGAGGACGAGGATGACGAAGGCCGCAGCGACCGCGAGCGGCTCGTCGAAGAAGGCGTCGCGGGCGCCGAATTGGACCACGAATTCAAGGCCTCGCACGCGGCCGCGGTCGTGGACCTGTGAACGGCGCTCCCGGCCGGGCCACCGGCCCGGGACGACTCCCGCCCAACGAAGCGCTCCGGCCCCAACCGAACGCGATGGAACCGCCAGCCGCGAACCCCACGGAAACCCTGCGGTCCATCCGGCCCCTGTTGCTGTTGGCGGTGACCGCGCTGGGCCTCTACGGCTGTTACCGGCTGGCGCTCCCATTTGTGCCGGCGTTGGCCTGGGCCCTCGCCCTGGCCGTCCTGTTCGCGCCGCTGCAACGCCGGCTGGAGGTAAAGCTAAAACGACCCAGCCTGGCCGCGACCGTCGCCGTCATCCTGATCGGCCTGACCGTGGTCGTCCCGACCACCTTTGTCGGCCAGCAACTGGTCCAGCAGGCGGCCAGCGGGGCCGAGTCCGTCGCGGCCAAGGCGTCGTCCGGCGAATGGCGTCAGGCCCTGGCCGCGCAGCCCCGGTTCGCCGCGGCCGCCGAATGGGTGGAGCAACGGGTGGACCTGCCGGGTTCAGCCAAGTCGTTCGCCGCCTGGCTGAGCGCGGGGGCGGGCCGCCTGCTCCGGGGCTCCGTCTTCCAGCTCATCGGGTTCGGCCTGACGTTCTACCTGCTGTTCTTTTTCCTGCGCGACCGGGTCGAGGTGCTCCGCTCCGTCCGGGCACTGGTCCCGTTGTCTGAGCCGGAGCTGGACACGCTCTTCGCGCGGATCAGCGACACCATCCACGCGACGATCTACGGGGCGTTGGCCGTCTCGGCCGTTCAGGGGCTGCTCGGCGGCCTGATGTTCTGGTGGCTCGGCCTGTCCGCGCCGCTGCTGTGGGGCGTCGTCATGGCGCTATTGGCGGTGGTGCCCATGTTGGGCGCCTTCGTGGTCTGGATTCCCGCGGCGCTGCTGCTGGCCCTCGAAGGCAGTTGGGGCAAGGCGCTTATCTTGACCCTATGGGGCATGTTGGTGGTCGGCACCGTGGACAACCTCCTTCGCCCGATTCTCGTGGGCCGACGACTCCGGCTGCACACCGTGCTCGCCTTCATCTCGGTGGTGGGCGGCCTGCTGGTGTTCGGCCCGGCCGGGCTCGTGCTCGGGCCGCTGACCCTGACCATCACCACCAGCCTGTTGGACGTCTGGCGGCAACGGACGACGCCCGCGGCGGTGGCGGCAGACGAGGCGAATGCGGTCGCCCGATTCGAGAATGAGGGCGGCGCCCTGGCCAATCCAACGTCGCCGAAATCATGAGCCCACCGACCGCCGCCGTGCCTCCACCCGGCGAATCCTGGCACAACCGTCCGGCGGAAGAGGTGCTCACGCAGCTGGGTTCCACCCCGGCTGGGCTCTCAGCGGCCGAAGCCGCCCAGCGGCTCGCCAAAGACGGGCCGAACGAACTGAAGGAAGCCCGGCGCATCAGCGGTTGGCGGATTCTTGCCCGCCAGTTCAAGAGCCTCGTGATCTGGATCCTCATCGGCGCCGGGGTGCTGTCCGGGGTCCTCGGCGAACGGGTGGAGGCGATGGCCATCCTTGCGATCGTGGCGCTCAACGCCGCCATCGGGTTCTACCAGGAATTCAAGGCCGAGAAGTCCATCGCCGCGCTCAGGCTGCTGGCCGCGCCGCAGGCAAAGGTGCTGCGCGACGGCACGGTGGTGGAGATCCCCGCCACCGGCTTGGTGGTCGGCGATGTGCTCGCCCTGGAGGCGGGCGATCTCGTGGCTGCCGACGCGCGGTTGCTGAAACTGGCCTCGCTCACCTGCATCGAATCGGCGCTCACGGGCGAATCGGAGGCGGTGACAAAACGGCCGGACGTTTTGCCCGAGGCGGACCTTCCGCTCGGGGACCGCGGGAACATGGTATTCATGGGCACGAGCGTCGCCGCCGGCACCGGCCAGGCCGTGGTGGTGGCGACCGGAATGAAGACCGAACTCGGCCGCATCGCCGGGTTGCTGGCGGAAGCCGGCGCCGAGGAGCGCACCCCGCTGGAGCGCAAGCTGGAGTCCTTCGGCCGCGTGCTCGTCTGGACCGCGCTGGGCATCGTGGCGCTCCTGTTCGGGCTCGGGCTCCTGCGCGGGACGAAACCGCTGGAATTGCTCATGACGTCCGTGAGCCTGGCCGTCGCCGCCGTGCCGGAGGGTTTGCCGGCGATTGTCACCGTCGCGCTCGCGCTGGGGGTTTCGCGCATGTCCCGCCGGCGCGCACTGGTGCGAAAGCTGTCCGCGGTCGAGACCTTGGGTTCCACCAAGGTCATCTGCACCGACAAGACCGGCACCCTAACCGTGGGCGAGATGACCGTGCAGGCGCTCTACGTGGCCGGCGAAAGTTATGATGTCACCGGCGAAGGCTACGGACCGGACGGCGAGGTTCGGCAGGAGGGCCGGAAGGCCGGGGATGGATCCGCGGGGGCCTTGCGGGAGCTGGCGAACATCCTCGTCGGCTGCAACAACGCGCAGCTCACCGAGGAAGCCGGTGTTTGGAAGACTGTCGGCGATCCCACGGAAGGCGCGCTGCTCGCGGCTGGACTCAAGGTCGGGGTCAAGCGCGCGGAGTTGGAACCAGCCCAGCCACGGCATCACGAGCTACCGTTCGACTCCGATCGCAAGCGCAGCGCCGTGATTCGACGCCGCCAGGAAGGTGGTCTCCGCGCCTTCGTCAACGGGGCGCCAGGCAGCCTGCTGGAACGTTGCGCCCACGTTTACACGCGCGACGGAGTTCGCCCGCTGACCGACGCGGATCGCGAACACATCCTGGCCCAGACCGCGGCCCTGGCGGAACGGGCCCTGCGCGTGCTGGCCTCCGCCTATCGCGACTTGCCGGACCAACCGCCGGCCGAACTGACGGTCGAAGCGGTGGAGCACGACCTGGTGTTCGTCGGCCTGGCCGGCATGCACGATCCTCCCCGGCCGGAAGCCAAGGCCGCAGTCGCCCAGTGTCGGGACGCCGGCATCCGCGTGGTGATGATCACCGGGGATCATCCCCGGACAGCCACGGCGATCGCGCGGGAGCTCGGCATTGCCTCCGCCGAGGACGAGGCCGTCACCGGCCGGGAGTTGGACAAGCTGGATGACGCCGCCCTGCGCCAACGCGTGTCGGACATTGCCGTCTATGCCCGCGTCAGCGCCGAGCACAAGCTGCGCATCATCCGCGCCTGGAAGGCCGGCGACGCCGTTGTCGCGATGACCGGTGACGGCGTGAATGACGCCCCGGCCATCAAGGGCGCCGACATCGGCATCGCCATGGGCAAGGCCGGCACGGAAGTCACGCGTCAGGCGGCGGACATGATCATCACCGACGACAACTTCGCCACCATCGTCGCCGCCGTGGAGGAAGGCCGCGGCATCTACGACAATATCCGCAAGACGCTCCAATACCTGCTCGCCGGCAGCACCGCCGAACTGCTCCTCATGGCGATCTGCGTTATTCTCGGCCTGCCGACGCCGCTGCTGCCGATCCATCTGCTCTGGATCAACCTGGTTACCGACGGACTGCCGGCGCTGTGCCTCGCGACCGATCCCATCGATCCCGACGTGATGAAACGGGCGCCGCGATCGCGGTTGGCGGGAATCGCCGACCGCAAGTTCCTCCGGACGATGTTCTTCACGGGCGGCCTCACGGCGGCGGTCACCTTCGGCGTCTATTTCTACGCCCTGCGCACCCGCACGCCGGAATTGGCCCGTTCGTATGCCTTCGCGACGCTGGTCTTCGCCGAGTTGCTGCGCGCCTTCGGGGCTCGCAGCGAGACCAAACCCGTCTGGCGCATCCCGCTGTTCGGCAACCGCAACCTCGTGCTCGTGGTGGCGATCACCTTCGGCCTCCAGCTCCTGAGCCAGCACAACGCGCTCCTGGGAAACTTCCTGCGGACGTCCGCCATCCCGCTCGTGGACGGACTGTGGCTCGTCGCCCTGGGGGCCATTCCGATGCTGGTGCTGGAGACCGTGAAAGTGCTACGGAATCGGTCCGCCAAGGCGCCAGTGACGAACGCGGCGTAAAGCCATGCCCAATGCAAGGAAGGGGCGGCTGGCAAACCGCCCCTCCGTGCGCCGCAGGAATTCCGCGACCGTTCCGCTTAAGCCGCCGCCACGCCCCGCCGACGAAGCCCGTTCAGCACGAGGAGGCTCGCCCCGGCCGCCAGCGCCGCCAGGGTATCGGCGGCTTCCGGCACCTCGGCCGGGCCGGTGGGCAGGCAGATCGCCTCGGTGATGGTGTTGCTATCCAGCGTCACGGCGCCGTTCCGGGCGAGCAGGCTGCCTTCCACCGTGGCGCCCGTGGTGAGGGTGATGTCGGTGAGGGCCATGATGTTCCCGACGAAACTGGAATCCGTTCCCAACGTCACCGAACTGCCCACCTGCCAGAAGACATGGCACGCCTGCGCGCCGCCGATCAGGGAGATGACGCTGTCCGACGCGGTGATGAGCGTGGACCCCATCTGGAAGATCCAGACGGCGTCGGGATTGCCCTGGGCGTCGAGTGTCAGGGTGCCGGACAGGAACAGGGAGCTGCTGCCGTTGTAGATGCCGGACGGCAACGTGAGGCCGACGAGATCGAAGCCGCCGCCGTAGGTCAGGTCATACGACAGCCCGGCGGCGACATTGTAGGCGGTTACGAGATCGTCCTTGGCCAACTGGCTGACGGCATCGTCGGCATGATTCGCACCGGTCAGGGTCACGTTGCCAAAGCCGGTGATCGCCGGAGTGGGAAACGTGCCGATGTCGCCGGTGATGGTCGTGGGTCCGGTAATGGTGATGCCTGCGCCGGCCAGCACCGCGAAGTCGCCCGCGGTCCCGAGATTGATCGGGGCCGGCACGGCGGACGCTCGGGGTTGCAGGGCTGCGGTAATCGCGAGGGCTAACAGGAGGGAAGACGACTTCGTCCCGAAATGGGAGGCGGTCGGCGAAGGGCGAACTGGCATGATGAATTGTCTCCGATTGTAAGGTGCGGGGTTGCTGGCGTGCATCCGGCACGCTGAACTGGCCCAGCAACCACCGCCATGGGGAGAACACCCCATCGCTCACTCAGGCCGGCTTTGGAAGCATCGGCCGCCTCGGGACCAAATTGTGAACTGGACTCCGCTTAACCTTACCGTCCGCGTCGGCTGCAACCTGTCCTACGAAACACCTGTGCCCACACCGGCGCTGTTCGTGCTCCGGCCAAGGCTGGAAGGGCGGGTGCTCGTGATGCAGGAGAAGCTGTCCTTCGGCATCGGCCAGCCGGCGTATGAGTTTCAGGACAGCCACGGCAACATCACCTACCGCTCGACGCTCATGCCGGGCCGCAACGACATCCGGCACGATGCGTTGGTGGCGGTCTCCTCCGAACCGGACACCCGGGCGGTGCAGGGTCGCCTGCTGCCCGTGGGCGAACTGCCGTCGGAGCTGCTGCGTTATACGCTGCCAAGCCGCTACTGCGACTCGGACAAACTCATGGACTTTGCCTGGCAGCAGTTCGGCCAGGTGCCGCACGGGCTGCCGCGGGTGCAGGCGATCTGCGACTGGGTTCACCGCCACATCGAATACCGGTTCGGTTCGGGGCGGCCCGATCTCTCCGCGTCGGAGGTGATCGCCCGACGGCACGGGGTCTGCCGTGACTTTGCCCACGCGGCCATTGCGCTGTGCCGTGCCTTCAACCTGCCCGCCCGCTACGTCACCGGCCACCTGCCGGACATCGGTTACCTCGACCCCGGTTCCCCGATGGACTTCCACGCCTACTGCGAGGTGTATCTGGGCCAGGACTGGCTCACGTTTGATCCCCGTTTCAACGTCCCGCGGATCGGCCGGGTCAAGGTCGCGCACGGGGCGGATGCCGTGGACGGCGCATTCGCCACCATCTACGGCGAAGCCAAGTTGTCGTTCTTCGAGGTCTGGGCCTACCAGGTGGACCCGCGGCAGGTATCGGTCGGCGACCCGATTGACCTCTCACGCCGCCTCGACGGAACGCCGTTGGTGCGGCTCCATTGAACGGAAGCGGCGGCACCGGACGCAGCCCGGCGCGCCCGCCTTGCATCATGAAGCCAAAGAAAACACCGACCATGAAACTCAAGCTCAGCGATTTCCGGGTGCCGCCGGGCAAGCCGGTCGACCTCAAGCAGTGGCCGACGACGATCCCGCCGATTTACCGCTCGAAGGAACACTACCGGGAACTCCTGGCGGCGGACGTCGCGGAGCTGAGTTCCCTCCAACGGAAGCTCTACGCGGCCAACAGCTACTCCGTGCTGATCATCTTCCAGGCGACCGACGCCGCGGGGAAGGACGGCGCGATCCGGCACGTCCTGTCCGGCATCAACCCACAGGGCTGCCAAGTCTACAGCTTCCAGCCACCCAGCGCCGAGGAACTCGACCACGACTTCCTCTGGCGCACGAACTGCCGGCTGCCGGAGCGGGGCCGCATCGGCATCTTCAACCGTTCCTACTACGAGGAGGTCCTGATCGTCCGGGTTCATCCCGAGTTGCTCGCGCGGCAGCGGCTGCCCGCAGGCCTCACCGCCGGCTCGGAGCTCTGGCGGGGCCGGTATCGTTCCATCACGGAACTGGAGGCGCACCTGCACGGGAACGGCACGCGGGTCATCAAGTTCTTCCTCCACCAATCCAAGGAGGAGCAGCGCCGGCGCCTCCTGGCCCGGCTCGACGACCCGGAGAAGAACTGGAAATTCAGCGAAGCGGACATCACGGAGCGGCAGTATTGGGGCCAATATCGGAAGGCCTACGAGCAATGCCTCAGCGCGACCAGCACGGACCTTGCGCCCTGGCAGGTGGTGCCCGCGGACGACAAGCTCAACGCCCGGCTCATCGTGGCGCGGACCGTCATCGGTGTCCTGAAAAGCCTGGAACTGGAGTTTCCCCGGCCTTCCAAGGCGCGGCTGAAGGAGCTTCAGATGTTCCGCGATCAACTGGCGAAGTGACCCCGGGACTGCCCGTTCACCCCATCGCCGCCAGCAGGTCCGCGAGCGACACGGCGGCAAAGCTCGTGGCGGAGTCACTCATGGCGTAGGGAATGATCAGTTGATCGCCGTGCACCAGCGCCCCGCAGGTGTAGACGACGTTCGGCACGTAACCTTCGCGCTCGGATTCATTGGGGCACAGCAGCGGTTCCCGCAGCCGGCCGATGACCCGGCCGGGTTCGTTGAGGTCGAGCAGGAAGGCCCCGAGGCAATACTTCCGCATCGCGCCGACGCCGTGGCTAAGCACGAGCCAGCCGGCCGCGGTTTCGATGGGCGAACCGCAGTTGCCCAGCTTGATGAACTCCCACGGCTGGTCGGGCACCAGCAGCACCTTGGGGTCCTGCCAGTAGTGCAGGTTGTCCGAGAACATCAGGAGGATGTTCTCGTCGTCCTGCCGCGACAGCATCGCGTAGCGGCCGCCGATCTTGCGCGGGAACAGGGCCATGCCCTTGTTCTGCACGGCCGGTCCGTTGAGCGTGCTGAACTTGAAGCGCAGGAAGTCGGGCGTCTCCAGCAGCTGCGGCAGGATGATCTTCCCGTCGTAGGCCGTGTAGGTGGCGTAGTAGGTGAAGCTGCCGTCGTCCTGCCGGAACCGGACGAAGCGGGCATCCTCGATGCCGTTGCTCTGGCTCGGCGCGGACGGGAAAAGGACCCGCTGCGACACCCGGCTGGCGGCCGGGAAGCTGACCTCGAAGTTCGATTCCGCCAGCAGCAGCAAGCCGCGCGCCGCCCAGATGGCCGCGGCATCGGACGTCTCGGTCAGGCCCGACGCGAGCAGGACCTGATGCAGTTCCTTGAGCGTGAAATCCTCGTGCAGCTTGTCCAGCACCCGCCGGCAGAACTCGTTTTGCACGCCCGCCTCCTCCAGCCGGTGGGTGAACAACTCCTTGGTGAAGGCGACGTTGCTCACCCGCTCCGGTTCCAGCACGAACGGCACGGTCGGCGACAGCGTGATGCGCTGGTCGCGGTTGATGATCCCGGTGCGGAACGTGATGGACGAAATGTGCCCCTCGCCCGTGGCCCGCAGGCTGAGCACGAAACGGAGCGAGTCGGCCGGCAGGCCGGTTTGGTCCGGGTGCGGCACGATGGACGGATTGAACAGGGCGGCGGACTCGATGGCATACTCGTTGGTGAAATAGGCGCCGATCAGGAGTTGCCGTTCGACCGAAGGTTTCGCGTCCGGTTCGAGGTGAATCTTCACCTGGTCGAAGCGGTGGCGAAAGTTGACCTCCACGTCCAGGTGGCGGTCGGCGAAACCGCCGAGCACGCGGTTCAACGATTCCACCACGGCCTCCTCGGACAAGGCCATGACCCGCGCGACGATCCGCCGCGAGATGTCGTCGGTGGACGGGCGGAAGGGGCGCATCAGCACCCGGTTGCGGTCGGGCAGCAGCGTGGGGCCGATGCGTTTGGCGTAGAGCAGCGATTGGGGAGAAGCGGTCATGGGAAGTGGGGACGGAAGCCGGCCGGCCGCTATTGGCCAGCGGCGGGCTCCTTGAAGCTGGTGAGGGAGTTTTGCAGCGCCTGCATCTCGGCCAGGGCGAGGTGGAAGGCCAGCGTGGACTCCGCCCCCTGGTTTTGGCTGAGCCGGTCCATGTGCAGGCCGTCGCGGCAGCCGCCCGTGGTGGAGTCGTAAACGGCGAGCCCGAGATCATTGCGCCCGAGGAACCATTCGAAGGCCCGCCACGCCTCGGCCACCCAGAAGGCGTCGCCGGTGGCCCGATGTGCCTCGATGCAGGCGGACACGGTGACCTGGGCCTCGATGGGCTGCTGGTCAAACAACGCCCGTTCCTGTCCGCGCCGGTAGAAGCCGTTCGACCCGACCGGTCGGAAGGAGCCGGCGTCGGACGTCTGCACGCCGACCAGCCAGCGCAGGGTCCGCAGGCCGAGTTCCAGCATCGGGCCGTTGGCGAGGCAGCGCCCGTTCAGGATCATCGCGTGCGGCAACCGGGCATTGGCGTAGGACACGCTTTCCTCGAACCAGAACCACTCGTCCGTGGCGGCGTCGGAGTAACGTTGCAGGAGCTTGGCCGTGAGGGTTTCCCGGATCTGACCCGCGCGCCGGTCGCCGCCGAACCGGCGCAGGTATTCGTCGATGCCGATCAGCGTGAACGCCCAGGCGCGCGGCGAGGCGAACTCGGCCGCGACCGGCAGCGCCCGCTCGAACAGTTCCGCCGCCAACATCTGGAAGCTGCCGTGCCCGGCCTGCGACACGCACAGGCCGAGCGCCCAAAGGGAGTGGCCCTGGCAGTCTTCCGAGCCGGTTTCCTCCAGCCAGTTCCGGCCGAAGCCCATGAAATTGCGGAAACGGCCCCGCGTCCGGTCGAAGGCGTGGTTCAGGAACGCCATGTAGGTTGCGGCCTGGGCGCTGAGTTGCGGCGAATCGTGCCCGAGTTGCTGCAACATCAGCGTCAGCACCAGCGCACGGGCGTTGTCGTCGGTGCAGTAGCCCTCCGAAAAATTGGGCACCGTGAAGCTCGCGTGCTGGAAGATGCCCGCGGAGTCGCTCAGGCGGAACAGGTGGTCCAACTTCAGTGCGGGCAACTGGCCGGGCGTCTCGTCCAGCGTCTTGATCGGTGACGACCGGCGACCGATGAAACTGTGGTCCAGCCGCGCCTGCTCAAACGAGCGGCCGTAGAGCTGCGCCACGTGGCTCCACACCATGTCGCGGCCCAGCCGATAGGCCTGCTTGCGGAGGGAATGCCGGGTCGGTTCGTCGCGCAGCAGTTCCACCACCGCGGCGGCGATGGCGCCCGAATCCCGGAACGGCACCAGGCGGCCGCGGTCGCCGGCGAGCAGTTCCGTCGCGTGCCAGTAAGGCGTCGAGACCACGGCGTTGCCCGCACCGAAGGCATACGCCAGCGTGCCGGACGTGATCTGCGCCTCGGTCAGGTAAGGCGTCAGGTAAATGTCGGCCGCGCCGATGAACCGCATCAGCTCCTCCAGCTCGACGAACCGGTTGAAGAAGACGACGTGCCGCTGCACGCCGAGGTCCTTTGCCAGCCGTTCGAGGTCCAGGCGGTAGGCCTCGCCCTCGTCCCGCAGCAGGTTGGGATGGGTCTGGCCGAGGACGATGTAAACGACGTTGGGAAACTCGCGGATGATTTCCGGCAGCGCGCGCAGGGCGAATTCGATGCCCTTGTTGGGCGACAGCAGGCCGAAGGTCAGCAGCACCTGCTTGCCCACCACGCCGAACTCGTCCTTGAAGTAGTTGGGGTCGGCAAACGGCATGTCGGGAATGCCGTGGGCGATGAGATCGATCTTGGCCGGCGGCGCCTGGTAGATGTCCCGGAGGAATTCCGCGCCGCGTTCGGTCATCACCACCAGCCGGGTCGAGAGCCGGATCAGCTCGCGCATCACGCGACGCTGGTCGGGGTTGGGCTCGCGCAGGACGGTGTGGAGCGTGGTGATGATCGGCATCTGCAACTCGCGGAGCAGCGCCAGCAGGTGGCTGCCGGCCGGGCCGCCGTAGATGCCGAATTCGTGTTGCACGCAGACGGCGTCCACGTCGGTGATGTTGAGGAAATCTGCCGTCCGCAGGTAGGCCGGCAGATCCTGCTCGGCGATCTCGAACCGGACTTCCGGCGGGTAGTCGTAACCGGCCGCGAGGTCGTTCACCGGGACCACCGGGCACTCCATGCCGGGAAACGCCTTGGCCACCGCGCTGCGCAGGTCCGAGGTGAACGTCGCGATGCCGCACTTGCGCGGCAGGTAGTCGCCGAGGAAGGCGACCCGGTGGAGGGCGGTGGCGGAAGACATGGGGAAAAGGGAGGATTGGGCGAAGGGGCTTTCCAACGAACCATCAGCTTGGCCCCCGCGGGAGCGGTCACCAAGGACCAACTGCGGTTGCCGGCCGGAAAGTGCTGCCGGCGTCCCGCCGGCAGTCGGCAGCACGCAAACAAGCAGTGAACAGCAACCTCACGGCCGCTGGGTTGCTGGCTGGCTACTGCCGGCGGGACGCCGGCAGCGCTTTGAGGAATCACGGACCCGGGATGGGCCCGAGTCCGGATTGCGGGGCCAGTTCGCCCGGGTCAAAGCCTTCGCCCAGCACGGAGAGCTCCACGATCTGTTGCGGCACGAGGCCGAGCATCTCGGCACCCGGCAGTCCGGCGTAGTCCCAGACCCAGTAGCGGTTCAGTCCATCCCGTGAGTCCGCGCCCGGACCGTAGTCCAACGGCGCGCAAACCCGGTCGAGGACCCCGCTGTCCGGGGCGGAATAGAAACGCACGGTCACCTTCACGTGGGCCTGCATCGCTTCCAGGAAGCGGGCGTGGTTCGGAATCATGCGGGAAGGAATGGGTGTGGAATCAGTCCTGCCGGGAGTTGCGCACGGTGAGTGTCAGGCCGACGACCGTGGCGACCGCCCCGCCGAGCAACATCCAGACCGCCTTGTTGGTGGGCGAGCCGGTGAAGAAGCGGGACACGTCGGAGCTGAAGGAATCCGTGGCGAAGATTCCGAAGACGAGCAGGAGCACGCCGCCGGACAGCAGCGCGAGGGGAAGGATCTTGTTCATGGGCAGGATGGTGGGGGTGGTTCAGGCGCGTTTCCGGCCGGAGATGAAATTAACCAGGATCATGACCGCCGCGATGACCAGCAGGACGTGGATGAAACCGCCCAGCGTGTAGGCGCTCACCAGGCCGAGCAGCCAAAGGACGATCAGGATGACCGCAATAGTGTATAACATGGGAAAGAAGGATTGGGTTCAGGGCAAAGCCGGGCGGCGCGTTTCCGCGCCGCCCGGCGAGATTTGGTCCGGGTCAGTCTTTGGCGACCGGAAGGCCGACGGTCATGTTGTTGACCACGCTGACGACCCCGTTGATGTCCGACACGAGCTTGGTGACGAGGCTCTTCTCGGCTTCGTTCTTGGCGGGACCGCTCACGGTCACCACGCCGTCCAGGGTCTGCACCTTGGTTTTCAGCGCGCTGGTTGAACGGTGCGACAGCAGCGTGGCCTTGACCTGTGCCGTGATGGAGGCGTCGTCCATGCGTTCGACCGGCGGATCCGTCTGGATGGATGGCGTCCGGGCGATGGTCATCTCATTCTTCACCGATTTCACGCCCTCGACGTCCTTGGCGTATTCCTCGGCGAGTTCCTTCTGGGCCATGTTCACGGCCTCACCCCGCAGGCTGACGACGCCATCCTTCACATACACGTCGGTCTTGGAGGCGCTCACATTGCGATGGAAGAGCAGCGTGGTCTTCACCTTGGTGCTCAGCCAGCCGTCGGAATGTTCGGCGGGACCGTCACCCTTGATCTTGATCCGGTTGTCCACGCGGGTGACGCCGGGGAGATTTTCCACGGTGGTTTCGGCCAACGCCCGGTGGTCGGCGTCGGCGACCGTGCCGGTGAGGGTCACGACGCCGTCCTTGGCGTCGGTCCTCACCGAGTCGTGCTTGAGGTAGGTCTTGAAGACATAGGACTTCTTGGCGGCGGACTCGATGCGGTCGTCCGTGTCCGCGGCGAACAGCGACACCCCGGAGAGCAGGACGGTGGCGGTGGTGAGGGCGAAGGGAATCGGGGCGGTGAATTTCATGGGGTTCGTTTCCTTTCCGGGAGGCACGGATGCCGCCGGCAGTGGGCCCAAGGTGGCGGAAGCGCCAGCCGCTTCGCCATGGGGTGAAACCCGCCCGTCGCCTCAGGACTCGGACGACAAGCACCGGCCGATGGCCTCGCCCAGATCGTGCAGGGAGGCGGGCTTCCGGACGATGTCCCGGACGCCAGCCTCGAGCGCGGTGCCGCGGAGTTCCTCGGTGAGGTAGCCGGAGCAGAGGAGGACCGGCAGGTCCGGCCGCCGCTGCCGGATGGCCCGGGCCACGTCGATGCCGCCCAGGCCGGGCATGTTGAGGTCGGTGAACACGAGGGCGAAGGTGTCGGGTGCCGCCTCAAATGCGGCCAGGGCGGCGGCGGCCTCGCGCTGGGCCGTCACGCGATAGCCCAGGCGTTCGAGTATCCGCGTGGTGGTCCGGAGCATCACCTCATCGTCGTCGATCACCAGCAGGTGTTCGCATCCGCCGTGCCGCAGGGGAGTGCTGCCAGCCATCGTCGCCGTCTCGGCAGCGGCCACCGTGGGCAGGTAGAGGTCGAAGGTCGTGCCGACGCCCGGCTCGCTCCGGACGAGGATGGCCCCGTCGTGCGCCTTGACGATCCCGTGGACCACCGACAACCCCAGGCCGGTTCCTTTGCCCGGCGGTTTGGTGGTGAAGAACGGCTCGAAGATCCGTTCCAGCAGGGCCGCTTCCATGCCGATCCCAGTGTCAGTCATCCGCAGGCGCAGGTAGCCGCCGGGACGGAGGTCCGGATGTTCGGCAGCGAGCTGGCCGTCGACGGTCACGGCGTTGAGCTCCAGGGTTAGCCGGGCGGGCCGGCCCTCCATCGCGTGCCAGGCATTGGTGGCGAGATTGACGATCACCTGCTGGACTTGGGGCTCATCCGCCAGCACGGCGGGGAGATCGTTGCCGAGCGAGGCCACGATGGTGATCCCGGCGGGCAGGGTGGCCCGGAGCAGGCGCACGCTTTCGGCGACGATGGGCGCCAGGTCCACGCGGCGCCGCTCGCGGGATTCCTGCCGGGCAAAGGTCAAAATCTGCCGCACCATCTGCGATGCCCGCCGGCTGGCGACGAGGATCTGGTCGAACGCCTCAGAGGCCGGGTGGGCCGGGTCCAGGTCCAGCGCCCCGAGCTGCGCGTTGCCGATGATGGCGCCCAGGACATTGTTGAAATCGTGCGCGATGCCGCCGGAAAGGAGTCCGATCGCCTCCATCTTCTGCGCCTGCCGAAGCTGGGATTCGAGGTGCACCTCGCGGGTGATGTCGCGTTTGACCGCGACGTAGTTGACGATCCGGCCCGTGGCGTCGCGCACGGGCGAGATGGTGGCTTCCTCCTCATACCGCGAGCCATCCTTGCGCCGATTGGTAAACCGACCGGTCCAAGTTTCCCCTCGCTGGAGGACCTCCCATAAAGTCCGGTAGAAGTCCGGGCCCTGCGCGCCGCTCTTGAGGATCCGGGGATTCTGGCCCACCGCTTCCGCCAGGGAATAGCCCGTCGTCCGTTCAAACGCCGGGTTGGCGTAGAGGATCGCCCCGTTGAGGTCGGTGATCACGATGGTTTCGGCCGCCTGCTCGACCGCCATGGCCAGTTGCCCGTGGGCGTGTTCCACCCGGACCTGTTCCGTGCGGTCCCAGGCGGCAACCCGGCATTCCTGCCCGTCGGCGGCGCACCGGGCGTCAAGGCGCAAGAACCGGGGCGGACCAGCGGCACCGGTGAGGCGCAGCTCGCACGTCTGCGTCGCCTCAGTGGCGAAGACCCGGGTGAGGAAATCGGCCCAGGCGGGCCGGTCATCCATGGCCACGAACAGGCCCAGACGCCGCCCAACCAGGCCGCTCGGCGCGGTGCCCAGCAACTGAACCCCGGCCTGGTTGACCAACCGGATGGTTCCATCGGCGGACAGGTTGAAGTAGCTGACCGGCGCCAGGTCGAACAGGTCGGTATACCGCGCCAACCCGGCCTCAATTTCCGCCCGGGCGCGTTGCAATTCCTCCAATTCAAGCTCCAGCTCGATGCGGTGGACTTCCAGTTCGTGCTCCAGCCGACGGTGATCGGCCTCGGATGAATCGGGCCCCGGAGCCGCATTTCGCTGGAGCTGGGCTTCCGCCTGACAACGGAGTCGGGCCAGCTCGGCCAGGCGCGCGGATTTCAAGGGGTTTCCCCAAGGGGCAGGCCGGCGTGGCGGCCGCACGCCCCCCCGGGCGGCGCCCAAGCGGGGATGCAGGTGGCCCGCCTCGGGACGTTGCCGCCGTTCCGGCCCGGCTTGAACTTAAGCCGGAATGAGTTGGGAAGGGCGATGGTCATGTTTTGATTGGCGGCGGACCGAGCCCGACCGGGAACTGGCGCCTGAGCCCGGAGCGAAACACGAAGAGAGGTTCGGGGGATAGCCCTCTCCTGCCGTAAAGTCGCCTTCCATTGGGGTGTCTTTTCGGGCGCCGTCTTGGCGGGCCGCCGAATCCTCAGCCGTTGAGCTGGATCCAATGGCTGGTGGCCGCCTCAGCTTGGCGGGCCGCCGGCACTGAAGCCGGCGCCCGGCTGAGGCCGGCGTCACGGTGAGCCCGCGCGGCAGTCGCGGGTTGGACCTCGCCGGCCGCCGCCAGCTCGGTCGCCTGAAAAAGAGTCCGGGCCAACGCCAGCAGCAGCCGGCCGGAAACCCGCCAGCCGAATGCCTCCCGCTCCCAGGCCTGGATTCGGGTGGCGCGATGATGCCAGCGATCAAGGGCATCCATGACTTCCTGGCGGCCCGACGCCTGGCCGGCCTCGTGCACGAGCCGCAGGTCCGAACCATAGAGGTTCGGCCGGAGCCAGCGGTGCAGCCGCACCGGGAGGCGTTTGGCGACCGGGACGCATTCATAGAACAGGCGTTGCTCCGCGGCGGCGGCGGTCAGGCCGAACCTGCGGGCGTAACGGCCCAGAAGCGAGGATTCCCGCCCGGAACCTCGGGCGCTGGTTTGGTTGGGAGTGGCGTTAGGCGGGCTCATCGCGGAGTTCGGTTTGACCACCCTGCCCGCACTCCGCGGCGGATGGCCATGGGGTGTTTCCCCCATGCGCCGGTGGCAACCGCCACCGCGGGGCCAACATCAGGGAAACACCCCATTTCGGAGCAAGACCGCGGCTGCCCAACGTGAGGGTGCCGGAAGCGCGATTGCCTTCCGCCGAAGCCAAAACCATGCAGCCACCCAGCGTATCCATGAAACCAATCCCTCCCCCCACCGGCCGGGCGCCGGCCGCCCTGATCCTGGCCGGATCACTGGCGTTTGCCTCCGCCGCCTCCGCCGCCACGACCATCGTGGTGGATAGTTTCGACTCGGTCCTGTTCACGGTGAACACCGTGGGGCCAACGACGTCGGGCCCCACCGACGTTTCGGCCGATTCGGACATTCCCGGCATCTTCCGGGAGGTCAGCATCGGCATCCTCTCCGGCAGCGGCGTGGCCCTCGCCAACAACCTGCTGGGCACGCTGAACTACGACAACGGCGCGCTCACGCGTTCGTTCCTCAACTTCCAATACGTCTTCCCGGCCTATGACCTCGCCGCCACCGGCGCAACCAGTTTCAGCTACGTGCTGCTGACCACGGAGCCGGGCAAGAGCACCGACTACACCTTCACGATCGAAAGTCCGGATGGCTCCGCAACCCAGACCGGCACCCTGCCGCTGGTGGCGGGCTTCATCAGCTTCAACCTTGCCAGCCTCACGGTCGCGGGCACGCCGTTCGACGACATGACCAAGGTGACCTTCGAAATGAGGCCCCAGGTCGTCGGGACGGACATGGTGATCGATTCCTACGGCTTCGAACTGCCGCCGCCGTCACCGGTGCCCGAGGCCGGCACGTTTGCCGCGGTCGGGTTCGTCGGGGCAGTGGCCGGTTGGGCCTATCGGCGGGTCCGCCGGGCCGCCTGAACCTGCCCCCTGTCCGGTAGGGAAACACCCCATTCCTGCCGGACGGGCCGCCTGACCACGATGGGGATGCCGGTCAGACCTCGCGTGGCCGGCTGAACAACACCAATCCACCGTCCCAATTAATAGCCATGAAACAAACCTACCGAATTAAATTCCCCGTCGCCGCCAGCGTGCTGGCCGGCTCCGTTGCCCTGATCACCACCGCGTCCGCCGCCACCACGGTGCTGGACAGCTTTGACACCGTTACTTTCGGAGTCAGCACCCTCGGCCCCACCTCAGTTGGTCCCTCCAGCATCGCGGCTGACTCGGATATCCCGGGCATCCTGCGGCAGGCCTCCATCGCGGTCGCCTCCGGTTCCGGCAGCGCCTCCAGCGGTAACCTGCTCGGCGTGCTGGTGTATGACAACGGTGCGTTGATGCGCTCCACGCTGACGTTCCAATACACCTTCCCCGCCTTTGATTTGGCAGGCACGGGCGCAACCATGTTTAGCTACGTCCTGCTCAACACCGAGCTCGGCAAGGACACCGACTACACGCTGACGATCGCGAGCGCGGACGGTTCCGCGACCCGCGTCGGCACGCTGCCGGTCGTCGCCGGCCTGATCAACATCACCTTGGCCAGCCTGACCACGGTCGGCACGCCGTTTGACGACGTGACCTCCATCCTCCTCGAGTTCCGTCCCCAGGTGGCCGGCACCGACATGGTGATCGATGCCTACGGCTTTGACCTCCCGGCCGTGCCGGAGTCCGGCACCTACGCCGCGATCGGCTTTGTCGGCGCGATCGCCGGCTGGAGCTATCGCCGCCGGGCCAACAAGACGGCGGCCTGAGGTTGCCATGCTTGAGGCCGGTCCCGGGCAAGCTGGGACCGGCCACGGCGAATTTCCTCCGGTCACGAAACGGGCTCATTCCCGCCGACGGACTGGTTGAAAAAACAGAAGGGCGGTGATGGGGAAGGAGGCCGGGCGATTCGCCCGAACCAAAGTCCCGGTCACCGCCTGACTGCTTTAAGCGACTTCGCCGCGAGGGAATTTCCCGCTTCATTGCGCCGCGCGTCGCGGGATGTCGTTTTCGGCGCCTCGAAGGCCGCCGCTCCCGGCCACCGGACGACTCGCGGGACGCTTGCCCCAACACGAAAAGAGCGCCGGGCAACGCCCGGCGCTTCATCCTGAAACGACGTCTTCAGCCACCCGGATTCGCCCGGAGCGGCCGGAACGGAACGGCTACTTCGTGCCGTCCTGGATCTTTTCGCCGGCCTTCTCCATGTCCTGACCGAAGCCATTGGCGGTGCGGCAGCCAAGAGCCAGGAGGGAGAGCAGCGTGGTGAAGCTGAGGAGCAGGGCGCGGCGGGAAATGCGTTTGATCATGGTGACGAGGGTTGGGATGACGGGTCTGGTTTGCGATTCAGCTTAGACTGCCGCCGGCCGGGGTCGCCATGGGGTGAAGTCCCCACGGGCGCCAGGCAAGGCTCAGGCCGAGGTGGCAATCTGGTTCTCCGGAGTGCGCCGGATATCCGCAAGGGTGAGGCTGACGAACACCTTCGAATGATCGTAGCTGATGCGGTCAACCCGGCTCGGGGCGACCAGGATTTCCTTGCCCGCATACCAGTGGCCAGTCTCCACGACGAGGTCGCGGATGACCCAGCTCCGGATGTCCACCATGAAGCCACTGACGGTCCCGAGGGCCCCGTCCCGGGCTTCCAGGTGGTAACCGGTGACCGCCCGGGTGCTGCGCAGGTGGACGTCGTCCCGCTGGTTATTGCCATGATGTTGCCCCGGTTCGCCGACAAGGGGCAACCCGGCCACGCCCACCATGCCGCCGCCGGCTTCCCAGTAGGACGGCCAGCCGTAGTAGCGGTAGTATTCCTCCTCGTGTTGCCGGGAAACGGGACGGTGCGCCTCGATGGACGGACTGTCCTCGATCCGCTTCCGGGTCAGTTTCACATGCAGGATCCCGGCCTCGGCATCGATTCGGCCAAACGCCTGCGGCGAAAGCAGCACCTGCCGCCCGCTGAGCCAGGTCCCGGTGTCGGCGACCACGTAGCGGACCAGCCACGATTGGTCGTCGAAGTAGAAATCCTTCACCTGGCCGATCTCGCCGTCTGACGCGGCGAGTTTGTGGCCGCAGAGATCCTTGGAATTGTATAACATGGGCGGTGACTGTCCGTAGGCTCCGAAGCTCGGCCCATCCCGGAGCCGCGCCTGGGTGGCGGGCAAACCCGTTGGCCGGTTCTTCTGGAGTTGGTCCAACCTAGGCATCCTCGGCGACGTGCGGTAATGGGGTGTAACCCGCATCCGGAACGAGGAGGGCCCGTTATTGCGGCGTGTGGGGAACACCCCATGGCAGCGCGGCCCGGCGGCTGCGAGGTTCCAACCCAAACGATCACGGACGCGCGGATTCCGCCGTGCGTTCTCCGCTGCCGGTGCCCAACTTATCTCGCCATGAGTCGCCATTCTCCCGCCGAAACCGAAACCCGACTCGAACTGGGATTTCGGACCGACTCCGCCCGCCTGCGGGAGCTCGAACAGACCCTGAACCTCACCATCCATTCCGCCCGGCTGTTTGGAACCCGCCAAGGCACGCCCGCCGAGCGGGAACGCCTCTGGCACCGGCAATGGGATGACGTCACCGGCATCCTAGGGTTGGTCCGGCACTTGGTGGTCCGGATCGAAGCCACCCTCGCCGGCACGGCACCTGACCGCCGGGAAAAAGCCCTGGGGCTCTGGCAGGAAGCACAGGTGCAGGACGGCGAGCTGCTGGTGGCCCTGTCCAAGATTCGCGCCTGCGCGGGCACGCTCGACCAGGCGACCCGGAAGGACTGGAACCAGCTCGCCCGTCGCCTGGAGGTTCAACTGGAAACGATCCACGCCTGCGCCCAGGCGCTGCGCGTCAAGATTGAGCTGCGGAGCGCCTACCCGGAACCGGCGGCGGACGCCCTCTTCCGCAACCTCCTGCCTGCCTGGCCCGCCGGCCCCGGTGATGAACCGGCCTTCGACCGGGACTACCGCCGGGCCGCCAACGAATTGGACCGCGAACACCACGCCTTCGCCGGGCTGTGGGATGTCATCAAGGGCCTGTCGCTCTGGGTCGAATCCCCGGACGAACGCATGCGCCGGAACCGATCCCTGACCGTGGACGAATACTGAAACCAAGGCCCCTTCGAATGGGAGCCTCGATCGGCGCAGGTCAGGTCGCCACGCTCGGCCGCAACCGTCCACGATTCGGCCCCGGAGCGGCGATTGGTCGGGGCGTTTTCCGTTTCTCCCCTCCGCGGGGATTGGCCTTACCCGATTCATGCGCCTGTGGCAGCGGCGACCGTTCCAGACGGTGAATTTTGACTTAAGCCCAGCCCTGGGACTTCCGAGATGGGCTGAGACATGAACCACCGAATCCCAACTAAGGCACTCCTCGCGGTTTCGCTCCTCGCGCTCCTCGGTGGCGCCACGGCCAACGCGGCCGTGGTCCAGTATTCCAGCCGCACGGATTGGCGGATCGCGGCCGGCGGCGGCACCGGGGACATCACGGACAATCTCAACGCAGGCACGCTGACTCGCTCCGCGTTCACCCTGACTCAGGATGCCACCGGCAGCATCGCAGCGTTCCCCAATAGCAACGCGGTGAACGCGATCGACGGCACGGGGTATCTCCGCCTGCTGCTCAACGATCCGGCCGACTTCGTAACGTTCACCTTCAGTTCGCCGATCACGGCCTTGGGCTACGAGGTGAATCCCCGCAGCGTGGAGGTGGGCGTGGTGTTTGCCTTCGCGGTAAACGGCACCGCAACGGGGACTTACAGCCTGCCGGCCACGGATATCACGGAGTTCCGGGGCTTCGTCTCGAATACGCCGTTTACCACCTTTACGATCACCATGTCCGCCACGGCCTCGTTCCAAGGCATCGACAACGTCGAAGCCTTCACCAGCGTGCCCGAACCGGGGTCGGCCGCCGCCGGCGTCGCCGGGGCGCTCCTGGTCGTTGCGCCGCTGCTCCGCCGGTGCCGCGGCGGCCGGCGGTCCGTCTGAAGCCGGAAATTCCCGCAGTTTGGCCGAGGCCACCGGTCGGCTACGGAAGCCGAATGCCGCCCGTGACCAAACCGCGCGGTGCGGGATACAGCCGGACGACCGACGAGTGGTCGTCCACTGTGCCGCTCTGGAACCCGGCCGCCATCGACGGCGAAGCGAACAGCACGTCGCGGGAAACCCGGGGTGGCTCCGCGCGGGTGACCCATTTTTCGCCCTCCTGATAGACAAAGTGCCCGCGGCTGAAACTGTGGAACACCGCGTAGTCGGGGTAATATCGGTAGCCGCGCCCGATGGGCGCGGCGGCGGGCAGGTAAACCGGACGGTCGTGGGCCACGGTTGGGCGCGACGTGGAACTGGCGCAGCCAGCCAAGGCGGTGATGACCGCGGCAAGGAAAGCCGCGCGGAGGAGTGTGGACGGGAGACGGTTCATGGTGAGGTGGAGTTGAGAGGTCATGGGGCAATCTTCTCGCTCACCCACTGGCGCGCCTGGGTGACGCCTTCCGCAAGTTCATCGAACGCCTTCCGGGAACCTGCCTTGACGGTTTCCCAAGTGGATTCGGTGGCGGCACCCGTGTCGTCCAGTTGCCGGTTCAGCCGATCCAACTTTCCACGCAGTTCCTCGAGTTTCGGGCGGGCCTCGGCCTTGGCCGCGTCGTTGGCCCGCTCCACCTTCGCGGTGAGGGCGGCGACCTCGCGGGCCAGTTCACCGGCCTGCTCCCGCATCTTGCCGGCGTAGGCGGATTTCTGGGCGTAACCGTAGTCCTTGAGGTCGGCGGCCGGGGCCGGGGTCGAGACAGGCGCGGGCGCGGTCTGGGTCGGGGTGGCGGCGGGCTTGCATCCAACCGCAAGGGTGGCAAGGGCGAGCGGAAGGAGCGCAGAGATCGGTAGTTTCATGATGGGGCGAAGGTTGGCGGCGGCCGGAAAAGGTCCGCCACCTAAGCGGCAGGATAGGCGCCCGGGCTGACGCCACGCCATGGGGTGTATTCCTAACGCTGCGGACGGAATATCCCGCGCCGGAGGCAAATCAGCCGCCCACGTCCTGTGAGCGGCTGATGTGTCCGTGGCGAAAGGGGCAGTCGCCGGAACGGGCGGGAACAAGTTCATGCGGCCGCGCCGGCGGATACCGGCCTAACTGCCGCAGGTGGCGCAGGATTCCTTGACCGCCTTTTCCACGGCGTCGCGGGATTGGCCCGTGCGCTTCTGGATTCGGCCGAGCAGTTCGTCCTGCTTCCCGGCGACGTATTGCAAGTCGTCGTCGGTGAGTTGGGCCCACTTCTGTTTGAGTTTGCCCTTGGCAATGTTCCAGTCGCCCTTGATTTCGAGTGTCGTCATAAGCTTCGTCCGTCTTCAGGGTTTGGTTGGTGTGGTTTGTCCGCGGTCGCACCCTGAATTGGCCATTCAAGATAAGGCTCCAGGAACGCCAACCAATGGGGTGTTACCCCTGCTGCCGCGGGTGTCGGCTGGGCGGAGAGCGATCCGCGAGCAACAATAGGTCGCTGCCACCCCTCCCCGGAAAGTGGCTTTGCGTGCGCTCGCTGACGGCGTATCACTTCGGAAAGCTCACCTATGTCGAACTACAGCCTTTCCCGTCGCACCTTTCTCCGCGGCGTCGGCGTCACCATGGCGCTGCCGTGGATGGAATCGCTCACCGTCTGGGGCGACACCCCGCCCACGGGCGTCAAACCTGCCAGCGAGGCCCCCGTGCGCCTAGCCGTGCTGTTCTCCGGCAACGGCTTCCACTCCAAGGAATGGTGGGCCAAGGGCGAGGGCAAGCAGATGGAACTCGGCAAGGTGCTCGCGCCGTTGAATGACTTCCGGGAAAAACTGCTCTTCGTCCGCGGCCTCTACAACGAGGAGGCCCTCAAGGGAAACATCCACAGCTCGCAGACCGGCAACCTGCTCTCCGGCGCCCCGCTGGCGTCCGGCGGCGAAATCCGCTCGGGCACCAGCATCGACCAGTTGCTCGCGCAGACCTACGGCCGGTCCACCAAGGTCCCCTCGCTCGTGCTCGGCTGCGAAAAGTCCAATCCGTCCGTCCACAAGAACTACTCGATGCTCTACAGCTCCCACATTTCGTGGAGCTCGCCGACCACGCCCACACCGCTGGAGCTTTACCCAGCGCTGGCGTTCGACCGGCTGTTCAAGGACGAGGTGAGCAAAGGCGACCAGAGCGTGCTCGACGCCGTGCTGGCCGACGCCAAGGACCTGCGCCGTCACATCAGCCAGGGCGACCAGCGCAAGCTCGACGAATACCTCGACTCCGTCCGCGACGTGGAGCAACGCATCGAGAACGCCGGCAAGAAGGGTGAACTCCAGGGCTGGCGGCCGACGCTCGCCGCGCCGAACATTCCCCGCCCCGCCGACGGCATTCCGCAGGACATTGCCGAGCACATGCGCCTGATGTGCGACCTTCTCGTGCTGGGATTCCAGACCGACACCACGCGGATCACCACCCTCAAGCTGAACAACGACCACAGCTCGCTGCGGTTCCCGAACCTCGGCGTGGATTACATGATCCATCACCTGCTGTCGCACAGCGACACGGCCGACTGGCTCAAGGTGAACCAATTCTTCCTCGAACAGCTCGCCTACATCGCCCGCAAGCTCGACAGCATCCGCGAGGGCGAACGCACGCTGCTCGATAACACCATGCTGATGTATTGCTCCAGCATGATGAACGGCAACCACGACGCCAACCAACTCCCCGTGGTCCTCCTCGGCGGCGCCGGCGGCCGGCTCCAGGGCGGCCGCGTGCTCGACTACAAGGAGAAGTCCGAACGCCAGATGTGCCGACTCTACCTCTCGATGATGGACAAGATGAACGTCCGCCTGCCGAAGTTCGGCGATGCGACAAAGGCGCTGGAAGAGGTGTAAACACCGGCGGGAAACTGCTCTTCACGGGGTGGGAGTTCGGCGAGCTCGCCGGATGGAACTCCGCCAAAGATCTCGATAGGGGCTGCTCGGGGCGCGACTTCCGCCTTGTGGGAGGCGGCCAAACCAAGGTTGGCCTCTGACCTATGGGGGATTTTTCCCTTTCCGTGAATTTCCTCCGTTGTTGAACTCAGGAATCCCAACGGAAGGTTATGAACATCGCGGTCGCTAGCTGGTTGAATTCCATTTTCGGAACGGTGAGGCGGACAGTGCGGCGCTTGGATCGACGACTCCTCCACAGCCTGCTGCTCGTCACCGGGCTGGGCTGGCTGGCCGGCTGCGGCAATTCCATCCCGCAGCCCATACCGCCTGCCGAAATCGGGTTCACCCTCTCGTTGGCAACCAATCTGGTCGTGGTTGACATCGGCTCCAGGCAATTCGCCTTGGTCCAGTTTGGCCCCTTGGTCAACCCGGTGATCGGGCTGCCAGTTGTGGCCGGCAAGGTGGACCGGATCGGCGACAGCCGGGAGTATTCCCATCATGACTCGGACGTTTCCTATCGTCCGGGGGAGGATGCCTTGTTCTATCCCGGTGACTGGAACATAACGGCGATCGCGTCCGTCAGGCTCTACCTCAACAATGGGGCCGGAACCGATTGGTATCGGTCGGACATCACCACCAATTTCACCCTGCGCGTCGTCTCGAGCTACCGGCAGCTGGTGCCACCGGCCACTCCGCCGCCCCCGACTGGATTTTCCCAAGTCATCAGCTTCGGTCCGGGCGGGATCTTCTCCAACGCCCCGGCCAACCTGATCGAGGGCAGTGACGGATTCTTCTACGGCTACGTGGCGCGGACCAACGGTATGGGGCTGGACCAGTTGGTGAAGTTCGACAAGGCCGGAACCCAGGGACAGGTGCTGGCCACGTTTGAAGGCGATTCCCCGGTGGGGTTCTTCCCCATTCCCGAATTGAGCCGGGTAAGCTTGGCCGAGGGTGACGAACTGCGCTCGGTGCTGATCGGAGCCACCCGGGTCGGGCCCACTCCCGATCTTGCCTGCTGCGCCGGGGCGGTCTTCCGGATTGGCGAGGACGGCACCGACCTGGAAATGCTCCACGGTTTTGAGGCCTTCAACAATCTGGGTCAGGGCGGGTATCCGCCGAACCACGTCACCACCGACCGGCATGGTTACATTTATGTCACCACCCAGCTCGGCGGCTATCCGGCGGACAACAACGGCACCATTTCGCGGCTGCTTCCCTCGGGAAATGGGTTTCGCAAGCTCAAGAGCTTTCGGGCTTCCCTGGGGCGCCTGCTGGGCCCGCCCTTGGCCGCCTCGGACGGGCAACTCTACGGGATCAGCGAGGGTTCGCAGGTGTTCGTCAGCCGCACCAACTACACGCCGGGGAACATTTTCACGATGGACATCGACGGCAGCTCACTTGAAGCCACCCACGTGGAGTTCGAGCGACCTCCGCAGGCGCCGTTTCCGCCGAACAACTTCTTCTATTACGAGACCCGGCCGCGGGGCGGCCTGCTGGAGGCATCCGACGGCTTCCTCTACGGGGCGCACGGATTCAGCCTGCAGTTTCCGACCGCGACCTTCCTCGAGACCAACGTGAGTTACTTCTATCGCGTGGCGAAAAATGGCACGGGGCTCACGAAGCTGGCGGAACTGACCGGGCGGTTGACGCCGGTCCCGCTTCCACTGGTCGAAGGTTCCGATGGCCGGCTCTACGGCGCGCTCGTGGATGAACGATCCTTCCACCTGATGACCCTCGACCGGCAGACCCACGCCCTGGAGTTGGTGCAGAACCTCGGGCCGGTGGCGGTCACCTTTGAAAACTCCATCACCGCCATCTTGGCTGCCAGCGACGGCGCCATCTACGGGGTGTCCGCCCGTGGGGGCGACTTCGGGCGTGGGTTCCTCTTCCGCTACATGCCGTCCACCAACCGGGCCGGCTTGAACGTGACCGTGGCGAGAATGGCTTCCGCCGCAAACGGGGAACGTCTCCTAGCTGGTTCCGCGATGGCGGCGCAGCCGTCCCTTCCCAAGTCGCTGCCCCTCACCACGGCCCAAGCCGTTACCATCGGCACCAACTTCCCCGGCACCGCCGCCGGCCGGGCCATTGCCCTCTCGGGCGACTGGCTCGCGGTGGGTGTGCCCTTTGCCAATGATCTGTCCTACAAAGGCGCAGTCCACCTGCTGCAACGGAGCGGCACGAACTGGCTGCCCGCCGCCGTGCTGGAGCCGCACGGGACCGGCGCGGAACTCACGCGCCTGTTCGGCTATTCGTTGAGCCTATCCACCAATACCTTGGCGATCGGTGCGCCAGGGTTGGGCGCCAGCAACCTCCTCGCCGGCGCCGTTTACGTCTTCACCTACACCAACAACGCGTGGACGCAGACCGCGCGGCTCAGCGGTCTGAATCACCCGGTGGACGAATTCGGAGCCGCCGTTTCCTTGGACGGCCCCACTCTCGTGGTCGGCGCCCCGGGAGAGTTCTCGCGGGGGACCAACAGCGGCGGCGCCTGGGTTTTCGTGCAGAACGCTTCTGGAACCTGGATCAACCGCGGTCACATCGAACCCACCGACGGGGGCGCCCGGGACTACTTCGGCGCCGCCGTGGCCGTCTCCGGAAACTACGCCGTGGTCGGTGCGCCCCGCGGCCGCGAGGATGAGTTCCCCAGTGAGCGCGGCACGGCCTACGTCCTGCAGCGGGTCAGTTCGACCGCTTGGGCCCTCCGCATCGGCCTCGACAGCGACTTCACCCATGCCGCCGACTTCTTCGGGGCCAGTGTGGCGATCTCCAGCAACGTCATCGCGGTGGGCATGCCGGGAGCATTACCCACGGACCCGGCGGACCCGAACCGCGGCCGACGGGGCGTCGTTCTGTTCACCGGCCAGAACAACCTCTGGACCGAAACCGCGCATGTCGTGCCCGAATCCGCCGTGCCGCTGGAAATGTTCGGTGCCAGCTTGGCCTTTACCGGGCGGCGCCTGACCGTCGGCGCGCCGTTCTTCCCGGGCAACGGAACGGGTGGTCCTGGTTCCGCCTACGCCTTCGACGGGATTGCGGGCAAGTGGACCCAGCGGAGCCGCCTGCAATCGCCCACCGGACAACCGCTGGACGCCTTCGGCTTCGGTGTCGCACTGGCCGGTGACACGGCCGCGGTCACGGCAATGATGCAGGCCAACTCGACCGCCATGAAGGGCGGAACCCACCTGTTCAATCTCGCCGAAGTCCGGCTGTCATTCCGGCTGACGGCCGGCGGCATTGAACTGCACTGGGAGACCTCCCCTGACGCCATCCTCGAGACAACGAAAGAGCTCGGCGCCGCGGCCCAATGGCACGCGATGGAACTCCCCACGACGGAACCGTCCTACCTAGTTCCAACCGCAGAGTCGGCGGCCTATTTCCGTCTTAGCCGGCCCTGATGGTGCAATCCGTCCGGGTCGGGCCGGGGGCCATGCGGTTGCCGGGAGCTTGAATCCGACGGCCTGCCGCCCATTTAGCGCGTCGAAGTTCCGGTTGAATCCGACTGGTTCGCTTTCGTCGGCTGGGAACCTCTTAATATGAACGTTGCCGTCGCCTTTCCCCGTCTGTTGATCGCCCTGGCCGGCATTGGTCTGGCCGTGGCCGCCGAAATTACCCCGTCCTTCAGTCAGCTCAAAAACCTCCGCGAGTTCGGTGTCGTGCCGACCAATTCGCCCGCCGCCAACAAGGCCGCGCTTCAGCAGGCCATTGACTGGGCGGCCCCGCATGGCGCCGCGCTGTTCCTGGAGCCGTCTGATGAGCCGTATCCCGTGGACGGCGGCCTCGTGCTCCGCATGAACGTTTCGCTCATCGGCGTGCACGGTCCGGTCGGACGCGGCACGCGGCATCCCGACAAGGCGCAGCCGGTTGGTAGCGTCTTCCGCATCACCGACACGACGAACGTCTTCCTTACCGTCGAATCCGCCACGCAGGTTCGCGGGCTGCAGTTCTGGTATCCGGACCAAACGATCGACGATCCGGCGAAGCTCATCCGCTATCCCGCCACCATCCAAGTTTCCCAGACACGCGCCGCGCAGGGCGTGACGCTGTCCTGCCTGACCTTCTACGGCGAATGGCTCGCGATGGACTTCAACTCCAGGCCGCCGCACATCTGCGAGCAGATCCTGTTCGAGCACTGCTACGGTTACCCACTGGGCGGCGAATTCATCCGGATCGACTATTGCTATGACATCCCGCGGATTCTCCACTGCCACGTGAACCCGTCGAACCAGCGCTTCATCCGCGGCGGTTACAGCAAGTCGGTGATCGATGCCGTGGTGGCGCAGAAGACCTTCACCTACGCCATCAACCACACCGACAACGCCGTGCTGATGGACGTGTTCACCTTCGGCGTTTACGGCGGCGTCTATCTAGGGCCCGCGACCTACGGGCAGCTCACGCAGTTCAACCTCGATTGCGTGACCGTGGGCATCCACAAGCTCGGCGACGGCACGTTCAACCGGAACTGGCAGATCGCGCAGGGCTCGATTATCGCCAACACCGGCCCGCGCGTGGACGACGTCCATCCGATCATCATCGAGGGCCAGGGCCACACCGCGATGGCGAACGTGGAGTGCTTCTCCGGCGGCAACGGCGCGCTGACCACGCTGAACCAGTCGCAGGACTTCCTGCTCGTCCGTGGTGACAAGAAGCTCACGGTGAGCCTCGTCGGTTGCCGGATGCGCAACTACGTTGCCGACTCGCCGCTCACGTTGCTCAACCCCAAGGCGCTGGTTCAGGCCGTAGCGTGTGTGGACAAGCGCGAAGAGGCGTGGAGTTGGCCGGCCAAATGACCATGGGCAGTCCCAACTCTCCCCTCGGACTAGGCGCAGTTTCCGCCGTTCGCCCCCGCGCCGGTTCGGTTCACGGCGAAAACCTCGCGGACGCCGCAACCCTCTTGTCCACTCATGCCATGAACCGCCGCAAATTTCTCACCACGACCAGCCTGGCCGGTGCCGGGTTGGCGCTGGTTTCCGCCTCGACCGCTGCCCCGTTGCCGGAACCTTCGGCCCAAAAGCTGCCGCGCTGGCGTGGCTTTAACCTGCTCGAGAAGTTCATCGCCCGACGCGAGGGCAATCACCCCGCGTTCAGGGAAGGCGACTTCGCGCTGATGGCGGAGTGGGGGTTCAACTTCGCACGTCTGCCCATGTCCTATCAGTGCTGGACCAAGGGTGAACCGACGGAGTGGCTCAAGTTCGACGAAGCCCAGTTGCGACACGTGGATGAGGCCGTGGCCCACGGACGCCGGCACGGCGTGCATGTGAACCTCAACCTGCACCGGGCCCCGGGCTATTGCGTCAATCCGCCGGACGAACCGCTCAGCCTGTGGAAGGATGCCCAGGCGCTCGACGCCACGGCGGCTCACTGGGCGATGTTTGCGAAACGGTATCAGGGCATCCCCAACGCCCAGTTGAGCTTCGATCTGCTTAACGAGCCGCCCGACATTCCCGCGGAGACCTACGTGCGGGTCGTGCGCGCCCTAGTCGCGGCGATCCGCGCCGTGGACCCAAAACGTCTCATCATTGCGGACGGGCTCAAGTGGGGCCGCGAACCCCTGCCCCAGCTCGCCGACCTCGGCATTGCCCAGAGCACCCGCGGCTACGACCCGTTCAAGCTCACGCACTTCAAGGCCGGGTGGGTCAAAGGTTCGGACCAATGGACCAAACCGGCCTGGCCGCTCAAGGAGGGCAATCAGGTCTGGGACAAGGAACGCCTGCGTCGCGAACGCATCCAGCCATGGCGGGAGCTCGAGGCGAAGGGCGTCGGCGTCCACGTTGGCGAATGGGGCCCCTTTAACACCTGTCCCCACGCCGTCGCACTCGCGTGGATGCGGGACCTGCTGGAACTGTGGCAGGAACCCGGCTGGGGCTGGGCCATGTGGAATTTCCGCGGCCCCTTCGGTCCGCTCGACAGCGGCCGCACGGACGTCGCCTACGAGGAGAAGGACGGCCGGAAGATTGATCGGGCAATGCTGGACCTGCTCCGGCGGTTCTGAGCCGTTGCTACTGGGAACCCTGTCAGCGTGCGCGCTGGGCGAGCAGTTCCACCATCCCGCTGAGCACTTCGTCCCGGTCGCCACCTTCCAGGGCAAGCGCCATTTGGGCCGTCAGCAGGCCGTATTTCGCGCCGAGATCATAGCGCCGGCCGCGGGCTTCGAAGGCGAGGTAACGTTCCCGCCGCGCCAACTGGGCGAGCGCCGCGGACAGATGAACACCGCCTCGGCCGCCATTGCCAGCGACCAAGGAATCCAGCAGGCCCATCACTGTCGGCGTCAGGACGTGCATCCCAAAAAAGCAGAGGTAATGCCCGGCACGCAGGCCCGGCACCACCAGTTTCTGCTCCGCCTCGGTCGGCGTGGGTTTTTCCAGGACATCGCTGATCTCGTGCAAACCCGTCTGGGCCGGCACCAATTTGCCGCCGACCGCGCCGTAGTAGGGCAGCTTGCTTTCGTGGGTGGCCTGGACGGCGGACACGGCGCAGTCGCCCGCGGACGCCACCTCGACCAACTGCCGGGCACAGCCGGCAGCCTGGGTGCTCACGTAAAGATGATCGCCGACGAGCAGCAGGAATGGGGCATCGCCGGTAAATTCTCGGGCACACCAGACGGCGTGACCGTAACCCAAGGGTTGGGCTTGCTCGATGAAACGCAGCCGCGCGGCATGACCGCCGGCCGCGGCGGTGTAGGCGGCTTGGTCGCCCGGACAGATTACCACGGCGATCTCCTCCACGCCCGCCGCCAGCGCCTCCTCGATGATGATGCCGAGGGCAGTCTTGGTCGCGCCGTCGCGGTCCACCAAGGACTGCAACGGCAGGGTGCGCTGGTTCTTCCCGGCGGCGGTGATGACGGCTTTGCGGAGCTTCATTTCGGGCAGGACGACCGTGGCAAACCCGGGCGACGGCAGCAAGCCGGCGACGAAAGGCTTTTCCTTTGCCGGCCGCTTCTGGCTGGATTTCAGCGTTCCCATGAAGGCAGGCGTCCAGCGCGTTGACGTATTCCCGGAGCCGTCCGGGCCGACGCCGGGCGTCCCGCCACCCACCCTGATCCCCTGCCACCATGCCACTCAACCCCTTCAAGACCGACGCCGCGCCCGCGGAAGTCGCGGGCCACAAGCTGAAATGCCTGATGTGCCAGCATGAATCGTTTCACCAGCGGAAATCCCACCTGGACACCGCCCTGGCTAATTCGATGAGCCCCGATTGGGTGGACCGGCAGGCGTATTGCCTGGTTTGCAACGAGTGCGGATTTATCCACTGGTTCCTGGCGAAGTAGGCGCCCCAGGCTCAGTTCGGTGGCAGGAATGGCCCGCGGATAACTTTTTCCGCAATCCGTTTGCCCGGCGACGGCGCATGGACGACAACCCCGCGCCGCATTTCCAGTCCCGCTTCCGCCATGAAATCCACCGGTCTGAACGACGCCCAATTCCTCGAACTGCTCCAGAAAATCCTGCCGCAGGCCACGCCCGACGCCCGGTTGGCCGCGCAAATCTACGAACGCGTCGCGCAGGAAGTCCGCCTCATCAACAACCTCAAGTCGCTGGAAAAACTGTGCGCCGAGGGCGCCTTGCCCAACTTGGAACCGGCCACGGTCGCGGAACTGCAAAGCCGGCTGGAGACCAACTTCGGCCAGGCCAACGTCGTGGTGAAACCGTCCGAGAACGGCGACGCCGCATCCGTTGAAATCGTCCTCCCGGACCGGACCATCACCAACCGGGTGAAGGTCCAACCGCCCGGCGAAGAGGGCGACGACGAGGCCAAGGTGCCCTTCGTGCCCTTTCCCGTCGCCTTGCCCGAAGACCCCGACCTGCTCTGGGTGCTCGCCCGGCGGGAGGATTTGGCGCCCGACGAGGCGACCCGCGCGCTCGTGTTGCTGGAGGAGGAATTCTGGGAAACCAAGGCTGGCCAGAAAATGCTCCGCGACAAGGTGGAGAAGTGCTTCGCCGAGTTCATCGCCCGCGTGCCCGCCGCCGCGCTCGCCGACCACGGCCTGAAGCGCCATTACAAGGCCCCGGAACCGCGCCAAACGCTGCGGCGATTGGTGCCGGCGGAGCAGGCCGAGCTGGCTGCGCTCGGGTAATCGTGATCGTCCGGATGATGGTGCCCAATCGTCACGGCTGCGTCGCGTGGATGGCATGCCGGGGCGGCATTCAAGTCCGCTGTTCGGCGCGACCCGAAGGCAAGCAGCCTCGGCGCCGAACCCAAAGGCACCATCATGAAATCACGCTTCTCCCTCGCCGTGGTCGTCGGCATTTCGGTCACGGCCTCGGCCACCCTCCACGCGCAACTGTTCAGCCAGTGGAACTTCAACTCCGGCGATGACGCCACCACCTCCACCGGCACACTGACACCCAGCTTCGGTTCCGGCACGGCGGCCCTGATCGGCGGCACTACCAGCACGTTCGCCAGCGGCGGAACCTCGACCGACCCCAACACGACCGACGACTCGGCGTGGAACATCTCAACTTGGGCCGCCCAGGGGACTGAGAACAAGTCCCGCGGGGTGCAGTTCACCGTCAGCACGGTGGGCATGACGGACATTTCGGTTTCGTGGGACCAGCGGCACAGCAACTCGTCCTCTGAGTTTGTCCTGTTCCAATACAGCACGGACGGCACTACCTTCACCGATTTCGCCACCTTCCAGGGCCAGACGGGTGACACGTGGTTCAACGGCCGCTCGGCGGACCTGAGTTCCATCGCGGCCGTGGAAAACAACCCGAGCTTCGCCTTCCGCATCGTGCAGTCGTTCGGCGGCGACAACCTGAATTACGAGCCGTCCAACCAGGCGGCCGCCTACGCCACGACCGGCACCTGGCGCTTCGACATGGTGACGGTCAACGCCACCCCCGTGCCCGAGCCCGAGGAATACGCGGCGATGGCGGCCGGCGGACTGCTGGCATTCGCGATCTGGCGGCGCCGACAGAGCCGGTAAACGCGTGGTTTGTCCCGGGCCCGACCGCTCCTCACGGTTGGGTCTTTTGCTTTGTGGGAAGTGGGGTTCGCTCACCGGCCGGAGCCGGAATCACGACGTTCAGTTGGGGTCGTTCGCCGGGTCGGTGGTCCAGATGACCTCAGTCTGGGGATAGAAGGCTTTCCCTTCCGTCGGTGAACCGGCCTTGGTGTCCAGCACCCGGGTTCCGCGCAGTCCCTGGGCGTGGCCGTCAGCGAAGATCAGGTTGCCATTCCCGCCGTGACGGGCGCTGAAACGATTGGCGAAGGCGTGCGGCTGGCCGTTGTAGGCCGATTGCCTCGGATGAAACCGAGCCTCACCGGGCAAACCGGCCTCGGTGAACGCCACGGTGTCCACCGGCCGCTGGATTTGGGTCGTCCGCACCTGGGCGCCGTTCTGGATGAGCTTCGAGTTCATCGCCAACGAGAAATGCGGATAGTTGGCGAGCTTGTCCTTGGGCAGCACCGCCGCCGGGCAGGTGAACAAGGCGGACTTCGCATAGAATACGAGCTTGTTGGCATTGGTGGCGTGACTGGCCACCGGTTGCAGTCCGATCTTCAGCGGCAGGGCGTTGGCCCAAAGGTCCGCGTTGCCCGGATCGATCGCCCCCCGCCAGCCCAGGATGTCCTGACCGAGAAAGTCCTTTTCGCGCGGCAGATAATCGCGGTTGTCGTCCGTGTAGAGCGTCAGGGCGAGCCCCCACTGCTTGAGCTGGTTGAGGCAGGCGATGCCGGAGGCCTTGTTCTTGGCCTTGCTCAGCGCCGGCAGAAGCATCCCTGCCAGAATCGCAATGATGGCGATAACCACCAGCAGCTCGATCAGGGTGAACCCATGACGCCCGGGAGCGGGCCCGCTGGCCGTCGAAAAACGCTGCCGGAAGCGCGCTTTCATTCCGCCAGCACCCGATACAGTTGCGCCGCCGCGGCGACGGGCTGGGGCTTCACGAAGGTATTCGGGCCGGACTGGAGGGACGTCTGCACGTCACCCGTCGGCATCCAATCCGCGTCGTTGAGGTCGCCCTTCACCTGGAGCCGGTAGGTGCGTCCCGCCTGCGCAGTGAAGCCCAGGGTCACCTGGTCATTGGCGACAAAGACCGTCAGCCGAGGAGCCACCAACGGCGGCAGCACGTCCCCGGCGCGAATCCGTCCCGGGGAACCGAGGTTCTTGTAGGTCGTGTTCAGCTCGGCATCGATGCTGCCCGGTGCCTGGTAAACCCCGTTCACCCCCGCCACGCTCAGGCCGCCGAAAACCGCCGTGTCGGGATCGTAGTTGAACGAAATCCCCGGATCGCCGGCCGGGAAATCAACCTTGGCCACCGTGTTCGCATCCACCGCGGCGACGGCGTCCCACAGCCGCAGCCCATCGCCCGCCGAGCTCAGGCCCAGCCCGGAGCCGGAGTAGGTGATGAGCTTGAGACCTGCCGGCAATTCATTGGTGCCCCACCAGGCCTGGAATTGCTCAAAGGTGAGTCGCTCGACAAAGACCACCGACTCCCCGGGGTTGATCGCCACCTCGTTGGTCACCGTGTAGGCGTTGGCCAGGCGCCCGCTGTTGTCGTCCAATCGCCAACCCTTGAGCGATACCGGATCAGCCTCGAACGAGGTCAGTTCCCACCAATCCTGCTGGGCGAACGACAACTCGGTGACTCGCGCTGCCTCCGGGGTCGCACATCCGCACTCGGCACGGGCACGCAACGCGCCCATTCGCCGGGCAAAATCCACGTCCACTGTTTCCGTGGAGGCACTGTGAACTTCGGTGATGCGCAGGTCCGGCTTGTCCTTGACGGTCAGGGTCACCGTCACCGTTACCCCGCCACTGGAATTGGTGGCGGTCACGGAGTATTCGCCGGCTAGGGTCGCAACCACGTTCGTCAGGGTCAGGGTGGCACCGGTTTCCCCCAGCAAGGTGCCCTGGAAACGCCATGCAAACGTCGGTTGGGGCACGCCCGTCGCCGCGGACACGAAACTTACCGCGCCGCCGAGCAGCACCGACTGGTTGGTGGGAACCAAGGTGAAGGTCGGTGCCACCGGCGTTTCCGCGAGCTTCAGTTCCGCCGCCGCACTGGTGACGGTGGTGAGGCCGTTGCTCGCGCGCACACGGAAACTCCCCAGGGATCCGGACGACACATTGGTCACCACCAGGCTGGCGGCGGTCTGGCCTGGCAAATCCTCCCCGTCCCTCTGCCACTGGTAACGGGGTCGTGGAAAACCGTGGACCACGACCCCGAACGTCACCGAATCGCCCGGATTGGCCGTCACCGAGGCGGGCGGTTCCGCCACGCTGAGGGCGATCGGACCGGTGGTCGTTCCCGGCGAACCCACGTCACCCCCGTCCGCGGCGACAAAGGCACCGTGGATGCCATTCGTGCTCAACGCCCCAAACAATCCCGTGGCCGGATCGTAAGTGAAAGTTGTGCCCGCGGTCGCGGCGCCAAACTCCACCCGGTCCACCCACTGGGACTCGTCCGTCACGGACGCGTTCCACACTGCGAGCGAATCTCCGCCCGACCCGAGCCCGATGCCGTTGGTCGTGTAGGTAAACACCCTCACGGTAGCGGGCAGGCCGGCGCCCCACCAAGTCGAGAAATCCCCCGAGGACGGCTGACCGGTGGTGGCCGACTGTTCGAGGAAAATGACCGATTCGCCCGGGTCCAAGACAAGCGCTTCCAGGGTGATGGCTCCGGTAACGAGACCGCCGGTGGCGTCGTTGAACCGGTAGCCCGACACGTCCGCCGCTTCGGCGCCAAAGTTGGTCAATTCCCACCAGTCTGCCTTCAGGGCCACCGTGCCGTTAGTGGACTGGCTGGAATGAACCTCGGTGATCGCCAATTGGGCGTTCAGGCCCAACGCCGTGCCCAAGGCCAGGCAGAAAAACAAAACGTGGCGCAGCATGGTCAGCACCTTAATCCCATCGCCCCCGCCCGCCCGGTGACAGCCAGGTGACGATGCGGCAACAACCCCTGAGCCCGCCTGACTTCGGCGGGGTTCGATGCCGACCGAACACGCCAAATTGCCGGAACTTAGCCGGAGTTGAACCAGTGCAAACCTCCCACTTTGGCGCTGCGGGTTCCGCGTTCCCGGGAAATTCGGTCCGCTCCGGCTAAACGGATTCCGGGCCGCGCTCGGCTGAGAGTTTCCATTGCGTCGTGCCGAGTGGCGCCGGTCATTCTGCAGGGCGCCTTGCCGCGACCGTCCGCTACAGGAATCGGCATTGCCACCCCTGCTCCGCCCGGTAGCGTCGAACTACAGCCAGCCCACCACCCACGGACCGCGCAGGGCTCCGTTGGAGTCAGCAATAGGAGTTTACCCATGACTCGCCGCCCCTTCGTGTTCGCCTTGGTGCTTGCCGGGCACGCCACCGTCGCTTCGGCCGCCACCTTCACCGTCACCAATGATGCCGATGTCGGCGCAGGCTCGCTCCGGCAGGCCATCCTCGACGCGAACGCCGCGCCGGGCGCGGACATCATCGCCTTCGCCATTCCGGCCACGGGCGCCATCCAGATCGGGATCCGGTCTGCGCTGCCGGCAGTCACGGAACCGCTCACCATCGACGGCACCACACAGCCCGGCTGGGCCGGCGCGCCGTTGGTCGAACTCGTCACCGGCCGCGCGAGCCGTAACTACGGCGGCTTCACCCTCACCGGCGGCGGCAGCATGATCCGTGGCCTGGCCATCAATCCGGCGGCAGGGATCGTCGGCCCGCCGGCCATCCTGATCCAAGGGCCGGGCGGCAACCGGGTTGCGGGCTGCTTCATCGGTGTTGCTCCCGACGGCACGACCATCCGCGACATTGCCAACGTCGGCATCCGCCTTGAGGACTCCGCGAACAACGTGATCGGCGGCACGGCGTCGGCGGACCGCAATGTCTTCGTCGGGGTCGGCGTGCAGCTCGCCGGTGCGGCAGCGACGGGCAACCGGGTGGAGGGAAATTTTTTCGGCCTGAACGCCGCCGGTTCGGCCGCGCTCGCCACTGCCACGGTTGACGCGGCCGCAGTCGGGGTTGACCTCACGGACGCACCCGGAAATTTCATCGGCGGCCCGCAACCCGGCCAGCGCAACGTGATCGCGGCGCGCTCTGGCGGCATCCAAATCAGTGGCCTAGCCGCCACGGGGAACCAAATCCTCGGCAACCTGATCGGCGGCTTCGACGCCAGCGGCCAGGCGTTGACCGTCGCCCCGTCATTCGGTGTGCGGATCACCGATGCGCCCGGCAATCGCATAGGTGGGGCGGCAGCCGGAGAAGGCAATGTCATCGGTGGATGCACGTTTGGCGATGGTGTGCGGGTCACGGGACCGGGCGCCACCGGCAACCGGGTGTTGGGCAATCTCATCGGCACCGATCCCGCCGGTTTGCTGGCCCGGCCGAACGGCAACGGCGTGGTCGTCACCGGCCGCGCTGCGGGCAACGTCATTGGCGGCGCGGAGGCGAGGGCGCGCAACGTCATCTCCGGCAACCGGCGCGTGGGGGTGAGCCTCAACTCCGCGAGCGACAACCGCGTTCAGGGCAATTTCATCGGCACCGACCGCACCGGCCTGGCGGCCCTGCCCAACGGCCAGCCCGGCGGGCTCTATGGCTCGGGCGTGGACCTCGGCGCGAACGTGGGCGCGGGGCAGACGCCGACGCTCGGCAACTTGGTCGGCGGCTCCGCCCCCGGCGAGGGCAACGTGATCTCCGGCAACGCGAATTACGGGGTCCAACTCTTCGGACTGCTAACGGCGAGCAACCGGGTCCAAGGTAATCTGATCGGCACTGACGCGAACCGGGCCGGGCCGTTGGGTAACGGCACCTCGACGTTGTTCCCGCAATACGGCGGGGCCGGTGTTTTCTTGGGGGCGGCGAGCGCCGACGGGAACCTGATCGGCGGGCCGCCCGGCTCGGGGGCCGGCAACTTCATCGGGTGGAACGGGCGCGGGTCGAACTTCCACGCGGGGGTGTTTTCGTTCGCCACGAACACCCTCGTCGAGGGCAACACCATCGTCTCGAACAAGGGGCCGGGCGTGGCCTTCACCGCGCCGACCCAGGTGCTGGGCAACTCCATCTATGGCAACACCGGCTTGGGCATCGATCGCGGCAACGACGGGCCGACGCCCAACACCTCGGGCGGTGACTTCAACAGCCCGGAGATCCTTTCCACGGCCCAAGGGAGTGTGGTGATCAACTTCAAGCATGCCGGGAAACCCGGTTGCCGCTACCGGTTGGATTTCTATTTCACCCCCACGGAAGAAGCCGGCGATCCGTTCCGGCCCGTGGCCAAGGTTTTTCTGGGCTACGTCCTGCTGGAGGCGACCCCCACCGGCGTTACCCAAGCTTCAGCCACCTTCCCGGGAGACTTCAGCGCCGGCGGCCAAGTCACTTGCACCGCCACTTCCTCGTGCTCGGAGTATCCGGAAACTTCCGAACTGGCTCCTGGAGTCGTTTTGCTGCCGAACAACACCCGGCCTGGCTGCGTCACCTTTGGTTCCGGCGCCATCGCGATCTGTCACGACGGTGATGGCCGCCTGTTGGTTCCACTTACTCGGACCCCGGACTCCAACGGAAAACTGCCGGCCGCGGCCGTCACGGTGAAAACTCAAAAGTCGCCCAAGCAAGACGGCAATCCGGCCGAGTCCGGCATTGATTATGTCGAGGCGAGCCACCGGGTGACGTTTGCGGAAGGAAGCAGCGAGGGATCGGTAGAGTTCACCGTGATCCCCAAGGAAGTCAGCACCAACTCAGTTTTCCGGCTGATTTTGGAAGCCCCCGAAGGTTTGGTTATCTGCCCCGAACAGGACATTGGGGGAAACGTGGGTTCACTTTTGGTAGTTCTTAGGCCCTGCAATAAGCCCGCGTCCCCGCCCACCGTTTCCCGGCCGTCCGACGAGCCGAAGAAGGTCCAAGTCAGCTACGCGGACGGAATCATCATCCACGGCGGCAAGCTGGATCAGGCCTTCTCCCCGGTGTTAAACCCGTCGCATTCCTTCGTGCTGACGCCGGACGACCCGACCTATCCACCCGAGCAGTTCATCCAGATTGTGCCCGTGCGTCCTCATCCCAAGCCGGAGCCCGGCCAAGTCACCGACCACGGCGACGCGCCGTTCTCGTATGACCAACTGCACTTGCCCGGTGGGCTGCGTTTTCTCCAGCCCGCCGGCCACCGCTACGACCCCGGCACGCCCAATCCGTTCCTGTTGGGCGCGGCCCGCGACGCGGAACTGCTGCCTCAATGGACGCCCGACGCCCAAGGCGACGACCTCAACCAACTCGACGACGAGGACGGCATCGTGTGGCACGGCCCGCTGGTGGCGGGCGTCCTGACGACCGTGGATGTCACCGCCTCGCGCCCCGGTTTCCTCGACCTGTGGATCGACTACGACTTCGACGGGAGCTTCCTGGACCCGTTTCCGAAACCGCCGGCCTTCCCGCGCAACTACGTCAACCCGGCAATCTTTGGGAATGCCGGTGGCGGCCCGTTGCCGTTGCAGGCAGGCGTGAACCATGTCCAGTTCTATGTCCCGGACAACATCCGCTCGGTCCTCAGCTTCGCGCGGTTCCGCTTTTCGGCCGGCGGCCTCGGCACGCCGCTTGGGATCGCGCAGGAAGGCGAGGTCGAGGACTACCGCGTGCAGCTCCACGACCTGCTCACCGACTTCGGCGACGCGCCCGACAGCCTCGGCACGCCGGGCTACCCGACGCTGCTCGCGCACAACGGCGCCTTCCACCTCACGACCGTGGCCGACTTCTACCTCGGGGCTTCGCTCGACTACGAAACCGATGGCCACCCGCAAATGACTGCCCAGGGCGATGACCAAGATCTCGGCGTCTTCCCGCCCAGAGCCGTGCAGGGCGACGACGAGGACGGCCTCATCAGCCTCACCGGATTGCGTCCCGGCCAGACCGCGGTGCTGACGCTTCAGGCCACCATCAAGGGATTGCCCGAAGGCCGGCTCGACGCGTGGCTCGACTTCAACCGCGACCGCGACTGGAACGACGCGGGCGAACAGATCCTCACCAAGGCGAAGGTGATCGACGGGGCCAACACCTTTAGCTTCCCCGTGCCCGCCGGCAGCGCCACCGGCCAAACCTTCCTGCGCTTACGCCTGAGCGCGCAGGGCGGCCTCACGCCCGAAGGTCCGGCGGACTCGGGCGAGGTGGAGGATCACGCGGTCGAGCTCACGCCGTGACTCGGCGGCGGATCGGCCGGGACCGCGCGTAAGCAAGCGGACAAGCAATGGTCGCCGCGTTGAAGAGGCGCGGCAGCACCGCGCTCTGGCCTTCATCGGGCCAAAGCGACGGTTGCGTCTGTCACTTGGACGTCACTAGCCTCTCGCCCCTCTCGATGAATCTGTTCGATCTCACAGGTGAAGTGGCTGTCGTCATCGGCGGCACGGGTGTTTTGGGTGGCGCCTTGGCGGAAGGGCTGGCCGCGGCCGGCGCCGCGGTGGCTGTCGTTGGGCGCAACGCGGAACGCGGTGAGGCCCGCGCTACCGCCATTCGCGCGGCGGGCGGCAAGGCCATCTTCGCGACGGCAGACGCCGTGAACCGCGACGACCTCAAGGCCGCGCACGCCGCCATCTTCGCGGCGCTCGGCCAGCCAACCATTCTGCTCAATGCTGCTGGCGGCAACGACCCGAAGGCTACTGTCACCGACACCAACAAGTTCGAGGATCTCTCCCTGGAGGCGTGGCGCGGCAACTTCGATCTCAACCTTGTGGGCGGCGTGTTGCTGCCGTGCCAGGAGTTCGGCCCGGCCATGTGTGCGGCAGGGCGGGGGAGCATCATCAACATCGCGAGCGTGTCGGCGCACATCCCGCTGTCACGCGTGGTGAGCTACTCAGCGGCCAAGGCGGCGGTGCTCAGCCTCACCCAGTTCCTGGCCCGCGAATGGGCGCCCAAGGGTGTGCGCGTGAACTCCCTGACGCCCGGCTTTTTCCCGGCGGAACAGAACCGCAAGCTGCTCTTCAACGACGACGGCTCGCCCACGGCACGCACGAAGTCCATCTGGGGTCACACGCCAATGGGCCGCTTCGGCAAGTCGGAGGAACTGGTCGGCGCAGCGGTCTTCCTGGCCAGCGAACGGGCTGCCTCCTTCGTCACCGGATCGGACGTGAAGGTGGATGGCGGATTCCTGGCGCAGACCATCTAAGCTCAAACCTCGAATCGCATGAGTTCCTTACTCGCTGGAATCACCACCACCGACGGGCTTCTGTCGCTTGAGCACTACACCGACCTCGTCGCCCGGGCCTGTCGCGCTGCCGATTATCGCGGGAAGAAGATCCTGCTGATCATCCCCGACGGCACCCGCACGGCACCCATCGGCACGATGTTCAAGGCGCTCTTCGCGCAACTCGGCGAGGTGACCGCCGCGTTCGACATCCTGATCGCCTTGGGCACGCATCCGCCGATGCCGGACGAGGCCATCTGTCAGCGCCTGGAAATCACGCCGGCGGAGTGGCGCGCGCAGTTCGCCAAGGTCCGCTTCTTCAACCACGAGTGGGACAATTCCGCAGCACTACGCCGATTGGGCGTCATCCCAGCCGACGAAATCCGGCAACTGTCCGGCGGCCTGTTCGCGATGGACGTGCCGGTGGACATCAACGCCCGCGTGTTCGACTACGACGAGGTGATCATCGTCGGCCCGGTGTTCCCGCACGAGGTCGTCGGCATGAGCGGCGGCAACAAGTATCTGTTCCCGGGCGTCGGCGGCGCGGACATCCTGAACTTCTTCCATTGGCTCGGCGCGGTGGTCACCAACATGGGCATCATCGGCAACCCGCATACGCCGGTCCGCGCCGTCGTGGACCGCGCGGGGGCGATGGTAAACGTGCCGAAGAAATGTTTCGCACTGGTAGCAAAGGGGACGGGTGCAGTGGGCGCCTTCGCCGGCACGCCGGAAGCCGCCTGGGCCGAGGCGGCGAAGCTGTCCGCGCAGCACCATATCGTTTGGAAGGACCGCGAATTTCACACGATCCTGTCCTGCGCTTCGCCCATGTATGACGAGCTGTGGGTCGGCGCGAAGGCGATGTATAAGCTCGAGCCGGTGCTCGCCGCCGGCGGCGAACTCATCATCTACGCACCACACATCCACGAGGTTAGCGTGGTCCACGGAAAGTTCATCCGGCAGGTCGGCTACCATTGCCGTGACTACTTCCTGAAGCAGTGGGACCAATTCAAGGACCTGCCCTGGGGCACGCTCGCGCACTGCACGCACGTCTTCGGCGGCGGCACCTTCGAGCATGGCGTGGAACACCCACGCGCCAAGGTCACCCTGGCGACCGGCATTCCGGAGGACGTCTGCCGCGAGATCAACCTGGGCTACCGCGACTGGCGAACGATCCGCGTGGACGATTACGCGAACCGCGAAAGCGAGGGCGTGCTGCTCGTTCCGAAGGCCGGCGAACAGCTCTACAAGTTGCGCGGCTGACATCACCGCGGTTGACACCCCGGTGCCGGCGGCCGACAGAAGGGGTGACATTCCTGAGATCTCAGCATGGCAGAGCAACCTACCCAGCAGTTCGACACGATTCGCGACGCCTTCTGCGCCGTTCACCGCTGCGCGCCGGAAGCATTCGAGAAGAAGGTGCTCTGGTTCGGGCTGCATCGGCACGCCTGGCTGCCCGCGCACTGGATGTGGTGGTTCGAGCGGGGCTATTTCGTGGATGACATCGGGGCGATCCGGCACATGGGCGACGCCCGGTCCGAGCCGGAACTCCAGCGCGCGATCGACGACCTGGAAAACCTCAAGCTGGTTGAACGCAGCATCCGCCGCGGCACGTTGGCCCTGCGGGTTTCGGCCACCCGCACGATTCGCCTGCTCCAACCCCTCGTGCCGTTGCTGAAGCCGTTGCCGTCCAGCACCGAACTGTTCCGCTCGCCGGCCAACTTCAATACCCCGGCCGGCGGCGCCTTCGCACGGGTGGGCACCGTCGCCGAAGCGGGCCCGCGCAACGAAGGCACCGCGCTGACCGTCCGGCGGCTCAAGCGGCTGCATGCCGACGTGGTGGCCGGGCGCGACTGGCACCTGGCCCTCGGCGACAGCGGCCTCGACGCCGACCGGGTGGACGCCTTGCTCGGGGAAAACGCCGAAGGCCGGCCGGAACTGGTTTGGCTGCGCCGTTACCTCGCGGAACACCGGGAACTGGAGTTTCTCCGGACCGAAAACGACCGCCTGAAGAAGGCCGTAGAGACCCTCAGCCAGCGCGGATAGGCCGCAAGTTACCGTTGCTCCCGGCCGGGCCTCTCGGCGAGGATTCCCCGGATTCGCATGGCCAATCCCACCGGCAAACAGTTCACCGACTTTTTCGAGGCGTTCTGCCATCAATTCAGCTGCCCGCCCAACAAGTTTGAGAAAACCGCCTTCTTCAAGGCGGTGCCGGCGTGGAAAAAGCCCATCGTGGGGGTCCTGTTCTTCGTAACGCCGGACCTGTTCGACATCGACCTCGACATCATCGAGGAACTGGGGAAAACCCAGACCCGGGAGGAATTCTCCGGCGTGCTGGACGAATTCCACAACGCCATGCGGGTCACCCGCAGCACGATGAAGACGACCTTCGGGATGCGCATGCAGGGCTCCCGCCTGATGGAAATCCGGGAAGAACTGGACTCGCTCATCGCGCCGGCGGCCGGCCGACGCAAGGCCCCCCCTGCCCCGAACCCATCGGCGCCGGCTGCAGTTTCGCCAACCGCTTCACCGAAACCCACCGCACCCGCCGCCGGCGCGCCGACCCGGGCCGCTTACGTCCCGACCGAATCCCGAGCGCTGATGCTACGGAAGACCCGGCAAGCCCAGACCGCGGTGACCTCGGGCACGCCGCTCGCGCAGGCCCTGGCGGACAACGGCCTCGAGGAGCCGCAATTCCTGGAGCTGCTGGCGGCGGAATCGACGGCCAATCCTGCTTTCGGCTGGCTGCGGGAGCAGTTGCTGCGGGAACGCCGGTTGCGCGAGACCGAGGAGGAGATCGCGCGGTTGAACCGGGCCGTTTCCGACCAGAGCCGCGAAATCGCCGAACTGCGCGATCGCCTGGCGAACAAGGCCTGAGCCGGGTCGGTTCCAAAATGCTGGGAACGCGTTCCCGGGATTCCACTTGGCCCCACGGCTCGCGGACCTACTGTGGCGACGTCATGGAACTCATCGTCTTCCTTCTCGTCGCGGGAGCGGTGCTGATGCTGCTCGAGCCGTTTTTCCCCACGCTGATCGCCGGCGTCCTCGGCTTGGTCTGCTGGGCTGGCGCCGTGGTCTTGGTTTACGGCCGTTACGGCTCCACTGCCGGCCACCTCACCTTTGCCGCAGTCCTGGCCGTCGGTCTCGCGGGAACTTGGTTTTACTTCACGAAGCTGCCGACCAGCCGGTTGGCGAAACCATTCCAGTCGGACCGCGTCATTCCTGCCGCCAGCGCCGGCAAGACGCACTTGGTCCACCAGAAGGGTGTCGCCCTCACGCCGCTGCGCCCCGGCGGGGTCGCGGAAATCGCCGGTGAACGGGTGGACGTGGTGACCGCCGGTGAAGCCCTCGAGCGGGACACCGCCGTCACCGTCGTCGCCGTCGAAGGTTCCCGCATCCTCGTCCGCGCCGCCTAACTTTCAGATCCTCAATTCAAGTCCTGCCATGAATCCTCTTTTTGCCGCCCTGCCCGATGTAGGTTCCCTCGTTCTCGTCGCCGTCCTTGGCGTGATCGGGCTCGCCGTCGTCATCGTCGTCGCGAGTTTCGGCTCCATCTGGCTCCGCGCCTCCGCCTCCGGTGCGTCCGTGGGCGTCTTTGAACTGATCGCGCTGCGACTGCGCGGCATTCCGGTCGGCTTCATCGTCGACAACCGGATCACCGCGGTGAAATCCGGGCTCGACGTCTCGATCGACGATCTTTCGACCCACTACCTTTCCGGCGGCAGCGTGGACATGGTCGTGCAGGCCCTGATCGCGGCGCAGCGCGCCGGCATCCACCTCGATTTCAACCGCGCCTGCGCCATCGACCTTGCCACCAAGGGCACCGGCAAGACCGTGCTGGAGGCGGTGAAGACCAGCGTCAATCCCAAGGTCATCGACTGCCCTGCCGCCATCTCCGGCAAGACCACCATCGACGCCGTGGCCAAGGACGGCATCGTCATCAAGGCCCGCGCCCGCGTGACCGTCCGCACCAACCTCGACCGCTTCGTCGGCGGCGCCACGGAGGAAACGATCATCGCCCGCGTCGGCGAAGGCATCGTCTCCACCATCGGCTCCGTGGAGACCTACAAGCTCGTGCTCGAGAACCCGGACCGCATCTCCAAGACCGTCCTCGACAAGGGCCTCGACGCGAATACCGCCTTCGAAATCCTGTCGATCGACATCGCCGATGTGGACGTGGGCGAAAACGTCGGCGCCAAGCTTCAGGCCGAACAGGCAGAAGCGAACAAGCTCATCGCCCAAGCCCACGCCGAAACCCGTCGCGCCGCGGCCGTCGCGGTCGAGCAGGAAATGGTGGCGCGCGTCGCCGAGATGCGGGCCCACGTCGTCGAGGCGGAGGCGCAGGTCCCGCTGGCGATGGCCGAGGCATTCCGCAATGGCAACCTGGGCGTGATGGACTACTACAAGATGAAGAACATCGCGGCCGACACCGGCATGCGCGACAGCATCGCGGGCAACAAACCCTCCGCCTGATCCTGTGCCCCCGGTCCTAACCCACGTCCTGCTCGCCGAGTTCGACCTCGGTGACCTGAAGCCGATTGCCGTCGTCGTGTTCGTCGTGGCGGTCGTCATTTCCCAGGCCATCGCGAAGGGGAAGAAGCTGCTGCAGGACACTTGGACCGAGGACACGTGGCTCCCGCCGAAATCACCGGGCGACTTCGGCGCCGACCGCGAACCCACGGTGATTCGCCGCTGGGAAAAGCCGCCCGTTCCTTCCGCGCCGCCCCCATTGCCCAAATCCGCCGGGGCTTGGGAACAAGAGTTGGAACGAATCCTCCGTGGCGAAACCTCCCGCCCCGCGGCGCCAACGCTTCCAGTCCCGCCTCCACCGCCCGCGCCACGGTCACGACCCGTCACGTTCGACTACAATCAGGATTCCGACCTTGAGTCGGCCCCGGCGCCCAGCACCCCGCTCGCCACGATGAGCGAGTCCGCGGCCAACCAACGTCGGGCCGATGCCGCCTACGACGAGGGCGCCTCGCTCCGCCAGCAGGTCCTCCAGCGGATGCGTTCGGTGGATGCCCAAGTCAGCCAACACACCGCCTCGGCTACCCAGCCGTCGACGGCGCGTCAGGATGTGGCCGCGGAATCCGCCGCGGTGCGCAACTGGCTCCGGCAACCCGACACCGCCCGCGCCGCCATCGTCGCGGCCGTGGTCTTTGGTCCACCCAAGGCCTTGGAAAGTTGACGCCGGCTCACTCCGCCGGCTCGTCACGGACTGGTCGGGGACGCGGCCCAAACAGCGCGGTGCCCACGCGGACGATGGTGGCACCTTCCTCGATGGCCACTTCCAGGTCGCCGCTCATGCCCATGCTGAGCACCGGCAACGGCGCACCGAGCGAGTCGGCACAACGGTCGCGCAGTTCCCGCAGCTTGCGGAACACCGGCCGGACTTTTTCGGGGTCAGTCGCGTAGGGCGCCACGGTCATCAGGCCATGCAATTCGAGCCGTGCGTGGGCATTCAAGGCCGCCAACTCGGCGAGCAAGCGATCGGGATTCCAACCAAACTTGGACGATTCGCCGGCCACGTTGACCTCCACGAGAATCTTCAGCGACTTAGCCTGCTTCTCGGCCTGCTTCTGCAACTCCGCGGCAAGCGCCAGGCTGTCCACGCTCTCAATCATCTCGAACAGCGCCACGGCATCGCGCGCCTTGTTGGACTGGAGATGTCCGATGAAATGCCAACGTGCCTTGGCCGGACTGGCCGGAATCTTCGCCTTGGCTTCCTGCACCCGGTTCTCACCGAACAGGGTCACGCCCAGCGCCATGGCGGCGGCGACCGACTCGGCCGGGTGATTCTTGGACACTGCGACCAGCGTCACCTCAGCGGGATCTCGTCGCGCCCGTTTACAGGCGGCGGCAATGCGGCCCTGGACGGTCGCAAGGTTTTCGGCAAACGACATGGGTTCAAAGTAATCGGTCGCAACAAAAACACTAACCGGTTATCCCGCTGAGAAGGAAACCGACTCGCGGCTGAATGAACTCGCCCAATTCAAACCTGAGCATTGAGGAGTTGGAGGGTGTCAACTGGGGCAAGGCCGCTTCTGGCGACACTTGGCTAGTGAAGGAATGCCATCGTCTTCGGAAAGTTCCAATCCATCGGCTCACACCGGCGGATCTGTGTCGGCTGCTCCGTCAAAACATCGGCTGCGCGGCAATTGCGCCTGTCGTCGTGCAAATGCTCAGGTCAGATCCGTTTCTCGAAGCTGATTTCTACCCCGGCGATTTGGCGGTCGCCTTAATGCAATTGGGAGCCGACTTCTGGGACCACCATTCCGAACTGCGAACCACATTGGCTTTGCTGATCGACACAGCACTTGCTGACGAAGCGGGATGGACCCTGCAGATCGGCAAAACCGGCGTCCGCTCCGTTCGGCGGGCGAGGAATTCGTTTGCCACCGGTTAGGGGCTCATCGCAGCCACCAGAAACACCTCAGGGCAGTTCCCGGATGCGCAGGTTGCGGAACTCGACCGGCGAACCTTCCGATTCGAGGCACAGGAACCCGCTGGCGGGCGAGCAACCGGTGCCGCCGGAAACTTCCTCGCCGTTCACCCACAGACGCACCTCGCCGTTGATGGCGCGCACGTAGTAGTGGTTCCACTCGCCGACGCCGCGGCTAAGATTCTTGCGCGGGAAACTCCGCATGCTGTTCGGGGCCACCGGCGGGAAAGGCGTCATCTTGGCCGGACCGGTCGGAAAAACGTCGCCGTGGGACGTGAACCAGTCGGCCTTCTTCTTGTGGTCGCGCTCGTATTGCGCGGTGTAGCCGTGGTCGAGCACCTGCACCTCGATGCCGTCGGGCAGGCGCCCCTTGTCGGCTTCCAGGTTCTTGATCGAGGACTCGCTGGCCCACAGGAAGATGCCCGAATTGCCGCCCGACTTCAGGTGCCGCCATTCGGCCACGAGTTCGAGGTTGGTGAACGACCGCTTCGACCGGATGACGCCCACCGGTTGGCCGGTGCAGTTCACGCCGTTGGTGTGCCAGGTGAACGTGTTGGTCGGGCAGTTCACGGCAGTGAAGTCCGCCTCGCCCAGCGCGCGCCAGCCCAGGCCCGTGCCGTCAATTGTGGCTTCCGGCAGGACGGGTTCGGCGGCGGCGAGCGACGTCGTCAGCAGGGACAGCAACAGGAACGCAGGCTTTGGAATCATGGCGCGAGCGTGGAGGAACCTCGCCGGCGGGGCGAAGCCAATTCTCCCGCCCGGGACGGGGTAACGGCGGCGGCAGCGGCAGGGCTCCGGCTTGCCGCCAGGGGTTTTCCCCGCCAGCGGGCACCGCGGATCAACCCCACTTCAGGTTCGGTGACCGCAACGCCATCAGGGCTTCCTTCACCGTCATGCCGGTCTGGGCGTAGGCGGCGAGCTTCTGCGAACGCTGACGCCAGAAATCGCGTTCCATCGGCGGCGCCACCCAGGGTTTGCCGTGCGGGACGTTCTGCCCGACCAGCATGGCGAGGTAACCGTCGATGCCGAACGAGTTCGACGGATGCAACAATGCCGCGGCGGCCACGACGCTCGGACCGTTTTCCCGGTAGAATTCGGCAATGGCCGCGGCCTTGTGCATCGCCACGTCATTGCGGGCCGCCTGCCAGAACGGGGTGTTGAGCCGGGTGTTGAACTTGTAGTGCACCGCCAGGAAGTCGCGGATGTCGTCCCAGGCGGCGGTGTTGTAGCGGTTGTAGAGTTCGATCAGCGACGGCGTGGGCTCACACAGGCTGTCGGCCAGCGAGTCGGCCAACGAACTGACCTCGACGCAGATGACCTGGAGCGCCGTGGCTTCGAGCGGTTCCACGAACCCGGCTGAGTTACCAATACCGACGACGTTCTTCACCCACAGCGTCTGATGGCGGCCCGCGCGGAATTTCACGACCCGGGTCTTGTCCGCCGGAATCTTCGGGTTCTTGCGCAGGTGCTCCGCGCGGGCGTCCTCGTCGCTGATGAACGCGGAGGAATACACGTAGCCGCGGTTGATGAAATGCTCGTGCTCAATCTGCCAGGCCCAGCCGGCGTCCATCGTCTCGGCCACGGTGTAGGGATGGATCGGTTCGGTCGTGCGTGGCCAGCCGCCGATCACGGCCCGGTCGCAGAACAGCGTGTCGGCGTAGGTGACGAACGGCACGCCGAGCGCCTGGCCAAGCAGTTCGGAACGGAAACCGGAGGCGTCCACGAAGAGGTCCGCCGTGATCCGCTCGCCGGTCTCGGTGACCAATGCGGCAATGCCCTCGGGCCCCAGCTCAGGACGCACCGTGGCGTCGGAAATGGTAACGCCGGCCTCCAAGCTCCGGCGTTCCAGCCAACCGGCGAGCTTGTGGTTCTCGATGTGGAACGCGTGGTTGTTGTGGAACTGGGGCAGCCCACTTTGCTGGCGCGGGAAGCACCGGTCGTGGGCCATGTAGACCGAGGCGTTACCGAGCCAAGGGGTCTGTTCGTCGTAATAGAAGCCGTTGTTTCGGCTCAGCTCGGGCAGCCGCTTCTCGAACTCGAAGGCGAAGCTGTAGAAGAAATGCGATCGTGGGCCCCAGAGGAACTTGATGCCCAGCTTCCAGGTCGGTTCCGCCTCGGCATAGAAGGTCTGCGGCGACAGCTTGAGATACTCGAAGAAGTGCCGGGGAAAGACCGCGGTGGTGCCCTCGCCGACGCCGATGATGCCGATGTCCGGGCTGCGGACGACGCGGACGTGCAGATGCGGCAGCTTCTTCTTGAGGGTCAGCGCGGCCATGAAGCCGGCGCTGCCGCCGCCCAGGACGACGATCGAGTTGATTTTCATGGGGACAGGTCAGGGGAACAACAGGGTCAGCAGACAGACAAAGGCCGCCCGGCGCCAAGCACCGGACGGCCCGATTTCCTATGCCAAAGCGGACGTGCTCATTCGCTACGCACACGGAAGAACTTGGTCGTCTTGGTCGAGACGCTCTCGATCACGTAGGTGTCGCCGGTCAGGCCGGTCGCCACCGGGGTCCACGCCTTGGACGGATCATCCGCGCCCTCGAGGGTGTAGGTAGTCGCCGGGACCGCGCTCCACTTGAGCGTGATCTTGTCGGCGCCCACATCGTAGGCCGGCGGCAGGAAGGCCAGCGGCGCGGCGGTGTAAGTCGCCAGTTCGGAGCTATAGATCTGACCGATGGCGGCCGCGTCCAGCACCCCGTCATAGACCCGCACCCGCCCGACGCTCAGGGAACCCCGCAGGCCGCCGGTGGCGACACCGTTGGCTTCGTTCTGCGCGCCGAGCAGGAAGCGCAGCGGCACACCGGGTTCGGCATTGTTCACGGCATGCGTGGCCAGCGGCGTGCCGAGCACATCCGTGTTGGCCACCTCGCCGTTGGAATAGACGGCGATGGTCGAAGTGACCGGGTCGTAGGTGTAAGCCACGTGGGTCCACGCGCCGGTGACAACCTTGCCGTTCCAACCGATGTCCGGCGCGCCCCAGTGTCCCACCGCCCCAAAGTCCGGGCTGGTGCCATGGTTGAACGACGTGTTCGAACCATCCGGGCCGCCGCGGCGACCCCAGGACAAGATCGTCTCCTCGCCGGCAGCCGCTGGGTTGTAAATCCAAGCATCAATCGTCCGGGGCGCATTGTCGGCAATGAAGCCCGGCGCCGCCGGGCCTGCGTAATACTGCGAGCCGTCCAAGGTAACCGCCTTGATGCCGGCCACGGCCTCGACGACACCGGGACTGCCGCCGGCGGTGAACGGGAACTCGATCTTTCCGGCGTTGGGCCAACTGGCCAGGGGACCGGCGGTGAGCCCGGCGGCGTTCAGGTCGACCAGTTTGACCGGCGGCGTGAGCGTCGGCGTGCTGCTGGCCAGATTGGGATTCGACCCGTGGAAGACCTCCTGACCGTCCGCGAAGGAGTCGCTGTCGGTATCCGCCAAGGTTGGATTCGTGGCCGTTTCCTGACCATCGGTGAGACCGTCGCCGTCGCTGTCCGATGACAACGGATTGAGGGAGCGGGTGACTTCCGCGCCATCCTGCACGCCGTCGCCGTCGCTGTCCGGATTTTCGATGATCGTGCCCTTGGTGAACTCATCGAGATTGCTCAGGCCGTCGCCGTCCTGGTCCTTCGCCGCGTCCGAGGCGTCGTTGGGATTCAGGAAGCCGGGATACTGCCGCTCAAAACCGGTGGGCAAACCGTCATTGTCGAAGTCGATCAGGCCGAATTCGCCGGCCTCGGCAGTGTATTTGGCCGCGATGTCCGCCGGGCTGAGCACGCGGTCGTGAACCCGGATTCGCGCCGCCGTGAGGGTCGCCGATTCGCCGGTTTCGATCCCGCCGCCCGCTAGGTTCTGTGCGCCTAGCCGGAACGGCAGCGGCCTCCCGCTGGCGTCCGCCGCGTGGGTCGCGAGCAGCACCGCCTCCGAGTTCGCCAGTTCGCCGTCCGCGTAGACGCTCGAGGTCGTGCCGTCGTAGGTGTAGACGATGTAATTCCAGCGACCAAAGCTGAGCTTGCCCTGCCAGTCGAGGTCCGCTGCACCCCAACCACCAAATGCACCCCAGGTGCCGTGCACGCCGTGGCTGAACCCGCTGTTGGAATTGTCAGGTCCACCACGCCGGCCCCAAGCAACGATCGTCTCAAAGTCGGATCCGCTCGGGTTATAGACCCAGGCCTCAATGGTGCGGACCGCAGGTCCCGCAATGAAACCGGGGGCCGAAGGCCCAAGGTAGTTGTTGGCCGCCCCGTTGAAGCTGACGCCTTTGACCCCGCCCACGTTGACGACGGCGGGCACGGCCGAACCGCTGGTGGCGAAATTGCCCGGCAGAACGCCCTTGTTCTGCCATTCGGCCAGACCGCCTTCGGCGAGCGCCGTCGCGTCCAAGTCGATGAGCGGCTTGGTGATGGTCGGCGTGCTGGTGGCCACCGTCGGGTTGGAACCATGGACCACTTCCTGGAAGTCAGCGTAGGTGTCGCCGTCCGTATCCGCGACCAACGGGTCGGTTCCGGCGGTCACTTCGGCGCCATCGCCCAAGCCATCGGAATCGGTGTCCGCCAACAGCGGATTCGTCGCCCCGCCGGCGCGGTTCACCTCGGCGCCATCCTTAACGCCGTCGCCGTCGGAGTCGGCATTGTTCGGAAGGGTCTTGCCGGTGAATTCCTGCAAGGTGGTCAACCCGTCCCCATCGGGATCCTTGGCGGCGTCGGTCCCGTCGGTCGGGCTCAGGATGTCGCTATATTGCTGTTCGTAAGAGTTGGGCAGGCCGTCGTTGTCGTCGTCGTTGTAACCGAAGGCACCCTTTTCAGACGTGTATTTCGCCGCAATCTCCTCCGGCGTCAGCGGCACGTCGTGGACCCGGATTTTGGCCATCACCATCGTCGGCGGTTCGCCGGTGACAATGGTTCCGTTGGCATCGTTTTGGGCCCCGACGCGGAAGGGCAGCGGGTTGCCGGCCTCGGTGTTGTCGAAAGCCCAGGTGTCGAGGGCGACCGCCTCCGAGTTGGCCAACTGGCCGTCGGCATACAGGCTCGAGGTGCCACCATCGTAGGTGTAGACGATGTAATTCCAGCGGCCGAAGCCCAGCTTGCCCTGCCAGTCGATGTCAGCCGCACCCCAGCCGCCAAAACCACCCCAGGTGCCATGCACGCCGTGGCTGAAGGAACTGTTGGAATTGTCCGGTCCGCCGCGGCGGCCCCAGGCGATGATCGTTTCGAAATCCGCGCCGGACGGGTTGAACACCCACGCCTCGATCGTGCGGGTGCCCGCGCCGACAACGGCGTCGGGGGCAATCGGACCGAGGTAGTTGTTGGGCGCCCCGGTGAAATTGACGCCTTTCACGCCCGCCTGGGTAACCACCGTCGGGACGGCCGAACCGCTGGAGGCGAAGTTACCGGCGACGGTGCCGGTGTTGTTCCAGGTGTTCAGCGCACCCTCCGGCAACGCGGTCGCATCCAAGTTGACCAGCACGGCGGCCTGGGTGGGTTGCGCGGCGAAGCCGCAGAAAACAGCCGCGGCCAGCGCCGAACGGCGCTTGGTGAGTCCGGCGGCGGACAAGGGATGATGACGCTTCATGACAATGGTAAGTCGAGTGGCTTTCTAAAGGGAACGAAATGCTTTGTGTCAGTTTTGCTTCCGGCGGTCCATGAACTCGCGCGCACTTCGCCTGACAAATTTTACCAGCCCCTTTTGCGGGCAGCCTTTTCAGGGGATGCCGTGGTCCCCCACGGTGCCCGATTTGCCGACCGGGGACTGCGATCCGAAACCGTGTCCCTTGGGCCGGCCCCTGCAAAATGCCCTTTCCAAAGCCGCCCCCGCTTCCGACGCTGCGCCCACGCTTCGTATGTTTACCGGCACTTACACCGCCATCGTCACGCCCTTCCGCAACGGTCAACTGGATGAATCCGCCCTCGAACGCCTCGTGAAGGCGCAGGTCAAGGGTGGCGTGGATGGCATCATTCCCGTCGGCACCACCGGCGAATCACCCACGCTCGACTACGACGAACACATCCGCGTCGTGGAACTCGCCGTGAAGGCCGCCGCCGGCAAGATCAAGGTGCTGGCCGGAACCGGCGCCAACTCGACCCGGGAAGCCATTGAACTGACCCAGCGCGCCGCCGCCGTCGGGGCCGTCGGCTCGCTCCAGGTCGCGCCCTACTACAACAAGCCGACACCGGAGGGCATGTATCAGCATTTCAAGGCCATCGCCGCCGCCACCAAGCTGCCGCTGATGCTTTACAGCGTCCCCGGCCGGTGCGGCGTCGAGATCGCGGTCGACACGGTCGTCCGGCTGGCGAAGGACTGCCCCACCATCGTCTCGATCAAGGAAGCCGGCGGTTCTTGCGACCGCGTGAGCCAGTTGCGGGCGGCGTTGCCGGCCAAGTTCACGATCCTGAGCGGCGATGATTCGCTGACGCTGCCGTTCATGTCGGTCGGCGCGGTCGGCGTGGTGAGCGTTGCCTCGAACGTGGCGCCCAAGCAGGTCAGCGCGATGGTCAATGCCTTCGCCGAAGGTGACCTGGCGAAGGCGCAGAAGCTGCACACGCAGTTCTATCCCCTCTTCAAGAACCTGTTCGTGGAGTCCAACCCGGCGCCCGTGAAGGCCGCGCTCGCGCTGCTCGGCGGCATCGCCGAGGAACTGCGCCTGCCGCTCGTGCCGGTCACCGCCAAGTCCCGGGAGCTGATCGCGGACACGCTGAAGCAGGTTGGCCTGCTCAAGTAGGCGGCCCGGCGTTCAGGCGCCCAACGCTTCTCGGATGACGGCCAGCAGGTCGGTTTCGGCCACGCTGATGTGGCGGTCGCTTTCCACCAACCGGTCGAGCACCGTCAGGACTTCCGCCCGTTCCGCCGCATCGGGAAACTTCGCCGCCAATTCCTTGGCCGCGGTGGTCGCGGTCAACGTGGAGCCGGCGACGCGACTGACCCGACCGACCGCGTCGTCGTATTCACGGTTGGCCGTGGCTTCGGAGTCATGTCCCAGTGCGGCAATCAGGAGTTGCACGCGATGATCCTCGGCGGCCGCCAAGTGGCCGTCGGCATACATGGCCAGCAGGGCGAGATCGAGCAATGCACGACGCTGTTCCAAGCTCAGGGAAGTGAACTTCATGGTGATTACGGGGCTGAATTGTGCGGGCGACGATGAACGTCGGTTTTCTGCCCGCAAGGAAAGGCTCAGTCCTCCCGGTCCGCCACGAGAACGGCGGGGAGCGTTTTCCACGCCCAGAGGACGATACCCGCGGCCCACATTAGCGCCCCGTAGCTGTAATGCGTCGGCAGGATCTTCGGCAGGAAATCGCCGGTGATGCGGGTCAGAGTGCCGAAAAACATCAGGGCGAATGCAACGATCAGCCAGCCGTTGCGGGCGTGCAGCCGCTGGGGTTGGCCGCTGTGGCCGAACAGGACCCGGGTCGCCACCGCCAAGGTTACCAGCACCAAGCCGCTGGCGTAGGTCAGATGGAGCAGCGCCACCCGCCATTGCGGCAGCAGCGCGGCCCCCAGCAGGCCGGCCAACAGCAACGCCAAACCCGCCCGCAGGCTGTGGGCGACCGTGGACCGGCGCCCGTCCGCTGACCGCAATGGCACTTGGCGAAACAGGTAAATAGCCGCAGCGCCAAAGCGAAGTCCGCGGGCCCACGATACGGCTCCCCAAACCTCCATTCCGAAGCTCGCGAGAATGACCAACCCCGCCGCGAAGGCTTCCGCCGCCCTGCCCAGCCACGCGCGATTCGGCCACCGCATTTCGGGAAACTCGTGCCGGTTGGCTGCGCCCAACAGGCCGGGAAAGATGAAGCCGCCCACGCCCAGGACCGGCAGCAGCAGGAAGCCTTGGTAGAGCAAGCGCGTTTGCAGGATCGCCCGATTGGCGTCGCTTTCGTCCACGATGGGCGCCCACCCCAGCAACAAACCCGACACCCCGCAGGCCAAGCCCAACCCGGCGAGCACGAATCCCGGCGGTGGCAGATCGGTGCGCCGTCGAAAACGATCCAGCAGTGGGACAATCAGAATCAGCGAGCTGGCCAGCATCGCCCAGTCCGCCGGCCCAGTCTGGCCGGCCAGATGCAGGCCGATGACGCTAACCTGTGAGAGCACGAGCGCGATCACCAGCGACGGCCGGAAGGGACTCGCCCCAAGCATCCGCGGCATCGCCGTCCCCAAGAATCCCAACACGAAGCTGCCGAAGAAGCCGTGGGCCATCAGCCGCGCGTGAGGCACCCCCGGATACTGCCCCAGTCCGAGGAAATGCAATGGCCACAACGAAACCCCGATCACCCCGGCCAGGATGCCGAGCGGGAAAAGCAGCCGGAAGGGTTCCGCGGCAAATTCGCTCACCGAAGGGTGTGTTCTCCCAGGCGGTTGAAGATTTGATTCCATGCGTTCCACTGCCCCAAGGTCATCGCGGCGCCAGTCGGGCGCCCTGACGGGAATCAAGGATTCGTCGGATTACGCCGCAGCCAACTCCGGCATGCCGGCCATCAGGCGCATCAACGCGGCCTGACCGAATTGCGCCCGGGGCAATTCGCCCGCGACCCGGCCTTGCCGCATCACGAGGATGCGCCGGCTCAGGTTCATGGCTTCCGGCAGTTCGCTGGAGATCACCAGCACGGCGACACCCTGACAGGCCAGTTCGTCGAGCAGCTTGTGGATCTCCGCCTTGGCGCCGACATCCACGCCGCGGGTCGGTTCGTCCACGATCAGGATGGAGCATTCGCGGGCCAGCCACTTGGCGAGGGCGACCTTCTGCTGATTGCCGCCGCTCAATCCGGCGATGCCCGTCTCGATGGACGGCGCCTTGAGCCGAAGCCGGTCGGCGAATTTCTGCGCCACGCTGCGTTCGGCCGGGCGGTCCACCCAGCCGAAGGACGACAGGCGGTCCAGCGCGGCGAGCGAGGTGTTCTCGCGGCAGTTCATCGCCAGCACGAGGCCGAGTCGTTTGCGGTCCTCCGGCAGCAACCCGAGCCCAGCGTTCAGGGCGGCCGTCACGCTGTGCCGGGGCAGTTCCTGTCCGCGAACAAAAACCCGGCCGGTGGAATTTGGATCCAGTCCGAACACGGCTTGCGCCACTTCACTGCGGCCGGCGCCGATCAGCCCGGCGAAACCCAGCACCTCGCCGGCCCGGAGCGTGAAGCTGACGTTCTCGAACTTTCCCGGCGACGTGAGTCCTTCGACCCGCAGGACTTCCTCGCCCAGTTCGCGTCGCAGGTGGTCCGGCTCGTGGTGGTCCACGTCGCGCCCGATCATCTGGTGGATCACCCGCTCCTGGTCGGTCTCCGCGATGCGTTCGGTGGCCACGTGCCGGCCGTCCCGGAGCACGGTGATGGCGTCGCAGAGCCGGAAGATTTCCTCCATGCGATGCGACACATAGATGACCGTGATGCCCCGTTCCTTGAGGTGCGCGAGCAACTCGAACAGGTGTTCGCTCTCCGCCACCGAGAGCGAACTGGTCGGCTCATCAAATACGATGACCTGCGCCCCGGTGCCCACTGCGGCGGCGATCTGGACGAGCTGTTCCTGACCCGTGGTGAGCTGGCCGATGGGCCGGTCCACGTCGAATTCCGTGCCGATCTCCGCCAGCATCGCCCGCGCCCGGGCGCGCATCGCCGGTTTGTCGAGCCAGCCCGCCTTCGCCGGCATGTCGCCGAGGCAGAGATTCTCGGCGATGGACAGGTTGGGGCAGAACGCGAGTTCCTGGTGCACCATCGCGATCCCGAGCCGACGCGCGTGCAATGGGTCGGTGGGATGGATCGGCTGGCCTTCGAGGCGCAATTCACCACCGTCCGCCCGGTAAACTCCCGCCAAGATCTTGCCGAGCGTGCTCTTGCCGGCGCCGTTCTCGCCCATCAACGCGTGGCAACTGCCCCGCTCGACGGCAAAGCTGACGTCATCCAGCGCCTGGACGCCGGGAAAGTGCTTCGAGATGCCGTGAAACGAAAGAAACGCCATGGGAACCGCCGGAGCGTCGGCCGAAATGGCCTCCCGGCGCAACCCTTGGCTCGCCCTCAGGCCCCCGCTGGCTGCCCGGTGAACAAACCTTTCAGCGCGTCCCAGAAGGCCCGCAAGCCGACCGGCCGGACTTCCTTCAGGCTCAGGGCGGTGGCCAGCGCGTCCTCGTGGCCGTTGCAGCGCGGGGGCAGGTTGAACACGTCGGGCGCATCGTCGTCCTCCACCCGGAGAATCTCGGAGTGGATCAGGCCCTTGCCGATCACGTAGTTGGCCGCCGGCAGCACTTCCGTGCGCGGCGCGAACACCAGCCACGGACGCCAGGCGAAAGTCAGCTCGCCCCGCTCGTTCCGGCTCACCTTGCCGAAGGCCCGGTGCGGCGCCTTGCCGATCTTGCAGGCGGAAAAGGCCCAGACGCAGTCCTTCTTGGGCGTCCACCAATGCTTGCGGCGCGATACAATATCCCAGGCGAAGATGGTGCCAAAGATCGTGGTCCGGAAAGCCCACGGCGCGACCAGCAGGCTCACCAGCACGATGAAACCGGCCCAGATCACGCCCGCCGTGTCATTGATCGCCGGCAGCCCGACGACGGAACCCAGCACCGCGCCGCGCAGCGACTTCAGGGCGGTGTCCACCGTCGTGAACGGGCTGACCAGGATGAGCACGTTGATCGTGTGCGAGAAGAGCCAGACCACCGCGTAGACCAGCAACGCCAGCGGCACCATCACGATGTCCCCGAGCCACGAAAGATCGATGGCCGCGAAGTGGGCGCCGGCCAAACCCAGCGCGGCGCTCGGCCCCGAGGGCTTCACCGCCTCGAAAATCTCCAGCGCCATCGGCACGACCGCGCCGGTGGCGATGATCCCGCTGGCCTTGTTCTCGAACAGTTCGATCAGGTCGAGCGGCTTCTTCAGCGACGTCGGCACCACGGGTCCCGCGGCGTCCTTGGCCACACAGGCGCCGACCACGAGCAGCGCCGGCAGGAAGAACCACGGCTGGGCATACCACGACAGGCCCGGCCGCTCCTCGGGCTTCGCCTTCCAATACTTGTAGGCACCCACACCGCCCACGCCGGCGAGCGGCGATATCGCGATGCCCGTGATCTGGGTCAGCTTTTCCGCGGCCACCAGGCCGGACGACGTGTCCTTCTTGAAATCCTCCTTTACCGCCGCGAACGCCGGAGGCGCTAACAGCGAGGCGAGCAGGATGAACGCGGAGACGCGGCGCAGGAATGCCTTCATGACGCCCGGGACGGTGGGGAGGCGGCCCGGGCCTGTGAAGTGGGAAAACGGGTCCAAGATTCCGTTCCGCCCGCGGCCCAGCCCTTTCACTCCGCCGCCGAGCGCGTGAACTCCACCGTCCGCCGATCCCATTCCGCGGCCAGTTGCCAGTCCCACGCCCGACGGCGCGATGTTCCTCGCGCAACGACCATGGACTGTCGCAGGAAACCTCAAGGTCCCGGACCAAACTTGGCAGGAGACTCACGCCGAGCGCCGGCGGCACCGGCGTTCCGCGCCAACCACAGTAGGGCGATCAGCCCATGGCAAACGCGACGTCTCACGCACCCGAGGCCAAGGCGCGCGCCTTGGGCAACGGAGCCCGATCTGTGCGTTCGGCCGGGCGCTCGACAGCGGCGCGGTCGCTGCGGCATCGTGACTGCGTTGGCCGGGATTCGGGCCGACTGCACGCCATGTCCGCCCGTAAACCCGCCCTCGGCTTCATCTTCATCACGCTGTTCCTGGATATCTTGGGCATCGGGCTGATCATTCCGATCCTGCCCAAGCTGGTGACCCAACTCCAGGGCGGCAACCTCGCCTTGGCCTCCCATTCGGTCGGCCTGCTGGCGGCCTTGTATGCCGCGATGCAGTTCGTCTTCGCCCCGATCCTGGGCAGTCTGTCCGACCACCATGGACGTCGCCCAGTGATTCTCGGGTCGCTGTTCGGCTCCGGCCTCGACTACCTGCTGCTGGCCTTCGCGCCGAACCTCGGATGGTTCTACGTCGGGCGCATCATCTCCGGCATCACCGGCGCCAACATCACCGCGGCGACGGCCTACATCGCCGACGTGAGCCCCCCGGAGAAACGGGCCGCGAACTTCGGACTGATCGGCGCCGCGTTCGGCTTGGGCTTCATCGCCGGGCCGGCCTTGGGTGGCTTGCTGGGCGACCACGGATTGCGGCTGCCCTTCCTCGTGGCCGCCGGGCTCACCCTGGCCAACTGGCTTTACGGCTACTTCGTCCTGCCGGAATCCCTCGCGCCGGCGAATCGCCGCGAGTTTTCCTGGGCGCGCGCCAATCCGGTGTCGTCCCTCGGTGCGCTGCGGCATCATCCGCTGGTGCTGGGCCTGGCCATAAGTTTTTTCCTGACCCAGCTCGCCAACTTCGGCCTCCACGCCCTGTGGGTGCTTTACACCGATCATCGCTACGGTTGGACCGCCGGTCAGGTGGGCCGGTCGCTGGCGGTGGTGGGCATCATGGCGGCCATCGTGCAGGGCGGGCTCGCCCGGCGCATCATCCCGGCCCTCGGCGAAGTCCGCTCCATCACCTTCGGTTATGCCATCGGCGCGCTGAGTTTCCTGGGCTACGGCCTCGCGACGGAAGGCTGGATGATCTACCTGATCCTAGCGGTCGGCTCGTTTGGCGGCATCGGTGCACCGGCGGCCCAGGGACTGATTTCCAGCAGCGTGGCCGACAACGAGCAGGGCGCGATCCAAGGTGCGCTGACCAGTCTCGGCAGCATCGCGGGATTCTTCGGACCGATCCTGTCCACGGCGCTCTTCGGCTATTTCATCGGCCCGAACGCACCGGTCCAACTGCCCGGCGCCGGCTTTTTCCTCGGCGCCCTGCTGATCGTCGTGTCGCTGCTGGTCGCCTTGCGGGCGATCGCCCGCCATCCGCCCCAGCCGCGCCGCAAATCCGAGTCACCCGCGGACATCGCACCGTCCCACTGAGCAAAGTGCCGCCGACGTCTCGCCGGCAGCACTTCGACGGCGCCGCCCGGATTACTTCAGCAATTCCTCGGCGATCTGGACCGCGTTGAGCGCCGCGCCCTTGAGGAGCTGGTCGCCGGCCACCCAGAAGCACAGGCCGTTGTCCAACGCGCAGTCCAGCCGGAGCCGGCCCACGGCGCAGTTGTATTTGCCGGAGACGTCGAGCGGCATCGGATACGCCTTGTTCGCCGGATCATCCACCACGTCCAAGCCCGGGGCCTTGGCCAGCGCGGCGCGGGCGGCCTCCAGCGAGACGGGCCGGCTGAACTCCGCGCTCACCGCCACGGAATGTGCCCGGAACACCGGCACCCGCACGCAGGTCACGGAGGCGCGGAAACCGGGATGATGCATGATCTTCCGGCCCTCGTTCTCCATCTTCATCTCCTCCTTCGTGTAGCCCGTATCCAGGAACGAATCGACCTGCGGCAGCACGTTGAAGGCGATCTGGTGCGGATAGACCGAGGGTTTGCCGTCGAGCTTGGCGGCGTCCCAGGCGCGATTCTGGCCCGCCCAATTCCGGGTCTGGGCCGCGAGTTCCTCGATGGCGGCGGCGCCGGTGCCGGACACGGCCTGGTAACTCGACGCGAACACGCGGGTCACGCCGAAGGCCTGGTGCAGCGGGTAGAGCGCCATCAGCGTGATGGCGGTCGTGCAGTTGGGGTTGGCGAGGATGCCCTTGTGCCCCTTCACGTCGGCGCCGTTGATCTCGGGCACGACGAGCGGGACGTTCGGGTCCATGCGGAAGGCACTGGAATTGTCCACCACCACGCAGCCCGCGGCCGCGGCGATCGGGGCAAATTCCTTGGAGATCGCCCCGCCGGCGCTGAACAGGGCGATGTCGATGCCCTTGAACGAGTCCTTGGTCAGTTCCGTCACGGTGACGTCGGTGCCCTTGAACTTGAGCTTCTTGCCCACGGAACGGGCGGAAGCGAGCAGCGTGAGTTTCCCGACCGGGAAATTCCGCTTCTCCAAGGTTTCGATCATCTCGACCCCGACGGCGCCAGTGGCGCCGACGACGGCCACGTGCGGAGTGCGATTCATAAAAGGACGCGGAGCCTAGGAACCGCGCCGAGCGTGTCGAGGCCAAGTTTTCCGCACGCGAAGCCAAGGGACGCATTGGTCCACCGGGGCATATTTCGCCGTGCGGCGACCGGCCCCCCCGGGGGCAGCGCGATCCTCGCCACCCCGTTGAATGAGTCGCAGTAGATTTGGCGCCAGCCGAATGCGGTTGAAGGACCCGCCCCGATTCGTCGAAGGATTTCCCGCGGGCGAGGCCTCGGAAACCTTCGCGCCCGGCGGAGGTTCAATGGTGCCGGTGTTGGTTTTGCCGAGCGGAAACCCGCCTTTCCTCACCTACGCCCGGAACAACTGCCCCATCTTCTTCCCCATCAGCTTGCCGGCCAACAGCAGGCTGGTGACGAGGATGCCCATGCCCACGACGCCCAGCGCGCAGGCCACGAAGGGCGCGCTCGGGTCAATCCGGCCCATGAGCTGCCAGATTTGCTTCGTGATCGGGAAGAACTGTTCGCGCTGCGCCAGGATCAGCGAGTCGCTGACCTCCAGCATCGCGAACGAGAACGTGAGGATGCTGCCCGCCACCAGGTTCGCGGCAACCAGCGGCAGGGTGATCTCGCGGAGCGTGCGCAGCGGCGACGCGCCGAGGTTCGCGCTGGCTTCCTCCAAGGTGACGCTCGTCTGCTGGAAGCCGGCGTAGGCACTGCGGACAATGTAGGGCAGCCGCCGCACGCTGTAGCTCACGATCAGCAGGAAGGTCGGGTTCGTGCGCGGATCGAGGAAGCTGTCGAGCCACGGATGCTGCTTCTCCGCCACGTCGAACCCCGCGAAGTAGCCGAACGCCAGCACGAGCCCCGGCAACGCCAGCGGCAGCATCGCCAGCGCATCCAGCACGCCGGCGAAAGGAATCTTCTTCCGCGTCAGCAGCCAGGCGATCAGCACGCCGAGGATCAGGTCCACAAAGGCGCTCAGGCTCGCGTAGAACAGGCTGTTCCGGATCGATGACGCCGTCAGCCCGTGCCCAAACACGTCGCCGAAGTGTCCCGTGGTCCACGATTCGGGCAGCACGGTGAAGAACCAGCGGTCGGCCAGCGAACTCACGATCACGGTCAGGTGCGGGGTCAGTGCCACGAGCATCAGCGCGGCGCCTGCGGCCCAGATCAGCGCGGTCTGGCCGCGGCTGGCGTGGACTTCCGCGCCGGCGGTGTGGCCGCGGGCGATGGTCGCGTAGCTCTTGCTCGCCAGCACGCGCTTCGAGGTGAGGAACAGCGTCATGGTGAGCAGCAGCACCACCAGCACGAGGGCGTAGCCCTGTGGGTTCGTGTTCAGGTCGTTCACCGCGTCGAAGATCTGCACCGGAACCACGCGGCTGAAGCCGACGATCAGCGGCGTGCCCAGGTCGGTGAAGGCCCAGATCCACACGATGATCGCGCCCGCGAACCAGCCCGGCGTGATCAGCGGCAGCGTGACCCGGCGGAACAACTGCCAGCCGGTCGAGCCGAGGTTGCTCGCGGCCTCGCGGAGGGTCGGGTCCACGTTGGCCATGGCCGCGGACACGTTGAGGAAGAGGATCGGATACAGGTTCAGCACTTGCAGGATGACCACGCCCCAGAAGCCGCCGGCGCCCAGCCAGTCCACCGGCTTCGCGGGGTCCATCACGCCGAGGTCCATGAGGAACAGGTTCAGCGAACCGTAACGCGCGAGGAGCTGCTTGAGCCCGATGGCGCCGACGAACGGCGGCATGATCATGGGCACGAGCAGCAGGGACGAGAGCAGGGAGCGGCCGGCGAACTGGAACTTCGTGAGCCAGTGCGCCATGGGCAGCACCAGCAGCGAGGTGACGATCACGGTGAGCGTGGCGATGCTCACCGAGTTGAGGAACGCCTCACGCTGCAACGGGCTCGCGAACAGCAGGCTGAAATACTTGAGCGTGAATTCACCCTCGAGCCCGAACCCGCGCCGCAGCATGAAGCTGACGGGATAGAACAGGAACGCGCCGAAGAACACGGCCAGCAGGGCCAGGAACAGCACCGTCCAGACGTTGAGGTCGTGACGCTTCACGGCCGCGAGGGTGACGGCTGGCCGGTGATCGGGGGAAGTGGCAAATGCTCAGAGGCGTCTTCCGTATTGGCGGGCGAAGGCGTTGGCAAAGCCTTCCTTGGTCCGCGAATCCGCGTGGCGATCCCGGTCCACATGATGGCCGAGTTCGTGGACCAGAACGTCCTTGAGGAAAAAGTCCTGCAACCGATCCAAGTTCGTCCAATAGCCGCGCGGATAGGCAAAGAGGAAGACGCATTCCCGCCAATAGACGCCATACTTGGGGAGCCTGCCGTCCTTCAACCACGCGTCCAACTGCCGCTGGTTGCCGCCGAGCAGCAGCACGGCGCGCAGGCCCGCGGTGGCCGCGGGTGGCATTTTCTCCAGTGCCCACTCGACCGCTTCCGGGCAGCACGGATGACGGAAGCCTTCGTGAAGCGGCATGGCCACCACCTTGGGACGTTCCGGCTCCATCGGAACGGACGTCGCAATGTGGCGCAGCGCGAAGTCACACTCGGAACAGAATGGCCGGTAAGCCGCCCAGTTCGTGCGCTTTGACTCGCTGTAGGCGTTGCTCCGGGGACCGGAGCCTTGGCTGTGGGCGCTCATGGCGGCATGATCACGGGTCAGTCCTTGGGACCACTCTCCGCGGGAGAAATAAGGCTACTGGCTTAGTTCGCGGTCGGTTTCAGGGGATGGCTTGAGTCAGCGGGCTGAGATCTGAACCGATTTTCCGTGGCGAGATTCCTGCTTTCGCAGCGAGAAATCTCAAGAATGAAAACTCCCCGCCAACGCTTCGTGGCCCCGGACCTCCTGGCTGCAGTTTCGGGTTTTCGGGGAACCGCGTCGTGGATGTCCGCCGGGCTCGCGATCGTGGTGGCATCGACAGGAAACATTGCCCAATCGCTGGCGGATGCAGTGGTGCTCGCTCCGGCAGCCGACACCGCAATCTGGGCACAGAAACCCGATCAAAACTACGGTCGATTCGCCCTAGTCCCCATGGGGCCGGCCTATCGGACGAACTTCTTCGGCGATGTCCTGGACGCCCCTGCCCGAGGCCTCCTTAAATTCGACGTGGCCGGAGCCTTGCCGGCGGGAGCCAAGGTGACCGAGGTCACGCTGACGGTGCAGGTATCGGATTCTTCCGTGGACCCGGCGCTGGCCTCCGTGGTCCTGCATCGGACGTTGCTTGATTGGGGCGAAGGTGCCCAATCCGCCGCCGAAACCGACGTGACGGCTGAGGTCGGTGAGGCCAACTGGGGGTGGTGCAAGTTCGGTCAGGCAACTTGGTCCCATCCTGGGGCGGCCTTGGGCTTGGATTACGCGCCGACGGAAAGCGGCTGGGTCAACGTGAAGCAACCCGGCAGCTACACGTTCGTCAGCCTGCCGGCGATGGTCGAAGACGTCCAGGCGTGGCTCGACCGACCACAATTCAACCGCGGTTGGCTGCTGAAGAGCCGGAGCGAAACCGTGAAACAGGTCGACGGGCCCAAGCGGCTCGTCACGCGGGAAGGTCCGGCCGAACAACGCCCACGGCTGGTGATCGGATTTACGCCTCCGCCCATCGCCGCGCCGAAGCTGACCGGACGATCCTTGCCAGATGGAACCCTGGAGTTGGACTGCCGGCTCAACCCTGGGAGCCGCTGCGAACTGCGCGCCTTGGCCAACCTGGGCACGACGAATTTCGCGGTGCTCACCAACTATTTGGCGGGACCGACCGGCCTGGAGGCGCGGTTCGCCACCACTCCCTCCGCCGCGCAACGCTACTACCGTCTAGTCGAGACAGGTTCAGGCAATTGACCCGGCTCCTTGCCTATCGCCAGCGCTCCAGCACCACGCCTTCGCTGCGGCCGTCGAGCTGGGCCCTCACCGAGCGGGCGCGTTCGGTGATGAACCACTTCAGCGGATGCGGCGGGCGATTCCGGCCGAAGCCGCGGCCTTCGTCGGACGTTCCTTCGCGCCGGGTCAGCGTGACCGCCTGCTCGAAGCGCGCCAGCTTGCGGGCGGATTCCTCGGCCACCAGCGGGCGGACAAGCGCGGCGAGCTCGTCCACACGCCGGTGCAGTCGGTCGGGCGCAAACACGTCGCCGAGCAACCGTTCCACGGTGTCGAGGTAGCGGCGCTGGAATTCGGGCACGGCGAACAGGCGTTCCAGCAGGCGGTGCTCGCCGATCCACGGGTGGCGGATGCTGGCCTCGGCCCGGTCCTGCGCCGAGCCGCTGCCGCCGAACCGGCCCCAGGCGTTGTCGAGGTCCCACGGCAGGAACTGGAATTTCCCGGTGTCCGGGGCGAGCCAGACGTAGAAGTTCTGCCCGTTGCTCAGGAAACTGTCGTAGCTCGACAGCAGCACGGTGACGGCAAGGAAACGCGCAAACTCGTCGAGCTCGATGAACTCGCCCACCCGCGCCGCGAAGGTGGCGTCGTCCGCGTGGGTCAGCAGCCGGGCCAGGTCGATCACCCGCCGGGACTGCGCCGCCGTGATCTTGTGCTTGGGATCGTAGATGCCCTCGTAGTCGGACCAGTCGTCGCCCAGGTCGGCGAAGAGCCGCGGCGTGACCGGCTTGAAGATAGCCCCGGCGCGCGTGCCGAAGGCTTCCGCCGCGAAGTCGCGGTCCAGGTTCTCGACCAATGCATACACCCCCAGCGGTTGCGCGGGCTCGCGATTCGTCGTCAGGAACAGGCGCGCGAAGGCAGTCCGCGGTGCCGGGACGCCGGCCGCGCGATAGACCTCGTAGGCGAGCGTATCGTGCAGGCACGAGTCGTCGGTGACCAGGTTGGCGAAGTTCAGCGTGGTGCGTCCGGCCAGCGCGGCGCCCTTGGTGAACTTGTTGAGGTCCACCTTGAACGGGCGTTTCACGAGCCGTTGCGACCGCAGGTAGGTCCCGTTGCCCTTGTAGCGCACGGCGGCCCGTGGAAAGACCGCGTCCTCAAACTCCACGGCCGCTTCCACCCAGTCGAACTCCAGCCCGCGCACACCCGCCAAGCCGTTGCGGGCGGCCTTCGGATTGCGCAGCCCGAACTCGCCGTTGGCGCCGCGTTCCTGCGGGTCGATCAGCCGCGGCTCAATGTCCTGCCATTCGGCCGGCGTGAACCGGAGGTGGACGGTCCAGACATTGGTCGTGCCGAAAAGCGTCGCGGCATTCGTGATGGCGGCGGCCGGCCGTCGGGCGTGGAAAGCGGCCAGGGCATTGGTCGCCACGGGCGGGCGCTCCTCCGGGACTTCCGGCTCCCGGCTCCAACGCCCCAGCTCGGCCTGCCGGGTTTGGCGTTGCTCGGCGAGCCAGTGACGGATGGAGAAGACCGACCAGCCGATGCTCGCCACGGCGAAGAGCGCGGCCGCCACCGTCAGCAGCCGCTGGGTGCGCGGGGAGGACGGGTCGGGATTCATGCCGACGCCGACGCTAGCTGGGCGTGCCCGCGGAGTTCAACCGATGCCTTCGGTTGGCCGGCGACCTTCTTCGCAAAAACAAAACCCCGCCGGCGGGCCGGCGGGGTGGGCGCGAAACCAAAGTCCGGGCTCAGACCCCGCGGAAGTTCGGGATCTCGATCTTCTCGCCGGCGCGCAGGGCGCTTTCGTGGGCGAGGATGCCGACCATCGTCCAGTTCACCGACTGGTGGACGTCGGGGAAGCTCGGCCGGTTGTCGATGATGCTCATCACGAACTCGTGCGCCAGGTGCGGGTGGCTGCCGCCGTGGCCGCTGCCTTGGAGAAAGCTCAGGTGGACGTTCTCGCTCATGTCATACACGCCCTTGGTCGTGAACGGCCGGATGCCCTCGGGCAGGAGGTGCGCGTAGTCGGGGATCTTCACCTTCTCGACCTTCTCGCCGCCGACGTGCAGCACGGGATCGTCGTGTTCGGTGAGCTGCCATTCGAACGAGGTCTCGGAGCCGTAGCAGTCGAAGCTTTCGCGGTATTGGCGGGCGGCATCGAAGAGGTAACGGGTGACTTCGCCGGCGATGTCCTGGTTGCGGACCTTGAATTGCGCGGTCTCGAAGGAGAACGGCGAGCCATACTTGGCGATGCGCGCCTCGGAGATGCGGCCGGAGCCGAGGCAGGAGACGAATTCCGCCTCGCCGTTGACGATGCCGAGGCAGGGGCTGACGCAGTGGGTGGCGTAGTGCATCGGGGGCAGGCCTTCCCAGTAACCGGGCCAGCCGGCCATGTTCTGGAGGTGGCTGCCGCGCACGAACTGGATGCGGCCCAGCTTGTTGGTGTCGCGCAGTTCGCGGACGTAGAGGTATTCGCGGCTCCACACCACGGTCTCCATCATCATGTATTTTTTCCCGCTCTCCTTGGCGGCCTTCACGATCTCGCGGGCTTCCTCGAGCGTGGTGCAGGCGGGCACGGTGCAGGCCACGTGCTTGCCGGCGCGGAGGGCGGCGATGGACTGCGAGGCGTGCAGGTGGATGGGCGAGTTGATGTGGACGCAGTCCACGTTCGGGTCGCGGAGCAGGTCCTCGAAGCTCTGGTAACGCTTCTCGACGCCGAAGGCATTGCCGATGGCGTCGAGTTTGTCCTGCGAACGCTGGCAGATCGCATACATGTTGGCATGCGGATGCCGTTGGTAGATGGGGATGAACTCGGCGCCGAAGCCGAGTCCGACGATGGCGATGTTGAGTTTGCGGCTCATGCGGGCAACTGGACTGGTATGATGTGGATCGCCGGTCGAGGCGGTGGCGCGGCCCTCGGGAAACGCCACCGGATCAGCGGGATGGCGAAGTGAACTCGCCGGGCCAAAAGGGGGTCAACGGCAAACTGGTTTTCCCGGCGCTTCCGGCTGAGAACCGGCGCAAGGCGCATGAGGTTTCGCGGATGTCGCCGGTTCCGCCGCCCGCCAAGCCTGTTTCAGCGCCGGTCTTCGGGATGTTCGTCGGCGTCCGATTCCAGCCACTTCACGACGGTGCGGATGAGCAGGCCGACCGCGCTGAGGGCGATGATGGCCATGCCCAGCCCGATCAGCACGTCCGTGCGCCGCTCCGGCACCACGAACCGGAGCGGATAGATGAAGGCCCCGAACGCCACCAACATCAGCCCGGCCGAGGCGGCGTAGAGCTTCCGGCGCGAGGCGGCCTCGTCGCCGCGCTGGCGGGCGAGGCGGAAGATGAGCTGCCAGAAACCGACGGCCATGACCGCGCCCAGCGCGAACGCGGGGATCGCCCAGTAGTTCCACCGGAAATCAATCCCGCTGGGCCCGCTCTGGACCATCGGCAGGGAGGCGATCAGGCAGCCGGCGCCGAGCGCGGACGAGCCAACCATCACGGCGCGGAAGCCGCGATCGCGGTCGAGGGAAGCCGGGGCGCTTTGCATCATGGCCGGGATTCTGGCTGCGGATCGTGGCCTCCGCCAACCCGGAATTGCCCGGGTTACTCCACGCGGCAGATGCCCGAGCCCTTTTCGACTTCGCCGATGATCCACGCCTTGTGTTTCTCCGCCTGGATCGCCCGGAGCACGGCACCGGTCTGTTCTTCGGACACGATGGCCACCATGCCGATGCCCATGTTGAAGACCTGGTAGAGCTCGGCTTCGTCCACGCGGCCCTTGGCTTGGATGAGCTGGAAGATCGGCAGCATGTCCCACGTGCCCTTGTAGACGACGGCGTCGAGCTTCGCCGGCAGCACGCGCGGGATGTTGTCCACGAAGCCGCCGCCGGTGATGTGGGCGAAGGACTTCACGGCGTCGGGTTGGCCGACCTTGTTGAATTTCTTCACCAGCTTCTGCACCAGCGGGCCGTAGGTGACGTGCGTCGCGAGCAGCGCCTCGCCGATGGTGGTGCCGAGCTCGGCGACCTTCGTCGAGGGCTTCATCTTGAGGGTCTCGAAGAAGATCTTCCGGCCGAGGGAATAGCCGTTGGTGTGGAGGCCGCTCGACTCGATGCCGATGATGACGTCGCCGCGTTTGACGGTCTTCTGGCCGTTGAGCATCCGCGTCTTGTCCACGACGCCGACGATGGTGCCGCTCACGTCGTATTCGCCGGCTTGGTAGAAGCCGGGCATCTGGGCCGTCTCGCCGCCGATGAGCGCGCAGTTGTTCTTCGCACAGCCCCGGACGAAGCCCTGGATGATCTCCTTGAAGACGTGGGGCTCCAGCTTGCCGGTGCCAAGGTAGTCGAGGAAGAAGAGCGGTTCCGCGCCGAGCACCGCGATGTCGTTCACGCAGTGGTTCACCAGGTCCTCGCCGATTGTGTCATGGCGGTCCATGGCGAAGGCGATCTTGAGCTTGGTGCCGACGCCGTCGACGGAGCTGACGAGGATGGGCTGCTTGTATTTCTTCACGTCGAGCGCGAAGAGGCCGCCGAAGCCGCCGACCTTGCCGAGCACCTCGCGGCGGTGGGTGGAGGCGAGCAGCGCGGGCAGCGTGCTTTTGACTTGGTTGCCGAGGTCGATGTCAACGCCAGCGGCGGCGTAGGCTTTTTGCTTCATTTCCGGGGCCGCAGGTTAACCACCTCGGCGGGCCGGGGAACATGAATTTCACTGCCCGAGCAACCCTGGGCTCATCAAGGCCCGGCGTCCCGCCGGCAGTTCCCCACGACACCTTGCCTGTTGCGACCGCCCCCTTGGCGCCGTTGTTGGCTCTCGTCGCCGGTTTGACCCTAGCCGCCCCGGACCGTTCCAGTCTACGCTGCCGGGCAATCGCCATTGGCCGCATGAAACACTTCCTCCGCCTCGCCGGGCATGCACTTCCGCTGCTGGTTTGCCTCCTTCTCTTCGGCTGCCGCACGGGGCTAACGCCTGTCACCGGGGTGCCACGTGAACTGCGGGCGCGCTTTGGCCTGGCGCCGTTCTACCAGAAGCGGATCCAGGTCGGTCCGTTCCCCATCGTGGGCTCGACGAATCTTTCGGACCACGCCCTGCGGGAAGCCGCCTGGATCGTGAACCAGATGGTGGGACACCGGCCGGACATCCTGGCCGCCATGGCTTCCAATCACACGCGGCTCGCCGTGATGGCCTACAACGAGTTCACCACCGACGTGCCGGAACACGCCGGCCTGACTCCCCGGGTCTATTGGGATCGCCGGGCGCGCGGACTCGGCGCGACCCCGAACGCGCCGGCCGTCAGTTGCGGCGAGGAAAACATCCTTTCCTACCCCGGCGACGTGTATCCGACGGAAAACATCCTGATCCACGAGTTTGCCCACGCCATCCATGAGATGGGGCTGCGCCCGCTCGACCCCAGCTTCGATGCCCGGCTGCTGACCGCCTTCCGTGGCGCCACCAACCGCGGACTGTGGCAGGGAACTTACGCGGCCGTGAACCATCACGAATACTGGGCGGAGGCGGTGCAGTGCTGGTTTGACGACAACCGCGAGAACGACGCGCTCCACAACCACGTCAACACCCGCGCCGAGCTGCAGGAATACGATCCCACCGTGGCCGGGCTGTGCGCGGAAGTGTTCGGCGACCGGCCCTGGCGTTACCTGCGCCCGATGAAGCGCCCCGCGGCCGACCGGAAGCATCTCCGAGGCTTCGACCCCGCCAAGGCTCCCACCTTCCGGTGGCGCGCGGAGCCGGTGCCCGCGCGACCGCTGGTCCGGCTCTACACCGCGGCCGGGGAAATCGAGCTGGAACTCGACACACAGGCCGCCCCGCTGACCGTGACCAATTTCCTGCGTTACGTGCACGAGGGCCTTTACGCCGACGGCCAGTTCTTCCGCACCGTCACGGCGGAGAATCAGCCGACCAACGCGGTTAAGATCGCCGTGCTGCAAGGCCAGGCGAACCCGGCCCGGACCAACGAGTTTTTCGCGCCCATCCTGCTGGAACGCACCCGCGATACCGGCCTCCGGCACCGGGACGGCACGGTTTCCATGGCCCGCGCCGAGCCGGATTCGGCCCAGGACCATTTCTTCATCTGCCTCGGCGACCAGCCGGAACTCGACTTCGGCGGTCGACGCAATCCCGACGGGCAGGGTTTCGCCGCGTTCGGCCGGGTCGTGAAGGGGCTGGAACTGATCCGCGGCTTCCACCGCCAGCCCGCCGAGGGCCAACGGCTGCGCCAACCCGTCCGGATCCAGCGGGCCATCCGGCTGAATTGACTCTCCGGCCCCGGCGCCGCGTCATTGCCCGGCATGAGCTACGTGATGGTTGACGTGGAGTCCGACGGGCCGATTCCGGGCGATTACTCGATGGTCTGCTTCGGCGCGGTCATCGTGCGGGACGACCTCGCCGACACGTTTTACGGACGCCTGCGCCCGATCTCGGACCGGTGGGCGCCGGCCGCTTTGGCCGTGTCGGGCTTTGATCGCGCCGAGACGCTGGCCTTCGACGAACCCGCGACGGTGATGCGGGACTTCGCGGCGTGGGTTGTGGGCAAGTCCGTGGGGCGCCCCATCTTTGTGGCGGACAACAACGGCTACGACTGGAGCTTCGTGAACTGGTATTTTCACCATTTCACTGGCGCGAACCCGTTCGGCTTCTCCTCCATGAACTTGGGTTCGCTCTACAAGGGCGCGGTGCGGGATGCGTTCCAGAGTTTCAAACACCTGCGGCGGACGCAGCACACCCATCACCCCGTTGACGACGCGCGCGGCAACGCCGAGGCGATGCTGGAATTCTGTCGCGCACTGGAGTTGAAGATCCGGTTCGAGTGAACCGCCGGGTCCGCCCGGACCGCTCCTTCAGGGCTTCCGCCGCACTTTCGCCCGCAGGCGGACCACTTCCGCCAAGGTGTTTCGGGCCAACGCGTCACTCGGGTCCAGGCGCACCGCCTCCCGCAGGTGGAATTCCGCCTCGGCCAACCGGCCGCGTTCGCCGAGGGCGATGCCCAGGCTGCCCTGGGCCTGGGCGTGGGCCGGGTTCAGCCGCACCGCCTCGGCGAACTCCCGCTCCGCCGCGACGGCGTCCTTCCGCTGCTGGTAGAGGATCCCCAGGTTGTAGTGGGCGTAGGCATCCGCCGGGTTGAGCTGGATGGATTTCCGCAGCTGCTCCATGCCGCCGGCCACGTTGCCGAGCTGCGCCAGAGCCGTGCCCAAGCGGCTGCGGGCGTGGGCATCGTCCGGATTCAGGCGCAACCGGTATTGCTGGTAGGCGACGATGTCCGGGATGGCCTTCATCCCGTAGGCTTGGCGCAGCTTGGCGAGCCCCTGCGGAGTGGCCGGCAGCATCTGCAACCACAGCTCGGCCATCTCATCCTGGGTCTGCACCCCGTAGCGGACCCGGACCGGCGGGCGGTTCGGGTTGAAGGGGTTGTTCGTCGTGTTGTCGAACACGTAACGCATCAGCAGCCGGGTTCCGGCCGGCAGCGACACCGGATCGGCGAACCGGTAGTCCCCCTGCCAGTTGAAGTTCCAGTCGGGAATGTGCAGGAACAGGTTGGTCACCCCGTTGGGCAGCACCGCCAATCCCCGCAGGTCCCGCCCCAGATAATGGCAGTGCGGGTTCACGCCGATCAGCGTGACATCGGCCGGCAACGTGAACGAGTCCTCAACCAGGTGGTTCGTGGCGCCGGGCGGGATGTCGATGGTCAGCGAAGCGAGGTCCAGCTTGAAGAATTCCCGCTCCGGCGGGCGATTGGTGAAGTAGAAGCCAATCCGCGGCGCAATCCGTTCCGGCCGGCCGGAAGGCTGCAGGTGCAACTGCACCACGAGGTCCGCGCCGGCGGGCAAGGTCCACGCCAGGCCCGGTGGCGACTCGTAGGAACGACGCCCGGGCTGCCAGCTCAGGAAGTGCCCGCCGGGCGATTCCATGCCGTCCGGCAGGTCGAGCCCGGGAAATCCCGGCTCCGCGTCCTTCGCGTCCTCAGCCCGGGTGCTGCCAGTGCGGTCCACCAGCATGAAGGCGTGATGCACGGCCCGGTTCTCCGGCCGGAACTGGATGGCCCGCACGTAACGGTTGCTGGTGGCGCTGGGCACCGTGATGACCAGGTTCCGGTAAAGATCCGCGCCGTCGGCCCGGAGCGGGAATGGCACCGCCGGTGTCACGATCAGGTCCGGTTCGCCCAGTTGCCACACCCCGCCGAAATCCGGCGGCGGCGGCAGGTCCTTGGCGTCCCCTTCGAGCATGCCGTCCTCCACCCAGCGGCGGAACACCGCGATGTCCGCGTCGGCCAGGCGACGGTCTCCGAGAAATTTGTAGTGCCCGGGCGCCGGCTGCCACGGCGGCATGAACCGGCGGGCGGTGACCTCGACGATGGTCGGGCCCTTTTTCTTGGCCTGGGCGTAGGTCAGCAGCGGGAACGGCCCCTCTTCACCCGGCCGATGACAGGTCGCGCAGTGGCGGAAGATCAGGGGCGCCACGTCGCGGTTGAACGTCACCGGCGCGGCCACCGCCGGCCATCCGCCCGCCAGCAGGAGCGCCAGGAATTGCCCGGACGACAGGCGGGCCCAAGGCGCCCAGGCGCGGATTATCCGGAAGATTTGCGATGGCAAAATGACCATGTCCTTCGGTGCCCGAGTGTATGGCGGCCCCGCCGGGAGGGAAACGTGCTTTTGCGGCAGGGACCAGGACTGGCGTCCGCGGCGATCCGCTATAACGGCCGCGGAGGGGGGCGTCGCCTGTTGAATTCCCCGCCCTGCCCAGCATACTGCGCCCGTTATGCGAATTCCCGGCGACGACACCGACCGGCCGTGGCGGAAATCCCGCCTCGCCGCCCGCATCCTGTTCCGCAAGGAGGCGGGGCGGATGACGGCGCGTGACCGGCGTATCGCCCGGGTGCTCGCCGCCGACAGGGAAGTCACCAACGGCCTCATTCAGCAGGGCATCTACGCCCTGGGTATCCGCACCCGAAAACATGAGTTCGACCAAAACCTGGGACTGGTTGGGCAGTCCCACTAACTGGGACACGCCTGCGGGGACGCTGCTGCTGCGGTTCTTCGCCAGCCTGCCGACCGGCCGCGAATACCGTTTCACGCTCTACGGCTCGGCCCCGCTGCAACTGACCCTCAATCGGGCGTGGCTCAGCGCGGATGTGGATTTCTTCTCCGACGAGGACGAAGACGCCAACGAATGGGTTCGCGCCGCGGGCCTGGCCAAGGAGCAGGCGGATTTTTACCTCGAACCCGGCTTCCGTCTGAGCTTTCGGGCGACAGCCGTGATGAAGGATCGAGCCCGCCAAGAACGGCTGGGCCACGTCACGGTTACCATTCCCCATCCGCTCGACATCCTGATCGGCAAGTTGGACCGCCTGAGTGAAAAGGACCTCCTTGCCTTCCGCCGCGTGATGGACCTGACCGGCCATCCGACCCAGGAGGAATTCCTCAGGGAGCTGCAAAACGCCGTGGACCTGTTCCGGCCGGCCTTCGACGAGGAATCGCCCAACCGGTATCCGGAAAACGCCGTCCGCCTGTGGCGCGAACTCTGGCAGACGGACCTCGACGTTCGGCGGGACATCATTGCGCCCGCCCTCGCCCGCCGCCGCGTGGGTTACGGCGAGACTCCGCCGGACTACAAGCGGGCGCTGGCGGAGTGAGGTCGCCCCGGAGCGGCCGGGCGTTCAGCCGCCGGCGAAGACGGGGCGGAAGCCGGCTTCGGTGAGGATCTTCGCCACAACGTCGCGGCGGTCGCCCTGAATCTCGATCTTGCCGTCCTTCACGGTGCCGCCGGTGCCGCAGGCGCGCTGCATGGCCTTGGCGAGGGCTTCCTTCTCCGGCAGACCGATGCCGACGAAGCCGCTGACGACCGTCACGGTCTTGCCGCCGCGGTGGGCGGTCTGGCGGATGATGTCCACGCGGCCGCGGCTCTTCTTGGGTTTCGCGCCCGGGGTGACGGGCCCGGGCGCCGCGGTTTCCGCCGGGCCTGGCGGCAAGCCCTCCAGGTTCAGGCTGGCGAACGGGTTGTGCGAGAGGCTGGAGCCGCCGTCGGTGGGGATTTTCATGGAATAACGGGACGTTGGTTTTAGCGAGCGGACACCCGGTAGTAACGTGCGGCGCCAAGCGGTCTGGGATCGGTGATCGTTGTCCGCGAGGCGGTGGCGGTTTGGGTTTCCAGTTCCTCCCATTGGTTGAAGTCGAGGGAACTTTCGACCGCGAACTTGCGGCCAATACCAGCCAAGACCTCAAAAGATACCCCCGTCGGAGCAAGGATCTTCAGGGACGATTTGGCGATCGTGATCGCTTCCTCAAGGCGGCGGAAAACCGCGAGCCCGTGGAGCGATTCTCCGGCGACCATGGTGAAATCGCCGCCCACGAACAGGTTTTCTCCGTCCCAAAGCTGGGCATAGACCGTCTGGTCGGACCGGGGATTCCACCCGGTCACCTGGTGGGTCAAACGGGATGCCTGCCCTAGACTGGAGCTTTCCAGTCCATTGCCGGAATAGCCGCCCATCCACACAGCATCATCAGCTGCCACCAAGCTGTTCAGGGTTTGGAGTGGCGAAATGGAGGGTGGCGGAAAGAAACCCTCGGCGGCGGCTGTGGCTGCAGTGAAGGACACAAGACTGCGATAGGTAGTGCCGCCAATTCTAACCGAGAAGACACCACCCGCGTGAAGTTGATCGCCGGCGATCGCCAAGGCATTGATCTCGTTGTTGGCGGCGGTCAATAGGGCGGCATTCCAGCCGGTTGCCTGCCCGGTGGCGAAGTCGAGTTTGGCCAGGTAATTTCGAGACTGGCCGGCAATATTGGTGAAGTTTCCGCCCACGAAAAGACCATCCGCCCCCGGAACCAAGGCATTCACGCGGCCGCTTGTGCCTGGGTTCCACTCCAGCAGTTCTCCGGTTGTTAGGCTCACGGCGGCCAGGCTTCGGCGGGTGAGGCCATTACAGCGGGTGAATCTGCCACCCAGATAAAGTGTGTCGTCCGTTACAGCTAGGGCCAGCACCCGGGCGCTGGGAGTGACCAAGGCTGTTTCCTGTCCCAAACGGTTGAGCAGCACCAGATTGGTGATGGCTTGTCCGTTGACCTCAAGGAAGGCACCCCCGGCAATGATGGAGCCGTTGGCGATGGCGAGGCACTGCACTTGGGCATCCATCGGCCCCACCCGGGGCGCCCAATCCGTCACGCCGCCCGTCATTTTGTCCACGGCAGCCAGGTTATTTCGGCGTTGGCCACCCACACTGGAGACGCCTCCCACCCCGATCTCTTCGCCGAAAGCAGCGAGTGCGGTGGGCACTCCGCCGATGGACGGATGTCCGGCCACGACCGTCAGCGTATCTGCATCCACCATGAGCAGGTAGGACAGCGGTTCATTGCCCACGTCGTAAAAATAGCCGCCCACGATCAGGGAATTGCCCGCCTTGGCCAGGGCGGTGCCGGCGCCTTTCAGACCGGGTTGTCCTGGAGTCAGCAAACCCCAGATGGGATCCACAGCCAGGAGCACCTCCAATCCGTCCGCGATGAACACGCGGTCGCTGGCTACCTCAAGGTCATACACCCGGCTCGCCGGCGGATTCCACGGCAGCAATTCCAGCGTGGTCAGATCCACTGCGGCGGCCGAATTTCGCAGTTGGTTGTTCACCGATCCGAACTCGCCGCCGAAGTAGAGGGTCATTCCCGACACGGCGAGGACGTTCACCCAGCCTTCGACGGGTAGGTTCAGGGATGAAGCTTTGCCCGTGTCCTTGTCCAGACCCGCGACACCGCTGCGGACGGCACCGCCAATTGCCGTAAAGTCACCGCCGACGTAAATGTGATCCCCTTGGGCGACGAGGCCCCGAATGCTGCCAAAAGTATGTCCGGCCGGGGCTGGATCCCACGGCCTCAGTGAACCTGTCCTCGCGTCCACTGCGGCCATGTCCTGTCGGATTTCGCCGCCGACTCCCCGGAATTCGCCGGCGAAATAGACGGTGTCGCCAGACAGAACGAGCGCGGTGACCATTGCCGGCTCACTGGCAGTTCCCTGCAAGGTCACCTGCCAGTCGGTATCCACCGATCCGTCTGCCCTCAGGTGAGCCAGATGGCTGCAAGGATGATCACCCACCTGTTGAAACTGACCGCCAATGAACCAGCCGCCTTCACCGTCCGGCTCCATGGCGGTGACTTTGCCATGCACGAGCGGCCATCGGCCGGAAGGCGTTCCGGTGGTGGCATCCAGCGTGGCCCAGCCTCCCGTGTAAGGACCGACGTATCCGAAGGTCCCGCCCAGGTAAACAACGTCACCGCCGTCAGCGAACGCACGGACTTCGCCGTCCGTGATCGCGTATCGGAGATCTGGAGAGGGGGAAAGCTCCTGCGCCCGGGGACTGGTAGGCCACAATAGCAGACCCAAAAAAACAAGAGGGTGCAGGAAAACTGCCGCCGCCGCGGTTGCGCGAAACAAGCTTTGACGCATTCGGTGTTCGCCGGAGATTGCGGTTGAGCCAGATTAGTTAGCGCCGCTTCCCCGCCACCAGCGCCTCGATGTCGTCGGCTTCGATGGGGATGTGGGCCATGAGGTCCACGACGCCGGTCTCGGTGATGAGCACGTCGTTTTCCAGGCGCACGGCGAAGCCCTCCTCGGGCAGGTAGATGGCCGGTTCGACGGTCATCACCCAGCCGGGCGCGAAGGGTTCGGTCAGGAAGCCGAGGTCATGCACGTCGAGGCCGATGGGGTGGCCGCAGCCGTGCATGTAGAACTTCTTCACGGGCTTCTTCATGGGGTCCTCGACCCGCTTCTTCAGGTCGCGCGGCTTGAGCAGGCCGAGGTCCACGCATTCGCGGGCGACGGCTTCCTCCGATTCGTCCTGCCACTGCTGCCACTTCTTGCCGGGGGTGAGGCCGGCGATCTGGCTGCGGAGCACGCGGAGCACGGCGTTGTAAACCTGGCGCTGGCGTTTGGTGAAGCGGCCATTGACCGGGATGGTGCGGGTGAGGTCGGAGTTGTAGTTGGCGTAGCTGGCGGCGACGTCGAGCAGCAGCACGTCGCCGTCGCGACAGTCGAGCTGGTTGTCGAGGTAGTGCAGCACGCACGAGTTTTTCCCGGCGGCGATGATGGGATTGTAGGCGAAGGCGCCGCGTTGCCGGATGAACTCGTGGGCGAATTCAGCCTCGACCTCGGCCTCGTTGACGCCGGGCTTCACGAACCGGCACACGCGCTCGAAGCCGGCCTTCGTGATGTCGCAGGCGTGCTGGATGAGCGCGACTTCGGCGGGCGACTTGATGACACGGAGGGCATGCATGAGCCGGGCGAGCCGGCGGTAGTCGTGGAGCGGGTAGCGTTCCTGCACGGACTTCACGAAGCGCGCCTCGCGGGTCTCGACGACGACCTCGGAGCGCTTGTGTTCGTTGGTGTTGAGATAGACGTGCTCCACCTCGCACATGAGCTTGTGGAAGATGGCCGGGAAAGCGCTTAACCATTCCACGCGGCGGATGCCGAAGACCTGCTGGGCTTCCTCCTTGGTGAGCTTGTGGCCTTCCCAGATGGCGATGAGCTCGCTGGTCTCGCGGAGGAAGAGGATCTCGCGCATCCGCTCGTCCGCGGCGTCGGGGCACAGGAGCAGGATGCTTTCCTCCTGCTCGACGCCGGTGAGGTAAAAGAGGTCGGTGTTGGGGACGAGCCGCAGGTGGGCGTCGGCGTTGGCCGGGAGCAGGTCGTTGGCGTTGACGGCGACGAGGGAATTCGGGGCGAGCAGCGCCTTCAGGCGGGCGCGGTTGTCGATGAAGAGCTGCGGATCGATGGGTGCGTGACGCATGGCGGGAAATAGTTTTCCGCGAAGGCGCGCGGAAGTGCAACGGCCGAGGCGGGGTGAGAGCGCAGTGAGCCAATCTGGTCACTGCCCGTATGTGACTCCCTCGCCCTGCGAGGCACGAGCGGGGAGAGCGTTAGGGAGAGGGGTTGCCCCACGCGGGTGCAGCGCCTCCTCTCCCCGGCCCTCTCCTCCACTTCGAGTGGAAGAGAGGTAGTCCACCGGGCGGCTCCCCGGGGCAGTGTCCAGATGGGCCCAAGGTAAGCGGGATGCGTCCGGCCGAGGCTCACTCCGGTGGGGTGGGTCGCCTCGCGACGGACGGCCAGCCTACAACGCGCCGAGGAATTCGGTCAGCGGGGCGAGGTCGGAGTCGTCCTTGGCCATCTGCTTGATGGCTTCGCGACCGCGCAGGTTGGCCGCCTTGCGGAGCCATTGCTTGGCCTTCGGCACATCGCCGATCTGGCAGGCGTAGCAGGCGAGGTTGTAGGCAATGATGGGTTCGTCCGGGAAGCGGTCGGCAGCGGGCAGCAGGCATTCCATCGCCTCGGTGGTGCGCTTCAGCTCGTGGAGCGTGTAGCTCCGGTGGATCCAGCCCGCGGAACGGCCGGGCGCGGCAGCCACGACCTCGCAGGCGACGACCAACGCCTCGTGCCAGCGTTCCAGCTTCGCCAGCACGCGCCAACGGGTTTCCAAGACGTCGGCATGCCGCTGGCCGGCCCGGCTGATCCGGGTCAGTTCACGGACGGCTTCGCCCGTGCAGCCCAAATCCATCCAGCCGTCCGCCGCCAGCATGTAATGCCGATCAGGAAAACCGAGCTCCTCCACGCCAAAACGATGTAGCCACTCCGGCTCAATTGGCAAAAAGTTTCCCCATGCGATTACGCACCTGCGCCCCGGTGACCTGGGCCATCCTGTTTTCCCTCTGGTCATCCGTGGGCCGCGCGGCTGAGCCGGTTCGGCCGGGAAGCCGGGGCGAATTGACCGCCCGCTTGCATCAGGCGTTGCAAGGCTCCGCGGCGCCGGGTGCCCACTGGGGCGTCAAGGCGGTGTCGCTCCCGACCGGCCGCACGCTGTTCGAGACGAACGCCGGCCGACTCTTCGTGCCGGCGTCGAACACCAAGCTGTTCACTGGCGCCCTCGCGCTTGATCGGCTGGGGACCAATCGCGTGCTCACCACCGGGCTGTTCATCCCGGCTGGCAGTCAGGGGCCAGAACTCAAGGGCGACCTGCTCATCATGGGTGGCGGCGACCCGACCCTCACCGACCGGCTGAACGGCGGCCGGTGGGAACCGGCGCTGGCGCCGTTCGTCGCCGCGGTCACGAATTCCGGCATCCGGCAGATCGGCGGCGACCTGGTGTGTGACCACAGCCTGTTCCGCGGCGCACCGTATGGCAGCGGCTGGAACTGGGACGACCTCGGTTACTACTACGGCGCCGCGGTGTCCGCGCTCTCGGTGAACGACAACGTGCTGCATCTGCGGGTCACCCCAGGCAAAACCGTCGGCTCGCCGGCCACCCTGCGCCTCGAACCGCTGCCGACGATGCTCGAACTGACCGGCAGCGTCCGCACCGGGCCGACCAACGCGACCGCCAGCCTGCGGGTGGAACGGTTGCCCGGCGAAACCCGCGTCCGGGTCAGTGGCGCGATTCCGCTGGGCGGCGGCGCGCAGACGGAAGACATCACGGTGCCGGCCCCGGCCGCCTACTTCGGCGAACTCCTCCGTGTCGCCCTGAAGCAGGCCGGCGTTACGGTCGGCGGAAAGGTCCGCGAAGTCGGCTGGCACGACCGGGCGGAACGGCCCTTCAACGCCAATCAATGGAAGTCGCTGGCCGCCGTCCCGTCTCCGCCGATGACCGAGGTGGTGGCGGCGATGATGAAGCCTTCGCAGAACCTCTATGCCCACTCGCTCTGGCTGCTGGCCGGCGTCCAGGCCGAGCGCCTGCCGGTCGGCAAGGAGGTCGGGCTGCCCCTGCCGGAGACGACCGAGGATTCCGGGCTTCGGGCCCTCCGGACTTTCCTAGGCACCGCCGGCATCGGCGCGCAGGAGGTGGTCTTCGAGGAGGGTTCGGGACTGTCCCGCAAGAATCTGGTGACCCCGGCGGCCCTCGTGCAATTGCTGGTCCACATGAATCGTCATCCCGCCCGGGCGGCGTGGCTGGACGCGCTGCCGGTAGGTGGGGTTGAGGGCACGTTGAAGCGCCGTTTCGCCACCGCGGAGATGAAGGGGCGTGTCCACGCCAAGACCGGCACGCTCCGGCACGTTTCCGCGCTGTCGGGCTACGTGGACACCAAGGGGGGTGAAACCGTCGCGTTCAGCGTCGTGGTCAACGGCTACGTGCCGGCTAAGGCCGGCGCCACGCCGACCGCCGAGACCGACCGGTTGGTGGAACTGCTGGCCGGCTTCACCGGACGCAGCGACGCCGAATAGTCGCCCGGGAAAAAATGGGGGCAGCCCGTTGCCGGGCTGCCCCGCTCCTATGCGTAATCTCCAGGACCGGAACCGGGTTCCACACCGCTTCCATGCCCTAGAGCCAGACGACAGCCCGTCCACCCACTCAGGCGACCTGCACTGCCGTCACACACTGGCTTAGCAGACGCTTTGCCGGGTAAAAGGTTCAAAGGATGAATTCTGCGTGCCGTTTGGGTGACGGAGCAAAAGCCGTGGTCATCCGAACCCGTTTGGCCGCATGTTGAAGCGGTTCTCCCGCGATGAAAAAATTCCTGCGAATCGGACTCGGACTGCTCGGCGGCTTGGTCGGCCTGCTGGGCCTCACCGCACTCGTCACCCTGACGGGCGTGGACCCGCGGGAACTACCCGTTCCCGCCGCGCCCCCGGCGACCGTCGAAACTGGACCGCTGCGCGCCGGTTTCGCCCGCGTGAAACTCACGCCAACCGTGGGGGCCTCACGCGACCTGCCGGAACGCGGCGAATTCCGGTCGCTGCCGCTCGCCGGTTACGGCAACCGGAAAGGCAAGCCGGCGGAGGGCGTCCATGACGACGTCTGGGTCAAGGCGGTGGCCTTCGCCGTCGGTGGCCAGACCGGGGTGGTGGTCTGTGCCGACGCCCTGATCGTGCCCCGCGAAGTCACCGAACTGGCGATGGCCCGGATCACCCCCGCCACGGGCCTGCACCGCGAGCAGGTCTACTTCGCCGCGACCCACACGCATTGCAGCCTCGGAGGGTGGGGGGAAGGCCCGGTCGGCGAGGCATTCGCCGGTCCGTTCCAGCCAGCGGTGCGGGTCTGGTTCGCCCAGCAACTGGCTGCCGCGACCGCACAGGCATTGCAGGATCTCGCGCCGGCCAGCCTTGGCCACGGTTCGTTTTCGGCCCCCCAGTTCATCCGCAACCGCCTAGTCGGCGACCGCGGCCAGGTGGACCCCGAGTTCGCCTTGCTCAGCGTGAAACGGCCCGACGGCAAATCCGCCGTGCTCGGCAGTTTCGGGGCCCATGCCACGGTCCTGGGCGGCGGCACAATGCAGTTCAGCGCCGAGTATCCGGGCGCCTGGGCCCAGGCGGTGGAGGCAGCGACCGGCGGGTTGGCTTTGTTCGCGGCGGGCGGGGTCGGCAGCCACAGCCCCAAGCCCCCAGAAGGCGGCTTTGCGGGCGTCGAGAAATTGGGCCGCGCCCTCGCCGCCGAGTCGCTCACCCGGCTGTCCACGATTGCGGTGACGAACCGGGTCCGCTTCGGCGTGCTGGGGACAACCCTTGAACTGCCCGAAATTCAGGCCCGCCTGACCGATGGTGTCCGCCTACGTCCCTGGCTCGCGGCGAAGCTCCTGCCGGTGGGCACGCGGACGGTGTTGCAAGGCTTCCGTTTCGACGACGCAGTGTGGCTCTCGACACCCTGTGATTTCAGCGGCGAACTGGCGCTGGAACTGAAGGCGGAAGCCCGCGCCCGCGGCCAGGATTTGCAGGTCACCAGCTTCAACGGCGACTACGTGGGCTACGTGATTCCGGCGAAGTATTACCACCTTGGCGGTTATGAACCGCAGACCATGTCGTTTTTTGGCCCCCACCTGCCGGACCTGTTCATGGCCACGCTCCGGCAACTGGCGGAGGGATTGGGGCGGTAGCCCTGGCACCCGCTAGGCTCGACCAAGGCAAACTTAGAACGCCCGCGTAAGCCGCCAATAGCGGTTCGCATGGCTCCGGGTCGAGACGAACGTGGAGTATTCGGCGCCATTTCCGATGATGGTGGCACCATGGTCATTCCACGCCGACAGGTCCTGGCTCCACTGGAGGAGGTAGGCCTCGCCGACGACGGTGGGGAAATGCAGTTCCACTGCCGCGGTGGCCGTCAAGCGGTCTGCCTGACCCGCGAGCCCGGCTATTTCCCCCGCACTTAGCGCCGAATCAAAGATGCGCACTTCGTCAATGGCGCCCTTGAACGGATAGGGGAATGCGGTCTGGCCACCAACGAAATAACCCACGTTCAGGCCGAACCCAAACTGCCGGGAATTGGCGCGTGGAACGCCGACCCGAACGTAGGGCATGGCGCCGGACGCATAGACCATTCCGTCCTGATAGATGGTGCAGTGGCCGGTATTGGAGCCGTCGGCGGTGTGCAAGGTCACCGCGACGTGGGTCCATTTCCCGGCCGTCAGCCCGGCTGAGGAGGACAGGGACGTCCAACCGCCAGGGGTGAGTTCGTTCCAGAGTTGGACATACAGCCGCCCTTTCAGTTCCCCAACGATGGCGGAGGCGCCGCTGTTGCCTTCCGAGTAGAAGGTCGCCGGGACATCCACGGAGAAGGTGTCGGCCCGAATCCATCCCGACCATGTCCACGACCGCCGGTTTTTGAAGTAGTCCGTCTCCTTGGAACCGACGAGTCCGATGTGCGGGGCCAGCAGCGCCGCGTCCGGACGGCCGTTCCGGTCGGCCGTGAACCGGATCTCGGCCGATTCCAACCCCGGTGTCGGCAGCCCGGTGCTATTCGTGAAACTCCCGTCGAAAAGATACTCGGCGAGTATCCCCGACGGGAGCTGGGCGGAGGCGCCGTGGTATTGGGCGACGGCTGCTAGTAGCACGACATGGAGCCAAAGTGTCCTCATAGAACAGTCCGGCGATGCTGCGATGGACCGGAAATCCCGCAAGCCAATCGTGCTCCGGTGGTTTGCAGTCAACCCTCCAGGCTGGATCCGGTCGCTGCTGCGCCGGGCGGTGAGTCCTCCACCTCCGCGGCGATGACTCGGCCCAACAACCGGCGCGTCAGCTCTTCAACAAACGGTGGACCATAGACTGGCATTCCGTGCGCGAAACCGACCAAGTCAGCACGCTCCTGGCTTAACTGCGCAAAGGCGGCGGAAACGCGAGCCGCTTCCGGCCCGACCCCGGAAGTCGCCAGATTATCAACCGCCGGCCAGTAACCTTGCCGCGCCGCGGCGATCAACCAAGGCGTGGCTTCGGCGCACAGGCTGCCATGTTGACTGGCCATGGCGTCCTCGGATTCGCAGCAGAGACCCAGCCGACTTATGGCAGCCAAGGCATACTGACACCGGACGTCACCGCTTTCCGCCCACGGCAGCAGTGCCCGCTTCAGTTCGGAGAACTCGGTGACATCCGCCCGATGCTACACCTCCGGCGCTTCGGCGCAGATTCTCGCGTAGCGATCCAGCGCAACAAGATAGCGCTCGTAATCGGCCGGGGTCGGCGCGGAAAAGGCGGGGTCAGGATTCACGCAGCGGCTTCTTCAGATTACCGGCACCAATTGGCGGCGGCCACAGCAGGGGCACTGCATGCCAATTCGGCCGGCCGGGAAAAATGCGAGCGCCATAAGGGTTACCCAAGGCACCCGCCAAAGGTTGGACAGACAGGTCCAATCCAGCCGTATGGACGGGCTGTGACAGTTGCAACAGACGGAATGCTCCAGTCGGAAGGCTTTCATTCGGGATAGCCGGAGCGGCGCCTTGGCTGATGGCCCGTCAGGGCGCCTGCATGGTTTCCTCGCCGTTCTTTTCCAATAAAGCCCAACCAAATTTCCGCCACGAACCGGAGATGTTGGTGAACACGGTCACGCTCCACCGGTGATCCGCTTCGCGAACCCACGCGGCGACATTCTCCGATCTGTCAGCCGTTTTCCGGAGGACAATCTCCCTGGACCATTTTGGAGAACTCCATTCCTCCACCTTGCCGACGATGGCCTCCACTTCGTTCGGTGACAGGTTGGCCAAATCCGCGATGGCATCCCGGCGGGGGAGGCAGGCGAGGACAATGAGCAATACGACGAGCGCGATTGCCAGCCGATCAATGGTGCCTGAACTCATCCTCATGGCTCTCTAGAACTTCCCGCCGAAAACCACCCCGCTGGGTTCCAGCGTCTCACCGTCGCGGAAGACGCGGGGCGGCGGTGCGGTGCCCTGCACATGATCCGGATTCCCGTTCCAAGTGTCCGCCCGAATCCATCCCGACCAAGTTCACGACCGACGATTCTTGAACAAGTCCGTCTCGGCGAGGCCAATGTGCGGAGCGAGCAGGGCTGCGCCGGGACGGCCATCCCGGTCTGCCGAGAACCGCATCTCGGCCGCTTCCAATCCCGGTGTCGGCAGCCCGGTGCGATTGGTGGAACTCCCGTCGAAAAGATACTCGGCGAGCTTCCCCGGCGGGAGCTGGGCGCAGGCGCCGTGGTATTCGGCAAGGCAGGCCAAGAGCAGGCCATGAAGCCATCGCAGTTTCATAGAATGACCCGCCGATGCTGCAATCCGCCCAAGGACCCGCAAGCGAATCATCATTGGAGCCTGCCCACCGGTTCCAAGTGCCCAATACCGCTTGGCGACGGACGCTGTTTCCAGGTCCGCGGTTCCCCCGCCGCTTGCCGCTTGCCGCTTGCCGCTCCGCCCGCTTACCCCATGCTGACGGCCCATGGACGCGGCAAAACGGACGCCCAAACTGCATCGCTGGCTCGATACGCTGACCGGGGTGTTGCTGCTGTTCCTCGTCGTTTGGGCACCGTGGGCGTTCGGTTGCACTATCTATTGGGCCATCGATGTCCTCGTGAATGGCTGTTTTGCCCTCGGCCTTTTGTTGGTGGGCAAGTGGCTGCTGCGCTGGCGGTTCGCCTATCGCCCCGACCGGTGGGTGAACCCGACTGCGGCGGGGCGCTGGGTGGTGCGGGCGCTGGCCGGGTTGACGGTGCTATTTCTCGGCTGGTCCTTTGCCGGCGTGCTGAACGCCCACGGTTCGGTGGAACTCACGCGGGCCGGGCCCGTGATCCATGCCTTGGACCGCACCCCGTGGACGTGGTTGCCCGCCAGTTACGACTGGCAGGATTCGCTCAAGGAGTCGCTGCGGTTCGCCGCCTACGCCTGCGCCTTCTGGGCGGCCCGGGACTGGTTGCTCGCCAAATCCCGGCACGAGAAACACCAGGCCGAAGAATGCCCCTTCCCCCCGCAGCGCCTGCGCTGGCTGCTCTGGACGCTGTCCCTCAGCGGCGCGGCGCTCGCCCTGACCGGTATCCTGCAACGCCTGGATGGCACCAACAAGCTGCTGTGGCTCGTCGTGCCCATGATCAACAAGCTCAACAGCCAGCAGTTCGGCCCGTATCCCTACCGCACCAACGCCGCCCAATACTTCAACCTCGTGTGGCCGGTGACGCTTGGGTTCTGGTGGGCCCTGCATGCCCAGAATCGGCGCCGGAATCCGCGCGCCAAGTTCGGCAATGAACCGGCGCTGGCCTTGTTGCCCTGTGTCATGCTCATGATGGCGGTCCCCATCGTGTCCACCAGCCGGGGCGGGGCGCTGCTGATGGTTTTCCTCGCCGCGGTGGTCATGGGCGTGACCGCCCTACAACGCAACGTGAGCCGCGGGGTGCGGCTGGGATTGGGCCTGTCTTTGGTGACCGCGCTGGCGTTGGGCTGGACCCTCGGTGGCGACGCCCAGAAGAAGCGGTTTGCGGACGTCTTCGACGACCAACTGAGCGGCCGGGTGGAGATCTACAAGACCGCCGGAAACATGGCCCGCGAGTTCGGCTGGCGAGGCAGCGGGGCGGGCACCTTCCTGCGTCTGAACGTGCTCTACCGGGAAAACCTCGAGGAAAAGTGGCAGGGTTACGTCCACGATGACTGGCTGGAAACCCGAATCACCCTCGGGACCGTCGGGTTGGTGCTCGCAGTGGGGTTGTTGGGCCTGTTTGTCGCCTCGTGGTTCACTTCGGCCGGCCCGCTGCCGCCCGCAGTCTTCCCCCTGTTCACGGCCGCGGCCCTGGTGGGAATCCTGATCCACGCGAAGTGGGACTTCCCGCTCCAGGTCCAGTCGTTGCGCTTCACGTTTGTCGTGATGTGCGCGGTGCTGGCGACCGCTCCGCCGTTCGCCGCCGATCGCCGCTGATGCCCGGACATGCGCCTGTCGCTTTCGCTAACGCTGCTTTGGCTCCTCGGAACGGGTGTCGCCGGGGCCGGGGAATGGGGGGTGCACTGGGAAACGGCCCGGCCCGCCGATCCCGCCGACGCCACTTGGGAAACCCGGCTCAGCGCGGCCGACGTCACCTGGCGACGCAGCGGTCCCCGACCGGCCGGCATTGGCGCCGCGGCGCCGACATCCGTGGTCTGGTGGCCCGGGGCGACGCCGTTTCGTCCGGCCGACACGCCCGACCTGACCCAATGGCGCCTGAATCTGGATCTCTGGACCGTCTTTCGAACCGCCCAGACAAAATCACCCGCCGGTCCCGGCACCGTAGCCGCGGTCGAGGTGGGCAACGAGCCAGACCTGCACTTTACACCCGACCTGCCGGACCGCATGGCGGCAACCCTCAAGGCGGCCTGGTGGGGGCTGAAGTCCGGCCGGCCTGACCTGCCGGTCCTGCTGCCCGCGGCGGCGGCGGCTCCGGGACCCTACTTCGAACAACTGCTGGCCAACGGCGCCGGTGCGTTCACGGACGGGTGGAACTTCCACTTCTACGGCTGGGCGCACGATTTTGCGCCGAGCGTGGCCAGCCAACGGCGATTCCTCGCCCGGCACGGATTGGCCGGCCTACCGCTGTGGCTCACCGAGTATGGTTTTGCGGACCTGCCGGCGGGATCGTTGGCCGAAAATCCGACGCTGCTCGGCCGGCAACAGGCCTTCTTTGAGCGCACCACCGCCGAAGGCGCGTGGTTGGGCGTCCACCGCCAGCTCGCCTTCTGCTTCCATCCGCACCAGGAAGGCGGGTTGGACTTCAGCCTGCGCACCCCGGCGGGCGAACCGCGTCCCGCCCTGACGGCGTGGCTGAACCTGACGCGGCAGTTGCGTTCGGCCCGGCCCCGCTTCCGGATCGAACACCGGGAACTGGGGCAAACCGTCGGCTGGGTCTGGGAACTGCCGGCCGCTGGCGCCGAACCCGCCCGGTGGTGGACGATGCTGTTCACGCCTCATCGGCGCGCCGAATTCGATCTGCCGGAACGGCCGGGCTGCGCGGCTGCCCAGTCAGCTCCGGGCGTCAGCCCGGTTTCGTTCTTTGAATTTCAGCTCCGGTTTCCGGCGGCGGTCCGGCCCGTGCGGGTGGGTCTAAACGGGGAACACGGTGACTGGCCGGAGGCCACGCTGCATTTCAACGCCACGTCGTCCACGAACTTGCATCTGCTCACGGCGCCCGGCCAATTTGAGGTGGCTGGCTGCCGGTGGGAACCCGTGCGAGCGGTCCGGGAACCCGCGCCGCCGCGCCCCCGGCCCAGCCCGGTTGTGGTCACGCTCCGGCCGCTCGGTCCGGGTTGGGTGCCCGACAAGGCGCGGCTCGCCTACCGGCACGGCAACGCGTTGCCCTTGGAGCTGGAACTGCGCCTGCACAATTTCGGCCCTGCCCGCCAGGCCGGCCGCTGGACGCTGGAGGTGCCCACCGGCTGGCGCCTGCTCGACGGTCCGCTCCACGGCTGCGCCCAACTGGAAGCCCTGACGGACGAAGCGATCCGGGTTTGGGCCCGGCCGCCGGCCGGCGGGGGCCCGAACCCGAAGTCGTTCCGGTTGCGTTGGCAGGGCGAGGATCGGCGATCCGACGTGGCCCAAATCCAAGTCTGTCCTGCCGGGCTGGCCACCGGACCAATGCGGGCCATCTCCGGCTGGCAAGTCACCGGCGGCGGCGAAGCCGAGCGCGAGGACGGTGCCGGCACGGTCCGTTTCCGCCGGCCGGCGTCGGCCTTGGGAGAAGGCCTGGCGCTGGTGTTACCTCTGCCGGCTGACGTCGGGTTGGATTCAAATTCCCTCCTGCGGTTCCGCTTTCGGGTCACAAGTCCGTGGTCCCAGCGCCGGCGCCTGAGCCTGATCACGCCCGCACGGGAGACCTTCCGTCATGATGAGGATCTCCTTGTCCGCGATGGCTGGCAAACCGAGGAGGTGCGCGTCGGTGACTTTACCCCGGCGTTCTGGTCCCGGGTGGGGCCGGGCGATCCGGCCCGCGCGGGTTACGTGGGATTGGCCATCACCCGGCTCCGGGCCGGCGACTCGGTCGAGGTCAGCGACCTGCAAGTGCTGCAGCCGGAGTAGGGCACGGAGCGGGGAGCAGGGAGCTAGGAGCGGTAGGGCGGCGCTGCCGCGCCGCCGAGAAATACACAGCGGGTAACCAAGGCCCGATTTTCAGTGGCGGAGCCCGGCTCGCTCCCTGCTCCCTGCTCCGCCCCGCCGCCTCGCCTATTCCACTCGTTCCAGAAACGCGCGCTGCGCGGCGTTCAGCCGGACGTTGGGTCGGAGCCGTTGCAGTTGGGCGATGGCTTCGGCCGCGTTGGTGGCTTGGCCTGTCCGCAGGCGCAGGGCGGCCAACACCAGGGCGCTGCGGCCGTGACCGGCGGCGCAATGAACCAGCACCGGGCCGTCGGCGCGGTGCGCGGCGAGGAAGTCCAGCGCCAGCCGGAGCTGTTCCAAGGTCGGTGGCGTGTGGTCGAGCACGGGCACGCAGAGATAGTTGGCGGCCTGCCGCAGCGCCGGCGGTTCGGTGAACTCGGCCGTGAGGTCCAGGACCGTGCGGAATTGCTTGAGATCGGCCTCGCGCCCGGTCAGCCGGCGGCCCAGGAACAGACCAGGTTCAATTTCGTCGAACGGCCGCGACGAGGTGAAGGCGCGCATCGTCTGGAACGCGACCTGGTTCAGCGCGTGCGCGGGCAGCAGCGCGAGCTGCCGGCCGAGCGGCAGTCGACCGTCGGCTTGTTTGCCCCACACGCCCGGGGCGCGGGCCGTGTAGGCGAGCGCGATCAGGCCAAAGTTCAAAGCCGCGAATAGCCAAAGCAGGCGTCCGGGCCAACCGCGGGCGGTCGCGGCGTTGAAGCCGGTGAGCGCCGTCAGCAGGACGAGGACGAGCTGGAGTTTCATGCGGGCGCGAGCGCGCGGGTGAGCGCCACGAACTGTTCCAGACCGACCTGTTCCGCGCGGGCGGTCCGGGCGATGCCGGTGGCGGTGAAGGCAGCTTCCAATTGAGCCTCCGGCCACGCGGCGGTGAGCAGCTTGAACATCATCTTGCGCCGCTGGCCGAAGGCGATCTTGACGAGGCGCGTGAACCGTTTCGCTTCCTCGAGATTCAGCAGCGGCACCGGCCGGCGCACCAACGTGAGGCAGGCGGAATCCACGTTGGGCTGCGGGAAGAAGCAGTTCGCCGGGAGCTTGAACCAGCCGGTCGGCTCGTAACGCAGTTGGATCAGCAGGGTGAGCAGGCCGTAGTCCTCGGTGTCCGCCGCGGCGAGCAGGCGTTTCACGACCTCGAGCTGGAGCGTCACGACGAGGCGGTCCGGCGGTTGGTCGGCCTCGGCGAGCTCCACCAGGATGGGCGAGCCAACGGAATACGGCAGGTTGGCGACGAGCTTCCAACCGGCCCAATCACGCGGGTTCCGCTTGAGCCACACCAACGCATCGGCGTGGAGCAAAGTAGGGCAGGCTGCCAGCCTGCCCTCGTTGGCTGAAGTGACCCCAGCCGTCGTTTCCAGCTCACCCAACGCCTGGCAGTCGAAACGCTCCTCTAGGATTTCCACCAGCCGCCGGTCCATCTCGATGGCGGTGACCGGGCAACCCGACGCGACGAGCAACTCCGTGAGGGGGCCGAGGCCCGGACCGATTTCCAGCACGCGGTCGGCAGCAGTGAGTTCGGCGGCGGCGACAATGCGGCGCAGCTGGTTGCCGTCGTGCAGGAAGTTCTGCCCGAGCGAGCGGGTGAGTTGCAGGCCGCGCTCGTCGAGCAGGCGGCGCATTTCGGTGATGGTCATCGGTGAAACAGCGAAGAGGCGGAGTCGCGAAGTGGCGAAATCTGGAAAGCAGGAAGACAGGAATTCAGGGACACGGGTTTCATGGCGGCGCGGGGAGTTGCTTTGCCCGCCGTGCCTCGTCCAACCGCTGCTGCACATCCGCACTGCGGGCACGATTGCGCTTCTCCTCGACGGTTGTGCAGGCGAACAGGACAAGGGACAGCGCCAACAGGCCGGCATTTATGACCAAGTTCCGTCGCTGCCCTGGATATTGGAAATAACCGACGCCGAGTGTCGTGATCGCGCCCATCACGGCAAGGCTAAGCCAAAGCTCGAACAACTGGCCTCCCGAGTGGTATCGCGCCACGAATCGTTCATACGCGCCTTGCAGCGCCAGCAGAAGGAAGACCGCATTCGCGCAAGTGGCCAAGTGCAGCGGCTTCCCGATGGCTTGCGGTGGATTCATTGCACCCGCGATGGGTTGGCAGTCAGCCGTTCAACTTCCCCGAACAAGGCCCGCAGCGTCCGGCGCAACTGAGCTTCCGTGATGGTGAGCGGCGGCGTGAGGCTGAGGATGTTCGCGTGCTCCCCCTCGGGCAGCAGGATGAAGCCGCGGGCCAGCAGCCGCTTCATCAGGGTCAGGCACAGTTCGGTCGCCGGTTTTCCGTCCGGCGTGGTGAACTCGATGCCCGCCATGAGCCCGATGCAACGTGTCACAACTTTGAACTTTGAACCCGGAACCTCGAACTCGGAACGCAGCGCCTCGCCGAGCCAGGTGCCGAGCTTCGCCGAGCGTTCGACCAACTGCTTTGCCTTCAGTTCTGCGATCTGCGCCAGTGCCATCGCGCAACCGACCGGATGCCCGAGGAACGTGCTGGTGTGGATCGCCTCGCCGTTCGACGGCGGCCAAGCGGCATCCATCAAGTCGGCGCGGCCCACGCAGGCGCTAAGCGGAAACCCGCCCGTAAGCGCCTTGCCGAGGCAGATGAGGTCGGGCGTAACGCGGCTGTGTTCGCAGGCAAACCACGCGCCCGTGCGGCCGAAGCCCGTGTAAATCTCGTCAAGGATCAGCAACGCGCCGTGTTCGTCCGCGACGCGCCGGAGCAGCGGGAGGAACTCCGGCGGCGGAATCCGGATGCCGCCGCGCGCCTGCACTGGCTCGACCAACACCGCTCCGATGGCGTGGCGGCGGAAGGCGGCGCGAAGCGTCGCTTCAAGCTGCTCCAATTCTGCATTCTGCATTCCGCATTCCGCATTTGAAGCGAGCCCGGTTCCGGCGGCGTTCGCGGGAAAGGGGAGGAACAGGGCGAACTCGCGGAGCTGGTTCCGGAACGGTCCGCGGAAGTGCTCGCGATGGGTGGCGTTGAGGGCGCCGTAACCGAGCCCGTGGTAGCCGCCCTCGAACGCGATGACGCCGGGTTTGCCCGTGGCCAGCCGGGCGGTCTTCAACGCCGCCTCCACAGCCTCGAACCCAGAGTTACAGAAGATCGTTTTCCCGCTGCCCACCTGCCGCTTCCCGCGGCCTGCCCGCGGCCAGCGTCCAAACGTCAGCTCGCTCAGTTCCTGGGCGAGCCGGGCCTTGAGGGCGTGCGGATGCACGTCGCCCATCGCGTGCAGGAGCGTGGCCATCTGGTGTTGGCCAGCGCGCACGACGCGCGGATTGGCGTGCCCGGCGGCCGCGACACCGAACGCTGCCGTCAGGTCGAGATACTTCCGCCCCTCCGCATCCCAGACGTGGCATCCGCGCGCGCGCTCCCAAACGATGGGCCATGAGCCGTCTGGCTCGCGAAACGTCACGTTCCGCGACTCGAACTGCCGGAGCAGGTCCAGGGTTTGGGCAGTAGTCATGTGAGTTGGAGCGTCGACACTGGCGAGAGCCGCGCTCCCGTCACCTTCGGCTGCCGACGTCTTGCCCAGTTCCACGTTCCCGGTCCGGCTTTCATGTCACACCCCCCGGGCGTCCACGGGCCAGACGAACTTGTGCATCTGGAGCTGGAAACGCACCGGCAGATGGTCGGCGATAATCGCGTCCGCCAGCTCGCGCCGACTGAGCGGCGTGTGGCCGGCGGGAACCGGTTTCAGCGCCTTGTCCTGCTGCGCGGGCGCAAGCGGCGCGACCCACGAGAACAAGAGCGGACATTTGGCGTCGAGCTTGTGGTCGCGGATCGCCGCCTTGGCCCACGCGTAGTCCTCGCGGGTGCCGATGACGAACTTGATCTCGTCCGTTGGCTGGAGGTGCGCCAAGTTCGACCAGAGGTTGCGTTCGCTTTCGCCGCTGCTGGGGCATTTCAGGTCCATGATGCGGCGGATGCGGCGGTCGAGCTGGGCGATATCGTGCGCGCCGCTGGTCTCGACGAGCACCGTGTAGCCGTCGGCGGCAAACTGGCGCATGAGCTCGGCGGCCTTGGGCTGGAGCAACGGTTCGCCGCCGGTGAACTCGACCAGCGGCAGCCGGTGCTGGGCGGAGGCGTCGCCGGCATTGATGACCGGAGGGAAATGGGCGCGGGCCAGGTCCGCATACGGCTCGGCGAGCCGGTCCACCTCGGCGCGGATCTGGGTGAAGGTGCGGCGTTTGCCCGCGGTGAAGGCATAGGCGGTGTCGCAATAGGAACAGCGCAGGTTGCACCCCGTGAGGCGCACGAACACGCACGGCAGCCCGGCAAAGGTGCTCTCCCCTTGCAGGCTCAGGTAGATCTCGTTGACGACCAGTGAATCCGGCACGGCGGTGACGATAGCAGCGGGGGAATGGAACTCACGCAAAGACGCGCCGGACCAAATCCAGTGCGGCCCATTCGGAGACTGCCACGGGGAGTTCCGGCCGCGGAACCCCGGAAAACAAAACGCCCCGTTGCCGGGCAACGGGGCGAAAACATGGCGGAGAAGGGGGGATTCGAACCCCCGGTAGGGTATTAGCCTACTCACGCTTTCCAGGCGTGCGCCTTAAACCACTCAGCCACCTCTCCGCGGCGCGGGACGGAATGTGGCGGTGGCCCCGGGCATCGTGCAACTGGTTTTCTGGGTTCTCTCCACCGGCATTGGGCAGGCTACCGGGTTGCCCGTTGGCGGGTCGCCGGGGTGGCCGGCCACCGTCTTCCGGCTGACGCGGTGGTTGCACATCCTCCGAGGGCGTCCCGGGCTCACCGTGGCTTGGCGAGGCGTTCCCGGACGAGTTCGGGCAGGTATTTCGTCGGGACCGAGCCGTGGTCCAGCACGGCTTCGTGAAAGCGGCCGAGGTCGAACCGGTCGCCCAGTTCGCGTTGGACCTGTTGGCGCAGGCGATAGTGGGCCATGCGGCCGACAAAATAGGTGCTGAGCTGGGTGGAGCTTTGCTTGGCGCGAATGACCTTGAGGCGGGCTTCGCCCTCCGATTGGAACGCCCCCTCCGTCATCAGTTTCATCGCTTCGTCGTCGGTCATCCCGGAGCAATGCAGCTTGTGGTCGAGGATCGCGTTGACGACCGCGCGCAGGTAGAACTTGAGCTGCATCAGCCGCACCCGCAGGTCGCCGTCGGCGTAACCCTGGTCGAGCATCATCTGCTCGGTGTAAACGGCCCAACCCTCGATGAAGACGCCGGATTGCAGCACGCGCCGGATGAGCGAGGGCGAGCGGTTGGAATATTCGAGCTGCACGTAGTGGCCCGGATACGCCTCGTGGATCGTGAGGATCTGCAGCATGTGCTGGTTGTATTCCTCCAGGAAGCTGCGGATCCGGTCGGCGCCCCAGTCGGCGGGCGGCGGGCTGACGGCATAGAGGCTCACGGCGGCGGGTTCGAGCGGTGGTGCCGACTCCATGTAGGCCAAGGAATTGCCGCGCTTGAACTCTGGCATCTCGATCACCTGGCAACGGTCCGGTTCGGGCAGGCGCAGGAGGTCGCGTTCCCGGATGAAGGCCTTGATGCGGTCCACCGTGGCGCGGGCGTCCGACACGAGGGTTTCCGGCGAACCATGTTCCCGGCTCACGGCAGCGGTAATCTCGGCCACCGTCTGGCGCCGGCCCGGCTCGTCGTCCACCGGTAGTGCCCGGCCGGGGAAGTAGCGGCTCCAAAGTTGCCGGGCGACGACATACAGCTCGCGGTTAACGCGCCCGAATTCCGCCTCCGCGTCGGCGAGGACCTGGTCGGCGGTGAACCCCGCATCGAGCACCAGTTCGAGCTTCTTGGAGAAGCGCTCCCGGCCCAACCGCCACTCGCCGGTGGCGCGCTTCATCAGCTCGCCTCCCAGGAACAACTGGTAAAGCCGCAACTGCTGGGCAACCGGCGCGGCGGCAGCGCGCAGCGCGGGGAGCTGGGGCGTCTCGCCGGCGAGTTCGAAGAGGCCCGACTCGTAGAAGGCGATCGCGCCGCGGTTCTGGCGGATGGCCGTTTCCAGGATCGTCCGGGGAGGATTCCGCAGGGTCTGCCGGGCCGCGTCGACGATGGCCGGGATGCGGCCCAGCCGGGCGATGACGTTGGTCAGGTTGGCTTCCTTGGGGCGCGTGGACTGCGCGAGCAACGCATAGACACTGTCGCTGATGTAGCCGCCGTAAACCCGGGGATCGTCCTCGAACGGCCGGGAGTTTTCGGCTAGCCACAGACTGGTCTCGAGGTCATGGCGGAAGATCTCAAAATCAATCTGCCCGGCCCGCGTCAGCCGCGGGAAATCCACCGCCTTGGGCAGGGCCGCCAACGTGGCCCGGGTATGCGCCAGCCAACCGTCGCGGGAACGGGCCGACACGTCTTCCAATTGGTCGTCGAACCGGTGATCGCCCAACTGGGTGGCAGCCAGCGGTTCCAGCCGGAAACGTTCGTCGAGGTAGGTGCGGAAGAACGTGGCCAACGTTGCATCGGCGTCCTGGGCCCGGACGCGGGGCGCGGTGGCAACGACGACGCAGACCAACAGGAACAGGGTCCACGATCGGACTGGCAAACACCCTGACCCAGCGTTCACGGACGAATGTGTTCTACGCATGCCGAGAGCAGGCCACCGGTGCGCCAATTTTCCACGCCCAATCCGCTCCAGCACCGGGCCGGGCGCCCGGAGAATGGGGGCTTGGGTCGGGCGGAACGCCGGGCTACGCTCCGCGGGTCCCGCTTACTGATCATGGAAACACCGTCCTCCGCCTGGGTTGCCCGACCGGTGCAACCGCTGCTTATCCGTGACCTGCTCACGCGCGTCCGCCATTGGGCGCCGCAGCAGAAGATCGTTTACCGCGACCAGCGCGAGCATTCCTACGCGGAGTTCCTCCAACGCGTGGAACGCCTGGCGCAAGCACTCACCGACTTAGGCGTCCGGGCCGGTGACCGGGTGGGCGTGATGGATTGGGACAGCCACCGTTACCTCGAGCTGTTCTTCGCCCTGCCCATGCTCGGGGCCGTGCTGCACACGGTGAACGTCCGCCTCACGCCGGAGCAGATCGCCTACACCATCCTGCACGCGGAGGACACGCTCATCCTGTTCCACCCCGATTTCCTGCCGATCGCCGAGGGGTTGGCGCCGAAGCTGGGCTGCGTCCGCCAATGGGTTTCGCTCAGCGACCACGGCCAGCCGCCGGCCACGACGCTTGCCCTGGCCGGCGATTACGAGGTCTTGGTCGCGGCCGCGCCGACCGGATTCCGTTTCCCGGACCTTGATGAAAACACGGTCGCGACGCTGTTCTATACCACCGGCACCACGGGCGATCCCAAGGGCGTGTTCTTCACCCATCGACAGATCGTCCTGCACACGCTCACCGTCACGATGGGCTTCGCCGCCCAACCCGGCCCCGTGACCCTGCACGCGGCGGACATCTACCTGCCGCTCACGCCGATGTTCCACGTGCATGCCTGGGGCATTCCCTACATCGCCACGATGCTCGGGCTGAAGCAGATCTACCCCGGCCGCTACGAACCGCAGCTCCTGCTCGACCTCATCGCGAAACATCGCCCGACGTTCTCGCACTGCGTGCCCACCATCCTCCAGATGCTGCTGCATCACCCGAACAGCCCGGCGGTCAGCTTCGAGGGCCTCAAGCTGGTGATCGGCGGCGCCCCGCTGCCCAAGGGATTGGCGCAGGTCGCCGGCGCGCGGGGCATCCGCATCATGGGCGGCTACGGCATGTCCGAAACCTGCCCGGTCGTCGCCGCGCCGCACCTCAAGCCGGAACACGAACACGCGGATGCCGCGACGCAGCTCGACGTGCTGACACGCACCGGTTTCCCGTTCCCACTGGTGGACGTCGGCATTTGGGGTGACGACGACCAACTGCTGCCGCCCGGCAAGGACAACGTCGGCGAACTCGTGCTGCGTTGCCCATGGCTCACTGCCGGCTACCACCGCGACCCCGAGCGCAGCGCCCAACTCTGGCACGGTGGCTGGCTGCACACCGGCGACATCGCCTACCGCGACGAGGACGGCTACATCCGCATCACCGACCGCCTCAAGGACGTGATCAAGATCGGCGGCGAATGGATTTCCTCGCTGGAACTGGAGAATGCCCTGAGCCAGCACGAAGCCGTGAAGGAAGTTGCCGTCGTCGGCCGGCCCGATCCGAAGTGGGACGAACGCCCCCACGCCGAAGTCGTCCTCCGCGACGGCTTTGCCGGCAAGGTGTCCGAACGCGACCTCGGGAAATACCTGCACACCTTCATCGATTCCGGCGCCATCCATAAACGCGCCGTGCTCACCGAAATCCGGCTCGCCGCCGCCATTCCCAAGACCAGCGTGGGCAAGCTCGACAAGAAGACTCTCCGCGCCCAGCTCAAGGCCGTCGCGGTCGCCAAAGTGTAAGCGAGGGCAACTCCCAGCCCCGCTGCGTTTCACCGGCCCGGCCGCGGGTGCTGGCTGGCGAGCAACTGGACCTCGACGAGCAGTTGGGTGGGCGTGAACGGCTTGAGCAGCAGCCGGGACCGGGGCAACCCGGCGATTTCCCGTTCCACCTCCTCGGTCGCATAACCGCTGCAGAACAGGATCGGCACGCCGGGCCGGAGCGAGCGGATTTCGCGTGCGACCACCCAGCCGGTCATGCCAGGCATCAGCACGTCGAGGATTACCAAGTCGATGGCGTCGGCGTTGGCGGCGAAGGTCCGGATCGCGGACGGGCCGTCGGTGGTCGGGAAGACCAGGTGGCCCGCGCCGGCGAGCACCCGCTCCGCCAGTTGCAGCACCACCGTCTCGTCGTCGACGATCAGGATCCGCCAGAGGTCCGACGGCAGCTCGGGGATAGCGGTGCCCGGGGCCGATTCGAGCAGTCCGGCCGGCAAGGCGCAGACCGGGAAGCGCAACCGGAAGGTGGTGCCCGCCTTCGGGGCGCTTTCGACCGTGATCTGGGCTTGGTGCTGCTGGATGACACCGTAAACGACCGCCAGGCCGAGGCCCGTGCCCTTGCCGCGTTCCTTGGTCGTGAAGAAGGGCTCGAAAATGCGTCCGAGGCGGTCCGCGGGAATACCCGCGCCGGAGTCCGCAAAGGTCAGCTCCACCCATTGGCCCGGCAATCCCCACGGGGGCGCGGTCGCGGGGTCGGGCGGCAGTTCCAGCGCCCGGAGGGTCAGGGTAATGTTGCCGCCGTCGGGCATGGCGTCCCGGGCATTGGCGGCGAGGTTGAGCAGCACCTGGTTGAGCTGGCCGACGTCGGCGAGGATGGGCGGCAGTTGCGATGGCGATTCGAGCCCGATCCGGATGTGGGTGCCGACCAGCGGCCGCAGCATCTTCAACGCCTCACGGACCGTTTCCCCGAGGTCGCAGCGGCGCATTTCCACCGCTTCGCGGCGGCTGAAGGCGAGCAGTTGCCGGGTCAGGTCGGAGGCGCGGACAGCGGCCCGGCTCACCTCCGCCAGGTGTTCCTTCCGGGTCGCGTCGGTCATGCCGGCGTCGTCACGGACAATGTCGGTGAAACCGCGGATGATCTGGAGGAGGTTGTTGAAATCGTGGGCAATACCGCCCGCCAGCCGGCCGACCGCCTCCAGCTTCTGCGATTCACGCAACTGCCGTTCGAGGGAAGATTGCCGTTCCGCGGAAGCCCGTCGGTCGGAGATGTCACGGGCGATGGCGAGCACGAATTCCCGGCCGGCGCGCTCGCTCAGGCGGACGTCCACCTCGACGGGCAGCGGTTGGCCATCGGGCCGGCGCAGCTCTGTTTCAAACCGTTTCCGCGGCTCGCGGCGCAGGTCCGTCACCAGTTGGTCCCAGGACGTGGCCGGAGGCAGCAATCCGAGGTCGGCGGGTTTGAGCGCAGCCCACTGCTCGCGGGCCAGGCCGAGGCTGCGTGCCACCGAGGCGCTGGCGTCGACCAGCACCCCGTCGGGCAGTTCCAGCACGAAGACGCTGTCGGCCGATTGGTCCAGCAGTTCGCGCAGCAGGCGGTTCTGCCGTTCCGCCTCGCGCCGCTCGTCGAGCAGCCGGGTTTCCTGCGCCAGCCGGCGCCGGGCGTCGCGGGTGCGGAAACTGAGCAGCGCCCAGCCGCCCCAGGCGAACAGCCCACCTAGGCCAAGGGCGCCGCCGACCTGCACTGGCCGGCGTCCCCACCACGCGGGGAGGATCTCGATGCCGATTTCCTGCGGGTTCCGGTTCCACGGTTCGCCCAGTCGGGCGGGCGTGACCTGAAAGCGGTAACGGCCGGTCGGGACGAACGGAAAACTCGCCCGCAGCTCCGTCGTCTCCTGCCAGGGCGGTTCCGGGGCGTCTTGCGGCCAAAGCCGGACGCGGTAGCGCAACAGTTCGGGCGCGGCGAAATCGAGCCCGAGGTAGTCGAACACCACCAGCGCACTGCCATGGGGAAGCGCCAACTGGGTCGGCGGTTCGGCGATGAGCCGCTCCGCCGGCGGCACATCGCCCTGAGGGGCGGTAAAGTAGCGGACCTGGCGGATGGCCGTCACGGGCGGCTCGGGCCGGGGACCGAACCGCGCGGGGTCGAAATGGACCAGGCCGGCCACGGTGCCAAACCAAAGCTTTCCGTCGGGCGCCCGGACCGCGGTCGGCTGATGGTTTCGCCGAAATTCGAGGGAAGTCACCCCGTCGGCGGGCCCGAACGTCTGCGCGGAAGCGTATTCCTGCAGCCCGTTCGCGGTGGCTTCCGCCTCGGCCAGCGGCAGGCGCATCAGCCCGCGACGGGTGCCCAGCCACAGGTTGCCCAAGGCGTCGTCCACGAGGCTCAGCACCGGCGCCGAGGCGTCGAGTCCGGGCACCTTCACGAAAGTAAGCTCGCCGGCTTGCCAGCGGGCCAGTCCCAGACCGGACGTCGCGAGCCAGAGCGCGTTGCCGAGCGGATACATGACGTAGATGCCCTGCTTGCCGAGGACTCCGGCCGCGAGGGGTTGCCAACGGTTCAGCCCGTCGAGGTGCCAGAGACCCCGGTCTGACGTCGTCGCGAACAGACCGCCGCCGGGAGCGTCCAGCAACTGCTCGATGGTCATGGCGGCCTCGGGTGCCTCGATGAAGTCGATCCGACCCTGACGCCAAACCGCCACTCCGCCTTGGCAGGCGGCCCAGACCTGCCGCTGGCGGTCGAGGTGAAGCGCGCGAACGGTCCGCGCGCCCAGGCGTGGATGCCGGACCTGTTGCCACCTCCCGGCTTCGCGGCGGAACAGACCAGGGTCGTAGGCGGCCCACCAAACATCCGGCGACTCCTCGAGGGTGGCGTGGGCGAACACGAGGTGGTTCGTGGCCTGGTCCGCATCGAACAGCGCGAACCGATCTCCCTGCAGCACCGATATGCCACCGCCCTGGGTGGTCGCGACCAACCGGCCAGCGCGGTCGAAGCGCAGCTGGTTGATCGCGGGCACCGGGAGCCCCTCCGCATCGGCAAACCCGGTGAAGCGTCGGTCCCGGAAACGCATCAGCCCGCCTCCGGACGAACCCAGCCAGACATTGCCCTCGCGATCCTCAAACGTGACTCGCAACGAGTCGGACGTCAGCCCATTGGTCCGGGTGAGCCGCTGGATCCGGCCGTCGGGCAAGAAAAGATCCAATCCCTGGCGCAGCCCGGCCAACCAGATGCGGCCGCGGGAGTCCTCCCGGGTGCTCCACAGGTCCAGCGCCACCGCCTGCGCCGGGCGTTCGAGCGTGAGGCGGTTCGCGTCAGCGCTCCAAGTCCCGGTCGTGCTGAGCAGCCAGACCCCGCCGGCGCGCCGCCGGCACAGGCCGCGAAAGATCGGTGCCGGCGCCGGCACGGTGAGGACTTCCCAGCGTTGGCCTCGCCACCGATAGGCCAAGCCGTCCTTCATCCCCCAAACACTGCCGGCCAGGTCCGTTTCCACGGTGAAGCCACCCCGGTTGGCGCCGGGTTCCGGCAGCGCCTGCCAAGCTTGGCCGTCGAACCGGAGGCAGTGGCCACTAAAGGTGGCCGCGATGATGCCCTCGGCGGTCTCCGTCCAACTGCGGACAATTTCTCCGGCGGGCCAACCCGGCTGTCCGACGCCCGGCAGCACGCGTTTCTGGGCGAGCACGAAGATGCCGCGGTCGGAACTGACCCACAGGCGCCCGTCCTGGGTGACCTTCAGGGCCACGACCCCGGCGGTTGGGGTCAGCCCGGCGGCCGGATCGGTGATCAGTTCCAGCTCGGTGCCGTCGAAGCGGGTCAGGCCGCTGAAGGTCCCCACCCAGAGGTAGCCGTCCGGGGTCTGGGCGATGGACGTGGCGGAGTTTTCCGGCATGCCTTCGGCGCTCTGCCAAGCGCGGATGACGTAGTCCGGCGTGTAGAGGTAGGCGGGCGCCGCTGTGGCCGGCAGTCCCGGCGCCAAGAAACCAAGGACCACAGCCAGGCTGGAAAGGAGGCACCCGGCCTGGGCAAGGCAAGTCCACCGACGTGGATGACCGCCGCGGAACATGGTTGGGAACGTAAGTCCGCGCCGCCGCAGCGACAATCGCCAAGTCGGCGGGCCGCCGCGCTGGCAATTTGGCGGGCTTTACGGAGATCGCCGGCCGAGACTAGCGTGATGACCATGCAGGTCGAGGCGCTGGAACTTTGGTTGGGTCGCCGGCTGCGGCAGGATTCCACGGTCTGCCTTTTGCTCAGCCCGGCGGCGCTGCTCGGCGGCTTGCTGGCGCTGTTCCTGACCTACTGGCTGGCGTATGCGCTGAGCTGGATCACCGCCCGGGCGGTGCTGGCGGTGCCCGAGCTATTGTTTGGGTGGCGGGGAAGCCTGGGGCATACCGGGCGCCTTTGGGCTGCAGCCGGGTTCGTGGTTTTGCTGCTGGTGACCTATGCGCGGAGCGACCGTCGGTTCCCCGTCGGCTACGGGGATTTCGAGGAAGACGATCCCGCCCTGCTCGGCCGCACCTTGGCCAGTGGCATTCGGCCAGCGGAAACCTCCGCGTTGCTCCTTTATCCCGGCTTGGGCGCTCGCATGATTGTGGATATCCTGTCCGTCGGCCCGCGCCTGCTGTGGGGCGCCGTCGGCCTGTGGGCCGAGGGCAGCGCCAAGCGGGCCGCCGATGCAGAGGCCGGTGCCCGGTTGCTTTGGACCCTGCTGGCGGCGCCGGGCAAGGTCGCCTATCCGGACCTGGCCGCGGCCTATGAAACCGGTGAACTACGGCGCGGGTTGCTGGCGTTGCGCGGCATTCCCGGCATCGTGTTTCTGGAACAGGGCCTGTCCTTGGGTGAAGAATTGCGGGCCGAATTGGCCGCCTTGCCGCCGGTTTGAGGCAGCCGTTCCCCGCGGAAGTTTGGGCCATGGCCCAAGCAAAACGCCGCCGGGGTATTCCCGGCGGCGTGAGCAAGCAGGCTGAGCCCGGAGGTTCAGCGCGTCGCGCTGAGGTCCGGCCCGAGCTTGTGGATCGTGCCGATGACCTCGGAGCGGACTTCCGCGCCGTTGGCGGCGGTGAGCGAGTATTTCACGCTGTATTGGTCGGCCACTTCCAGGCCGTCCACCTCGAGCAGCAGGGTCTTCTTGTCCGCGGCGAGCTTGGCGGACTTCACCTCCAGCTTGTCGTGGCCCTGTTTGCCGGGCGTCTTCACCGAGAACTCGGGCGAACCATAGGCTCCGGAGTATTTGTAGTTCCAGAGTTCGACGGCGTAGCTCTGGACGTCCTCGGCGGTCTTGGCGTCGAGTTCGGTCGCGAACGTGAGCTGGATGCCGTTCTTCCCGGTGCGGGTCTTCACCGGCATGGCGACGGGTTTGCCGGTGTAGCGGACGCGGTAGAAGCCGCCGTCGCGCGAGGCGGCGTTCTGCCAGCCCTTGAGACCGGCGAGGTAGAGCTGCCCGTCCTTCGCGCTGAACCGGCCGCGCATGACGCCGCTGGCAAACTTGAGCCCGAAGGGCACGAGCGCCGCCTGGGTCGTGTCGCCGACCTTTTCGGTCATGACGCCGTAGAGCAGGCACTTACCGTAGCTCATGAAGAGCGGCGCGCCCTTCCACGGACCCCACTTGTCGCTGGTGACGTAAACTTGACCGCCGCTGGAGTTGTCCCAGCGCATGGGCAGCCAGGCGATCGGTTCGTCGTAGGACGTGGGGATCGGCATGTCCTTGTCCCAGCCCTTGAGTTTGTTCGCCTTGCGGAACGCCGGATCGCTGGGATTGCCGACAATCTCGGTGCCGTTGGTGTAGCGAAGCGTCAGGGATTTTTGCGCCGTCGGAGTCATGCCCATGAACGCGCCGGGCTTCACTAGGTTGAGCTTCGACGACGGCATCCAATGGCCTTGGTTGTCGCCGACGAGCACCGTGTCGTCGGGCCCAACGGTCATGCCGTTCGGTGCGCGCAATCCGCTGGCGAAGACTTCCATTTTCTTCCCGTCGGGCGTGACCTTGAGGATCGTGCCCTGGTGCGGCGAACTGACGCTGGGTTCCCACGGGGCGCCCTTGGCGTAGTAGAAGTTGCCCTTCGAGTCGGTATGGAGGTCGAGGACGAACTCATGGTAGTTCGGCGTGACAACGGTGTCGTTGTTGAAGTTCTCGTAGAAGTCCGCCTCGCCATCCTTGTTCACGTCCTTGAGGCGCGTGATCTGGTCGCGGCCGGCGACATAGATGTCGCCCTTCACGACCTTGAGTCCGAGCGGCTGGAAGAGGCCGGTGGCGAAGCGTTTCCAGGTCAGCTTCTCCAGCTTGTCGTCCAGTCCGGAAACAACCCAGACGTCGCCGTGGAAGGTGCAGATCGCCGCCCGGCCATCGGGCAAGAAATCGAAGCCGCCGAAGAACGTGCTCACATTGTAGGGGTTCGGGAACGGCTCGGTGATCGTATCCACCTGATAAGGGCCCTCCTCCGTGCCGACCTTGCCGACGGTCGTGATGTCCTCGGGCCAGTGGACGCCGCCACCTTCGGTGTAGGGCCGCAGGTCGAGGGGCTTCTTCTGGCTCACGGCAAAGAAGCCGCCGGGGTTGGCCTCGCTGGAGAACAACAGCCGGACGGAGTCGTTCTTGGCGAGCTTCGCCAGTTTCACCACCAGCTTGCCTTCGGGGGTGGATTCGAGCCGGGATCCCTTGGGCAGGCCGCTGCCGCCGATGGTCAGGCTGCGACCGTCGGCGAACGACACGGTGACGGGACCGGCCTGGTCCCCGACGAAATCCGTCGCGACGGCGCCGCTGATGCCGTCCGCCAGCAGGACGGTGAGATTCTGGGCGCCCTTGGGGAATTGCAGCGTGCGGGCGAAAATCGGCTGGCCGCTGGCGTTCACGAAGCCTGGCAGTTCGAGCACGGGCGTGGCGCCCACCGTGTAGCTGAGCACGACGCGGTCATCGTGGACGTAGAGGCCGGAATAGTGGGCCCAGTCCTTCGGCAGCGGGCCTTGCGTGCCGGTCCGGGGATCGGCGAGCGAGCCGGCCTTGTCGGCCCAGCCGGGTCCCAGCTTGGAATCGAACACGATGTTCGTGCCCTTCACGGTCGGGGGGGGCGGCCACTCGATCTTGGTCAGGGTATTGCCAAATTCGAGGAACTCGCCCGTCCACGCGGCGGCGAGGCGCATGGTATCGAGGTCGTAGACGACGTAGCTGCGGCCTTCGTTGCCGAGGGTGACGGCCAGCCCTTTCATGGCGGCGGCCTCGGATTTGGACCGCATGATGGTGCCGGACCAGAACGGCCCGCGCGCGGGCTGGACGGCCTCGGCCGCGGTCAGCGAGCCGGCGGCCAGCAGCGTGGCGGCCGCGGGCAGCAGCGAACGCAGATAGGAACGGACGGAGTCAGTCATGTTTCTGTGAGATTGCGGGGCGAGCGTTCCGCAGAATGCCGGACCGGGCAAGCGGACACTGGGAAGTCGGCGGAATCGGACCTGCCAGCTCGGCGGCGACGCGGAGTTTTGGTGGCCGCGGGCGCCGTTTTCAGCCTTTGACGCTGGTTTCGGCGGAATCTAGCTTCACCGCTCCTTAAATTCTGGGCTTCGCCATGTTAGGTCTGCTTTTCAAAAAAATCTTCGGCTCCCGCAACGAACGTGAAGTGCGGAAGCTTCGTCCGTTCGTGGCGAAGATCAACGAACTGGAACAACAGCTCCAAGCCCTGCCCGAGGAGGCCCTGCGGGAGAAGACCGCGGCATGGAAGGCGAAGCTGTCGGCGATCACGGACAACGAGGAGCTGAAGCGCGAGCTGGAGGCGCTGCTGCCCGAGGCCTTCGCCGTGGTGAAGAACGCCTGCCGCCGGCTCACGGAAGGCAAGGCGGTCATCCACGTGCGCGGCCATGACCTCGCATGGAACATGGTGCCATTCGACGTGCAGCTGATCGGCGGCATGGCGTTGCACCGGGGGTATATTTCCGAAATGGCAACCGGCGAAGGCAAGACGCTGGTCGGCACCCTGCCGGTGTATTTGAACGCCCTGAGCGGGCGCGGCGTGCACGTGGTCACGGTCAACGATTACCTCGCCGCCCGTGACTCGGAATGGATGGGGGCGATCTACCGCTTCCTTGGCCTGTCGGTGGGCTGCATCCTGCACGACCAGCCGCCGTCCGTTCGCCGGCAGATGTATGCCTGCGACATCACCTACGGCACGAACTCCGAGTTCGGTTTCGACTACCTTCGGGACAACGGCATGGCCACGTCCAAGGAGGAGCAGGTCCAGCGCGGACACTTCTTCGCGATCGTCGACGAGGTGGACTCCATCCTCATCGACGAGGCCCGCACGCCGCTGATCATCTCCGGCCCGGCCGTGGTCTCGGTCGAGCAGAAGTATCGCGAGTGGAAGCCCACGGTGGAGCGGTTGGTGCGCAAGCAGCGGGAATTCTGTGACGGCCTGCTCAAGGAAGCCGAGGGCGTGCTGCAGCAGCTCCAGGGTTCTCCCAAGAACGCCGAGGAACTGGAACGCCAGCTCGCGACGCTGCTTTACCGGGCCAAGCTCGGGCAGCCGAAATCCGAGGGCCTGATGCGGTTCTTCGAGGATCCGGCCAACCAGAAGCGGGTGCAGCAGTTCGAAGTCGAGCTGCATACCGACCAGTCCAAGAAGCTCCTCTATGCCGAGAAGGAGCAGCTCTATTTCGCCATCGAGGAGAAGTCGCACGAGGCCGACCTCACCGAGAAGGGGCGCGCGTTCATTTCCCCCGCCGATCCCGAGGCCTTCGTGCTGCCCGACCTGGCGACCGCCTTCAGCCAGATCGACGGCGATGCCACCCTGGAACTCCGCACCCGCCTTGAGCGGAAGAAGGAGTTGCAGGCCGCCTTCGAGGAGCGTGCCCAGGTCATCCACGCTATTTCCCAGCTGCTCAAGGCCTACAGCATCTACGAGCGCGATGTGCAGTATGTCGTGCAGAACAACAAGGTCATCATCGTGGACGAGCACACCGGCCGACTGATGACCGGGCGCCGCTGGAGCGACGGCCTGCACCAGGCGGTCGAGGCCAAGGAAGACGTCGAGATCGAACGCGAGACGCAGACCCTCGCGACGATCACGATCCAGAACTACTTCCGCCTCTACCTGAAGCTCGCGGGCATGACCGGAACCGCCGAGACCGAGGCCCAGGAGTTCTTCGACATCTACAAGCTCGGGGTGATGACCATCCCGACGAACCGGCCCAACATCCGCAAGGACCGCAACGACTCGGTTTACAAGACCCGCCGCGAGAAATTCACTGCGGTCATCAACGAGATCCGCGAGATGCACAAGCTGGGCCGGCCCGTGCTGGTCGGCACCATCTCGGTGGACACCAGCGAAATGCTCAGCCGCGCGCTGAAAAAGGAGGGGCTGGTCCACTCGGTGCTGAACGCGAAATACCACGAGCAGGAGGCGGAGATCGTGACGCGCGCCGGCCAGAAGGGCGCCATCACCATCGCCACGAACATGGCCGGCCGCGGCACCGACATTAAGCTCGGCGAGGGTGTCTCCGAGGTCGGCGGCCTCCACGTGCTCGGCACTGAACGCCACGAATCCCGCCGGATCGACCGGCAGCTCCGCGGCCGTTGCTCCCGCCAGGGCGACCCCGGTTCCTCCCACTTCTTCATCTCGCTGGAGGACGACCTGATGCGCCTGTTCGGCTCCGACCGGATCACGCGCATCATGGAACGCATGGGCCTCGAGGAAGGCCAGGAGCTGGAGCACCCGCTGCTGAACCGCTCCATCGAGCAGGCGCAAAAGCGCGTCGAACAGCACCATTTCCAGCAGCGCAAACGCACGCTGGAGTTCGACGACGTGATGAACAAGCAGCGCGAGGTCATCTACGGCTTCCGCAACGACATCATCCAATCGGACGACGTCCGGGACCGCCTGATGGACGTGATGGAGGAAGTCGTGCTGCTCAAGGTGCAGGAATTTTCCTCCGCCGATACCGATCCGGGCGAATGGAACCTCCGCGGCCTGGCCGACTGGGTGAACCTGACCTTCCCGTTGGGCCTACCCGAGGACGAGATCCTCAAGGTGGCCCGCGACGGCAAACAGGCGCCGGTCACCGGGTCACTGTTTGACGGGCTCAGCGACGCCCAGTTCGCCGCCGTGCTGTTCCTCAGCAAGGCGGTCCGCGACGCCTACGAGCTCAAGGTCAGCCTCGAACGGCCCGAAGCCCTTGCCAGCCTCGAGCGCTACACCGTGCTCAGCGCGATCGACCGCCTCTGGCAGGAACATCTCTACGCGATGGATTCGCTCCGCAGCCACATCGGCCTGCGGGCCTACGGCCAGCGCGACCCGCTCATCGAATACAAGGCAGAGGCGTTCAAGCTCTTCGACGAGCTCATGATCAACATCAAGAGCGAGACCTGCTCGAACATCTTCCGCAGCGCCTCCAGCCTCATGGCGTTCGAGCAGTTCCTACACAGCCTGCCCCAGGTCACCATCCACCAGACCGCCAGCGCCTTCAGCGAAGCGGCCGCGCAGGAACAGGCAGCGGCCCAGGGACCGGGCAGCGAAATGGTTACGGAGGCCAACGAGGCGCTCGCCAAGGCCCAGCCGATGCGCTCCAACACGCCGCGCGTCGGCCGTAACGACCCCTGCCCGTGCGGCAGCGGCAAGAAATTCAAGAGCTGCCACGGGCGCTGACGCGTCGCGCCGACTTAGCGGGCGGCGTCACGCTGGCGGCAATCCAATCCAAGTAACGTGCGCTGCCGCCATCCAGCCGCAGCACGACGAATTCTGCCGTGTCATAGGGATGGTTCGCCAGCACCAGAGCCTGCAGTGCCGCCAGGCACGGGCGCGTGGTCTTGAGTAGCATCAGCACCTCCTGGCCGGACTCGATCCGGCCCTGCCACCAATAGTGGGACTCGAGTTGCGGCACGAGGTTCGCGCAGGCAATGAGCCGGGCTTCGAGGGCCAGACGGGAGAGCCGCCGGGCCACTTCCGTGTCCGGGGCGGTCACCAGGACCAGCACCGGCTTCGGGGTGCGTTTCATGGCGCGACCCAAGCAGGTTGGCCCGCGATCGGCAAACCTGCGGGTTGCCCGTCTTGCCGGCGCGTGCCTTACTTCGGGCCGCATGTTCGAAATCGCCAATTACGTGCTTCAAGGAGCCGGCCAAGTGACCCCCGCCTTGGTGGACAAAGTGCTCCGCAATCTGCCGATGTGGAAGGTGGAGTTCGCCGAGATCAACGCCCCGCAGTTCCCACACTTGGTTGACCAACTGGAGTTCCTGGCCGACGCCGTCGAAGACGTCGCGGAAGGCGCCTACAAGGAGTTGCCCTACCACGCCTTCGCCGCCGCGGTATTCGCCATCACCTACGCCCACCGCAAGACCGACATCATCCCCGACTTCGTCAGCGGCCACATGGGGCGGGCCGACGATTCCAGCATCGTGCGCGCCGTGCTGATCCTGCATGAGAAGCCCTTCGCCAAATACGCCGAAAGCCAGGGGTTCAACTGGGACAAGATCACCGACAAGCCGTAACCTCCGACCGGACCCGGCTCCCGCCGTCCCATGCAGCTGAGATACTGGCGTTACGACCTCGCGCTCCGGCATTCCTGGGCCATCGCCACCGACGTGAAGGACGGCGCGGTCTCCGGCAAGTCGGTCTATCCGGTCGTGTTCGTGGAACTCACCGACGCGCAGGGGCGCACCGGCCTCGGCGAAGGTTCGCCCTCCAGCCAGTATCATGAGACGCACGCGACCATGGCGGAGTTCTTGGCGCGCGTGGATCCGGCCCGGCTCTCGTTCGACGACGTGGCAGGCAGCATGGCTTATCTGGACACACTTTCCGCCGGCAGTTTTCCCGCCAAGTGCGCCGTGAACCTTGCCTTGCTGGACGGCGCCGCCAAGGCCGCCGGCCAACCCGTCCATGCCTTCCTTGGCCTCGGTTTCACCGCCGGCCGCCATGTCACCTCCTTCACCATCGGCATCGACACGCCGGCGGCGATGGCGGCCAAGACAGCCGAGGCCGTCGCGGCCGGTTTGCCGGTGCTGAAGATGAAGCTGGGCGGCCCGCGTGACCGCGAGAACTTCGCCGCCGTTCGCGGCGCCGCTCCTTTGGCTCCGATCCGGGTGGACGCCAATGCGGCCTGGAAGACGCCCGCGGACGCCCTCCGGGAGATCGAATGGGTCGCCGCCGATGGCAACGTGCAGTTCGTGGAACAGCCCATGCCACCCTCGCTGCCCGAGGCGGACTGGGCCTGGCTCAAGGCGCGTTCGCCGCTCCCGCTGATCGGCGATGAATCGTATCAGTCGGCCGCCGACGCGGAGGCCTGCGCGCAGCGGTTCCACGGCGTCAACGTGAAGCTGGTGAAGACCGGCGGCATCTCCGCTGGCAAGTCCGCGCTGGAGGCCGCCCGCGCCCACGGCCTGAAGACGATGCTGGGCTGCATGATCGAATCGTCGGTCCTCATCAGCGCCGGCGCCCACCTGGCCGAACTCACGGACTTCCTCGACCTGGACGGCAACATTCTCATCACGAACGATCCCTACGCCGGCGTGCGGACGATCGACGGGATCATGGAGTTCGCCGGCGTCGCCGAACCCGCGGGCCTGCGCTGTTCCCCTCGGGGTGAGTGGCGGTGGTCTAGCCCACGGTTCTGAGTGGCGCCACGGGCCGAACCTTTTCAAGGGCGCATACAATTGCCCCGCCACGGCCAATCGCGCGCTGTTGGTTGAGCGGAGACAACTCCACCGCCGGCGGCGGAAGAGAATCGTCCAAGTCTATCATGATACCTTGCTAGGCCGTAGGCGTCGCCGGACCGACTTTGACGGCGCACACGACATCGCTTTCATGGTTACCATCTCCCTCATTGGCGCGGGCGGCAAAATGGGCTGCCGGCTGACGGACAATTTCGTCAGGACCAGTTACCGGGTTCACTACCTCGAAGTATCGGCCAAGGGGCTGGATAACCTGCGCCTGCGTGGGGTCTCCGTCTCCCCGCAGGACGAGGCCGTGCCCCAGTCTGACGTGGTCATCCTCGCCGTTCCGGATGTCGCCATCGGCGCGGTGGCCCGCGAAGTCGTGCCGTTGATGAAGCCCGGGGCGCTGCTGATGACGCTGGATCCCGCCGCGCCGCTGGACCACCAGCTTCCGCGCCGGGACGACATCGGCTGCGTGATTGCCCATCCGTGCCATCCGTCCGTGTTCAATTGGGAGCCGACCGAGCCGGCTTTCCGGGACTTCTACGGGGGCATTTCCGCGAAGCAGGCCATCGTCGTCGCGCTGATGTGGGGCGCGGAGGGCTACTACGAACTCGGCGTCGAGATCTCCCAGGCGATGTATGCGCCCGTCAGCCGCGTGCATCGCGTGACGTTGGAACAGATGGCCATGCTGGAACCCGCCCTCGTGGAAACGCTCGCGCAGACCTGCATGGAAGTTGTGAAGGAGGGCCATGACCGCCTTGTCGGGGCCGGCGTGCCGGCGGAGGCCGTGCGGGACTTCGTCCTCGGTCACCTGCGCATCCAGATCGCGGTGCTTTTCGGCGAGGTGAACGGCACGTTTTCCGACGCTGCCTACAAGATCAGCCGGCGCGCGAAGCCGGTGCTGTTCAAGGAAGGCTGGCAGAAGATATTCGAACTGCCGGACATCCGCGAGCAGGTGCGGGACATCACGACCCGATAGGTTGGCCCATGGAAGCCGGCATCAGCTCGTTTGCCTTCGGCTGGGCGGTCCAGCTCGGCCGGCCACCCATGGATGAACTCGGCGTCATCGAGTTCGCGCGCCGACATGGTGTCCGGGTGGTCCAGCTCGGGGACAACCTGCCCGTCCACCGGATGTCGCCCGAGCGTCGCGCTGCGTTGCTCCGAGCGGCCAAAGCGGCGGGAATCCGCCTCGAACTCGGCGCCCGCGGCCTGACCGAGCCCCACTTGGAAACCTATCTGGAACTCTGCCGTGAACTGGGTTCGTCCCTGCTGCGCTTCGTCGTGGATTCGGCAGGTTACGAACCCTCCGTCTTCGAGTTGGCTGATCTTCTGACGAATGCCGCCCCCAAGCTGAAGGCAGCCCAGGTCACCCTAGCAATTGAGAACCACGACCGTTTCCCCGCCGCAGCGCTGTTTGCTGCTGTGAAAGGATTGGAACCGCATGTCGGCATCTGCCTCGATACGGCCAACTCCTTCGGTGCCGGCGAGGGCTTGGTTCACGTTGCCGACCTCCTCGTGCCCCTGACCGTAAATCTTCACGTAAAGGACGTGGCGATCCGCCGTTTCCCGCACCAGCAGGGCTTCACGATCCAGGGTTGCCGTCTGGGCGAAGGTCAGTTGCCCATCCGTGAGTTGTTGGCCCGGATGCGAAGCCGTGGCTATCGCGGCTCGGTGATCCTCGAATCCTGGTGCCCGCCCGGGGCTGACGAGGACGCCACGGTTGCCGGCGAACTGGCCGCGACCGAAGCGGGCATTGAGACCCTCAAGGAATGGCTCCAACTTCCGGCGACCACCACGTAAGGTCCACAAGACTTCCCGCATGAGCTCCCGCAAACTCCGCTTCGCCATCTTCGGCGCCGGCTTCTGGGCGCGCGTGCAGCTCGCTGCCTGGCGCGAAGTCGGCGGCACGGACTGCGTCGCCATCTACAACCGCACCCGCGACAAGGCCGAAGCCTTCGCCCGCGACCTCGGCGTGCCGGCGGTTTATGACGACCCCGAAAAGCTGCTCCGCGAAGTGCAGCCGGATTTCGTGGACAACATCACCGAGATTGGCGGGCACAAGCCGCTGTCACTGCTCTGCGCAAAGCATCGCATTGCGTGCATCTGCCAGAAGCCGATGGCCGCCTCGCTGAAGGACGCCCGCGAGATGGTCGCGGCGTTCCGAACGGCGAAGACGCCGTTCTTTGTGCATGAGAACTGGCGCTGGCAGACCACCATGCGCGCGCTCATCGAGACGCTGCGCTCCGGCGTCGTCGGAACGCCATTCCGGGCGCGGTTCACGATGATCTCCGGCTTCGATGTCTGGGCTATCCAGCCAGCTCTGGCCGAACTGGACCGCTTCATCCTCGCCGACCTGGGCGTGCATTTGCTCGACACCGCGCGCGCCTGCTTCGGTGAGGCCCACTCGGTCTATTGCCAGACCCGGCGGACGCTCGCGCCCGCGGTCAGGGGGGAAAACGTCGCCACGCTGCTGCTCGCGATGGGCGAGGCCCGCACGAGCGTCGTCGTGGAACTCGCCTATTCGAAGACGCCGGTCGAACGTGAGGTGTTTCCGCAGACACTTGTCTTCGTTGAGGGCCCGCTCGGCAGCATCGAGGTCGCCGGTGATTACTGGCTCCGGGTCACGACGAAGAAGGGCACGCACAGCCGCCGCCATGGGCCACCGCGTTACGCGTGGGCCGATCCGCGTTATGACGTGGCGCAGGCAAGCATGGTTCCCTGCCTTCGCGACCTCTTGGGCGCACTGCGCGGTGAACCCGGCGGCGAGACCAGCGGGTCGGACAACCTGAAGACGATGGAACTCACCTTTGCCGCCTACGAAAGCGCGGCGAAGGACCGCGTCATCCAACTTGCGCTATGAGCCAGCCGTGGAACCCGTCCTGTCCAACTTCCTTCGCCATGGCACCGCCGAGCGCCTTCCGAAACGGCAGGCGCTGCGGGCCGGCCCGCTCTCACTGGTCCTCGAGGCGGGCGACATCCGTTACGTGAAGCTGGGCCAACGTGAAGTCATCCGGCGCATCTACGGCGCGGTGCGCGATCGCAACTGGGGCACGGTGCCGTCGGTGATTTCCGATTTCCGATTTGAGGTTTCCGATTTGGGGTTCCGCGTCAGCTATGTGGCTGAGCACCGGCAAGGCGGGATTCACTTTGCCTGGCAGGCGGAAATCACGGGCCGAGCCGACGGCGGCCTACGGTTCAGTTTCGACGGCGAGGCCAAGTCCACTTTCCTCCGCAATCGCATCGGCCTTTGCGTGCTGCATCCCATCCGCGAATGCGCTGGGGCCCGGGTTCGTGCCCTGCATTGCGATGGCTCGCGCAGTGAACTCACGTTTCCGAACGTCATCTCGGAACAACAGCCGGTGCCGGGCTTTCACAACCTCGCCGGCCTCGCTCACGAGATCGAGCCCGGCCTCTGGGCGGAACTGGAGTTTGCGGGCGACGCCTTCGAGACGGAGGACCAACGCAACTGGATTGACGCCAGTTTCAAGACTTACGGCACGCCGTTGTCGGCGCCCCGTCCCGTCGAGGTCCGCGTCGGGACGCGGATCCGGCAGCAGGTGACCTTGCGGTTGCAGGCGAATAATCCCGCCTCCGTAGGCGACGAGGGAACGCGTCTCCCTCCTCATCCGAAGAACAGAGCCTCCTCGCGTCTTCTCCTGCAGGACCGGGAACCGCTGACCGTGCGGCTCGACGATTCCGTCTGCGGCCGGCTCCCCGAACTCGGCCTGGGCGTGGCCTCGCATGGCCGGCCGCTCACCGAGCGGGAGATTGGGCGGCTTTCCCGCCTAGGCATCGCCCACCTGCGAGCCGACCTCCGCCTCGCCGACCCCCAATGGCCGGAAGCGTTGCGCCTCGCCGACCGCGATGCCCTCGAACTCGGCGCGGCCCTCGAACTCGCGCTACACCTGCCCGGCGATCAGCCGGGCGACCTGACCGAGGTGGCGAAGGCACTGGCCCGGCTCAAGGCGGATCCCATCCGTGCGCTGATCCTCCGCGACGGCTGGAAGTCCACCGTGGCCGCAGACCTCGCCGCCGCCCGCCTCGCTTTGGCCGACTGCGGCATGGCCCTCGGCGCGGGCACTGCCGCCGATCTCTACCAACTGAACCTGCAGCGTCCGCCGGCTGATGCGGATTTCATCTGCTGGTCCATGAATCCGCAGGTCCACGCGGGCGATCTCACGAGCATCGCGGAGACGCCCGAAGCCGCGGCGCAGCAGATTCTCAGCGCCCGCGCCTACTTCGGTGACGTGCCGTTGATCGTCTCCCCGATTACCCTGAAGCCGCGCTTCAATCCGGTGGCGGAAGGTGATGAGCTGCCCAGTGGGGCCAGAACGCTGCCGCCCCAGGTGGACCCGCGCCAACTGTCGCTCTTTGGCGCGGCGTGGACGCTGGCCATGCTCGCCGCGCTCGCGCCCACCGGCGTCGATAGCCTGACGTTGTTTGAGACGACCGGCTGGCGTGGAGTGATGGAAACCGAGGCGGGCTCGCCCCTTCAGGCCGCGTTTCCGTCCCTGCCGGGTGCGGTGTTCCCGCTCTACCATGTGCTGGCCGACCTCGGCGAATTTGCCGGTGGCGAGGTATTGGCACTCACGGTGGAACCATCCGCCGGCGTGGCCGCCCTCGCCGTGCGCAAGCGCGGCCAGACTGGGCTCTGGCTCGCGAATCTGAACCCGGAGCCCCGGCAGATTCGACTCCTCGGCGTGTCCGGCCCGGTCACCGTGCGCCGCCGCGATGAGACCAACGTGCTCGCCGCGATGACGGAGCCGGAATCGTTTCGGCGCACGGCCGGCCAGCCCTTCCATCCGGACGCGGCCGGGCTCGACCTAGCCGGTTTCTCCCTGGTGCGCCTCGGGGTTGGATGAAATCGCCCAAAAGTGAAATGTTTCTCTCCATGACACCCGCCCGCCGCATCCCTTGAATGCCTCCACTCCATGAACGCACCCCTTTGCCCACCCCGTGTCACCCGCCGCGGGCTGTTTGGCCTGCTGGCTTCATTTGTCCTGCTTCTAGCGCTGGCCGCCGGCTGCAAGCCCTCGGGCGCGGATTCCGGCTCTCCCGCTTCCCCGACCGCTGCCGGCGAAAGGCCGCTGACCATCGGCGTCGCGTTCGAGACGCTCCAAACCGAGTATTGGGTCGCCGGTTACGAGGCCATCAAGGCCGAATGCGCCCAGCGCGGCTTCAAGGTGCTGGAGGCGGTGGCCGACCAGGACGCCAACCGCCAGTTCGAGCAGGTGAAGAACTTCGTCACCCGCCAGGTGGACGGCATCATCCTCGTGCCCAAGGACGCCAAGACCTGCATCCCCTCGATCAAGGCCGCCAACGCCGCGAACATCCCCATCGTGCTCTTCAACCGGCCCGCCGACAAAAGCGACGCGAAGTCCGTCGCCGTCGTCGCCGACAATCCCGGCCTCACGCAGGCCACGGTCGAATACATGATCGCCGAGGCGCGCAAGACCGGGAAAAAGCACAAGGCCATGATCCTCATGGGCGACCTCGGCGACATCAACGCCATCGGCCGGCGCGACGGCTTCGACGCCGCGGTGAAGAGCGCAGCGGACGTGATCGAAGTCGTCTCGCGCATCCCGACCGAGTGGAACCAGGAGAAGGCGCAGGCCGGCGTGGTGAACGGCCTTCAGGCCAATCCCGACATCAGTTTCATCTTCACCAGCTCCGACTTCCTGTTCCCCGGCATCGTCAGCGCTCTCAAGGGCGCCGGGAAGTATCACAAGATCGGCCAACCCGGCCACGTCATCCTGGGCGGCTTTGACGGCGACGCGACTGCATTCCAGATGCTGCGCGACGGCTACCTCGACGCCACCGGCGTGCAGGACGTCTATTTCGAAGCCCGCCAAAGTGTCCAAACCCTCGTGGATCTCCGCGCCCGCAAGCCGCTCCCCGAAATCATCCGCGACCCCGGGTTCGTGATCCACCAGGGCAACCTGAAGGAGAAGTCGGCCCAGATGTGGGGAGCGAATGTGAAGAAGTGAGGCGGAGGCTGTTCGTTCTCAACGCGAACCTGCTCCGATAAATCAACACGGCTGACTGGCCCAACTATGGATCTCTTGGCAGAGACGCTGAACTTCTTTGGAAATCCAAAGCTCGACCGCCATCGCCTGCTCCAAGGCAGGTGGGAGGCCCAACGCATTGAGCACTACGACGGTGATGAAGTGTCAGACAATCCCTTGGAACATCTGCTTTCCACTCTGGCAGAGAACCTCGCTCCACACCTGAGCTCCGAATTGCCAGCAGTCAGAGCCTTGATCGCCCTCGTCGGCACAGCTGAAGCGAGTCTTTCGCAGCAAGCTTTCTCCAATGTCAGCCGTGATTTCTGGCGGGGCTTTCAGTTTGTCGCAGAGCGAGCCGCCATGGAACTCGGCGTCGAGTTTAAGGACATCACCCGACGGGATGTTGAAGGCATAATCCTCGCTGGGATATAGCCAACCTTGCCCAACCAGACACCCCACCCGCTGCCCTGCAACCTGGCTAGCGATTTACCGGATCACTCTACCGCGGAATGAGCACCACGCCCACCACGCACCACGCATCACGCACCACGAACCTCCTTCGTTCAGAATATCTAGTCCTTCTCCTCTGCACCGTCCTGTTCCTCGCCCTCGCGCCCTTCACCCCCGGCCTCGCTTCGGTCGGCAACGCCCTGAACCTCCTCGCCAACCTTCTGCCCCTGCTCGTCGTCGCCGTTGGACTGACCGTCGTGCTCATCACGGGCGGGATTGACCTGTCCGTCACTTCGACCATCGCGCTCACGTCCGTGGTTGGCGCGTTCGTGATGAACGGCGACACCGGTTGGCTGGCGGGCAGTCCGTTCGCGGTCCCTGCCGCCGTCGCGCTGATGCTCCTGCTCGGCGGGTTGGTGGGCGCATTCAACGGTTTTTCGGTCACCGTGCTGCGGATGCCCGCCTTCATCGTCACACTCACCACGATGATGTTCCTTTCCGGCCTCGCCATCTGGCTCACCAAGTCCAAGCCCATCTACAGCCTCCCCGCCGCCTTCACCGCGCTCGGCTCGCGTCTCTGGCTTGCGCTCCTGATCGCCGCTGCGCTCGCCGGCTTCGCGCACCTGATGCTCACTCGATCGCTCTTAGGCCGCTGGTTGCACGCTGTCGGCCACAACGCCCGCACCGCGCACGTCTCGGGCGTGCCCGTGGCCGGCGTGACGGTCGCCGCCTACGTCGTCAGCGGGGTGTTCGCCGCCGCGGCCTCGGTGCTCTACACGGCGCGGTTGGAGACCGGCTCGCCCGTGCTCGGCCAGCGCCTGCTGCTCGACGTGATCGGCGCGACGGTCATCGGCGGCACCAGCCTGTTCGGCGGCAATGGCAAGGTGCTGTGGACGTTCTTCGGCGTGCTCTTCCTCACGCTGCTCGACAACGCGCTGAACCTCCTCGGCCTCTCGCACTTCACGATCATGATGGTGAAGGGCGGCGTGATCCTCCTCGCGGCGCTGCTGGATGCGTGGCGGTGGTTGGTGGTCCGTGGTTCTTAGTTCGTCGTCAGAATCCGAGGCGCCATGGCCACCCACCCCGAACCACCCACCACAAGCGGCGAACTCCTTTCTTTCCGCGGCGTCGGGAAGGGCTTCTTCGGCGTGAAGGTGCTGAAAGACGTGACCTTCAACGTCGGCATGGGTCGGGTCGTGGGCTTGGTCGGTGAAAACGGCGCCGGCAAGTCCACCTTGATGAACCTGCTCGGCGGCAATCTTCAGCCCGACGCCGGTGACATGGCTTTCAACGGTTCACCCTACGCGCCCCGGAATCCGCGCGACGCCCGCTCCGCGGGCATCGGTTTCGTGCACCAGGAACTGAACCTGTTCCCGAACCTGAGCATCGCGGAGAACCTGTTTCTCACCTCATTTCCTGTTCAAGGGGAACCCGAGGGGCCGCGTAAACCGGGAGTCGTCCGGTTTCCCTTCATTGACCGGCGGCGGCTTCGGGACCTTGCCGCCAGCCTGCTTGCCCGGGTCGGATTGCCGGTGGCTCCGGATACCTTGGTTGAACGGCTTTCCTCGGGTGAACGGCAGCTCGTCGAGATCGCCCACGCCCTGTCCTTTGACGCCCGCCTCATCATTCTGGACGAGCCCACCACTTCGCTCAGTGCCCGTGAGTGCGAACGTCTCTTCGCGCTGATCCGCCAGCTCCGCGAGGAAGGCCGCTCGCTGATCTACATCTCCCACACCCTGGGTGACGTGCTCCGCCTCTGCGACGACCTCGTGATCCTGCGCGATGGCCAAGTGGTAGGGCGGGGGCAGGTCGGCCAGTTCGACCAGGGCCGGCTCGTCTCGCTCATGGTGGGCCGGGAGCTGAAACAACTTTTCCCCAGCCGCAGAAACCGGCCCAAGGAGGCCCCTTCACCCAGTTCCGCTGTCCAAACTCCCGACTCCGAGGTGGCGCCGAGCCATCGGAAGCCGGCCACTGCCGGCAACGGGCCACTCCTCGAAGCCCGCAACCTTTCCCAGCCAGGTGTTGTGCGGGACATCTCCTTCACGCTGCATCGCGGCGAAGTGCTCGGCCTTTCCGGCCTGATGGGTGCGGGTCGCACGGAACTCGCCCGGATCCTCTTCGGTCTCGACCCCCACGAAAGCGGCTCCGTTGCCGTCGCCGGCCGGCCGCTGACCGGTTCCCCGCGTCGCCGGATTCGGCAGGGCATGGCCCTGCTCACGGAGAGCCGCCGCGAGGACGGTCTGTGCCTGGAGGCGTCGGTGGCGGACAATCTCGCCCTCGTCACCCTGGCACGCCACGGCCACACGCCCCTTCGCCTGCTGCGTCTCGACGGCTTGCGCAAGGCGCTGGCGAACGTTCGCGAGGCGGTGCGCCTGCAGCCCAGGCTCACCGACGAACAGCCCGTGAAGACGCTCAGCGGCGGCAACCAACAGAAGATCGTGCTCGCCAAGTGGCTCCTGGCCGAACCGCAGGTGCTCATCCTGGATGAGCCGACGCGGGGCATCGATGTCGGGGCCAAGTTCGAGATCTACCAGCTCATCCACGAGCTGGCGGATCGCGGTGCCGGAGTGCTGGTTATCTCGTCCGACCTCGAGGAATTGACGGGGATCTGCGACCGCCTCCTCGTGATGAGCCAGGGCCGCATCACCGACGAACTGACCCGCGCGGAATTTGACCGCGAACGCATCCTTCAAGCCGCACTGCCGAGATGAATCCCCGAGCAAACAGCCTTCTGCTGCATGGGTTGAACCACGTTGCCTTGTTCCTGTTCCTCGCCGTCCTGGCGGTGTTCAGCGTGCTCTCGCCGCGGTTCTTCACGGGGGCCAACCTGGCCAACCTCCTGGTCCAGGCCTCCTCCACGGCGATCGTCGGCATCGGCATGACGTTCGTGCTGCTGACGGCCGGCGTGGACCTCTCCGTGGGCGCGATCATGTTCGTGGCCGCGGCGGTGGCCGGAAAGCTGGTGCTGGGGGGCGCGTCCCTGCCGGTGGCGCTGCTCGCCATTCTCGCCGTGGGAATCGTCTGCGGCGTGCTCAACGCCATGCTCATCACGCGGCTCCGGATCATCGCCTTCATCGCCACGCTGGGCACACTTTACGTCGGCCGCGGACTCGGCCTCTGGCTCACGCAGACCCGCGCGATGAACCTGCCCGACAGCTTCCTGGCACTCGGGTCCGCCAAGTGGCTGGGCGTGCCCCTGCCCCTGTGGATTTTCGCCGCGGTCCTCGCCGGCGCGCACCTTGTGCTCACGCGCACGCCGTTCGGCCGACAGATCTACGCGTTGGGCGACAACCCCGACGCCGCGAAGAAAGCCGGCCTGAACACCCGCCGCCTGCTCGCCTCGGTCTATGTCATCAGCGGCCTGTGCGCGGCCGTCGGCGGAATTCTCTCGCTCGCGCAGTTGGGCGCAGTGTCGCCGACGTTCGGCACCAACCGCGAGTTCGGCGCCATCGCGGCCGCCGTGCTGGGCGGCACGAGCCTGTTCGGCGGCCGCGGCGCGGTGTTCCCCGGCACGGTGCTCGGTGCATTGCTCATCCAAGGCGTTGAAAACGGTCTGGTGATCCTCAACGCCGATCCCTACCTCTACCCGTTGGTGACCAGCTCAATCATCTTCGTGGCTGTGCTCGCCGACGCCGCGCGCAGTTCCCTGCTGGAACGGTTGGGCCGCCGGCGTATCTGCCACGAATCCGCCTGACCTCCTTCCCCGATGCCCGCCAAAGCCAGGCCCACCACCCCGTTCGCCGAGCTGCTTGCGCAGTGTGCACGGCTCACGTTCGAGCCGCATGACATCGCCGGCCAGCTGGATGCCCGCGGCCGCTACGAGATGCCGCTGGCCGAGGAGTTCGGTTTCGCCATCAAGCTCTTCCATTATTCCTCGCGGCACCATACGCGGGGCGTCACCTGGCACGAACGCCTTGAGCTGTTCATCCCCTTGGACGGCCGCGTCGTGTTCCAGATGGGCGGCCAGCGCACGGAGCTCGGGGCCGGTGACCTGCTCATCGTGGACAACCTCAAGCTGCATCACGTCGTGGACTTCCCGGGCTTCGACACCCGCGCCATCGTGGTGAGCTTTGTGCCGGAGTTCGTTTACAGCCTCGGCTCGCCCTCGCACGACTATGCGTTCCTCATGCCGTTCTACTCGCCCGTTGGCCGCGGCGCGAGGGTTCTGTCCCTGAAGTCGGAGCCCGAAGCAGCGGCCGCGCTGCGGCGGCTGCTGGCCAGCCGGTTCGGCGAACCCGAGGGCGCGCTCCAGCGGGCCGGCTGCAAGGCCCACCTGCTGGCGCTGCTGCTGGAGCTCGCGCGGCGCTTCCGCACTTCCGAGGTCGTCCAGTGGGAGTTCCTGCGCCAGCAGGAGCGGTCGCTGCGGCTCAAGAAGCTCTTCGACCACATCAGCGCGCACTACACTGACCGCCTTTCCGTCGCCCAGGCGGCCCGCCTGGCCGCGATGAGCGAGCCGCAGTTCATGAAGACCTTCAAGCGCGTGGCCGGGATGACGCTGGTGGCTTATCTCAACCACGTCCGGCTTGCCCACGGGGCCCGGCTCCTGCGCGAGACCAGCCAGACCATCGCCGAAATCGCGAGTGCGGTCGGCTTTTCGGACCAGAGCTATTTCGACAAGCGCTTCAAGCGCGCCTTTGGGCAGACGCCGAAGGAGTTTCGGCTGGGCGGTCCCACGTCAAAATCCTCCCAGAGTTGAACCGCCGGTTCCTAGGCGGGAACGGGGTCGGGCTTCCACCGTCGAACCATGCACTCCCGGTCCTCTTCCGCCGTTTCGCGTGGACACGCCTTCACCCTGATCGAGCTGCTCGTCGTGATCGCCATCATCGCGATCCTGGCCGGCATGCTGTTGCCTGCGCTCAGCAAGGCCAAGGCAAAGGCTGGCGGCATCGCCTGCATGAGCAACGTCCGCCAGCTCGGCCTCGCCTATCAGCAATACGCCCTCGACAACCGCGACGCCGCGCTCGGCCCCATGGCGACCGCCGTCGCCCCAGCCTGGGCCGAGGGCAATGTCCACTCGTTGCCCGAGGCGATTGACGATCGGTTCATCACCAACAGCCCGACCTTCAAATACCTCGGCAGCCGCGAGGTGTTCCACTGCCCCGTCGACCTCGCCGGCCTGAAGAGCGGCGGCAAGCTGCGCCTCCGCAACCGCAGCTACGCGATGAACGCCTTCATGGGCAGGACCGATACCTCGTGGGTCGCCAGCCACCGGACCGTCTTCTCCGTCGTGACCAAGCTCGGCGATCTCACGAGTCCCGGACCATCGTCGGTCTTCGTGCTGATCGATGAGCACGAGAACAGCATCAACGACTCGCATTTCTTCCCGTTCGACAACCTTCGGACGTTCAACAACAACCCGTGGCTGGATGCTCCCTCGGGCCGCCACGGCAACGCCGCCGGGTTCAACTTTGCGGATGGGCACGGTGAGATTCACAAGTGGCAAGGGAACGTCTCGGGCTTCCGACGAAACGGTGCCGAGGTGGTTCCCAACAACATTTCCTGGCTGCCGAAGGCCGGACGATCCGATCATGCTTGGTTCACCAACCACATCGCGCCCTATGCCCGTTAGTCTGTTCCCCTCAAAAAGACCCGTCTCCGTCATGCGAAATTCCCTGCTGCTCCTTTGTTTGGCGCTCGCCTTCGCAGCCGCCGCCGCCCCGTTGCCCCGGCTGAAGGTCAGCGACAACCGTCGTTTCCTCGTCACCGAGTCGGGACAGCCCTTCTTCTGGCAAGGAGACACCGCTTGGGAATCGTTCCACCGCCTCAACCGCGAGGACGCCGAACGCTACCTGAGGAACCGCGCCGAACGCCGCTTCACCGTCGTGCAGGCCGTCGCGCTCGCCGAGCTGGACGGGCTCAACGATCCCAATCCCTACGGCCAGAAGCCGCTTGTGGACAACAATCCCACCCGGCCGAACGAAGCCTACTTCCAGCATGTGGACTGGATTGTGAAGCGCGCCAACGAACTGGGCATCTACGTCGGCTTCCTGCCGACCTGGGGCGACAAGTGGAACAAAGCCTGGGGCGCCGGCCCCGAAATCTTCACCCCGCAGAACGCCGAAACCTACGGCGAATGGCTCGGGAAACGGTATCGCGACACGGGCCTGATCTGGATTCTCGGTGGTGACCGCCCCGTGGACCAGGCCAAGGCCGACACGCAGAAGGAAATCATCCGCGCCATGGCCCGTGGTCTGCGGCGCGGCGACGGCGGCGCGCACCTGATCACCTATCATCCTCCGGGCGGCGCGGGATCGTCCGAGCACTTCCACGCGGAAGACTGGCTCGACTTCAACATGAGGCAGAACGGCCACACCGCCGAGTTCACCGGCCGCTACGACCAGACCCGCGCGGACTACATCCGCACACCCGTGAAACCGGTGCTCGATGGCGAACCGATCTACGAGGACCACCCGGTTTCCTTCGACGCGAAGAAGTTCGGCCATTCCATCGCCAGCGACGTGCGCCGGCCGCTGTATTGGGACCTGTTTGGCGGCGCCTTCGGCCACACCTACGGCCACCACTCCGTTTGGCAGATGTGGTCGCCGGGGAAGAACCCGATCAACAATCCTCTGATGCCCTGGTCCGACGCGATCAATCAGCCCGGCGCGGACCAGATGCAGCACGGCCGCGCGCTGATCGAGTCGCGACCGTTCCTCACGCGCATTCCCGACGACTCGATCGTCGTGACCGATCGCGTGCCCACCAGCGTGCCGGGCGCGGGCCGTTACCGCTTCGCCGCCACGCGCGACACCGACGGAACCTACGCGATGGTCTACGCGCCCATCGGTCGCAGCTTCAAGGTGCGGATGGACGTAATCAAGGGCACGAAGGTGAAGGCGTGGTGGTTCAACCCGCGCGACGGCAAGGCCAGCGCCATCGGCACGTTTGCCAACACGGGCGAGCGCGAATTCACCCCCCCCGACCCCGGCGAGCTGCTCGACTGGGTGCTGGTGCTGGATGACGCGGGGAAGAAGTATTCCGCGCCGGGCGGCAAAGTGTGGAAGTAAGCCACGCCACTTGCGATGCCGGCAGCAAACCGATCACGAACGTGAATGGATTTAACTGGGTCCGCATCCTGATCTGCGTTTGCCCGTTTACGAAGAAACCGCGCACACGGCATGAATCTGAACCAGGGCCTCACATTGAACCGCCGCACCTTTCTTCAAACCGCCTTCGCTGCCGGCCTCGCCACGGCGCTGCAGGCGCAGGGACAAACATCCCGGCGCATCCTGCTCCGTTCCTCATGGCAGACGGTGAACATCGGCGACATCGCGCACACACCGGGGATGCTGGCGCTGCTGGAAAAGCACCGGCCCGAGGCGGAGGTCACGCTTTGGCCGAGCAGCGTGGGCGGCGGCGTGGAGGACATTTTGCGGCGGCGATTTCCGAAGTTGAAGATCGTCAAGACGAAGGCGGAGCAGACGGCGGCACTGGCGGCGTGCGATTTCTTTCTGCACGGCTCCGGCCCGTTGCTCGTCGGCCTGGAGGCGCTAAAGCTAGCGGCGGAGGCGGGCAAGCCTTACGGCATCGGCGGCATCACCATGACCGGTGGCGAGATCAGGGATCAGCGAAAACTGCTGGCCGGCGCGAGATTTGTTTTCCTTCGCGACACGGACTCAATGCGCGCGGTGCAGTTCAGCGGAGTCACCGGCCCGAGGATTGACTTCGGACCCGACGCGACCTTCGCCATTGATCTGCGCGACGACAACGCCGCCGCCGCGCTGTTGCGGGAGCACCAGATGGAGCCGGGCAAGTTTCTCTGCGCCATTCCGCGCCTGCGCTGGACGCCATATTGGGAAATTCATCCCGAGTCCACCAAACCAAACTCCGAGCGCATCAAAGTGAACGAGGAATTTGCGGAGAAGGATCACGCCAAGCTCCGCGAGGGCATTACCGCCTGGGTGCGCGAGACGAAGATGCGCGTCCTGCTCACGCCGGAGATGACCTATGCCGTGCCGCTGCTGCGCACGCTCCTCCACGACAAGCTGCCCGATGACGTAAAGCCGCAGGTCTGCTTCATGGATCGCTACTGGCTCACCGCCGAAGCGTGCAGCGTGTATGCGCAGGCCGCGGCGATTGTGAGTCTCGAACAGCACTCGCCCATCATGGGGATCGCGGCGGGCGTGCCGTCCGTGCTCGTGCGCCAGCCCACCGACACGCGCAAAGGCCGCATGTGGTATGACCTCAAGATGAATGACTGGGTTTTCGAGATCGATCAAAGCACGGGCGCGCAGATCGCGGATCGCCTCGTGCAAATCGGGCGCGACCTTCCCACCGCCCGCGCCGCTGCAGCCAAGGCCCGCACCTTGGCTCACGAACGCATGGCCGCGATGATTGCGGCCATACCCTGAAATCCCGACAAACGAATGATGACGGTGAAATGAAGACCGAACCAAATTGGACGAATCAATTTCCTGGCCCTCTTTTCTGTTTCCTTGCCGTTCACTTGCTGACACTGGACGCGGTTGCAGCCGCTCCGACGTTCCCGCTCCAGGTCAGCGAAAACCGCCGCCACCTCGTGGACCGGCGCGGCACGCCCTTCCTCTATCACGCCGACACGCCGTGGATGCTGTTCACGAAACTCACGGAAGCTGAGGCTAAGGACTACGTCGCCCGGCGCAAGGAACAGGGCTTCACCGCGCTCCAGGTCATGCTGACCGGCTTCCTCGGCATGACGAACCGCGCGGGCGAACTACCCTTCGCCGGCCAGCCGCCGGACCAGGACTTCGCCCGGCCCAACGAAAAGTTCTTCGCCCAGGTTGACCGCGTGGTAAACGAGGCCGGGCGGCAGGGAATGCTGCTGGCCATCGCGCCGGCCTGGTCGGGCTGCTGCGGCGAGGGCTGGGCGGGCAGGGAGAAAGACGGTCGCCTGAAACCCCTCAACGCGAACGGCCCTGAGAAATCATGCGAACTCGGCCGCTGGCTGGGGCGGCGCTACGGCAAGTTCGACCACGTGCTGTGGATTCTCGGCGGCGACAACGACCCGCACAACGCCCGCGCGGAAATCCGTTCGCTCGGCCTCGGCCTCAAAGACGCCGCCCCGGGCCAGCTCATCACCTATCACGCGGCCTCGACCCATTCGAGCACCGACGTGTGGCCCGCAGATGAACGCTGGCTTGATGTCTCGATGGTCTATTCCTACTTCCGCGGCTTCAACAAGGCGTGGAACAAGAACCAGCCTGACATCTACGAGGTCAGCCACGCCGAGTTCGGGAAGATTCCCGTGCGTCCGTTCTTCCTCGGCGAGTCCACCTACGAAGGCGAGCACGGCGCGTGGGGCAGCGCGGTGCAGGCCCGCAAGCAGGCTTACTGGTGCGTCCTCGGCGGGGGCTTCGGGCACGCCTACGGTTCGCCGAACTGGAACATGCCCGCGAACTGGCGCGAGGTGTTCGAACTCCCCGGCGCGAACAGCTTGAAACATCTCCGCGCGCTGCTTGAAGCGCGGCCGTGGTGGCAGCTCGTGCCCGACGTGAACAACGTCGTCGCCGTCGGGGGACGCGGCGCGTTCGCCGCCAATGATTACGCCGTCACCGCGCTCGCCGCCGACGGTTCCTTTGCTCTCAGTTATCTCCCGTCCAAACGCGCCTTGACGATCGATCTCACGAACATCTCCGGCGAGCGCGTCGCTGCCGCGTGGTTCAATCCGCGCACCGGCGAGTCCACTCGCATCGGCGAATTCACCGACAAGCAGCGTCACGCCTTCGATCCGCCCGACCACGGCGACTGGGTGCTCGTGATCGATGACGCGGTCAGGAAGCCAATCCAAGCGGGCGGCAAACCTCACCATCCATGACACGCCTTCTCGGCATCGCACTCTCTCTCCTCGCTGTCGCCACAGTCGCCAGCGCGGCCGATGGATATCATGAACTCCGCCTCTACACCGTCACCTCGAACAAGATGGACGGCGTGCTGGAGCGATTCCGTGACACCGTCGAACCCGTGCGACGCAAGTGCGGAATCACGACCGTCGGCTACTGGTCGGCGCCCGGCACCACCAACGGCGGGACGTTCGCGTATCTGATGGCAGCGAAAAGCAGGGAGGAGTTGCAGAAGCAGGAGAGGGAGTTTAGCGCGGACCCGCAGTTCAAGGAGGGCTACGCGGCCTCAAGCAAGAAACACGGCAAGACGGTGGACGCGATCACCGCCCTGCCATTGACCGTGGACGCGACGACGAAGTTTGACTTCACCGCGGCCAAGACGCCGCGCGCGTTCGACTTGCGCATCTATTCCGTGCTGCCCGGCAAGCTCGACGCCTTCCGCGCTCGCTGGCGCGATCATGCGATGCCCATTTACGCGCGGCACGGTCTGCGCAGCCTCGGCTGGTGGGTCGGCGACAAGATGGACGCGGAAGGCCACGACCAGTTCGTCTGCCTGCTGGCCGGCGACAATCTCGAGGCGATCCAGAAGGCCATCGCCGCCTTTCACGCCGATCCGGAATGGCAGCGCGTCGAGCAGGCGACCGAGAAGGACGGCAAGCTCCGCTCCTCCGTCACCGCCTACAAGCTGACACCGGCCGACTTCTCCCCACTGAAATGAAACCCGCGCTTCTCCTCCTCAGCTTGCTGGGTGTCCTGGTTCAGCACGCCTGCGCCCAGTCCGCCGACTGGACGGAAGTCATCTGGCGCGAGCCGCAGGTGCGCTACCTCCTCGCCGACATCACGCTCAACGGCGGCAACAGCTCGCTCTACCGCAAATACGCCACCGAGGAGCGCGACCCCGATTCGCGGGAGGCCATCCGCCTGTGGGACGCCGGGCCCGCGTGGTGAACACGAATGATTTTGAGCGGCGCTGGCTGACGAACAGGTTCGGCAAGGACGGCCGCGTGCTGCGGATCGTTCATCGCGGAACGGAGCGGACGATCCTTGGGAACGAGGTTCTACTCACGAGTGACTTCAGCCTGCGGCAAACTTCCCTGCGCATCGCCCTGGCGGAACTGACGCTCGGCCGCCCGCCCGCCACGCTGGAGGGTGCCCGCGGCGACACCAACGTCGCCGAAGCCCTGCGGCGCTGGGCCGCCGGCGCGCGCGTGGTGAACACGAACCAGATGGAGGCACGCGGCAGCGCTGCGAACCGGGGGCTGTTCTTCCGGGGTTCCGACCAGCCGTTTGACTCGACGCTGATCCGGCTGAACTCCGACGCGCCCTGGCCCGAGACCAACGTCCGCTACTTCATGGCCGCCATCGCGCTGGGCGGGAGCATTGAGTTCTACCGTGCCGCCGCCGAGCGCGACCACGAGATGGGCTGCCTCGAGGCCGTGCGCCGCACCGAGGAGGGATTCCGCATCACCAACCTCGATCAATTCGAGCGCAAGCGTGTGGAGGGCAAGACGCTCATCACGCGCAAGGGCTCGAGCGAACGCATCAGCGGGATGCTCGTGAAGCTGAGTTCCGACTAACCTGGCCCGCCCTTGCCCGCAAGGACTCCGCGTCCGCCTTTGGATCAATCCATGAAATCCATTCCCTTGCTCACGCTCCTGGCCGTCACGTTTGCCACCGCCCTCGCCGCCGACCTGACCGGCCACCAACTCCTCGTCACCTCCGTCCGCACCGGCGACACCGAGGTGTTCATCGCCGACCCGGCGACCGGAGACATGACGAACCTCTCGCGTTCGCCGAAGTCCGAGGACCGGTATCCGTGCTGGTCGCCCGATGCGAAGAGCGTCTGCTTCATGAGCGACCGGGAAAGCTCGACTAACCTCTGGGTGATGAACGCCGACGGTTCGCGCGTCCGCCGGCTGCTCACGTCGCCGAAGGTCTGCTACATGCCAAGCTGGCAGAAGACCCCGCGCGGGGAACGCATCGTCTTCGGCATGCACGGCGACAAGCCCGAGATGGCGAGCATCAAGCCCGACGGCTCCGACCTCAAGATGCTGGGCGAAGGCCATGACCCGACCCTTTCGCCCGATGGCAAGCACATCTGCTACACCGGCCATCCGCCCGAGGGCGGGGTAACGGTCTACGTGATGAACTGGGACGGCTCCGGCAAACGCCGCATCGTGCCAACTGCCAGCAAAGTTGGCGCGACCTTCCCGAACTGGTCACCCGATTCGAAGCGGCTCGTCTACTCCTTCCCGGTGGGCGAGGCGTTGGAAATCTTCCTCATCAACCTCGACGGCACCGGTCAACGCCAACTGACGACCTTTGGCGGCACGAGCGTATGCACGCCCAGCGCCTGGTCGCCGGACGGGAACTGGATTTCCTTCCGCCGCACCGACGAGCGCTACTGGAGCAACCCGGAGCGCATGAAAAAGGTCTATGCCGAAAAGCCCGCCGAAAAGCGGCCCGTCTGGGTCATCCGCCCGGACGGAAACGAAGCGGCCTTGATTGAACCGCTGCGGTTCCAGATGGCGATTGATGGCAGCCGCGCGAGCTGGAGGCCCGTGAACCGGTGATGTTCCAAACCGGAAGTCCTATTTCCGAACAGCGATGTGTTCTTCAGAAGCCGTTTCGGCTAAGCGATGAAGTGCCCCATGACAGTCGCAGGGCGGCGACGACAACACGGCCGAGAAGTCCGCCAATTCGTCGGCCAGACGGTCGATGACAGCGCTTTCGGTGGGTTCGGACCACACTTTGCCGGGAATCACCTAGCCTTCGGAATGGAACGGGTGCCAAATTTGATCATGACTCTTTGGTTTCAACGCTGGGCCGGGTTGGTGTTGCTGGTCCTGGCCGGCACCGGAGTTGCGGCGCCGCTGGACTACTCCGTCACTTGGGTGGGCAACTCCTTCCCGGGCGCGAGCGACAAGTGGGTGCAGAACTTCTTCATCCACACGAAGGTCCAGCCCGACGGCACGGTGAACACGTGGAGCCACTGGGACGAGGGCGGGAAGAAGTTAGGCGCCTACAAGGACGGCGACGTCATCGGGAACACCAACGTGAACCCGAACAGCCTGGAGACGCGCGACCAACTCGGCCGCCTCTGGAAGCTGGAGGTCACCTACACCGATCCGAGGCATCAGGAATGGGAGTTCGTGCCCAAGGGCATCTCCTGCGATGGCCAGCCAGTCACATTCCCCGAACTCTTCCAGCCGATGGCCCTTGCGTTGGCCAACGACGGGTCGCTCATGGTCGCCGATTCCGGGACCGGTCCGCGTCAGCAGGTCCTGTTTTACGACGTCGCGGACGTAAAGCAGCCGAAGCTGGTGAAGGCCTTCGGCGAGCGGGGCGGCATCGCAGCGGGCACGCCCGGAGAAATCACGCCCAGGAAGTTCTGGGGCATCCGCGGACTCGGCATGGACGCCGCGGGCAACCTCTACGTCGCGATGAGCGAACAGGGTTCCGTGCTCCGCTCGTTCACGCCGGACGGAAAGCTGCGCTGGGAACTGCACGGCGAATTCTTCTGCGACGTGGCCACGGCCGACCCTGCGGACGATGCGGCGACGGTCTGGGGCATTCAGGAGCGTTACGCCATGGACTGGTCGCAACCGCCCGGGCGTGATTCCAAATGGGTCGGCTACACTCTGCACCGCCATCGTTATCCCAACGATCCGCGCGGGCTCATGCACGTGAAGCAACAGGGCGAGCACGGGCTCACCTCGCCGCAGATCGTTTACCTCAACGGCCGCCGCTTCCTCTTCGTCGGCGGCATGTTCGCCAGCAACTTCATCAACATCTTCCGGTTCGACGGCGGCATCGCGGTTCCCTCCGGCCTGATCCTTCAGTGGGGCAACAACCTCTACAACACCGACCTCAAGTGGCCGCCCAACAAACCCGCCGGCACCAGCATCTGGCGCGACACCAATGGCGACGGCGACTACCAGGCGAACGAGTTCGCGGCGAACACCGACCACGTGAAGCCCGGTCCGTTCTGGGTGGATAAGAAGGGCAACATCTGGATGGCCTACGGATTCTTCCGCTACGACTTCCAAGGTCTGGACGCGCAGGGAAACCCGATCTATTCCGCCGACAAGGTCACCGTCCTCGACAAGCCCAAGGGCGTCGGCACGGTCGCCCGCGTCTGTTACCTCGACGACAGCGACACGCTCGTCATCGGCGAGGAAGGCCAGGACGAGAAAGGCAAACCCAGCATGCGGCACATCCGCCGCGTGTTCATCTGCCGGGGTTACCTAGCCGGAAATCGCGAGACCGTGTCCTTCGTTCCCGGAGCCGGCGGCGAGGCGGGCTGCGTAACGGCGGCCGGCGACTACGCCTTCACCGGCGGCTGGAAGACCCGCGGGAAGATCTGGGTGAACCGCCTGAGCGACGGCGCGGAGGTCGGCTCCTTCGATCCCGGTCCAACGGTCGGCGGCGTGGCCAACACCGGTTGGATCGACCTCCTGACCGGCATCAACGCCTTCAAGCGCAGCACCGGCGAATACCTGGTTTTCGTGGAGGAAAACTACAAGGCCAAGAGCCTCATCTACCGCTGGAAACTCCAGTAGGCTGGGCCCTTGGCTCTTGGGTATGCCAACGACGTTGGCGAAAGCGAAACGACGGTAGAGTCGTATTGGAAAGTTCCCCCGCGAAATCCCCTGCGGCCGTTGTATGCGCTCCTACGCGATGAGGTCCTTCACCACCCGCGACGGCTTGATGACGGTCGTTAGGCGGGTGTTCAGACCGCCGCTGATGGGATAGGTCAGCTTCTCGTGGTTCAGGCCGAGCAGGTGCAGGATGGTCGCGTGCAGGTCGTTGAACTGGACGGGATTCTCGACCGCGGAGAAGCCGAGCTCGTCGGTCGTGCCGTATTCGAAGCCGCCCTTCACGCCGCCGCCGGCCAGCCACATCGTGAAGCAGCCGGGATGGTGGTCGCGACCGGGCGAACTCGCCTTCACGCCGCCGCGGTTTTCCTGCATGGGCGTGCGGCCGAATTCGCCGCCCCACACGACGAGCGTCTCATCGAGCAGGCCGCGTTCCTGGAGGTCGGCGAGCAGCGCGGCGGCGGGCTGGTCGATCTGCTTGCACTTCTTCGGGAACTCCGTGTCGAGGCCGCTGTGCTGGTCCCAGCCCCAGTCGAAGAGCTGCACGAACCGCACGCCGCGTTCCACCAGCCGGCGGGCGAGCAGGCAGTTGTTGGCGAAGCTCTCCTGACCGGGCTGGGTGCCGTAGAGCTTATGGATGGACTCCGGCTCGCGCGTGAGGTCCATCGCCTCGCTGGCGGCGAGCTGCATGCGGAACGCCATCTCGTATTGGGCGATGCGCGTGACGGTCTCCGGATCACCCACCTGCTGGTAGGCGCGCTGGTTCAGCTTTTTGACCGTGTCGACCACGCGGCCGCGCAGCTCGCGGGTTACGCCGGGCGGATTCGACAGGTAAAGCACCGGGTCGCCCTCGCTGCGGCACTGCACGCCCTGGTAAACGCTCGGCAGGAAGCCCGAGCCCCATACGGCCTTGCCGGCGTCGGGATTCTGGCCGCCGGAAAGCAGCACCACGAATCCGGGCATGTTTTCGTTCACGCTGCCGAGGCCGTAGAGCGCCCACGAGCCGAGGCTGGCAGCCCCGAGATTCTGGCTGCCGGTATGCGCGAGCAGTTGCGCCGGGGCGTGGTTGAACTGGTCCGTCGTCATCGTCTTGATGAGGCACAGCTTGTCCAACTGGCGTTCCAAATGCGGGATCCGGTCCGTGACCCACAGGCCGGTGCGCGTCTCCTGATGGAACGGATAATACGGCCCGAGCAACTGCGGCACGCCGCGGATGAACGCGAAGCGTTTGCCCTCGAGGAACGACTTCGGGCAGTCCTGGTCGTTGAGCTTGGCGAGCTGCGGCTTGTAGTCGAACAGCTCGAGCTGGCTCGGCGCGCCGGCCATGTGCAGGTAGATGACGTTCTTGGCGCGGGCCTTGAAGTGACCATTCAACGGCGCGGCCGGGCGGGCCGGATCACGGGCGACGCTGCCGGCGGCGAGGGCCTGCTGCGCCAGCCACAGCGAGCCGAGCCCGGCCACGGAGTCGCGGAGAAAGGTGCGGCGCGTGACTTGGTGCAACGTGTCGCGCTGGATGGCTTGGAGCAGGTTCATGAAGGGAAAGCAGAATTTGGAAAGCAGGAAGGCAGGAGGAGGAAGGATGCGCAGCCTCTTCCTGATTTCGTGCATTCCAGATTTGTCACCGTTGGAGTGTAGCAGCGAATTCGTGGGCGGTTTGAATCGGCGCGCGGGTCCCACCCACCCTGGCCCTCTCCCCGGGGGAGAGGGGAACGCCCGCTGAAGCTCTCCAACTCCACAGGCTTTGCTGACGAATGCAGCGAAGGGGTCGGCTGAATCGGCGACCAAAGCGTGCTGAATGACAACGCGCAGTTAACGACTCCCTCTCCCTGAGGGAGAGGGCCGGGGTGAGGGGTTCCGCGCGTGGTGCAAGGCCGCCGCGAATTCCCGTCCTCACGGGTTGAGCCATTCCTGTTCCGGCACGGATCCTCAGACGAGTTTAGAACGTAGGAAAGCAGGAAGACGATTGCCGATTCGTTTCCCGCTCCTGCTTTCCGGCTTTCCCGATTCTTCACTTGGTCAGCGTGAGGTCGAGGTTGAGGAGGGCGTTGGCGACGAGCGTGAGGGCGGCCTGTTCCGGCGTGCCGCCGAACTTCTCCGCGAGCGTCTTGTCCTGCGCGTAGGCAGCCAGCGATTCGGCGTGGAGCGCCTGTAGGTCCGCAAGGTCCGCCTTGGTGGCCGTGCGGCCGGTGGCGAGGCGATAACCGTGGGCCAACTGGCGGGGAAGCTTCGCGCCGCCCTCCTTCGCCATGCGTTCGCCCAGCGCCCGGGCGGCCTCCATGTAAACAGGATCGTTCAGCGTCACGAGCGCCTGCAAGGGCGTGCTGGTGGTAAGCCGGCGCGCCGTGCAGACGGATCGGCCCGGGGCGTCGAAGGTCAGCAGGCTTGGATACGGCGTGGAGCGTCGCCAATACGTGTAGAGAGCGCGGCGGTGGGCGTCGGCGTCCTTGGACGTCTCCCACTTCTGGCTGCTGTAAACGACGCGCCAGATGCCGTCCGGCTGCAGCGGCATCACGGGCGGGCCGAACAGCTTGTCCGACAGGAGGCCGGAAACGGCGAGCGCGTTGTCGCGCACCATCTCGGCGCTCAGGCGGGTCCGCGGACCGCGGGCGAGCAGGCGGTTCGCCGGGTCGCGGTCCCGCAGCGGCGGCGTCACCGTGGCATCCTGCCGGTAGGTCGCGGACAGCACGAGTTCACGGAGCAGCCGCTTCACGCTCCAACCCAGCTCGGTCTGGAAACGCACCGCGAGGAAATCGAGCAGCTCCGGATGCGACGGCGGCTGACCGCTGGTGCCGAAGTCGTCCACCGAATCCACGATGCCGGCGCCGAAGAGCTGTTCCCACACGCGGTTCACGGCGACGCGCGCGGTGAGCGGGTTGTTGGTCGAAGCGATCCAACGCGCCATGGCAAGCCGGTCCACCGGCTGGCCGGCCGGCGGTTGCGGAAAGATCTTAGGCACCGCGGCGGTGACGCGATCGCCGTGGTTCATCCAATTGCCACGCTGAAAGACGGCCGTGGGCCGCTTCAAAGGGGTGTCCTGCTCGGCCATCACCGGCATGGAGGCGCCCTTGATTTCGTCGCGTTCCTTCCGCAATGCCGCGAGTTGGTCCCAGCGGGTCTTGAAGTCGGCACCATTCACCAGGGCGGTCCAAGCCGGGTCGGCGCTCAGGCTGAACCGGCCGCGGTTCAGCACCAGCGGCGCCATGTCGTTGGGCGCGGCTTCCTGCCGAATGAGCAGGCGCAGCTTCGCGCCCACGGGCAGCGTGAACGGCGTCTCCGGCACAAGCACGAGGTGGCGCGGATGCGTCATGCGGGACAAGGCGCCCCAGCCGCGGGAATCGGGATCGAGCGTCCCCTGCGGGTCCTGGAACGGTTGCACCTCGTCGCCGAAGCCGTAGCGCCACTTCACCTCGCCGGGATGCTTGCGCTCCAGTTCGCGGACTTCTTTGCGCCGCGCTTCGACGTCCTTTTTGCGGGCTTCCTTATCGGCGTCCTTTGCGGACTTCTCGGCCTCGGCCGCCTTGGACTCCGCGGCGCGAGCGTCGGCCAACGCCTTCTCGTGGTCGGCGACGGCTGCGGCGTTCTCTGCGCTCAGGATCTGGCTGCGGATTTCGGACAGGATGAAGCCCAGTTCCGGCATCAACTGCGCGGCCTCGGGATTCTTCGGCAACGCATCCACGCGCAACGCCGTCACGGTCAGGCCGCCCTCGGGTGCCGCGAAGTCGAGCGTGAACTTGGAGTCATGCGACACCGTGCCCTCGGTCACGACCTCGCCGCCACCGCCGGCCAGGTTCGTGATGACCAGCTTGGTCTGGTGCGACGAGACGGCAGACAGCGGCGTGAGCGTCCGCCACTGCGCGGGATTGTTCGCGAGCTTTTCCGTGTCCGCCAACTGCGCCGTGCGGAGCGTCCGCACCTGCCGGTCCAGTTCCTGGGCGCGGGGAAAGTCCTTCACATCGAGCGGCACGCTCAGGCGCGGCTCGTCACCGTTCAGGTCCCAGTCCTGGCTCGTGTTGAAGAAGGCGAGGAACTTGTAGAACTCGGCGTGATCAAACGGATCGTAGGGATGCGCGTGGCATTGGATGCAGTTGAAGCTGACCGCCTGCCACGTCTTCCACGTCGTGCTGACGCGGTCCAGCACGGCCGAAACGCGGTATTCCTCATCATCGGTGCCGCCCTCGGCATTCGTCGGCGTGTGGCGGTTGAAGGCGCTGGCCACGACGTCCTCCAACGTGGCGTCGGGCAGCAAATCGCCGGCAAGCAGCCGCACGGTGAATTGGTCGAACGGCAGGTCGTCGTTGAAGGCGCGGATCACCCAGTCGCGCCAAGGCCAGACCGTGCGGGCCGCGTCCTTTTCGTAGCCCTGCGAATCGGCGTAACGCGCGAGGTCCAGCCACGGCGCGGCCCAGCGTTCGCCGAAGTGCGCCGACTTCAGCAGACGGTCCACGACCCGTTCGTGGGCGCCGGATTTCTTGTCCGCCAGAAACGCCTTCGCCTCGTCCGGTGTCGGCGGCAAGCCGGTGAGATCAAAACTCACGCGGCGCAACCACGCCTCGCGGTCCGCCTCTTTCGACGGCTTGAGCTTTTCGGCGTCGAGTTTGGCGAGGATGAAGCGATCCAGCGGCGACCGGCTCCAGGCAGGCTTCGACACCTTGGGCGCCGCCGGCAGCGTGGGGGCGGCGTAGGCCCAGTGGCCCTTCCACGGCGCGCCCTGTTTCACCCAGTCGCGGAACGTTGCGACTTCGGTGTCGGACAGACGCGGCCCATGTTTGGCTGGCGGCATCCGGTCGTCTTCATCCTTCGTCAGCAGGCGGCGGATGACCTCCGAGTTTTCCAGGTCGCCCGGCTTGATCGGCAGGGCGCCAGATTTGCCGGGGGCCATCGCGCTTTCGCGGAATAGGAACGACACGCCGCCCGCCTTCTTCACGCCGCCGTGGCAGGGCGTGCAGTGCTTGTTCAACAGCGGCCGCACGTCGCGGGCGAAGTCCACCTCGGCGGCTTGGCTGAAGCCACGGGCGGCGCCGCAAACCAACGCCAGCAGGAGGAACGAAACAAAACGACGCGGCGAGGGCGTGCTTCCGGTAGAAAGGACGGCGGGGTGCATGGCGAACGTGGCTGCTGCGTAATGGGAAATCACCCCGCGGGCAACGGCCAACCCTGCTTTGGCGCAAACCGGGCGTATCTTTTCTTCAAGGCGGGGAACCCAACCCGCAGCGCGACCGGACTCCCGCCGATCCCAGGTCAGGGACGCGAGGCGCCGGCAGTGGCCAGGGCGGCGCTGAGCTGCTGGAGTTGGCTGGCACCGGCGATCACCGTGATCCGGGCGGGCAACCCGGCCGGCGTGGGCAGATTGCCGGTCAGGAGGAACACCGGCAGTTGCGGTCGCAAGGCGGGGCCAACGAGCGCGTTTGTGCCGGCGAACGGCGCGGCAATGACCAAGGCTGCGGGCGTCATCCGGCGCGGCGCCAAGGCCGCGCGGGCCGCCGCCTCGGAACTGGCCACCAGCACCCGGTAGCCGAGCGACGTGAGTTCCTGCCGGAGCAGTTCGCCCACGGACTGGTCCTCGCTGGCCACCAGCAGCAATTGGCGGTCGCCGCCGGCCGGAGCGGAGGCAGCGGTCGGGACAGCGATCGCACCGGCCGGCGCTGCGGGCAGGTAGATTTCGAACTCCGTGCCCACGCCCGCCTCGCTCTTCACCACGATGAATCCGCCGTGCTGCCGGACGAGCAACGCGGTGGTGGCCAAGCCCAGGCCGGTGCCGCGGCCGGCCGGTTTGGTGGTGAAGAAGGGCTCGAAGAGGCGGGCCCGGATGTCCGGCGGCATTCCGGCGCCGGTGTCGGCGACCAGCACCATGACGTGTCGGCCGGGCCGCGCCTCGGGACTGAGCCGGGCGGCTTCCTCCGCGTCGAGTTCCACGTTGTCCGCCGCGAGGCTTAGTTCGCCGCCGGCCGGCATCGCGTCACGGGCGTTCACGCAGAGGTTGAGCAGCACCTGATGGAGCTGCGTGGGCTGCCCCAGCACGGGCCACAGATCTTCCGGCAGCATGGCACTGAGGCGGATGCCCGCCGGCAACGTCTCGCGCAGGGCGCGTTCCATCTCGCGGACCAGTTCGCCGACGGCGAGCACTTGGCGGTCGCCGGCCTGGCCGCGGGAGAACAGCAGCACCTGCTTCACCATGTCCGCACCGCGTCGGGCGTGGGTTTCCATCACGTCGAGCATCCGGCGAAGGTCGTCGGCCTCGGTCCGCCGGCGCAGCAACTGGACGCCCATGAGCACGGGGGCGAGCGCGTTGTTGAGGTCGTGCGCCATGCCACTCGCGAGGGCGCCGGCCGCCTCAAGCCGTTGGGCACGGAGGACCTGTTCCTGGAGGCGCCGCTGCTCGGTGACGTCGGTGTTGATCTGGAGGATTTCGCGGGGTTCGCCGTGGTCGTCACAGATCAAGGTCCAACGGCTTTCGACAGTCAGGGCCCGGCCGTCTCGGGAGCGCTGCCGGAGTTCGCCGGACCAGTCACCGCGCTCGACCACCCGGCGGCGGGCGTCGGTCACCGACAGTGTCTCGTCGGTCGTATCCGCCACGGGCCCCGCGTCGCCGTAGAGTTGGCGGGCGCGCGGGTTCAGGTAGGTGATCCGGCCGGCGAGGTCGGTCACGAGAATGGCGTCCTGCGCCTTGTCGATTAGCGCGGCCTGTTCGCGGATTTTGGCAAGCATCCGGCGGCGCTGGCGGAACCAGTTCACCGACTGGACCAACACCGACGCGAACAGGGCGCCCGGCAATTGGAGGAGCGCGACGATGAGCCAGGGGAACCATAGCCGTTGGCCCATCCCCGCGAGGACCAACCCGGCCAGGCCGAGTTCCAGGCCCACGGTGGACGCCGCCGCCGGCAGCGGGCGCAGGCGCGACAGACCGAAGGCGCAGCCGAACGCCGTGGCCACGAGCACGGCCAGTTCGACGCCCCGCGGCCAGCGGCGCAGCCAATCGCCGCGAACGAGGTTGAGCATCTCCGTGGCGTGCGTCTCGACGCCCGGCATGAAGGGCAGTCCCGGGCTCCACGCGGAAAACGGGCTGCGCCATTCGTCGCGGCGTTCGTCGAACTGCCCCGCGGCCGGCCGCGCGCCGACGATCACGATGCGGTCGCGGAAGAAATCGTCCGGCACCGTGGCCGGTTCGAGCGCGTCGCTGAAGCTGACGTTCGGAATCGTGAAGGGCGGCCCGTAGTAGTTTAGCCAGCGTTCGTCAGACTTGCCTCCGCGGGTCGCCTCCAGGCCCAGCCACTGCGCGGTGGCCCACGTGAGGCTCGGGAGGTTGCGGCCGGTGAAGCCCGGGAAATGTTCCCGCACCACGAGGTCGGGATCGATCTTCGCGAAGACGAACCCGTGGCCGGCGGCGGCGGCGAGCAGGTTCGTGGCCGGCAGGATTTCACTGCGCTGCGAAACCGTGGCGACGTCGCCGCGGTCGTGTTCCGAACGGTGCCATTCCGCGCCGAGGAAGACGCGTCCGTTGGCGCGTAGGGCCGCCGCCAATTCGACGTCGGCGGCCGCATCGGCGGACGGCGCCTCAAACAGGATGTCGAAGATCACCGCGCGAGCACCGGCGGCCGTCAGGCGGCGGACCAATTGGGCATGCAGCCGGCGGTCGAGCGGGGCCGACGGGTCCTGGCCCGTTTGCATGAACGTCCGCAGGTCGAGGTAAACCAGTGCCACCGGCCAGCGGGGTGAATCCGCCGCGGAAGCCGCGACCGGTCCGCGCAGCGCGAGGGCGGCATCGTAACTTTGGCGGACCAACCCAGTGCCCCGCCCGTCCGGTCCCACCAGCGCGAACCAGGACAGCAACGTCAACGCGGCAGCCGTCAGGGTGACGGGCAGCAGGGGCCGGAGCTGGAACTGACGAACGGGCACGCGGGCAGGACGTTAGGCCGGACCACAGTCTCGCGGCGAGCGCCGAACCAGCTGCCCCGGTTCAGAAATTAAACCGCATGCTGGCGACGAAGGTGCGTTCGCGGGGGAGCGGTGTGAGGAGGTTGAGCGGATTCAGCCGGTAGTCCTCGTCGGCCAAGTTGAGGATGCCCACCCGGAGTTCGGCCGCCCGGCGGGTGAAGCGGTAGCCGGCGAACACGTTGTGCTGCCAGAATTCGTCGCCTGGTCGGGCCGGTGCATAACCGCCGTTGTCCTGCTGGAACCAGTCGCTTTCCCACTGCGCAAAGAATCCGCTGGCGTGATTGAAACGCGCGAAGAGCCCGACCTGGTGCAGCGTGGCGGTCTCGTTTTGTTCCAGTGCCGCGAGCCCGTTCGCGCCTGCAGGCAGGCCGGGGAAGCGGCCGGTCAATTCGGCTTCGCTGACGCGGTAACGCGCACCGACGGACCAGTCGTCACCGAGCAATTGGGTCGCGTAGAGGCCGACGGAGCGTTCCTGAAAGGCGAGCGTCTGCGTCGCGAAATCCACCGTGTCGGGCACAGGCACGGGCAGTGAATTGGACACCGCACCAACCTCGCGGGTGCCGTCGGACCGGAGTTGTTCGGCCTCAACGCCAAGATAGGTGCCGGCGCCGAACGATTGGTCGAGCCCGACACCGAGGGTCTCGAATTCGGTTCCGGGCACGAGTCCGGCGACGCCCTCGGGAATCAGGCTCCGCAACGCCTGGTTGAAGCCGGCGACCTGCGCCGGTTCGAGCCGGACGCTTTGGTCAAAGTAGAGTCCGCCGAGCGACCGAGTCCACGCGGCGCGCAGGTGAGTGTGTTCCAGCGGCGACCAAGTGAGGCCCAGTTTCGGGGCCAGGAGGTCGCGGTCCGTCTCGCCGGCGGACACCGGCGCCACGTCGGCGTTGCGGGGGAAATCGAGCCGGTCGTAGCTGAGGCCAGCGGTGAGCCGGAGCGACTTCACCGGACGCCAATGGTGGTAGACGTAGCCGTTGAGCCGAGTGAAGCCGGGTTCGACCCGTTGGTCGGCGAGCGCCGGCGGCAGCGGGTTGTTGAGGCGGGCCGCGGTCGCGACCGTGCCGTCCTGGAAACGTCCACCCAGCACCCACGCGTGGTGCTCCGTCTCGAAGATCTGCTGCAATTCGGCGGAGTAGAGCGTGAAGTCGCTGGCCAGCGCCAACGGCCGGCGGACGCTGCCGAAGTCCACGTCGGTCACCGTGCCCAACGGGTTGCGCCGCAGGAACAGCAAGGGGTGATCGGCGTCGGTGAGGGTGAAGTCATCCGTGAGGCGCGAGGCGAGGAACAACGTGTGGCTGCCCGGCGCCCATTCGTGGTGCCAGCCGAGGTAGAGCGACGGTTCCTGGCGTTCCGTCACGCGGAGCGTCGGGCTCGCGGTCGCGGGATCGTAGTAAGCCGCCGTGTCGCCGGCGTCGGAATCCATCCAGCCCGCCTGCAGGTAAAGGCTGTCGGCGTCGCCGATCTGCTGCTTGGCCTGGGCCGAGAATTCCAGGCGCTCGAAGTCACCGTTTGGATGGTCGCCATTCTGCGTGCGGAACTGCGAATCCAGCGCGTAGCCGAGCCCATCTACCTGACCGAAGACCGAGGCCGCAGAATTCCAGTCGCCGCCGCTGCGGTATTCGGCGTAACCACTGGCGGCTACCGGCGCGGGACCGAACCACCGCAGGCGGTCCTGCTGGGAGAGCTGCTGCGACAAGTTCCCGGCACCCGGCGGCGCGAGCAGGTTGGCGACGAGCAATTCGCTCTGGCGCGCGGCCTCGTGACGGAGATTCACCCCGGTGGGATCCTCCTGCCGTTGCAGGCTGCGGGCGCGGAACAGGTGCGCGGAGAAGTTCGCGTAGTCATCGGCCAAGGCCCGGGCAGCGGTGCGCTCGGCGACCTCGGTGAGACCTACTGCCTCGTAGGCGATGGCGAGATTGGCGCTGCGGACGGCGCGGTCTTGGTCGAGCAACTGGCGCGCGCGAAACACGCTACGGCGGTCGTTCAACGCGACCGACTGTTCGAGGTCTCGGACGGCTTCGTTGAAACGATTGAACTGGGCGTAGTGCAGTCCCTCGTAAAGCCATGGCGTCGGGTCGCCGCCGTCGAGGCTCTTCGCCAGCCGGAAGTCCTTCTCGGCCCGCACCGCGTCGCCGGATTCGCTCCAGCCCTTGGCGAGTTGGCTGCGGAACGCCGCCCGCTGCGGTTCCATGGCGGCGGCCAGTTGCAGCGCCTGCCGGGCTTCCTCGGTCTGGCCGAGTTCGCCCAGCGTCAGCGCGCGACCGAGCCAGGCGTCGCCCAGCGCGCCGTCGAGCGCGAGCGCCTGATCGAAGTCGGCGAGGGCGGCGGCGAAGTCGCGTTGCCGTAGGTGGAGGAAGCCGCGGACCGAATGGGCGGCCGGATACCGCGGCGCCGCTGCGATCGCCCGATTGACGGCGAGCTGGGCGGACCGGCGGTCATCAAAGGCGAGGTCGATTTCCGCGACGCGGGTCCAGGCGAAGCCAGATTCACCCGCGCGCCGGACGGCGACCCGGGCGCCGGGCAAGTCGGAGCGTGATTGGAGATAGTAGGAGCGCGCCAACCAGCCCGTGCGGGAGCCGGGTTCCGGCAGTTCGGCGACGGCTTGGAACTTCACCGCGGCGATGACTTCGCGGATCGCGCGGGCCATTTCGGAATCCGTGGCCAAGGCGCTGATCAGTTCCTCAGCGGTCTCCACGTCGCCGCTCGCCAGCAGCACCGCGAGGCGAAATTCGCGGACGGCTGCGGAATCGGTTGCGACCGGGGCCGGTAGCGCGGCCAACGCGGCGTTCACATCGCCGTCCCGATACGCGGCGAGCGCCGTGGCCAAGGACGCCTGTTCGGCGGCAGTGAGGGTGAGGTCCGCAAGGTCGAGCACGGCCGGATAATTGAGGCACCACTGGACCAGATTGGCGGCGAGCACGGAACGCGATTTCGTGAGCCGGCGGTCCGGCGTGACGGCGGCCTGTTCACCCGGGACGAGTTCGGCGGTGCCCTGGGCGGTGGTTAGGGCCACGGCGCCGTCGAGCAGCGCAAGCTCGGTCGGACCGTTTTCGCCCTCGGCGCGCAGGACAAACTCGGTGCCCCGGATGGCGCCCGTGGCGAGCGGCGTCTCAAACTCGATGTCGGACGGCCGTTCACGGTTGAGGAAAAACAGGCGGCCGGAGTTTAGCCGGAACTTCTTCTGCGCCGGCGCCTGGCTCGGCGGCTGGAGCTGGAGCAACGAGGACTTGTCGATGCGGAGGACGCTGCGGTCGGAGAGCTGCAATGTGGCCCGGGCCGCCACGCCGGTGCGCAGCCGGTCCCCGGCGTTCAGCACGAGGTTGGTCTGCGCCGGCTGCCATTGTTCGCTGCCGGCGCGCAGGATTTCCACCGGACCGCTGAACTCGACGATCCGGCTGAGGAACGCTTCCGCGGCCCGGCCCGGCGCGAGGAGCCAGACGGTCCCCAGGAAACCGGCCCAGAAGCGTCGGAGGAAGAGGCGGCGTGCGTTCACGGTGTGGAAATGAAATTACCGGACAGGCGGTCCCAAGGGAATCCGCATGTCCGGTGGGTTAGGCGGAGATCAGTTGCCGGTTTCGCGGACGAAGGAGCCGGAGTCCGTGTCAGTCACTACATCGTCCCGGACTTCGCGGCGCACGAAGGTGCCGGTGCCGTCCGTGTTGAACGTGAGGTCGTATTCGTCGCGTTTGCCGGGCTTGAAGGTCACGACAAGCGCGGCGGCGGAGCCTTCCTTCACGGTGTAAACGTAGGTGAAGGCGTTCGCATCGTCGTCTTCCTCGGTGCTCTGTTCGCTGCCGGTGGTCGCGGTGGTGAAGGTCAGCCGGTCGGGCGTGGCGCCGCTGCGGAAGAGGTAACGCGTGCCGGTCAGCTCTGTGACAGGTGTGCCGTTGCCATCGGGGGGCGTGCCGCCGCCACCGCCATTGGTGCCGCCGGAGGTGGCGTTGCCCGCCGGGCTGAAGGCGCCGGTGTCGGTGTCGGTCAGCAGGTCACCGCGGAACTCGCGGCGAACGAAGGTTCCCTGGGCGCCCTGCGTGAACGTGAGGTCGTATTCGTCGCGGCGATTGTCCGGCAGGCTCACGACGAGCGTGGCGTTGGTGGGCGTGGTGAAGGCGTAGGTGTAGCTGAACGGCTTGTTCGGTTCGTCTTCGTCGGGCCGCGGCTTGTCTTCAATTTCGATGCCGGCGGTGTCGCTCAGGAACTCGAGCCGTTCGGGCGTGGCGCCGCTGAGGAACGAATAGGCGAGCCCCTTCAACGAGGCGGGCGGCGTCACGGGCACGGAGTTCGTGTCGCCCGGATTGCCGCCGGTGCCGCCGCCGGGAGGCTGCGTGCCGTCGAGCACGGTGAAGGTGCCGAGGTCGCGGTCCTTCAGGCGGGTGCCGCGGAATTCCTCGCGGACGAAGGTGCCGAGCTTCGCGGCGGTGAAGGTGAACGTGTATAGGTCGCGCCGGGCCTTGTCGCCGGCCGAGCTGCCCTTCACGAGATTGACCTGAGCCTCGTTGTCGCCGGTGCGCGTGAAGGTGTAGGTGAAAGGATCCGTGCCGGTCGGCGACACCTTCACGCCGTTGGTTTCGGAGAGGAAATCGTAGTGCTCATGCGCGCCGTCGTCGCCGAGGCCGAGGGATAGTCCCTGAAAAGACCACGGGGCAAGGCCGGGCACGGTGATCTCGGTGATGTCGAGGCGGTAGTTGCCGAAGGTGACCGTGCCGCCGCCCTTGGCGGAGAAGATCTGGTTCACCGTGTTGCCGTTCCCGAAGACGGGGTCACCGATGTTGCTCCAGGCTGCAAGGTCGGCCGAGCCCTGGAGTTGGTAGGACTTGCCGCGTTCGGTCGCGAATTCGACTTCGATGGCGGTGAAAATCTTGAGGTCGCCCTGGGCGTGGACCAGGGAGCTGGCGAGGAAGGCGCCGGCGAGTGCGCCGAGGCGGAAGTGTTGCAGGAGACGGTTCATGTTTTGAGAATGATGCGGACGGTTTCCGGCCTGATCTGGCGCGGTGTTCATCACCGGCCTGTCGGGCCTCTGCGGCTCCTTGTGCAACGGCCATGCCAACGCGGGTCGCGGGCCGGAATCCGGCGAAAAGTCGGTTAAACGGACCGTTTTTGAGGCGAATTGCAGGCCCGGGAAGCGGCCGCGGACCAGTGGCGGACCGGAAGCGGACCGCGGAGGCGCCTGGGCGAAGCCCATTACGGTAGCTTCGGGGCGGCCACGGTGAACTCCGCCCGCAGAGGGACGAGGCAGATGACTTCGACCGTGATGGATTCGCCGACGAGGTCGGCCGGCAGTTGGTAGCGGTGCAGCTCGCCTCGCCGGAGGCCCGCCCCGGTGGGCAGTTGTGCAAACGTGAAATTCTCCCCGCCAGGCGACCGCAGCGGTCTCCAGTCCACCGGTCCGCCATCCGCCCGACGAATCGTCCGCGCGCCCCGCAGGTGCAGCGCGTGCTGGACTTGTTGGCCGAAGGGCGGACTAAAAAGGAGATCGCCTGCTCCCTCAATCTGAGCGAGGGCACTGTGCGCAACTACGTCAGCGCCATCTTTACCAAGCTGTCCGGCGAGCCGCGACCGGCTACCCGGCGGTTGCCGGGGGCAACCGCAACGTCGCGTCCAGCGGCTCGACTTCGGCCAGTTGCCGGTTGTCCGGCGTGCCGCCGAGCTTGGCCAGCTTGTCGCCTTGCGGACGCACCCGGCTGTCGTAGCTGGCGAGGGCCCGGTTATAGGCGTCGCCGGCCTTCTGGAGCCCGTCGCGGATGGACTCGAAGTGTTCCGTGAATTTGGCCACGCGCTCGAACAGCTCGCGGGCCGCCTCGGCGATGGCGCGGGCGTTCACCGACTGGTCGTGCTGTTGCCAGCTCACCGCCACGCTGCGCAGCAACGCGATCAGCGACGCCGGGGTCGCGAGCAGGATGCGTCGTTCGGCAGCCCACACGATCAGGTCGCGGTCGCCCTCCAGCGCAGCGCTGAAGAGCGATTCCGCCGGCAGGAACAGGACGACGTAGTCGAGCGCCTCGGTGAATTGCCGCGGGTAATCGCGGTCGGCCAGCGCCTTGATCGTGGCTCGAAGCTTGGCGGCGTGGTCTCGCAGAGCCTCAGCCCGGCGCAGTTCGTCGGCGCCCTGCAGGGCGTTGAGGAAATCGAGATCCGGCACCTTGGAATCGACCAGGATGACCCGGTTGCCGGGCAGGCGCACGAGCAGGTCGGGCTTTTTGTCGGCCTCCTGGACCTGAACGTCGAAGTCGCAGTGGATGCTGAGGCCCGCGGCTTCGACCACACGGCGGAGGGTCTCCTCGCCCCACCGGCCCCGGGCCTGGCTGGAACCCAACACGACCCGAAGGCGCTGCGTCTCGCTCGACAGGGATTGGCTTTGCGCGGCGAGCGATTCGAGGTGCTGCTTCACTTGGCCGAGGGCGGATTGCTGCTGGGATTCGGCCTGCTGGAGGCGTTCCTGGTAGGCCTTCAGTTGGTCTTCCAGCGGTTTGACCAAGCCGGCGATCTTCTCCTGCCGCTGGCTGAGGTCACCTTCGGAAGTCGCCTTGAAACGGGCGAACAGCTCGTTGGCCAGTTCGAGGAACTTGGGGTTGTTGGCCGCGAGGGCCTCGGCGGCGGTCGCTTTGAACTGGTCGCGCAGCGCGAGCAGGGCGCGGTCGTTGGTGGCGCGCAGTTCCGTGAGCGCGGCGTCGTGCTTCTCCCGCAGTTCCCGCAGCTGGTCTTCGTGGAAGCGGCGTTGTTCGGCCAGCAAGGCGTTGGCCTTGTCCGCCTCGGCGCGGGCGGTCGCCAGTTCGGCGTCGCGCGCCGCCAGTTGGTCCCGGGAAACCCGGGCGCGGGCTTCCGCCTCGTCGGCGGCCCGGGTTCGTTCCGCCGAGTGTTGCTCGGCGGCGGTGCGGGTGGCTTCGGCCGCGGCCCGGGCGGAGCCGGCCTCCGCAAGCGTGCCGCGCAGTTGTCCGAGTTCAGCTTCACGGGCGGCCAGTTGGGAACGCAGCTCGGCCTCGACACGGGCATCCGGCGCCGTGCGGCGTTGGGCGCGGAGGAGCCAACCGAGGGCGAGACCGACTCCGAGGCCCAACGTTCCGGCAACAAGGTATTCCACCAGCGGCATGGGCGCAGTGTGGGCCGCCGGGCCGGACAAGGACAGTCCGGGATGCTGACGACAACTCCGGCCCAGGGTTACTGGCCGCCGGCAGTTGCCAGGAGGAGCCGCGGCCATACGCTCCGCGCCGTGAACAAGGTCATCCTGATCCTCCTCGCCATCTTCCTCCCCCCGCTCGCGGTTTACCTGAAGACCAAGTCCGGGAAGGACACGGTCATCAGTCTGGTCTTGAGCTTGGTGTTCTGGTTTCCCGGAGTGCTCTTCGCCCTCTGGAAGGTGCTGGCGTAGGCCGCCGGCGGGATTCCGCGGCCGAAGCTAACGCACAACCTCGTAGGCAAAGCCCTTCAGGTATTCCGTCTCTGGAATCGCGGGCAGGACCGGGTGGTCCGGCGACTGGCTGAAGCTCCGAACGCGGCGCAGCATGACGCGGGCATCCGTGGCGGCATCCACGATGACTTCCTCGAACAGCTTGGAATCCACGTGATGGGAGCAGCAGAAGGTGGCCAACACGCCGCCGGTCTTGATCAGCTTGAGGGCGCGGAGATGGATCTCCTTGTAGCCGCGAAGGGCGCCGTCCACGGACGAACGGGTGCGGGTGAATGATGGCGGATCCAGGATGATGACCCCGAAGCGAGGGATCAGCCGCTCGTTGGGCGTGGTTGACGTCTTCTCGCGCAGCCAATCGAAGACGTTAGCCGTCTCGTAGGTCACGCCGCTGGTGACGCCATTGGTTTCGGCGATGGCGCGGGCCGATTTCACGGCCTCCTCGCTCTGGTCGAGGGCGGTCACGTGCTTGGCTCCAGCGCGCGCGCAATGCAGGGCAAAGCCACCGAGATACGAAAAGCAGTCGAGGACTTCGGCGCCCTGGGTCATTTCCGCGACGGCGGCGTAGTTGGCCTGCTGGTCAAGGTAGAGGCCGGTCTTGTGGCCGCCGCCGGCGGGCACACTGAAGGCGAGCCCGTTCAGGCGGACGGAGAACTGGGCGGGCGCCTCGCCGTAGAGCACCTCGTTGGAATCGGCGAGCCCCTCGAATTTCCGGGAACCCATGTCGTTGCGTTCGACGATGGCCGACGGTTGGAGGAGATCGATCAGCGCCGCAGTGATGTGGTGTTTGCGCTTGTCCATGCCCAGCGAGCTGGTCTGGATCACGAGCACGTCCTCGTATTTGTCCACGATCAACCCGGAGAGGAAGTCGCTCTCCGCATTGACGACCCGGAAGGAGGTGGCGTTGGGCATCTGCCGGCGGCGCAACGCGAGGGCGGCGCCGATGCGTTCCTTGAAGAAGGCGCCGTCGAAGTCGCTGCGCTCGCGGTCGAGCAGGCGGATGGCGATCTTGGAGCGCGAATTGTAGAGCCCGACGCCGACGAAGCGGCCGCGGTGGTCCTTGACCTGGACGGCGTCGCCGTCGTTGGCGGGGCCGGTAAGGCGAACGATGGAGTTGGAATATACCCAAGGATGGCCGGCGACGAGGCGTTCGGATTCACCGGGCTTGAGCAAGGCAGTGGACAGACTCATGGCGTGTAGACAGTCGCTCGCGGCGCGAGCGGGCGGGGAATAGGGCAGAAGGGCGCGGCCGAGGAAAGGGATTCTTTGGGCCGAACCGGGGCGGTTGGCCCGTAATCCTGCCGGGCGGGAGCCATCCCGCGCTTCCCCTTGCGGCCCCTGCCACCTAGGGTTGGGCCGTGAAGCACAAAGGCAAGGCGCTCGCCGCGGCGGGTGCGATCCTCACCAAAGTAGTCCTGCTGGTCATTTTCCTGGTCGCCGTCGTTTCGTTCGCCTGGCCACGTGGGACTGCCGGATTGGCCTTGGCAGCCGTGTTCTGTGGTCTCGGCATGGTGATGGCCGTGTTCACGCTCTACTTCTTCCGCGACCCCGATTCGCAGGTGCCGCCCGGCGCCGGAATCGTCGTCGCGCCGGCGCATGGCCGGGTGGATGTCATTGATGAGACCGAAGAACTGACGGTGATGGGCGGGCGCTGCAAGCGGGTGTCGATCTTCCTGTCCGTCTTCAACGTGCACGTGCAGCAGGCGCCGGTGTCCGGGGAAGTCACCCACCTGAAACACACGCCAGGGCAGTATCTGAACGCGATGCGCACCGACAGCGCGCAATTCAACGAGAACGTGATGATCGGCTTCAAGGCCGCGGAGCCCGCGGGCGCCCGGGTTGCGGTCCGCCTGATCACCGGGCTCATTGCGCGCCGCATCATTCCCTGGCTGGTAGTCGGGGAAACGGTGGCGAAGGGCGAACGGATTGCCCTGATCCAGTTCGGTTCGCGGGCCAACGTCTATCTGCCGTTGAACGCGGAGATCACCGTCAAGCTCGGTGACAAGGTGGTCGGCGGAACCACGCCGATGGCCAAACTACCCTCATGAGCGCGCATTCCCAGCCCCCGGTGGCAGCCGATTCCGGCTCCGATGCCCGGCTGAAGATTTACCTGCTGCCCAACCTGCTGACGGCCGCGAACCTGTTCTGCGGGTTCCTCGCCATCACGCGCATCGTGGAGGCAGACTTGGGCGATCCCAATTATCCCACCGTCATTCGGGAAGCCCTGCTTTACATCCTGCTGGCGTGCATCTTCGACCTGTTTGACGGCCGGGTAGCACGCATGGGCGGCTTCGAATCGCCGTTCGGCCGGGAGTTCGATTCCCTGGCGGACATCGTGAGTTTCGGGGTGGCGCCGGCGTTCTTGGTCCACCGGATCGTGCTGAAGGACGTATTCGTGAAACACCCCGAGGTGGGCTGGTTCATCGCCTCGCTGTTTGTCATCTGTGGGGCGTTCCGGCTCGCTCGATTCAACTGTCTCGCCGCGATGTCCGGCGGCGGCGGCGGAAAATATTTCCTCGGCATCCCCATTCCGATGGCGGCCGGCATGGTCGCGTCGCTGACACTCTTCCTGCTGTGGCTGGAAGAAAAGGAGTTCCAACGGGGCTCGTGGCGTTACGCCCTGCCAGTGATCCTGGTCTTCCTGTCGGTGATGATGGTAAGCGAGGTAAAGTATCCCACATTCAAGAAGCTGGATTGGCGCACGCAGCGGCCGTTCGTGAAGACTCTGCTGGTTGTGCTGGTAGTTGGGGCCGTGATCGTGCTGTGGAAGAAGCTGCTTCCGTTCGCAGCGCCGTTGGTGTTCACCGCCTACTTGGTCTACGGGTTGGTTCGCCCGTGGATTTCACGGCCCATGCAGAAGGAAATCGAGGTGGACGACGAGCCGGACGAAGAAGAAGCGGGCGCGCCGGAATCCCCGGAATAGTCGCCACAAGGTTGTCCGTCGGCCTTTCCCATCACCCATGATTCCAGCCACCGAAATGCTGACGGCCGGCGGTTTCGGCCTGCTGGCCGGCTTCATCACTTCGGCGTTGGGTGGTCCGGTTAACGTTACCGTTGTGAACGAAAGCGCGACTCGGGGTTTCCGGGGCGCATTCATCATGGCCGTGGGCGCCGTGCTAATGGAGACACTTTACTGCGTGGCGGCGTTCGCGGGCTTCGCTCAGTTGTTCCAGATTCAGTTCGTGCGGGCGGCGATGGAGCTCTTCAGCTTCGTCTTGGTGCTCTGGCTGGCGATCAAATACCTCCGGGCCGGCCACATCCCCGGCGAGGAGCGGGTGGAGGAATTCGTGGAACGGAAGCTTCATCCGCACACTGCGTTCTGGACCGGATTCGTGCGGGTGCTCGGCAATCCCGGGGTCTTGCTGCTCTGGATCGGGATCACTGGATCCCTTCTAGCCCACGGGGCCTTGGAGGCTACGTGGGATAGCAAGGGATTCTTCTGCGCCGGCGTGGCGGTCAGCGGTTTTGTGTGGTTCGCCGGCGTCAGTTGGGGGGTTTCGCGGGGGCACGGGAAGTTCTCGGCCATTGCCCTCCGCCGGCTTTCGCAGGCCAGTGGAGTGTTGCTGTTGATCACCGCCGTGGTAATCGCTGGCCGCATCGTGTCTTTGTTGGCCAAACTGCGGCATCATGGCGGCCCCGGCTGACCCGGTGCCGGCTATTGCCGGTTGAGGCGCCAAAGCAACCCAGCGCCGGTGCCGATGAAAAGCGCCGTCGGAATCCAGACAATCAGCTCCGGGTGGAATTGAGGCTTGGTATCCAAGGCCGAACCGATCAGCAGGAAACTGTAGTAGGCGGCCAGCAGGGCCAGGGCGATGGCGATACCCACGTTGGTTTCGCGCCGATGGGCGCGGACTCCCAGGGGCATACCCACCATCGCGAACCCCAGGCAAGCACACGAAAACGACAGATTCCGGTGAATTTGGACGGTAATCGGTGTTACCGCGCCACCGTCGCGCCCGACACGCCGCCGCTCCGCCAGCAGTTCGGGCAGGGTCATGTCGGTAATCTTGGCCGATATCTGGGCGCCACCGCGAAGGTCGGGAATGTCGTAAAAATATTCGTCGAGGAACAGCGGTTGCCATTCCGCACCATTCAGATACAGACCCTGAACTCGCAGCAATTTGAGTCGAATCGGGCGCTGCTGGGCGTCGAACAGCAATTCAGCCTCAGGTGCATAGACGTCAAGATTTCGGACGAGGTTGGTCTTGCCCGCGGCCACCCAGTTCGTGGTTCCGTAAATTAGCACGCCGCTCATCCTGGGTCCGCTGACCTTTTGGGCATACAGGGTGACCCGGGGGCCGAGTTCGATGAACCGACCGTCTGCGAGCAGGCTCGCGCCTTTGGTTCGAAGCACGTTATCCCGCAACTCCTTGAACTCAACCCGGGCTGCCGGCGACAGGTAAAGGTTGAACACCCCACAGACCAAAGCCATGGACAAACCGAACCCAAGCACCGGGGTGGCGAGGCGCAACGGGCTGATCCCGCTCGCCTTCAGGGCCGTCAATTCGTGATCCGCGCTCAAGCGCCCAAAAAGCAGCAACGTGGCAGTAAGCAGCCCAATGGGAAGGGAGAAGGCGAGCACGAAGGGAATCAGCAGCAGCAACGCCTTGCCAATCAAGCCCAAGGAGGCCTTGCCGCTGGCCACCAATTCGAAGATGTCGTTCAGCACGCTCCCGACGAGCAGTAGGAAGGTGAAAACGGCGACCGTCAGAAGCACGGTGGCCGTCAATTGCCTTAGGAGATACGAGTGGAGTGTCTTCAACGGAACCGTCCGCCGCTTGGTATAATTGACGTGCCGGGGGTTCCGAGGAAAAATCGCGAATTATCGGGCCGATTAGGCAAATTCCCCGTCCCAGCGCCCAAGATGTGCGTCTGGGCGCAAAAGTAATTGGTTGACGGTTGATTAGTTTTCCGCGATACGACGCCAGCGCGATTAACCTTAATCCAAGCATTTAGAAAATGAAGACCAACTCTCTGAAGTCTGTTGTGGTTGCAATTGTTGCGAGCTCGGTGCTCGTCGCCTCCCCTGTCTTTGCACTGTCGACGGTTGAAACGGATACGATTTCCAAGGCGATCCACGCCTCGAAGGTTGTCGACGTTTCCGGCAAGGCTGCGAAGCTCGTTTCCGCCGCCGCGAAGGAATCCAAGTCGGATGTCGCTGTGGCTGTGGTCAGCTCCGCCATCAAGTCCCATCCCTCCACCATCGGCAGCGTGATTGTCTCGGTGCTGAAGGTGTCGCCTGAATCGACCGAAGCCGTCGTGGTTGCCGCTCTTGAGGCTGCTCCCCAGAGCGCCTTGACGATTCTCGCCGCCGCCGCGGAAGGCGCCCCTGCCTATGCCGACAAGGCCGTTGCGGTCGCCAGCGCCAAGATGCCCACCCGCGCTTCCGCGTTCGAACGCGAAGTGGCCGTGGTGAAGGGCCGTCGGGTGGTTGAATCCGTCGCCTTCGAAGGCGTCCCGACCACTGAGCAGACTGCCCGCACTGCGCCCGCTCCGGCCCAAGCCTATGGCGCGACGGGTTCGGATCCTACCCGGACGAACTAAGCACAGTTTAGCCTGATTTTGGGCCTGCTTCCTCGAGAAGCAGGCCTTTTTGTTTATGAAGGTTGCAACGCTCTTCCTCCTGAAAGCGAGCGTTGGCTTCGCACTTCTGCCGGTATTGGTGGGGTTTGGATGGGCGGCCGTGGACGTCATTGGCGCCAACTTCCGCCTATCGGAATCGATAGTGGCCTGTTCGACAGGGGCTGCGTTAATGCTTTTGGTTGCGCTCTTGTTGCCGAAACCGTGGCGGACTTACGTGGCGGGGCACGAGTTGACTCATGCAACTTGGGCATGGCTATTCGGCCATAAGGTCAAATCTATCAAGGTTGGCGCGAAAGGCGGGCATGTCGTCCTGTCCGACACCAATTCGCTCGTCACGTTGGCACCCTACTTTTTCCCGCTGTATGCCGTGGCTTGGGCAGGCCTTGCGGCGGTCGCCCAAAGAATTTGGCCGGCGGTTGGGAATTGGCTGCTTTTGCCGGCAGGCTTTGGTTTTTTCTATGCTTTCCACGTTGCGATGACCCTTCAGGTCCTTCGCCTACGCCAACCGGACATCATCAGCGAAGGGGCCATCTTCTCCGCGTTGGTGATATTGGTGGGCAACCTCGTCGTATTGCTGGTGGCGGGCCCCCTCCTTGCCGGTTCCGACAGTTTCGTTGAAGGCATCCAATCAGGATGGCTCCGAACCGGCCAGACGTTGGACTTCTTGGTGCGCCTGCCCAATCGATTCAGCCTTCCGTCCGCGGGCCCCTGAGCGACATCGGATAGAGCCCCGGGCAACAGCCAAACTGCTGGTGAAATGCGTGGCTGAAATGGCTCAGGCTATTGTAGCCCACCTCCAAGGCGGCTTCGGTGACGTTGTGTTTGCCCGAACGCAAGAGCGCGGCCGCCCGTTCCAGGCGAAGCTGCCGCGTAAACTGGGGGATGGTCTGGCCCTTTTCCTTCGAAAACATGCGGCTGAGGTAAAACGGGCTGCAGCCGACATCCTTGGCGATCTCCTGCAAGGTCGGCGGGTTGGCCAAACTCCGCTTAATGAGGTCCTCGACCAACTCAACCCGGGTGCGAGCAACCCGTTGGTGGCGATGGCAAAACAGCTCGGCGGCGGGCGGTTGCTGGAAGAAGAATTCCCCCATCAACTCTATGGCCTTCGCCTGAAACCAAGTTGATTGGGCCGCGGCCAGCACCGGTGGTTGGCGCAGCGACAAGACCAAGTCCCGCTGCCGTGAGTTGAGCGGCTCCACCTCGGACAAAACGTCACCCGGCGCAAACTCCGGATTCCACATGCCCCGGACCAGAGGGTGCAAATCCTGAGCGCAAGAATCCAAGTGCCGCTTCAGGAATACCGGAGAGAACTCAACCGTTACGAACAGGTGATCGTTCCCGGCCCGTCGCAGGGCCGAAGTCCGTGGACCTTCCCGGTAAAAGGCCGCGCTCCATGGACCGAGTCGGCAGCAACGACTTCCTTCTCGCACCTCGCCCGTGCCGGATAGATTCAGGCATAATTCCATGCTGCCGGGGTGAAAACTCTGCGCCCAGTCCACGTCCGACCGCCCGGGCAGTTCATGCCACTCGAAGCTAACTCCCAGGCGATTGAAGTCGCCGAACAGCTGCTTCCATCGGGCCCCAACGCCGCGCCAGAGCGCTGCCTCGGTTCCCGCGGGAAAGCCGGCGTTGGGAGTTGGGTCCTTCAAGTGTGGCGGTAGTCTATTGGTCCGCCCGGTAACCGCAAATTGGGCCATGCCCGGACGGGCGGAGGGATTCGAATTAGCAGTTGGCCCGGACACGGGTCGGGTTAGCCTCGAACCATGCGCACGGTCATCTATCCCGGAAGCTTCGACCCGTTTACCAACGGGCACCTCGACGTCGTGCGGCGGGCCGCCCGGATCTTTGACCGGGTGGTCGTGGCGGTGGCCCGGAATGAGTCCAAACAACCGTTGTTCTCGGTGGAGGAACGCACGGACCTCGTGCGCTCCGCCTGCGCGGACCTGCCCAATGTGGAGGCCGACAGCTTCGACTGCCTGCTGGTCAACTACGTCGTGAGCCGGGGCGCCTGCGCCGTGGTGCGCGGACTGCGCGCGGTGAGCGATTTTGAGTTCGAATTCCAGATGGCGCTCATGAACCGGCGGCTGAACGAGCAGGTGGAGACGCTCTTCCTAACTCCAAAGGATACCTACACGTTTGTCAGCTCACGGATCGTCAAGGAAATCGCCCGCCTCGGCGGCGACGTCAGCCCCTTCGTGCCGGAACACGTGCGAACCGCACTCACCGCCAAACTGGGCCGGCTTTGACGAATACATGAGGCCTCGGTGGCCTTGGGGCGAAACTAGAACGGATACCTACGCCTTGCCCGCGTAACTCGGGTCGGCAAGCCCGGCCAATTCACCCGTGCTGTCGGCAAATTGGTCCGCCTTGACTCCCATCCGGCGCAGTAACCCGACGTGCAAGTTCGCCATGGGATGGTCCTTCTCGTAGGTCAGGTGGCGGCCCGGGGCGAGGCTGCCGCCGCCCCGGCCGGCGAGGATCAGGGGCAGGTTATGCGGGCTGTGAGCGTTGCCGTCGCTCATGCCGGCGCCGAACAGGACCATGGAATTGTCGAGGACCGTGCCCTCTCCCTCTTGGTAGCCACGCAGTTTGCCCAGGAAGTAGGCGGCCTGCGCCGCATGCCAGCGGTTGATCTTCTGGTAGCGCTCCTGTTTGTCCGCCTTGTTTTCGTGGTGGGAATTTTCGTGATGGGAACCCAACCCCGGTTCCAGGAAGGAGAAATTCCGGCCGCTGACCGAATTGCCGAACATGAACGTGCTGACCCGGGTGGCGTCGCTCCAGAACGCCAGCGCCATGATGTCGAGCATCAGCCGGACCTGTTCGCCGTGATTGTCCCGCCGCTCGCTGACCCGGGCAGGATCGGCATAGAGGTCCACCACCTTGCCCAGCCGCTCAATCTCGGCCCGGACCAACTTGTCCTCCATGTTCTCGCCGGTCTTGCGCTTGCGGTCGAATTCGATTCGGCGTTCCACCGAGCGGACGCTTTCGAAATACTCGTTCAGCTTCTGCCGGTCGGCGTAACCCAGTTTCGTCTCCAGGCGCTTGGCGTCTTCCGCGACGAGATCAAGCACGCTCTGATCATCATCCAACCCGCCGCGCCGGCCCGTGGTCGCGGTAGACCGGAAAAGGCGATCGAACGCGAGCTTGGGATTGATCTCCTTGGCCAACGGACTCGTCGGGGTGGCCCAAGAAATGTGAGCGCCGTAGAGTTGGGTAAAGCCGACGTTGGTATCCACGCCGGTCGAGGGTGGTTCGATGCCGAGCTCCAGCGAGGCGAGCGGCGTCAGGTTGCCGACGTGTTTGGCCATCACTTGGTCCACCGAGGTGTTGCCCGCGCAGATGTTGCTGCCCGTGGTGCGGGTGATGGTCGTGCTGGTAAGCCAGCCGCCGGTCTTTACGTAGTGACCGTCGCCGGTGTTGGTCGCGGCGTTCCAGAGTTGGCTCAACACCAGCAAATCATTCTTGAAGTCGGCTAACGGCGCCAACGTCGGCGAAAGCTCGAAGTCCCGGCCGGCGCCTTTCGGCGTCCAGTCCCGCATCAGCGCGCCGTTGGCCATGTAGAGCGCGGCAAAACGAATCGGTTTGCCCGTCGCCGGTGAGCCGGCCGCGAGACTGCGAACCGGCGCCATCGCGTTCAGCAAGGGCAGGGCCATGGTGACGCCCACGCCCTTGAGCAGCGTGCGGCGGGAAATGGGTGCGGCTGACATGTTCAAGAGGTCTATACGCCGGCGGCGCGTGGCCGCAAGCGACCATCACGGACGCCGGGTTCCGAGTGAAATTCACACAGGCCTATGGGGACCCGATTTCACCCAATCTGAGCGGGCGACGGCGGGCGAAAGTCGGCGGTATTTTGTTAAGCCGGGGTAAAAGAGCCGGCCTCCGGAGTTGCCGGCCGTTAGGGTTGCCACCAGAACATCGGCCATGGCCAACGCGTCCGACAACTCCGCCCAGCGTATCCTCGTCATCGACGATGACCGCAAGCTCTGCCGCCTGATCCGCGACTACCTGGAGCCGATGGGTTACGCCGTGGCGTTGGCCCACACCGGACCGGAAGGCGTCGAACGCGCCACCGGTGAACCGTGGCAGGCCGTGATTCTCGACGTGATGCTGCCGGGCCTCGACGGTTTCGAGGTGCTCAAGCGCATCCGGGCCAAGGTGGATGTTCCGGTGCTCATGCTGACCGCGCGCGGCGACGAGGCCGATCGCATCGTGGGCCTGGAAATCGGGGCCGACGATTACCTGCCCAAGACCTTCTCGACCCGAGAACTGCTGGCCCGGCTCCGGGCGGTCACCCGCCGCACTGTCCGCACGGTGAAACCCGGCGAGGAAGCCCCGGAAGAATTCGTCGTCGGCCGGTTGCGGGTGGTGCCGGACACGCGGACGGCGGTGCTGGGCGACCAGGCACTTTCCCTGACGCCCGTGGAGTTTGACCTGCTGGCTTCCTTGGCGCGCGCGAAGGGCCGGGTCCGGTCCCGTGAGGCGCTGCTGGAGGAATGCCGCGAACGGGACTACGACGTGTTTGACCGCTCCATCGACGTCCACATCTCGGCGCTGCGGAAGAAGCTCGGAGACGATCCGAAGAGCCCGCGGTTCATTCGCACCTATCGCGGGGCCGGCTACATGCTCATCAATCCGGACGCCCCATGAAGCTCCGCCTGCCGCTCTTCGCCCGCTTCCTCGTCTGGCTGCTGCTGAACTTGGTGCTGCTGGCGGCCGTCTTCTGGCTGCTGGTGCGGACCGAGTTCCGGCCCGACGCGCTGATCGCCGGCGCCGCCGGCGAACGGGTGCAGCAGGTGGCCGACGTGATCTTTGCGGAACTGCGCACGCGCCCCAAGGAGGACTGGACCGGCACGTTGGACCGTTTTGCCACCGCCTACGGCGTGAAGTTCGCGCTCGTGGGCGACCAGCACGAAATCCTTGCCGGCGCGCCGCTGGAATTGCCCGAGGAAGTCCGCCAACGCATCCGCGGCCGCGGCGGTCCCCGGCGGGAAGGTGGTCCACCTCCTGAAGGGCCGCGCGGCGACGGCATTCGGCCCGAGGGACTTCGCGCCGAGGAACGTCCGCTGGGACCACCGCCGGAAGGCGACCCGGGGCGGCGTGGTCCCGGACGTTTCGAAGGGCGTCCCGACTTTGCCGCTCAGCGTGTCTTCCTTCATTCGGCGAAGCCCGCCGCTTATTGGGTCATCCTCCGGGCACCGCTCACCACGCCGGAGTCGGGCCGCTTCACGCTGGGCCGGCTTGTGGTCATGTCGCCGTCCCTGAGTGCCGGCGGACTTTTCTTCGACACCGCGCCCTGGCTCTGGGCGGGCGGCGGCGTGCTGCTGTTCTCGGTGCTCTGGTGGCTGCCGTTCGTGGGGAGCATCACCAAGTCCATCCGCCTCGTGACCACCGCCACGGAGCAGGTGGCCGAGGGCAAGTTCACCGTCGCGGTCAACGATCAGCGCGGTGACGAACTGGGCCGCTTGGGAGCCGCCGTGAAACGCATGGCCGGGCGGCTTGAAGGGTTCGTCACCGGCCAGAAGCGGTTCCTCGGCGACATCGCGCACGAGCTGTGCACGCCGTTGGCCCGGATGGAAATGGCGCTCGGCGTCCTCGAACAGCGCGCCGACGCCCGGCAACGCGAATACGTGAACGACGTGCGCGACGAGGTGCGTCACATGTCGAACCTGGTGAACGAGTTGCTGTCCTTTTCAAAGGCCAGCCTCAAGGCCAAGGAATTGCCGCTCGTCGCCGTTTCGCTGCGGGAACTCGCCGACAAGGTCATCGCCCGGGAAGCCGCCGCGAGTGACGCCATCGAGGTCAGCGTGCCGGATGAACTCCAGGCCAAGGCCGAGCCCGAACTGCTGGCCCGCGCCGTCGGCAACCTGATCCGCAACGCCCTGCGCTATGCCGGGCATGCTGGCCCGATCCGGTTGAGTGCGTCAGCCCGCGGCGCCGAGGTCATCGTGTCGGTGACCGACGAAGGTCCCGGCGTGCCGCCCGAATCCATTACCCGCCTCAGCGAGCCGTTCTACCGGCCAGACGCCGCCCGCACCCGTGAACAGGGCGGCGTCGGGCTAGGCCTAGCCATCGTGAAAAGCTGCGTTGAGGCCTGCCAAGGCAAGCTGACCTTCCGCAACCGCGAACCGAAGGGATTCGAGGCGGAAATCCGCCTCGCGCGGGCGTAAGGCCGACCCGGTCCAGTCGCCGTTCGCTGGCGGCCGGCGCATTGGCAGAACGGCCCCTTTTCCGTTGGCAGCCCCGCCGCGGCTCTCGCTAGGCTCACCCGCACAGCCGAAAGCGCTTTCTGTCAGCACATCACCGAGCATTTCCATGAACACCGTCTCGCAACTCAAGACCATCAAGAAGAACACCCAGGCCAAGGTTGAGGCCGAACTGTCCCGCACCGGCGGCCTCCTCCGCCTCGCGCCCGCGTGGGTGCCGCGCTCGTTCCTCCAGCCCGGCCTGCGCATCAAGCTCCATCCGGACGACACCTACGCCTACGGCCTGAACCGCGGCGGCATCGACGAACGCTGGTTCGCCTCCACGACCCCCACTGCCAACGAAGGTCGCGCCTGGGACGAGGGCCTGAACTACGCCGTCGTCGGCAAGGAACGCTTCACGCTGGCCCAGGCCGTCGCCGATTGCGGCGCGACGCTCGTCGGCAAAGCCATCTGGAAGAAATACGGCAAGTGGCCAGTCTACTCGAAGTTCTTCGACAACATGGGGCCGATTCCGCACCACATGCACCAGTCGGCCAAGCAGGCCAAGCTCGTCGGCCAGGAAGGCAAGCCGGAGTCCTACTACTTCCCGCCGCAGCACAACAACGTCGGCAACAACTTCCCCTACACCTTCATGGGCTTCGAACCCGGCACGACGAAGGAGCAGGTCAAGCAGTGCATCCGCAACTGGAACAAGGGCGACAACGGCATCCTCGATCTCTCCAAGGCCTATCGCCTCAAGGTCGGCTCCGGCTGGCTCATTGATCCCTGCATCCTCCACGCGCCCGGCAGCCTCTGCACCTACGAGCCACAGTGGGGCTCGGACGTCTTCGGCATGTATCAGAACCTCGTCGAAGGCCGCGAAGTGCCCTGGAGCCTGCTCGTGAAGGACATGCCCAAGAACAAGCACCAGGACATCGACTTCATCGTCGACCAGCTCAACTGGGACAAGAACGTCGACCCGAACTTCAAGGACAACCACTACCTCGAACCCGTTCCGGTGGCCGACACGCGCAGCGAAGGTTTCGTGGACCGCTGGATCGTTTACGGCAAGGTGGACGGCGAACAGCTCTTCACCGCCAAGGAACTCACGGTCGATCCCGGCACCAAGTGCACGATCAAGGACGCCGGCGCCTACGGCCTGATCTGCGTGCAAGGCTCCGGCAAGATCAACGGCCAGCCGCTCGTCAGCCCGAAGCTCATCCGCTTCCACGAGCTGACCGAGGACGAATACTTCTGCACCGAGGACGGCGCGAAAGCCGGTGTGACCTTCGAGAACACCAGCGAGACCGAACCCCTCGTCTGCCTCCGCTACTTCGGCCCCGAAGTGAACCCCGATGCCCCCGCGATGGGTGCGTATCGGAAGAACAAGTTCAACTGAGGCAAGGTGGGGCGGCGCTGCGGCGCCGCCCTCTTTCCTTCCATGCCCAAGCGCCCGTCAGCCGTCGCAGTGCTGGAACCCGTCGAGCCGTTGCTCCGCGAACTCCGCGGCGAGCGGGTCATCCTCGACTCCGATTTGGCGCGGCTTTACGGCGTTCCCACGAAACGGCTCAATGAGCAGGTCCGGCGCAACGGGGACCGTTTCCCGTCGGACTTCTGCTTCCAACTTGAGCCTCAGGAGTTTGCCAACTTGAAGTCGCAATTTGCGACCTCAAGTTCCGCCCACGGCGGACGCCGCAAATTGCCCTACGCCTTCACCGAGCACGGCGCGATCATGGCGGCCAACGTCCTGAACAGCCCGCAGGCCGTGCAGATGAGCGTGTTCGTGGTGCGGGCGTTCCTGAAGATGCGCGCCGCGCTGACCGACACGCGCCAACTGGCGAAAAAGCTGTCCGAACTGGAAGCCGACCTGAAAAGCCGCCTCGACGTGCATGAACTGGCCATCGTGGAAGTCCTCCAGCGCGTGATGAACCTGCTCGACCCACCGCCGGGACCGGAGTTGCCGAAACGGGAGATGGGTTTCCATGCAAAAGGCGGCGAACCCAATGGGCCAAAGAGCGCCTCGTCCCGGAAACGGGAACAGCACTTGGCCGACTGGCTGCCCACGTCAACCGGCGTTTCGCGACGTAAGGCCACAACATCCAAAATCATGAAGCTGACCCGCGCGGAGGATTAGCGGGGCTCTTTCGACCCGATCACCACCCGTGCTCCAACCGGATGGCGAACTGAAACCACAGAACGAGGCCGGCTCGGGACAGTCTCAGGAATTTCTGGGGGAGCCATTCCCGGCGCGGTGAAGGCCGCGCGGATTTTTGAGAAACCATTCGCAACCGGGGTGCCGCGCAGCGATGGTGCCCGGCTCATGCAGTCGCCCGAGACGACAGTTCCACCGCACGACTCCACGCCGCCCGCCGCGCCGCCATCGGGTCCGGTGGTCCCGGATTTTTCCGGCACCCCAGTGCCCATCGGCCAGTTGACCGAGCATCCGGAGTGGCCGCTGAACGCGCTGGGCACGTTTGTCACCATCCACGGCTTCGAGGGCGTGGTCGTGGACATCATCGGGCAGTCCATTAAGGTCCTTTCCTCAGAGCGCATCACCCAGCGCTTCAACGCGAACCGCCTCAAGACCCTGTTCGCCCCGCCGGACCGGTCGAAGCCCGTGTCGTCCTACGAACCGCCCAAGCCGGTAGCGGCCCCGGTCCAGGTCCCGGTCGCGACAGCGACGGAACCGGAATCCGAACCCGAATTGCCGAAACGGATCCACATCACGGAACCGGACTTCACGCAGGAACTCCGCGCGATCCGGACCTACGCGGCGGAGAACGACTTTCCCCAGTGCGCCTACGGCAAGCACGTGGACATTTCCGGGTTCTCCGGCGTCGTGGTGGAAATCGTCCGCGGATCGCTCAAGGTCCTGGACCAGGAAGGCACGCTCCGCAGCTACAACGCGGTCGCGCTGCGCAAGCTCTACGGGCGCTGAGTGCGCGGGGACTGCCCGCTTTACTCCGGAGTCGTCATCTCCACCTGCCCCCGGAAGAACTGCGCCAGCCGGGTGGTCGTGCGCCCCGTCCGGAGGTCCTTGATGCGCGAACCGATACCGATGTCGTAGCGCCGGATAAGCGTGTCGGCGTTCGGCGTTGCCGCGGGACGCGAAACCTGCGCATGGAAGAACCGGGTGGCGTTCGCGAAGGCTTCGTTCTTTTCGCCGGAAAACCGCAGGTCCAGCGATCGGATGGAGGCCTCATGGAAGCCCGTGACCTGCCATGAAGCCTGTTCCAGCAACCAGCCGGCCGGTGACTTGAGGGCCGTCGCCTTCAGGTTGGTTTCGGCGGCGAACTTCTTCGGCGGTCCGGCCAGCACGGGGAACACTTCCACGCGGGCCACGGTGGTGTCCTGATGCGTCTCTTCCCGGCCGCTGCGCGGGTGCTTCTCGCGGCGGCGCCGATTGAACTCATGCAGGCCGCTCTCGCCGCTGATCAGCGCAGTGGCTCCGAGGCCAAGCAACTGAAGGAGGAGCACCTCGGAGCGTTCATCGCGGCGTTCGGCGGTGATCACGGCCTGGAATTGCCGCCGTTGCGCGAGGCCGAGATAGGTTTGCGCCAGCAGTTCCACCGCGTTGATGGCCGTGCCCTGCGCGCTCACGCGGCTGAGGAGCACCCACGCGTCGCTGAGTTCCACCGCGTCGCGGTTGCGGCTGACGAACTGCAATTGTTCGAGCTCGGAACCCAGCTCTGCCAGGCGTTCCTGAAGCGCTGGAACATCCACGCGGATGGCCCCGGGCGCCGTCTGGTGGGCGAGCCGTTCCAAGGCCTCCTTCAGCCGGGTATGGCGGGTCAGGAAATGTTCCAGCCGGTTCAGTTCGTCGAACGTGGCGTCACGCCGCGCGGTGTCCTGGTAGAAGCCGGCGGCCTGCGTGGCCGCGACCAACTGCGACTTGCGCGCGGGCAGCGGCCAAAGATCGGCGTCCAGCATCCGGAATCGCGCCTGCAAATCCGTCACCTCGCGGCGCCACGGCTCCGGCTTGGTGGGGACGGGTTCGCGGACTGCCTTGGGCCGGGCCGGCTGGACGAGCTTCACGGCGATGGTGTCGCCGTCGGCGTTCAGGGTGACGACGCTGCGGGCTTCGGCACGGCCCGCGGCAATCGCGCGGGCGAGCGGCAGCAGCACGAGTTTCTCCACGGTGCGCTTCAGCGGGCGGGCGCCGAAGTGCGGCGAATACCCCTGCTTCACGAGCAGCGAGAGGACGTTCGGGTCCACGTTCACCGTGAGCCCGCGGCGGGCCACGCCGCTCCGCTGAAGCACCAGCTCCAGTTCCCGTCGGGCAATCCGTTCCGCCGTTTCGAGCGAAAGCGGGCGGAAGTTCACGATGCGGTCGATGCGGTTGAGGAACTCCGGCCGGAAACATCGCGAAAGCTCGCGGAAAGTGCGGTCGGCATCGACGGCCGCCGGTCCGGTGGCCTGGCCGAACCCGAGCGTGGTGGCCGGGCCCTCGGCGCCGACATTCGACGTGAGGATCACGATGCTGCGCCGGAAATCCACGAGCCGGCCGCGACCATCGGTGAGCCGTCCGGCATCGAAGATCTGGAGGCACAGGTCGAAGACGTTGACGTGGGATTTCTCGATCTCGTCGAGCAGCACGACCGAGAACGGCCGTTGCAGCACGGCGTCGGTGAGCAGGCCGTTCTCGCCGCGGCCGCCGATCAGGCGCGTGAAGCCGTCGGGACCGGCGAACTCGCTCATGTCGAAGCGCAGCAGGCGCGCCGCGTCGCCGAAGATGTATTCCGCCAGCGCGCGGGCGAGCTCGGTCTTGCCCACGCCGGTCGGGCCGACGAAGAGCATCACGTTGAACGGCTTGCCCGGATCGGTGAGCCCCGACTTGATGAGCGTGACGACGTCCACCATCGCGGCGACGGCCTCGGGCTGGCCCATGATGCGTTGCTCGAAGAACCCGCCGAGCGCCGTGAGGTCCAGCGGCTTGTTGTCGTCGAGGAGATCGGCGGGCACGCCGGTGGATTCCGAGAGGACATCCAGCACGTCGCGCCGGGCGGCGGGCCGGCCGGCGTCCTTCACCGCGGAAATCACGGCACGCAGCAGCATGGCGGCGTTGCCCGGCCGGGTGAGATGGCCGAGGAAGAACTCGCTGGCTTCCTGCAGTTCCCCGAGCACGGCGTCATCGATGTTCGCCTTGGCCTGCTCGCGGATTTCGCCGAGGACGGCGCGGGTGTCCTCGCGGGTGAATTCCTCGACCAGCACCCGGTCGAAGACGCGCTGCAACGCGAGGTCGGACCCGAAGCCGCGCTCAAATTCGTCGGGCGAACTCTCACCAATCACCAGCACGCTGCCGTCCTCGAGATAGGGCGCGAGCGCGGTGGCGACGTTCGCGTCGGACTTCGACCAGCGGCCCATCGCGGTGAGGTCCGCGAGGTTGGGAATGTAGAGCACTGCTCGGCGCGGCCGGCGGAAGGCCTCGATCAGTTCGCCGACCTTGGTCTCCCAGTCGCCGACATACTTGGTGCCGGCCATGAAATCGGTCGGCGACATGCGGATGACGCGCCAGGAGCCGTGCTCCGGCTTCGCGAGCGCGTAAACGAGTTCATGGACGAGCGAACTCTTGCCGGCGCCGGACTTGCCCAGCAGCGCGAGGGAACGCGGGCGTTCGCGCTTCAGCCGTTCGAGCAGGGTCCGGACCTGCGCTTCGAGCCGGAAGGCGCGAGGCAGCGTGCCGCTCAACGCCTGCGCGGTGAGGTCGGTGCCGAAACGGGCGAGCTCCTGCGGATTGACGACGAGCTGCGTCTGGCCGCGGAGCCACGCCTGCAGCTGCGGCACGCGGGCGCCCACCGTGCCGGACTGCTTTTCGGCCTTGGCCAGCACCGCAATTTCGGCGGGCAGACGGGCGAGGGTCGCTTCGCGGTCCTGGACCAGGTGCTTTTCGAGTTGTTCCGCGCAGCGCTGGCGCACGTCGGCATCGTCGTCGTTCGCGAGCGCCGTCAGCAGGTCGCCCAGGCCGAGGCCGTCCTTTTGCTCGGCGAGCGCGGCGGCGGCGGCATGGCGCACGCTCCAGTCGGTGTCGGTCCGCAGGCGTTCGCGCTGGATGTCCAGGAACGGCGGCTTCCCGTTCGTGGCCTTGAGCGCCTGCTCCCGGATGTCCGAATCGGTGTCGCCCGTCAGCACCTTCAGCGGCTCGGTCGCCACTTCGTCCGGCAGGAGCGCGACCACTTCGCACAGCTTGGAGCGGACCCGCGTGTCGGCATCCCGGGCCAGCTTCAGATACCACGCGCCTTGGCCCCCGTCCTTGCGGTGCCGGCAGAACTCGAGCACGGCGAGCCGCAGCGGGACCTGCGGGGCGGCAAACAGCGAATCCAGCAGCTCCTGCCCGGCGCCATGCTCCTGCAGGGCGGCGGCCAGCAGCTCAATCTTGCCGGCGGGATCCTCGTATTGCCCGCGGCGGATGCTGTCGATGAGGCTGCGAATCTCCTCGTTCATGCGAAATCGGCCGGGAACCTAGGCCGGCCGGTGGGACGGCGCGATGCAATTGCGGGGCATTGCCGCGCGGCCGGTGCCGCGGAACGCCGGGTCGGGGCCCAAGCCGCAAAGCGAACTGGACCAACGGAGCACCCTCCCGGAATCTCCGCGGGTGCCCCCGGTGCGAATCAACTTGGTCCGGTCCCTGGCCCGCCGCCCCTGGTGGCTGGGCGGCGGATTGCTGCTGGCTGGCGCCGTGGCGTTGGGCGCCGAGTCGGCGGGCTTCCGGCGCCTCGGCTTCGGCGGGGTCACGAATGCCGTGCCGCCGTCCCGCTACCTGACCAACCAGATTTACCTCAACGGCTCCGGCATCAGCCTGGCCGACTGGGATCGCGACGGCCGGCCGGATGTGTTTGTGGGTGGACTGGCCGGGGCGAGCCGGATTTACACGAACGCCGGGGCGCTCCGCCTCGCCGACGCGACCGTCACCCTGATTGCGGACTGGCCGGCCCAACTGGACGTCACCGGCAGCCTGGGCGCGGACCTTAACGGCGACGGGTTGCCGGACTTGCTGGTGAACACCGTGAGCCAGGGCACATGGCTATTCACCAATTCGCCCGCCGGCGGCCTGCGCCCGGCCGGCGCGCCCTTCAACCGCGACCGCGCCGGCATGTCCGCGGTGGCGGCCGACGTGGACAACGACGGTGATCTCGACCTCTACCTGGCCAACTACCGCGCGGTGACGCTGCGCGACGAACCCAACGGCAAGTTCGGCATCAAGCAGGACGGCGCCCGCCAGCGGATCGTCACCTACAACGGCCGCCCCACGACCGCGCCGGACCTCGTCGGCCGCTTCTACCTGACGCCGACGGGACCCAAGGAAAACGGCCAACCCGACGTGCTCTTGCTGAACGACGGACTCGCTCACTTCACCCCGGTCAGCTGGACCGACGGCGTGTTTCTCGACGAGGCGGGCAAACCCCTCGCTTCGGCACCCTACGACTGGGGCCTCAGCGCCCTGTTCCGCGACCTGAACGGCGACGGCCGGCCGGATCTTTACGTCTGCAATGACTTTGAGTCGCCCGACCGTTTCTGGCTGAACGAAACGGCGCCTGGCGGTCCCGTGCGGTTCCGCGCCATCAGCCTGGCCGCGTGGCGGAATTCGTCCGCGTTCTCGATGGGCGTGGATGCCGCCGACGTGAACCGCGACGGCCTCGACGATTTCCTGACGCTGGACATGCTGAGCCGCGATCACCGTCAGCGGAACTTCCAGGTGGATGCGCTGCCGACCAGCCACCACGAACCAGGGCGCTGGCTGGACCGGCCGCAGTTCTCGCGCAACGCCCTGTTCCTCGGCCGTGCGGACGGCAGCTTCGCCGAGGCAGCACGGCTCGCCGGGGTGGCAGCCAGCGAATGGGCGTGGACGCCGCTGTTACTCGACGTGGACCTCGACGGCTGGGAGGACCTGCTGATTTCCAACGGCCACGAGATGGACATGATGGACGCGGATGTCGCCGCCCGGGCCGAACAGGCCAAGTCCCGGCGCAGCCTCGACGCGCGTGGCCTGCTCGACCTGCGGCGGATGTTCCAGCGGTTCGCGCCGCCGAAGGCCGCTTTCCGCAACCTCGGCAACCTCGCCTTCGCCGACGTAAGCCGGGAATGGGGTTTCGCCACCGAATCCGTGACCCAGGGAATGGCCCTGGCCGACCTCGACGGCGACGGCGACCTCGACGTGGTGGTGAACAACCTCAACGACGTTCCCGCGATCTACGAGAACCAGGCGACCGCGCCGCGGTTGCTGGTGCGGTTGAAAGGCGCCCGCGGCAATTCCCAGGGCATCGGTGCGCGCATCACGGTTCGGGGCGGCCCGGTGCCGGAACAATCCCAGGTCGTCATCGCCAGCGGCCGTTACCTCAGCAGCGACGATCCGGTGCGGTGTTTTGCCGCCGGCAGCGCGAAGGCGCTCACGGTCGAAGTGCGATGGCCGGGCGGGAAGACTAGCCGGCTCACCAACGTCGTTCCCGGGCGGACCTTGCTCGTGGACGAAGCGAGCGAACCGGGAGCCCTGCTCGCCGCGGCGCCCGCCCCGGTGGCGTGGTTCGAGGATGTCAGTGCGCGCCTGAACCACTCGCACACGGAGACCGCGTTCGACGACTTCGCCCGCCAGCCGTTGCTCACCCGCAACCTGAGCGAGGGTGGGCCGGGCCTCACTTGGGCCGACTTGGATGCCGATGGCGACGATGACCTGCTCGTCGGCTCGGGCTCGGGCGGCAACCTCGCGGTCTTCCACAACGCCGGCGCGGGGAACTTCGTGCGCGCCACCAACGCTCCGCTCCTCCGCACCACCGCCCGCGACCAGACGACGGTGCTCTTCCAATCCGGCGCCCTGCTGGCGGGGCTGAGCAATTACGAGGACGGGCAGACCAACGGCGGCCCCCTGCGACTCGTGGACCTCGCGCGCAACGTCAGCGGCGAAGTCCTCGCGGGACAGGCCTTCAATGCCGGCCCGCTCGCCTCGGCCGACGTGGACGCCGATGGCGCGCTGGAACTTTTCCTCGGTGGCCGGGCGCTGGCCGGGCGTTATCCGGAAGCGGCGCCCTCACTGCTCGTCAAGGTGGTCGGCGGCCGTTTCACCGTGGTGCAACGGTTTGAGCAAATGGGCGTGGTCAACTCCGCGGTGTTCACCGACGTGGACGCCGATGGCCGGCCCGACCTGGTGATCGCCGCCGACTGGTCGCCGTTGCGAATCTTCCACAATGACGGCGGCCAGTTCACCGATGTGACTGCGGCGATGGGCCTGGCCGACACCGCCGGGTGGTGGAATTCGGCGTCGGTCGGCGACTTCGACGAAGACGGCCGGCCCGACCTGCTCGCGGGCAACTGGGGCTGGAACAGCTTTCCCGTGCCGCGTGCGCCGCTCGACGGCGTCGAACCGTGCGCCAGCAACCGCCGACGCATCCGCTGGGGCGACCTCGACGGCAACGGCGTGGCGGACGTGATTGAGTCCTACTTCGGCCCCGACGGACGCGAACTGCCGTATCGCAAGTTCGACGCCGCGGCCAACGCGCTGCCGTTGCTGCGCGAACGCTTTGCGAGCCGGGGCGACTACGGTGCCGCGACGTTGGCGGAGATTTACGGGGACGCCCTGGCCAAGCTGCCGGTTCGCGAGGCGGCGTGGTTTGGCACCACCGTGTTCCTCAACCGGGGCGGCCGATTTGAGGCGCGGCTTTTGCCGGTCGAGACGCAGTTGGCGCCGACGTTCGGGATCGCCGTGGCGGACTTCGACGGGGACGGGCACGACGACGCCTTCCTGGCGCAAAACTTCCACGGAGTGAGCCCCGACGAAGCACGCCAGGACGGCAGCCGCGGCCTGCTGCTGCGCGGTGATGGGCGCGGCGCCTTCACTGCCCGGGCGGACACCGGCGCCGCCGTCTACGGCGACGGTCGCGGGGCCGCGGTGGCCGATTTCGACGGCGACGGTCGCCCTGACTTGGCGGTCGGCCAGAACGGCAACCAGACGAGACTGTTCCGCAATGTGGCTGCCCAGCCAGGACTGCGAGTCCGCCTCGCCGGCCCCGCGGGCAATCCGGACGGCATCGGCGCGCAACTCCGGCTATTTGCCGGCGAACGCGGCGGCGCCATGCGTGACCTGCACCAAGGTGGCGGCTACTGGAGCGTGGACAGCCCGACCGTGGTGCTGACCCACACTGCCCAGCCGACCGTGCTGGAAGTGAAATGGCCCGGCGGCGCCGTGAAGCGATATCCGCTCACGCCGGGCGTGAAGCAGATCACGGCCAAACCCGACGGCACGGCGGAGACCCGATGAAACTGCGCATTCCCTTCGCCAGCCTGCTGCTCTCGACGCTCGCCGCGGTTGGCGTGTCAGGCGCCCCCACTATCCGTCAGCTCACGGTTCCGGCCGACGGGCACCCGGGCTTCACGCTGCTGGCCCCGGCGGCGACGGGCCTGACGTTCACTAATTTCGTTCCCGAATCCCGCCACCTCACCAACCAGATCTTCTTCAACGGCGCCGGAGTAACCTTCGCCGACGTGGACGGCGACGGGCGTTGCGACGTGTTCCTCGCGGGAGCAGGCGGGGCCAGCGCGCTCTATCGCAACCTGGGTGGCTGGCAGTTCACCAACGTCACCGCGGCCGCCTTTGCCGGGGCAAAGCTCGCGGCGTGGGATGCCACGGGCTGCGCCTTCGCGGATCTCGACGGCGACGGGGATTCCGACCTGGTCCTGAACACGCTCGGCCAGGGCACCCACCTCTTCTTCAACGATGGTCACGGCCAATTCGCCGGGCGCGTCGCCCCGCTGAACCTCGGTCGCGGCGCCATGACCGTCGCGCTGGCGGATGTGGACGGCGACGGCTGGCTCGACCTTTACGTCGCCAATTACCGCAAGGACGGACTCATGGACCGCCCCAATGCCCGGGCGGTCTTCAAGGTCGTGCGCGGCCGCACGGTGGTCACGGCGCTCGACGGGCGGCCCACCACGGATGCCGACCTGACGAACCGGTTTGTGGTGAACACCGCGGGCGGCATCGAGGAACTGGGGGAACCCGACGTTCTGTTCCGCAACCTCGGCGGCACCAATTTCGTGCCGGTGCCGTGGGTGGGCGGCGCCTTTCTCGACGACGCCGGCCAACCGCTGACGGAACCGCCGTTCGATTGGGGCCTCACCGCAATGTTCCGCGACCTGAACGGGGACAGCCGGCCTGATCTTTACGTCTGCAACGATTTCGAGACTCCGGACCGCTGCTGGCTCAACGAGTCGAAGCCCGGCGAGATCCGATTCCGCGCCGCGCCGAAGAACACGTTCCGGCACACGAGCCGGTTCTCGATGGGCCTCGATTTTGCGGACGTGAACCGCGACGGCCACGACGACCTGTTCACGCTCGACATGCCCAGCCGTGACCACGTCACGCGGCTGACCCAGGTGGACGACATGCCCACGAGCCTGCTCCCGCTGCGGTTCGACCCGTTGGCCCGGCCGCAGTTCGAGGCCAACACGCTCCAACTCTCCCGGGGCGATGGGACGTTTGTGGACGCCGCCGCGATGGCGGGCCTGTTCGCCGCCGACTGGGCGTGGTCCGCGGCGTTCCTCGACGTGGACCTCGACGGTTGGGAAGACCTGCTGGTCACCAACGGACAGGAGCGGGCCGCCCGCGACGCCGACATTGCCGCCGAACTGCGCCGTTTCCGCGCCGGCGGCCGGCGGACCGACGCGGAGATTTTCGAGCAGCGGAAAAAGTTCCCCCGGCTGGCGCCACCGAACCTGCTGTTCCGCAACGAAGCCGGCAGCGCGCCCAATGGCCGTGGCCTAGCGGTGCCGCGCTTCCGCGAGGTCGGTGCGGAGTGGGGCTTTGCGTTGCCCGGCGTGTCCCACGGCATTGCCTTCGGCGACCTCGACGGTGACGGCGACCTCGACGTGGTGGTGAACAATTTCAACGCCGCGGCCGCCGTTTATCGCAATGAGGCATCGGCGCCGCGCGTGGCCGTTCGCCTCCGGGGCAACGGGGGCAACCGGCATGGAATCGGGGCCCGCGTGACGGCGTTCATCGATGAGGAAGCCGGTTCCCCGGCGCAGGAATTGATCGCCGGCGGCCGCTACCTGAGCGGGGATGAACCCGTGCGGGTGTTCGCAGCGAAAGGACCGCTCACTATCCGGGTGCGGTGGCCCCATGGCCACTTCTCCGAGGTGAGTGGCTTGCCACCGAACAGCGAGGTCACGGTGGACGCGGTGGAATCGGCGGTAGAGTTGCTTTCGTTCTCGCTGGGTTTCGCGGGGTTGTCGCAGCGGGTGGAAGTGCCGGCGGGCGGATCCATGTTTGACGAGTTGTCCCGGCAGCCGTCGCTGCCCCGCCGGCTCGGTTCGCTTGGCGGCGGGGTCACCTGGGCGGACTTCGACCGGGATGGCCAGGATGAGCTGATCGTGCCCGCCGCGGCCGGCGGGGCGCTGTCCATCCTGACCCGCCGCGGTGGCCGATGGATCGCGCTGACCAACGTGCCGGCGCAACGCGACCAGACCTGCGTCCTGCCGTTCGGCCGCGACCTGCTGATTGCGGAATCAAGCTATGCCGACCCGGCCGCGGGCACTCCCGCCGTGCGGACCTTGGGCGGGGCCGAGGTGGTCCCGGCCCTGCCCGAAGCCGTGGGCCCGCTGGCGCTAGCGGATGTGGATCGCGATGGGACCCTGGAATTGTTCGTGGGCGGCCGGGTGCTGCCGGGCCGCTGGCCGGCGCCGGCCACATCGCGGATTTACCGGCGGGACGCGACCCACTGGAGCCTGATGCAGGAGTTTGTCGCCGTCGGACTCGTGAGCGGCGCGGTGTTCACCGACTTGGACGATGATGGTGATCCCGACCTGGTGCTGGCGTGCGAAGCCGGACCGTTGCGTTGCTTTCGCAACGACGCCGGCACGTTCGCGGAATGGGACCTGCCGCTGGGTTGGTTGCAGAATTCGACCCTCGAGCGGCGTTTCCCCAAGGCGTCCGACCTCCGCGGATTCTGGAACAGCGTCGCCGCCGGGGATTTCGACGGGGATGGGCGGATGGATCTCGTGGCGGGCAATTGGGGTGAGAACTCCGGCGACGAACTCCATCGGGAAACTGCGGCCCGCGGGCGGGCCGCGGCGATCCCCTGGGTGCTCGTGCACGGGCAATTGGACGACGATCCGGCCTACGAGGTCATTGAGGCGTATGGCTCCGGCGATGCGCTCCGGCCGGCGCGTTCGCTCGGCCAGCTCAGCGCGGCCTTGCCGTGGCTGGCCGCCGGGTTTCCGACCCACCGGGCATTCGCCGGGACGAACCTCGCGGGCATCCTGGGGCCGCGGATGGCCCGGGCATCGTCCCTCGAGATCAACTGGCTGGCGTCGGTGGTGCTGCTCAACCGCGGCAACCGCTTCGAGGTGGTGCCGCTGCCCGACGGGGCGCAACTGGCCCCGGTGTTCGGTTTGGCCGTCGCGGATTTCGACGCGGACGATCAGGCGGACGTGCTGCTCACGCAGAACTTTTTCGGCGACCAGTTCGGCATGCCGCGCCAGGACGCGGGGAAAACCCTGCTGCTGCTCGGCGACGGCCGGGGGCGTTTCCGGGAGGGCAAGTTGACCGGCGACGCTGCGAAGCTCGTCGGCGAGGGGCGGGGGGTGGCCGTCGGCTCCGGTTTCGGCGCCGGGTTGATCTGGGCAGCGGTCGCGCATGCGCGCGGCCCGGTGATGGAACTGACGTTCGTCTCCGCCAGCACGCGCTCGGCCGTGCGGCTCCGTGGCGGGGCGGGCAATCCGGAGGCCGTGGGCGCGAAGCTCCGGTGGATCACGCCGGAGCGGAACGGCACGGTGTGGGAAATCCAGTTGGGGTCCGGCTACGCCTCGGCCAACAGCACGGCGATCTCCCTGTCGACGCCAGCCCCGGGTGCCCGGTTGGAGGTCCGCTGGCCGGACGGAAAGCGGACGGTCTCGGAGATCCCGCGCGGCGGCCAAAGCCTGGAAATTCTCCCCGACGGATCGGTCAAGGCGCGGCCCTGAAGGTGCCTAGCCAGTCAGAACGACTTGGCCATGTGCACGACGGGGAGAAGCTCGCCGTTGCCCAGCGGCACTTCCGTGCGCTGGGTTTCCGTGAAGCCGTGGCGCCGGTAGAGCGGTTCTCCGGACAGCGTGGCCACCAGTTCCAGGCGGCGGAATCCCGCGGCCTTCGCCGCCGACTCGCTGGCGGCGAGCAGGGCTCGACCAAGGCCGCGCCGTTCCCAGGCCGGATGGACGAAGAATGCCCGGATGCGGGCGGCTTCCGTTGCGGGGTTCAATTCGGGATCCGGATCAGTCCTGGCCGCGTCACCGCCGAAGGGCGCCCGGCGCCGACTCCAGCCGCCGCCGGCGATCAAGTGTCCGGAGTCTTCCATGACGAAGTAGGTGCCGTCGCGGATGAGCTGACGATCCACGCCAAACACTGGTCCGAGTGCCCCGGCGATCTGGCGGGGCGAATAGTGGCGGCCCAACAGTTCGCGCACCGACAGCGCGATCAGTTCGTCGAGCGCAAGAACATCCTCAATCCGGGCGAGCCGGAGGCACCGCGAGGAGTTGCCCGAAGGGTTCATGCGTCCACCGGTTTCACTTCTTCCGCTGGAGCGGCGGTTTGCCGTCCGGCTTCCGCTTTGGTTTTGGTTCTTCCTTCGGCGTTGGCTTGGCCTTGGTCACCGGCTTGGCGTTGGGATCCATTGCCAGCGGGGCTCCGGTTTCCTCGATCCACGCGAGGAGATCCTTCAGCAGCTCGTCACGTTTCGCCGAACTGCCGGCGAGGTTCTTCCGTTCGCCGACGTCGGACACCAGGTTGTAGAGCTCGACGGCGTTGTTGGTGGCCAGCCCGGCTCGACCGCCGTGGAGCAGCCATTCCTCGTGGAAGAGGTGGAGCTTCCAGTCGCCCTTGCGGATGACGCTGACCGGCCGCGTGCGGAACACCGGGTCGCGTCCGCGGATCACCGGCGTGTCGAGGTAGCCGGGGAAATGCCAGAACAGCGCGCGCCGCTGCGGCAGGCGTTGGTTCCGCAGCAGCGGCAGGAGGCTCTCGCCGTCGAGTTTCAGGTCGGCCGGGACGGCCACGCCCGCAATGTCCAGCAGCGTGGGAAACAGGTCCATGTGCGCCACGGGAATTCCGCTCCGGCTGTCGGCCCGGATCACGCCGGGCCAGCGCAGGAAGAAGGGCACGCGGATGCCCCCTTCGTAGTAGCAACCCTTGTTGCCGCGCAACGGTTCCTGCGAGGACTGCTGGGTGGCGCCGTTGTCGCTGGTGAAGACGACCAGCGTGTTCGTGACGAGCCCGAGGTCCTTCAGACGGCCCAACAGTTGCCCGACGCTGTCGTCGAAATCGGCGAGGCAGGCCGCGTAGGGGACGTTGGTGTGCTGCGGTCCGGGGCGCTTCGCGGCGAACGTCTTCAGCGTCTCGGGCCGGGCTTCGAGCGCGCTGTGGATGGCGTGGTGGGAAACGACGGCGAAGAAGCGCTGGTTCGTGTGCTGCTGCATCCAGTCGCCCGCGGCCTTCGTGAGGGTGAACATGAACTTCGGGTCCTCCGGGTCGGTGCCGGGCGCGTTGGGATCGGCGGCGCGGGGATCAAACACCGTGTCGAAGCCCTGCTGCTCCGGCGGCGCGCCATCGGGACCGCCGAGGTGCCACTTGCCAAACAGCGCGGTGGCGTAACCCGCCGCCTTCAGCGCCTCCGGCAACGTGGTGACCGCGGGGGCGAGCCCGGACTTCCCGGGGGCGGCGCGGAGCCGCATCTGCTCCTGCGGGCCGCGCTCGGTGCTGCCCACCGCGTAGACGCCATGTCGTGGCGTGTATTGCCCGGACCAAAGGCAGGCGCGGCTGGGCGTGCAATTGCCCGCGCCGGCGTAACCTTGGGTGAAGACTATTCCCTGCCGGGACAGCTGGTCCAAGTTCGGCGTGGTGTGAAAGTCAGCCCCTTGGAAGGCGAGATCCCGTGCACCCAAATCGTCCGCGAGGATGAGCAGGATGTTCGGCCGGGGCAGCGCGTTGGTCGCGTTCGGGAATTCCGCCGCCCCGACGTGGGCGGGCAACAACAGCAGCCAGGATAGGGCGAGCAGCAGCGGCCTCATGCCGGCACTCTGCCGGGTGCGGTGGCCGGTGGCCAGCCCGCGGACCGCACCCTCATTTCCGCGCTGCGGCGTGCTGATATGCCGTTACAAACCGTGCGGCCTGCTGCCGGAACCAATCCCAGTTGCCGGCGGCGGCCTGCTTCGGATCGAAGAGCGGACTGCCGACCCCAAACGCCTCGGCGCCGGCTTGGTGGAAGGCGGGCAGGGTTTCCACCGTGACGCCGCCGGTCGGCATGAGCGGGATTTCCGGGAAGGGCGCCTTCACTGCCTTGATGTGGGCGGGCCCGAGTTGGTCCGCCGGGAACACCTTCACCATCGTCGCGCCGAGCCGCCACGCGGTGAGGATCTCCGTCGGCGTCATCGCCCCGGGCAGGACCGGCACGCCGCGTTCCACGCAGGCGCGGATGACTTCCGGCACGATCGCCGGCGTGACGATGAACGACGCCCCGGCCCCCAGGGCACGATGCAGTTCGTCGAGCGTGGTCACGGTGCCCGCGCCGACGTTGCCCTCGGTGCCGACCAGGTCGCGCGCGAGCCGGATGAGATCCTCGGCCCCGGCGGAATTCATGGTTACTTCCAAGTTGCGCAACCCACCGGCGAGCGCGGCGGGCACGAGTTGCTCAACCTGTTCGCGCGGAAAGAACCGGAGGATGCCGACGACGGGCAGTTGGCAGAAGCGGGCTTGGTTGAACGGAGTGGCCATGCGTGGGGAACGATGCCGAGAACTTCAAGGGGAGGCAGCCACGATTCGTGCCAGCAGCACGGCCTGACCCCGGGCCGTCAGGGAATCGGAATCCACAGTCCGCAGCCGCTGGCCGAGGCCCAAGGCTTCTGCCGCGGCCGCGTAGGCGGAGCGCAGCGCCTCGCCGGCGGCCACGATCACCGGCCGTTCGCCGTCCGCGAGTCCGGACAACTCCGCGCCGATCAGCAGGCCGCTGAGGAAGGAGGCGTTGGCCGCCGCCGGAAGTTGGTCCAGCACCTGCCGGGTGCGCACGCGGAACAGCGCGGCGGTGAGCGGCTGCCGACGACTGGCGGCGACCCCTTCCGCAAAGGCCGCCGGATCCAAGGGCGCCGCCGGGTCCGTGGTGTGACGCAACACGCTGTGGCGGGTCAGCAGGTCGAAGAGTTCGCCGGTCATGAACGTGCGCACGTCCATGACCTGGCCGTCAGCGACGGTTAGGTGTTTCGAATGCGTGCCGGGCAGCACGAGGGTGGCGGACGACGGCAGTTCCCCACCCAACGCGGCGGCCAGCCCTAAGGCCTGGGTTTCCTCGCCCCGCAGCATGTCGGTGTCGCCGCGGAAGCCAGATACAAGGAACACACGTCCGTCGGTCCGCTCCCAAACCGCATCCCGGCCATCCAGCGCGAACGGCAGCCGGGCGTAGGGCAGCTCGCGCCAACCGATCGTGGAGCTGGCCATCCCCGAGACGACCACCGGCCAATCCGCCGGCGCGCCGAGCTGGGCGAGGCCCCGGAAGAGCGTGTCGCGAAACGCCACCGCCCGGTCGCCACCGAGGGCCGCGAGTTTGGCGGCGCCGTCATCGGTGCGCACCTCCGCGGCCGCCGGTCCGCCCACGAGGCGGAGGCGGAAGTTCGTGGTGCCCCAATCGCAACTAACGAAGTTCATCTAGCGAGTCCACCGTGACCACTCCAGGCCGGGGCGGTCCACGCGGAACTGCACCAGCCGCTTCTCCTTGGCTTCGGTCACGTAGGCCGTGCAACCGTCCGGTCCGCCGAAACAGATGTTCGTGGGATGCGGCCCCAGCACGTCGATCTCGCGCAGAATTTCGCCGGTGGGCGACAGCTTCACGACCGTGCCCTTGCCATGCCGGGTCACGTAGAGGTTGCCGTCCACGTCGCAACGCATGCCGTCGAAACCGAAGTCGTTGAACTTCCGCAACAGTCGCTTGTTCTCCAGCAAACCGTCCGCCGCGCGGTCAAAGGCCCACACGTTCCGCTGGACGCTTTCGTTCACGTAAACCGTCCGACCGTCGGGACTCACCTCGATGCCGTTGGTCGTGCCCATGCCGGCGGCCTCGCGGTGCGTGCGCCCGTCGGCGGTGATCCGCCAGAGCTGGCCCGTGCCGACCTTCCAGTTCGGATCGCTGGCGTAGAGTGTGCCGTCCGGGGCGATGGCCACGTCGTTCGGTTGATTCATCGCGTCGTCGTGCGCGAAGACGGTCACCGCCCGAGTCTTTGTGTCCACCCGCAGCACGTTGTGGCCGGTGTAGTCGGCGACGAACATCGTGCCGTCCCGACCGAACCGGATGCCGTTGCCCGCGCTGGCCGGAGGCAGCGCGACGAACAGTTCCGCCCGGCCCGCCGGGGTGACGCGCGCCACGTTGCGGGCCTCGCGGAAGCTCACGCAGTAAATGTTCCCGTCGCGGTCGCAGGCCGGTCCCTCGATGCCTTGGGTGAATTCGCCGGCCGTCAGCGGCGTGGCCACGAATAGCGGCTCGGCGGCCTGGCACAGGGCCGCGGCCAGTCCGGCGACGACGGCGCAGGAAATGCGGGGAAAGTTCACCGGCCCTGCGTAACAGACCCGGCGGGTCGCCGGCAACCGGCGCGTCCGCTGGTTGCCCGACTTGGGGCCCGAGGAGACGCCATTCCGTTGCCTCGGTCCCATTCCCGCGGCTACCTTCCCGCGCATGACGCTCGAAGACTCGCTCGGGGACATCCTGCGCAAGGCCCGCACCTCCACGCACACGACGCCCGAAGCCGCGGCCACCGAAGCTGGGCTCACTCTGGCCGCCTACGCGGCGATGGAAGATTCCGGGCAATTGGCCGAGCACACCCAGTTCTCACCGCTCTGCCGCCGGCTATCCCTCTGCGACATGAAGCTGGAACGGATCGCCCATGGCTGGCTCCCGGCCGACGTCGGCACGGGCCAATGGCGGGAGCTCCGCACCGTCACCACCGCCGGCGACGGCATGACCGTGAACGCCTTCCTCGGCTGGGATTCCGCAACCCGCGAGGCGGCCCTGTTTGACACCGGCTTCGACGCCGCGCCGATCTTCGCGCTGATCGATGAATTCGGACTCCAGCTCCGGCACCTGTTCATCACACATTCCCACGGCGACCACGTCGCGGCCATCGGTCCCATTCGCCAGCGCTGCCCGGCGGTGGAACTGCACAGCGGCTCCGCGCATGCCCCCGCGGCCCAGCGTCTGACGCCCGGCGCGACGTTTGCCGTCGGCGCGTTGCAGGTCGCCTTCCGGGAAACGCCCGGCCACGCGGACGACGGCATCACCTACGTCATCACCGGCTGGCCCGGCGGCGTGCCGGCGGTCGCCGTGGTAGGCGACGCCATCTTCGCCGGCTCGATGGGCGGCGCCCGCGACCTGCTGACGCTCGCGCGCGGCAAGGTGATCGAACACATTCTTTCGCTGCCCGGTCCCACCCTGATCTGTCCCGGCCACGGCCCGCTCACCACGGTCGCGCAGGAACAGGCCAACAATCCCTGGTTCCCATGAACACCGTCGCCCTTGCCACCGGCCTGCTCCTCGCCACGCTCCCGCTGCTGGCCGCCGACGCCGCCAAACCGGCCGGCAGCACCAACGCGCCGCCCCCAACGTCCGTCCAAGCCACCTTGCCGGGACCGACGCTGGCCTTGCATCCCGCGAACCAGGCCGCCGTGCAGGGCCGGCTCCAGCCGCCCACCGAAGCCCAGATGATCGAGAAATACGGCGCTGGCGGTTTTGTGCTCAAGAAGCGCTCCGCGGGTTCGGCGTTGCAGCTGCTGAATCCGTTCGCCCGCTCCAGCTACGGCAACTCCGGGCCACAACCCGCGACCTGGAACTGGAATCCGCACTACGCACCCGGCACTCCGCCGCCGCCCCGCGCCTTCCGCGACGACAAGACGCTGGAACCCAGCGGGGTGATTTTCGGCGGGAAGTTTTGATCGGGTTGCGCCCTCGCTCCGATCACCACCAACGAAAGCATTCCGGCTGGAGCATCCCGTCTGCCCGACGTGCGGCAGTTCGAAAATGCGTCTGGATTGGATGTGCCGGTCCAACTTCTGGCGACTGCCACTGATGAGCCTTGCGGCGCTCGTCTTTTTCCCGGCCGGCCGGGTCGGAATGAAGTGCCAATGCTGTGGCCGCCGCGAGCGGGTGCCGGTGATCTAAAGCCTTGGCGCCCAATCCGACTGGTCTTCGTGCGATTGAATATCCGGCTGGCAAGGAGGCCAATCCCACCACCGAGCGACTGAGACACGTTTGCCCACGCCGCGAGCGGCGGGGCAGAAACCAGCCAAGCCGCGACCGCCTCGAAAGAGCCCACGGAATCCGCCGAAGCCACCCGCTCCCGGCTCCAAACTTGCCACTTTGCGCTTCGCTCCTTGCTCCTTGCTCCTTGCTCCGGGCTTCCGGCCGGTTTTCATTCTTGCGACTGGCACGGGTTCTTCTTATTCGTTCAATCGCAATTGAACGAAATAGTTCGGTTGAACTCCCAAAGGCGTAGCTCCGCGGTTGCGAAGTGACCGGCACGAAGTGTCGGCGCCCCGCCCGAAAGCACGGAGCCTTAAGCAGGGAGCAGGGAGCCAAAAAACGAAACGGCAAGGGCAAAGCGGGAAGCGAACGAAGGCGGGGAGCAGCATCCTGCAATCTCAACATCGGCCGGTCAGCCGATCCGCCTCGGACCGACTCGTTTGCGACCAGAACAGCAAAATCGGGAAATCCGTCCGCTCGGAGCAGGATAACAAATTAAGCGCCGTTAACGTAAAACAATCGTCAATTCAGCTTCGATTCCGAGAAATTAAGCCACTTTCAGTATTTTCAAGCTCCCCGCTCCCGGTATTTAGCTCCCCACCGCTTGCCGCAAACTTCCCGCCCCCAGCTCCCTGCTCTTCCCGCTTTCCGCTTCGCCCTTTGCTCCGTGCTCCCCGCTCCGGGCTCCCTAGGCTAGCGGCGCCATCTGCTTCTCCTTTCCCACGCGTGTCTGATTCCTTGCCCAATTCCCGGCGTGAGTTCGTGGAAACCGCCGGCCGGCTGTGCCAGATGCTGGGGCTGCCCCGGTCCACCGGCCAGATTTACGGCCTGCTTTACCTGTCGCCGCGGCCCCTGTCGCTGGACGACATCGCGGAACTGCTGTCGATCAGCAAGGCCAGCGCCAGCACCGGCACGCGGCAACTCGCCGCCTGGCAGGCGGTCAAGGAAGTCTGGGTGCCCGGTGATCGGCGAGACCATTTCGAGGCGCTCGGTGACCTCCGGGAACTATTGCGCGCGGGCTACCGCAATTTCTTCCAACCCAAGTTCGAGAAGTCCCAACGCAAGCTGGATGTCCTGCTCACGGCGCTGGAACAGGACCACAAGGACGGTGTCATCACCCGCGAGGATTACACCTTCTGCCGGGAACGCCTCGACCATTTGGGCAAACTCCAGGACCGCGTGGACAAGATCCTGCCGCTGGCGGAGACGTTTCTTTGAGACGAAAGCGCAGGGAGCGGGGAGCACGGAGCTAAGCGGGAAGCGGAAAGAGTTCGGAGCTGGCAGCGGGGAGCAGCAAAAAGCAGGGAGCCCGACAGCGAAGCGGCAAGGGGGAAGCGGCAAGCGCCCGGAGCACGGAGCCAAAAACCGACCCGGGGAATGGCAAAAGGCAACGTGGCAGCAGCGGGAAGCAGGAAGTGCGGAACGCTGCCGCCGGCAATCCAAGTTGGCGACCGCTCCAAAAAACCGATGAACCATGGCAGTGAGAGTCGCCGCACCTGGACGTGGCCGGTTGCGCCCCAACCCAACTCACCCGTCCCGATATTTTGAGCCGAACAATTCAGTAAGCCTCGTCATCTCGTCGCACTAGGCCTCCGAATTTCCGCTGCGCTCCTGGCCCTTTTCCCCTGCGCTTGGCTCTTGGCTCCGCGCTCCCTGCTTCCCGCTTACCCCTTTCCGCTTCGCTCGTAGCTCCCTGCTCCAAGCTTCCCTGCTTACAGCCCATGCCCACCTATTCCCGTAACGCAACCCTTGCCCTCTGGGCGCCCGGCGCGCTGGTCGTGAGTTGGTGGGTTTGGGAGTTGTCCCACCACTGGGCGGCCTTGGTGGAATACCGGTTCGGCTGGATCGTCGCGATGCTGGCCGCCTACCTGGCGTGGGAACGCTGGCCCAATCAGCCCGCGGCCCGGCCCGGGGAACACCGGCTCACCGTCCTGGGTCTGGGGTTGGTTGGCACCGCCTTCGTGCTGCTGGCCGAACTGTATCGGATCGGCCTCGCCCGCACGCCCACCCAGGCCATGCTGTTCAGCCTCGGGTGCGCGGCGTTCGTGGTGGCCCACCTGCTGGCGGTCGTGGGTTGGGCGCGGACCCGGCACTTCCTGTTTCCCGTGCTGTTCTTTTTCGTGGCGGTGCCGATCCCGAAGTTCTTTTGGAACCCGATCGTCTTCGGCCTCCAGTCGCTGGTCACCTTCCTCAACGTCGAGGCACTCAACTTGTTCGGCATTCCGGCCGTGCAACAGGCCCACGTCATCCGCCTGCCCAATACCACGGTAGGCGTGGACGAGGCGTGCAGCGGCGTGCGCAGCCTGCAATCCAGCATCATGGCCGCGCTCTTCATCGGCGACCTGACGCTGCGGCGCCCCGGCTGGAAGGTGTTCTTCCTGTTCGCCGGGGTCGCCCTCGCGGTGCTGGGCAACTTTGGCCGTTCCCTCTACCTGTCCCTGACCGCCCACCGGAGCGGCGCCGAGGCGCTCAAGGCGGTGCATGATTCCGCTGGCTGGAGCGTGCTATTGTTCACGGCCGCCGGCATCGCCGCCCTGGCCTGGTGGGTCACCGGGCTTGAAAAACGCCTGCAAGGGGCGAGCAAGCAGCAGGGAGCAGGGAGCCCAACGCGGGGAGCCTAAAGCGGGAAGCGGGAAGAGCTCGGAGCAAGGAGCAGGGAGCCCTGGCAGCAATGCGGCAAAGGCGCGAAGCAGGGGGCGGGGAGCCCAATAGCGAAAGCAAAGGCACAAGGGCGAAATCGAGCGGTCCCCATCGCCGCGACCGACAGCCTAGTTTGGCAAACGCTCCAGAAACTCATTTAACCACGGCAGCAGCAGTCGCCCCACGCGGACGTGGCCGTCCGCGCCCCGGCCCAACTCGCCCGTCCCAAAGTTTTGCACCGAACAATCCAGTGCGCCTTGTGAACTCGTCTCCTACCAAACCAGTTATTGTCGAGTAGACCTCGCCGCCCCGCGCTCCCGGCTCCCAGCTCTTTCCCATTCGCTCCCATGAGCTCCCCGCTCCCCGCTCCCGACTCCGCCCCCTTGGCCTCCAGTTCGTCCCTCCGTTGGGTCGTGCTCCTGACGGTGCTGTTCTTTGGCGCCACCGGTGGGGCGTGGGCGTGGTATCACGTGGCCCCCAAACGGTTTGCGGTCAGCTACCGGTTTGCGGCCACGAATGCGTTGTCGGGTTGGACCTTCCGCCCCGAGCCGCTTGCCGAGCAAGCGATCGAGACTTTGGCGACCACCAACCTCTTCAACGGCACGTTTTACACCGAACGCGGGGAACGGGTGACCGTGTTCATGGGCACTTGGGACGCCAACAATCCTCAACAAATGAGCGTGGTCGCACATACACCTGAAATCTGTTGGGTAGGGGCCGGCTGGAAAGCCGTGGCCGGCGGGCACCCGGAAAAACTGCCCCTCCGCTACGGCACGAACACCATCCCGTTCGAGGCCCGCACTTTCCTGACCCCCGATGGCCGCTCCCGCGAACTGACCGTCTGGTGCACCTTGGTCAGTGGGCAGGTCTACGAGGAAGCGCCGCGAGAAGTGCAAGACTCCAAGCCGAGCAGTGCCGACCGCAACGAACTCCAAGCGAGCGGCGCAAGACGCAACCTTAAGTCCAAATTCCTCAAGGCAGTCGGTGAGCGGATCCCGGGTGACGGCACCAAACAATTCGTGCGTTTCTCGACCCCCGCCGGCAGCGATTGGTCCGCCTCCTACGCGTTGCTGGGCCGTTTCGGCGAACGCTGGCTGCAACTGGAGGCAGCAACCCCGGAAACCACCACCCCCGGCCAATAGACGAGAATCCAGTTCCCCCCGCTTTCCGCGCTTTCCACTTTCCGCTTCGCCTCTTGGCTCCCCGCTCCTCGCTCCCTGCTCCTTTCTCCCATGCTAGAACCTGAATCCAAAATCTTCGTGGCCGGGCACCGTGGCCTGGCCGGTAGCGCCATTTGCCGGGAACTTGCCCGCCAAGGCTGCACCCAAGTCCTTACCCGCACGCGCCAGGAACTCGACCTGCTCGACGGCAACGCGGTCCGGGCCTTCCTGGAACGGGAACGGCCGACCCATGTCATTGTCGCCGCCGCGAAAGTCGGCGGCATCTGGGCCAACAACACCCAGCCGGCGGATTTTCTCTGGGAAAACCTACAGATCCAGAACCACCTGATCCACGGGGCGTGGCAGGCCGGGGTGAAGAAGCTGCTCTTCCTGGGCAGCTCCTGCATCTATCCCAAACTGGCGCCGCAGCCGCTCAAGGAGGACTACCTGCTCACCGGCCCCCTCGAACCCACCAACGAATGGTATGCGGTCGCCAAGATCGCGGGCATCAAGCTCTGCCAGGCCCTGCGCCGGCAGCACGGCTGCGACTTCATCAGTGCCATGCCCACCAACCTTTACGGGCCGAATGACAATTACGACCTCCAGGGGTCGCATGTCCTGCCCGCGCTGATCCGCAAGTTCCACGAGGCCAAGGTGCGCGGCGACCGCGAAGTGGTCTGCTGGGGCACCGGCAGTCCGCTCCGCGAGTTCCTGCACGCCGATGACCTCGCCCGCGCCCTCGTGTTCCTCATGCGGAATTACTCCGAAGAACAGTTCATCAACGTCGGCTCCGGCTCCGAGATCACAATCCGGGAACTTGCCCAGATCGTGCAGGAGGTGACCGGCTTCACCGGCACGGTGGTCTGGGACACGGCCAAACCCGACGGCACCCCGCGCAAACTCATGGACAGCGGCCGCCTCTTTGCGTTGGGTTGGCAGCCGCGCATCGGCCTGCGCGAGGGCATCGCCCTCGCCTACGCGGACTTCCGGCAAAACCACTGATCCCTTTTCATCACCCACAGCACTCATCATGTCATCCATCAAGAAAGCGCTCATCACCGGCGTGACCGGTCAGGACGGCTCCTATCTGGCCGAACTGCTGCTCGAAAAAGGCTACGAGGTCCACGGCATCATCCGCCGCGCCTCCACGTTCAACACGTCGCGCCTCGACGGCATCTATGCCGATCCGCACTACCCGAAGCACAATTTCCACCTGCACTACGGGGACCTGTCCGACGGCAGCAACCTGTCGCGCCTGCTGGGCAAGATCCAGCCGGACGAGGTCTATAACCTCGCCGCCCAGAGCCACGTGCGGGTGAGCTTCGACGCGCCGGAATACACCACCGACATCACCGCCACCGGCACGATCCGCCTGCTGGAGGCGATCCGGGAAGTCGGCATCCAGCCGCGGTTCTACCAGGCCAGCTCGTCGGAGATGTATGGGCTGGTGCAGGAAGTGCCGCAGAAGGAGACCACGCCGTTCTATCCCCGCAGCCCCTACGGCTGCGCGAAGGTCTATTCCTACTGGATCACGGTGAACTACCGCGAGTCCTACGGCCTGCACGCGAGCAACGGCATCCTGTTCAACCACGAGTCGCCGCGCCGGGGCGAGACGTTCGTGACCCGCAAGATCACGCGGGCCGCGGCGCACATCAAGTTGGGCCTCCAGGACAAGCTGTTCATGGGCAACCTCGACGCCAAACGCGACTGGGGTTACGCCAAGGAATACGTCGAGGCCATGTGGCTCATGCTCCAGCAGCCCGAGGGCGACGACTACGTGGTCGCGACCAACGAGACCCACACCATCCGCGAGTGCCTGGACGTCGCGTTCGGCCGTCTCGGCCTCGATTGGCACAAACATGTCGAGATTGATCCCCGCTATTACCGCCCGGCCGAGGTCGAGCTGCTGATCGGCGATTACTCCAAGGCCAAACGCCAGATGGGCTGGGAACCCAAGACCAAGTTTAAGGAACTCATCGAGCTGATGGCCGACGCCGACCTCAAGCTCCTCCAGGACCAACTCTCCGGCAAAGTCCGCCGGCCCGACTGATCCCGCCGGAGGCGGGCCAAGCGGCAGGCGGTAAGGGGTAAGGAGCAGAATTCAGCGAGACGCCGATAGCCTGCCACTTACCCCGCTTCCCGCTTACCCCTTCCCGCTTCGCTGCCCCCTTCCCATGCGCGCCCTCATCACTGGCATTACCGGACAGGACGGTTCCTACCTCACGGAACTGCTCCTGGAGCAGGGCTATGAAGTCCACGGGTTGGTGCGCCGCACCAGCACGCTGGAACGGTCCCGGCTCCGGCATCTCTACGCCGACCCGAACCTCTACAACCGGCGGCTGTTCCTCCATTACTGCGACCTGGAGGACGCCACCACGCTGCGCCGGATCCTCGTGCGGGTAGTGCCCGACGAGGTCTATCACCTCGCCGGCCAAAGCCACGTCGGGCTGAGTTTTGAGATCGCGGAATCCACGGTCGAAAGTGTGGCCATGGGGACGCTGCGTCTGCTGGAAATCCTGCGGGACCTGGCGACCCCGCCCCGGCTCTTCCACGCCGCGTCGTCCGAAGTGTTCGGGCGCCCCACGCAAGTGCCGCAGACCGAGGACACCCCAATGGCCCCGGTCAATCCTTACGGCGCGGCCAAGGCCTTCGCGGCCCAGTTGCTCCGCATCTACCGGGAAAAGCACGGGCTCTTCCTGGTCAACGGCTTCCTCTACAACCACGAATCCCCCCGGCGCGGCGAAAACTTCGTCACGCGGAAGATTACCCGGGCGGCCGCCGCCATCCGGTTGGGCCAGCAGGACGCCTTGGTGCTGGGCGACACTTCCGCCTGCCGCGACTGGGGTGATGCCCGCGACTACGTCCGCGGAATGTGGCTGTCACTCCGGCATCCGACGCCGAACGACTACGTGTTCGCCACCGGCCGGCTGCATTCGGTTCAGCAGTTCGTCGAGGCGGCCTTCGCGGTGGTCGGTCTGGATTGGCGCCAATATCTGCGCCGGGACGAACGCCTGCTCCGCGGTCAGGAACCCGCCCAACTGGTGGGCGACGCCTCCCGGGCGGAGCGTGACCTCGGCTGGCAACCCAACCGGGACCTGCCCGCCCTGACCCGCTGGATGGTGGAAGCCGACCTCGCCGATCTCCAGGCCCGCGCGGCGAAGCGATGAGCCCCGGAGCGGGGAGCGCGCCCGTAAGCAGGGAGCAGGGAGCACAGAGCGCCGAGCTGGGAGCGGGGAGCAGGGGGGCGTATCTGCACACTGCCCCCGATTTCACCCTCGCCCTGCGAGGCACGAGCGGGGAGAGGGCCGGGGTGAGGGGTGCTTTCGCGCTTACCGCCTCCTCTCCCCGCCCTCTCCTCCCACCGCAGGAAGAGAGGGAGTCCGCCGGCTAACAACGGGCAGTTTCCGGCCGAGCCAAAATGTGAGCCTCGGAACCTCGTCGCCCTGCGTAATGCCCTTTCCGCTTCGCTCCCAGCTCGTGGCTCCAGGCTCCTTTCCACTTCGCGCCCCGCGCTTCCCGCTTTGCTCCTCGCCCCCTGCTCCTTGCTCCCTGCTTTCTAGCTCCCCGCTTCCATGCACTTCCTGATTACCGGCGGCGCCGGCTTCATCGGTTCCCACGTCGGGGAACGCCTGCTGAAGTCGGGGCACCAAGTCACCGCGTTGGACGACCTCAACGCGTTCTACGATCCGGCCGTCAAACACGCGAACCTCGCCGTGCTGACCGCCACCGGCGGCCCGCGCTTCCGGTTCGTGCGCGGTGACCTGACCGATCGGCCCACGCTGGACGCGCTCTGCCAGCAGACGCCCTTTGACCAGGTCATCCACCTCGCGGCCCGCGCGGGCGTCCGGCCCAGCTTGGTGGACCCGGCGCTCTACCAGCGGGTCAACGTGGAGGGCACGGTCAACGTGCTCGAAGCCGCGCGGGCCACGGGCTGCCGCAAGTTCACCTTGGCCAGCTCGTCCTCCGTTTACGGCCTCAATGCCAAGGTGCCGTTCTCCGAGGCCGACCCGATCTTCTCCGCCATCTCGCCCTACGCGGCGAGCAAGCTGGCGTGCGAGGCGTTGGGTCACGTTTACCATCACCTCTACGGGCTGGATGTCGCCATGCTGCGGTTCTTCACCGTCTACGGCCCGCGCCAGCGCCCCGATCTCGCAATCTTCAAGTTTGCCACGCTGATCGACGCCGGCCGGCCCATCCCGGTGTTCGGCGACGGCTCGGCCCGGCGCGACTACACCTTCGTCGAAGACATCGTGGACGGCGTGGTGGCCTGCACCGAACGGACGTTGGGCTACGAAATCTTCAACCTCGGCGAATCGCAAACCGTCCGGCTCGATGAACTGATCCAACTGCTCGAACAGGCGCTCGGCAAACCGGCCCTGATTGACCACCAACCGCTCCAGCCTGGCGACGTGCCGGTGACCTACGCCGACATCTCCAAGGCCCGCCGGCTACTGGGCTACGATCCCAAGACCAAGATCGCCGACGGCATTCCGAAGTTTGTCAGCTGGTTTAGGGGAGCGCGGAGCGCGGAGCACTGAGCTGGGAGCTAGGAGCACCGAGCGGGGACCAGAGAGCAGAAGGCGCGAAGCGGGGAGCGGGCGGCAAGGCAAAGGGGCAGAGAGCGCGTAACTGGTCGCTGCCCCCGATTTCTCCCTCGCCCTGCGAGGCACGAGCGGGGAGAGGGTCGGGGAGAGGGGGGCTTTCGCGCGCCGACCGCCTCCTCCCCCCCAGCCCTCTCCTCCCGCCACGGGAAGAGAGGGAGTCCAACGGCTGACAACGGGGGCAGTATCCAGATGCGCCCGGAGCAGGGGAGCGCGAAGCAAAAAACAAGGCCATGGCGGAGAAGCAGTTTCGGTTTCAGGACTTGGAAGTCTGGCAGCGGGGCGCGGCGCTGAGCCGGCCATTGTTCGCCTTGGCCGACCAGTTGGACGAGCGGAAGCGCTATCGGTTCGCCGAGCAGTTGCAGGCCGCCACCCTCAGCATCACCAACAACATTGCCGAGGGTTCGGGCAGCACCTCGGACGCGGAGTTTGCCCAATTTCTCAACATTTCCCGCCGTTCCGTTTTCGAGGTGGCCAATATTCTCCTCGTCCTGCGACCGGAAAAGCTACTGCCGGGCGATTCCTTTCCGGACCTGTTGGTCGAGCTCGAAGAACAAAGCCGCATGACCCTCGCCTTCATCCGTCGCCTCCGCTCCTGACTTTGCCCTGCTCCCCGGCTATTGCTTTGCCGGCTGCTTCGGGCTCCCTGCCGTTTGCCCCTTCCCGCTTCCCGCTTTGCTCCCCGCTCGGCGCTCCCTGCTTCTGGCTCTTCCCCCATGCTCACCACTGCCCTGAACGACCTGATCGCCACGCTCGACCGGTTCCGGCCGTTGCTGCCCGCCGTGGAGGCCGCCGGCAGGGAAATCCAGTCGGCGCTCGCCGCGGGACACAAGCTGCTCACCGCCGGCAACGGCGGCAGTGCGGCGGACGCGTTGCACTTGGCCGAGGAATTGGTCGGCCGCTTCGACAAGGAACGCCCTTCGTTGCCGGCCGTCTGCCTGTGTGCCGATCCGACCCTGCTGACCTGCATCGGCAATGACTACGGCTTTGACCGCCTGTTTTCGCGCCAGGTGGAGGGCCTCGGCCGGCCCGGCGACGTCCTCGTCGTGTTCACCACCAGCGGCAATTCGCCAAACCTGACCTTGGCGCTGGAAACGGCGCGCGCCCGTGGCCTGAAGACGATTGCCGTGCTCGGCAAGACCGGCGGCGCGGCCAAAGGCAAGGCCGACCACGAAATCATCGTTCCCAGCACCGTCACCGCCCGCATCCAGGAAGTCCACACCTTCATCCTCCACGCCTGGCTGACCCAACTCGAAGCCGACCTCCAATAGCCCTTTCCGCTCTGCTCCCTGCTTCTGGCTCTTACCTCTTCCCGCCTTCCGCCTACCGCTTCGCTCCCCGCTCCCCGCTCCCTGCTTTTTCGCCTCGCCCCGATGAACCTCTCGTTCCTGGATCAAGTGTCCGTCCTCGTGGTCGGTGACGTGATGTTGGATCGCTACCTCTGGGGTGGCGTCCGGCGGATTTCGCCCGAGGCCCCCGTGCCCGTGGTGGAAGTGCAGCGGGAATCGGCGACCGCTGGGGGTGCCGCCAACGCGGCGTTGAACCTGGCCGCCCTCGGGGTGCGGACCGAGGTCTTCGGACCGGTGGGCGAAGATGCCTCCGGCCGGGAGGTGCTGGACCTGCTCCGGCAGCACGGGGTCTCACTTCGGCCGGAGCTGGTCTGCCCCGAAGTCACCACGATCACCAAGACCCGGGTCGTCGCCCAGCGCCAGCAAGTCTGCCGCCTCGACTGGGAAGCGCGTCCCGACCGTTACGCCCTGAGCCCGGCCCAGCTGGAACTCCTGGCCGAACGGGCCGCCGCGCACGACGCGATCATCCTTTCCGATTACGCCAAGGGCGTGATCACCCAACCGGTGTTGGACTGCGTCCGGGAGGTCGCCCGGCGGCGGCCGCTCTTCATCGCCCTGGACACCAAACCCAAGGCGCCGCTGGAGATCCGGGGGCTGAACCTGCTGACGCCCAATCGCGGCGAGGCGCTCCAGTTGGCCGGCCTCGACCGGGACTCGGCGGCCGCCGGTTCGTTGGACTCGGTCTGCCAGGCCATCCACGAACGCTGCGCCCCGGAACACCTAGTGATCACCCTGAGCGAGGAAGGCATGCTTTGGTCCGCGCGGGACGGACGGTCACATCGGTTTCCGACGCTGGCCCGCGAAGTGGCCGACGTTTCCGGGGCCGGAGATACCGTGGTTGCCACCCTGACGGCGGCGATGGCCACCGGGGTCGCCGCCGAGACGGCGATTCACCTCGCCAATGTCGCCGCCGGCCTGGTCGTGGCGAAACTCGGCACCGCCACCCTCACACGAGCGGAACTCGCCAGCGCGTTGGAGCGGGAAGCGGCAGGTGGAAAGGGGTAACGCTTCCCCCCTCCTAGCTCCTAGCGCTTGGCTCCTCCCGCTCCGCTTACCTTCCTCCCGTTTCCCACTTTTGCTCCCAGCTCCGAGCTTCAAGCTCCCCGCTCCCTGCACTCCGCGCATTTCCCTTTCATGAAAATCGGCATTGGCCCCTCCACGTTCGCCCAAGAAGACAAGACGCCGCTGGAACTGCTCCAGCGGGCGGGCATCACCGTGGTGCCCAACCCCACCGGCAAGCGGCTGACGGAGGCGGAAATCATCGCCTACCTCACCGGTGAGAAGCTGGACGGATTGCTCGCCGGCTTGGAGCCGTTGAACCGCCGGGTGCTGGAGGCCGCCCACCCCACGCTTAAGGCGGTCGCCCGGGTCGGCATCGGCATCACCAACGTGGATGTCGCCGCCTGCCGGGAGCTGGGCATCGCGTTCAGCTACACGCCGGATGGCCCGACCGAGGCGGTGGCGGAAATGACCTTGGCCGCCCTGCTCAGCCTGGCGCGGGAATTGGAACCCATGAACCGCGCGCTGCATGCCGGCCAATGGCCCAAACAGATTTCCCGCAGTCTCCGGGAACTGACCGTGCTGGTGGTCGGTTATGGCCGGATCGGCCGGGCCGTCGCCGCCCAGTTGGCCGCGCTCGGTTGCTCGCTCCGGGTGTGCGATCCGTTCCTGCCGGCCGACGCGCCCTGCGAGTTTCCCCGCGTGGAACTTTTGGCCGGCTTGGCGGAGGCCGACGTGGTCTCGCTCCACGCGAGCGGCGACCGGGCCCTGTTGGGCGCGAACGAATTCGCGGCGGCCAAACCCGGCCTGATCGTGCTGAACTCCGCCCGCGGTGAACTGGTGGACGAGGCGGCGCTGGTGGCCGCCCTGGAAGCGGGACAAGTGGGCAAGGCCTGGTTTGACGCCTTCTGGAAGGAACCTTACACGGGACCGTTGCTGCGGTTTCCCCAAGTCCTGCTCACCCCCCACACCTGCACCTACACGCGGCGCTGCCGATTGCAGATGGAAAGCGAGGCCGTCCGCAACTTGCTCCGGGACCTCGGCCGTCCGGTCTGAGGGTCCAGGCAGGCAATCCGACTGAATCCGACCAAATCCGACCACCTGACAACCTCCGCCATGGAATTTTCCCAGCAAACCGTCGTCATCACCGGCGGCACCCGCGGCATCGGCCGGGCGTTTGCCGAAGCCTTTCACGCGGCCGGCGCCCAAGTTGTGGTGACCGGCACCGGTCCGGTGCCACCCGCCGACCTGATCGGCGAATACCAGCCACTGGACCTCACCGACGCCGGGTCCACGGAGCGGTTCTGCCGCCATTTGGCCAGCCGGGACCGCGTGGATGTCCTCATCAACAACGCAGGCATCAACATCATCAAATCCCTGGAGGAGCTGACCCCGGAGGAGTTCGACCGGGTGGCCCGGGTTTCCTATCACGGCCCGTTCCGCCTGAGCCAGGCGGTCGCCCCGGTGATGCGACGCCAAGGCGGCGGCCGGATCATCAACCTCGCGTCGATCTGGAGCGTGGCAACGAAGGCCAAACGCAGCGCCTACAGCGCCGCCAAGACCGGATTGGTCGGGCTGACCCGGGCCTTGGCCGTGGAGCTGGCTCCGGCCGGAATCCTGGTGAATGCCCTTTCGCCCGGGTTCACGCTCACGGAACTCACGGCTCGCAGCCTCAAGCCGGAGGAACAAACGGCCCTGACCGCACAGATTCCATTGCAACGGATGGCCCAACCGGCGGAAATCGCCGCGGTGGCCCTGTTCCTGGCCAGCCGCCGCAACACCTACCTGACGGGACAAAACCTCGTCGTGGACGGAGGATTCACCCTTGTCTGACACCCTGACCATCCGCTCATTCCGCGGCCGCTACGAGGTCCGCTTCGTGGACGACTTCGCCGCGCCCCTGAAGGCCGAACTTCGGGAGGGCGATTTCCTCATCATCGACGAGAACCTCGCGCGGTTGCACGCACCGCGGCTCGACGCCTTCCGCCGCGACCATCCGCACCTCCTGCTGACCCCGGCGGAACCGCAGAAGAGTTACCAGGCAGTCGAGCCCATCATTGACCGGCTCATCCGTGGCGGTTTCCGCAAGAACCACCGGTTGGTGGCCATCGGCGGCGGCATCACGCAGGATGTGACGGCCTTCATCGCGTCGATTCTCTATCGGGGCGTGGGCTGGATCTTCGTGCCGACCAACCTGCTGTCGCAGTGCGACAGTTGCATCGGCAGCAAGACGTCGATCAATTTCGGCCCCTTCAAGAACCAGATTGGCGGCTTCCATCCGCCGGTGCTGATCCTGAACGACCTTTCGTGGCTCGACACCCTGCCGCGCGACGAATTCCGCTCCGGGCTGGGCGAGATGTTCCACTATTTCCTGCTCACCGGCCGGCCGGATTTCGAGCGGGTCAGCCGTGAATACGACCAAGCCTTCACCGATCGCGCGGTGCTGCGCGGGCTGATCCGGCGCAGCTTGGAAATCAAGCAGGCCATGATTGAACGGGACGAGTTCGACGAGGGTCCGCGGAACGTCTTCAATTACGGCCATTCGTTCGGGCACGCGCTGGAAAGCTACACCGACTACGCCATTCCCCACGGCATTGCCATCTGCTTCGGCATGGACATCGCCAACCACGTCTCGGCGGCGCTGGGCCTGATCACCCCCGCGGAGGCGGCGGAAATGCGCGTGCTGCTCGCCCGCAACTGGCGCCCCACGGTGCCCGGAGCCATCGAGCTCGAGCGTTACCTGGACCTGCTGCGCAAGGACAAGAAGAACGTCGGCCACGATGTCCGGGTCATACTGACCCGCGGACTGGGCGACATGTTCCTGACCAAGGTCGCCTTGGATGACCGCGTCCGCGCGGTCATCGCCGGCTGCTTCGAGCATTACCGGCAGGTAACGGCCCCTCACACCCCATGAAACTCGGAAAAGTCATCGCCCACATTCCCGCCCGCGGCGGGAGCAAACGTGTCCCGGCCAAGAACCTGCGTTACCTCGCGGGCAAGCCGATGATCGGCTACGCCATCGAGACGGCGCTGGCGTCCGCCGGCCTCGACGAGGTTTACGTCAACACGGATTCGGACCGGATCGCCGCCTATGCGGAGTCGCTGGGCTGCCGGGTCTACCGGCGGCCGGAACACCTCGGTTCCGACACCGCGACGGGCGACGACTTCACGATCGACCTGATCGAGGCCAAACCCATGGACACGCTGGTGATGATCAGCCCGGTCTGCCCGCTGCTCACGCCCGACGACGTCACCGCCGCCCTGGCCGCCTTTGCCGAATCCGCCGCGGACACGCTGATTTCGTGCAGCGAAACCCAGATGCAGACCTTCTCCGAGGGTCGGGCCATCAACATTGATCCGCGCGGTCCGCTGGCGCCCTCGCAACTGAATCCCCGGGTCCAGGTCTGCAACTGGGCCATCACGGTGTGGAACGCCGCCAAATTCCGGGAACTTTACCAGCAGTTCAAGGGCGGCTACTGCGGCGAGAACCGCCTGCTCTGGCCGATGGAACCGCTCAAGGCGGTGAAGATCAGCGAGGAGAAGGACTTCCGCCTGGCCGAGGCGCTGCTGCTGGCCCGCCGGGCGGCCGGAGCCGCGGCCGGCACCCCCACTTACTGGAGCCCCGCCGGGCCCCAAACCCACTGAACATGATCCACGATTCCCTGAACCGCTGGCGGACTTATCCCGGCCTGGCCGAGCACCGGGTCTGGGCCACCGCCTTTGCCTGGCTCGAAAATCACGCCGCCACCGCCACCGAGGGATTCCACCCGCTGGGCGAGGAGGGGTTCTATGCCCGGGTGATGAGTTATCCGCTCAAGACCCGCGAGACCGCCCGCTACGAAGCGCACCGGCAGACCATTGACGTGCAATTCACTGTTGAAGGCGGCGAAGGCATCGAATTAGCCGCGCCGGCGGAGCTAACCCCGCTCCACGACTACTCCGCGGAGAAGGAGGTCGAACACTTTGTGACCCCGGCTCACTGCGTCGCCCTGGTGGAGAATCTCGCCGGCCGGTTCACGGTGTTGTTTCCGGGCGAGCCGCACCTGCCCCAGTTGCAAATCCGCTCCCTCACGGCTGTCCGCAAGGTCGTGGTCAAGATTCCCGCCGCCCTCGTCCAATAATCCGCCATGCCTGAATCCAGCGTCACCGCCCCCCTGATCCGCATCGGGCTGATCGGTTTTGGCAAAATGGGCCAGACCCGCCTGGCCGCCATCAACGCCACCGGCAAGGGCCGCGTGGTGCTGGCCCACGACCCCTACGCCGCCGACTTCCAGGGCCTCGCGGTCGCCGCGACGCCCGAGGCGGTCTATGGGCATCCCGACGTGCAGGCAGTGTTCATCTGCACGCCCAACCACCAGAACAAACCGCTCGCCATCGCCGCCATGCAGGCCGGCAAGCATGTGTTCTGCGAAAAACCGCCGGCCTTCACCGCGGCCGAGGTCGAGGAGATCCGGGCGGTTGAACAGGCCACGGGCCGCAAGCTGATGTATGGCTTCAACCACCGGCACCACGAATCCATCCGCACCATCAAACGCATGGTGGATTCCGGCCAATACGGGCGGCTGCTCTGGATGCGCGGCCGCTACGGCAAAAGCGTGGACCACAATTATTTCGGCACCTGGCGGGCGAAGAAGGAACTCGCGGGCGGGGGCATCCTGCTCGACCAGGGCATCCACATGCTCGACCTGTTCCTGCTGCTGGCCGGAGAATTCGACGAGGTCCAGGGCATGGTCTCCAGCCTGTTCTGGAAGCTGGAGGGCATCGAGGACAACGTGTTCGTGAACCTCCGGAACCGGCAGACCGGCGTGGTGGCCTCGCTGCACAGCACCATGACGCAGTGGCGGCACATGTTCTCCATCGAGGTGTTCCTGGAACGGGGTTACCTGGTCCTCAACGGTCTGAAGACCTCCTCGGGCAGCTACGGCGACGAGGTGCTGACCATTGCCAAGAACCGCTCGGTGGCGCCGGCCGCCACGTGGGAAGACGAGGAGAAGACCACCTTCCATCTGGATAACTCCTGGTTCGACGAGACGGACTATTTCCTGAACTGCGTCCGCGACGACCTGCCCGTCGCGAGCGGCAATTCCGGGGATGCCCTCAAGGTGATGCGCCTGATCGACACCGTTTACCAGGAGGAGCGCCACCACCGCGACGACCTCCACGACCGGTTGCCGAGCCAACCGCACTGCTGACCGACATTATGTCAGCAATACATCGTATAACCCTAACGACGCTCCGAGATCGAATATGGGAATCGCCTACGATTACAACTTGGGCCAGCATCCTGTTGCGTTCTTTGGGCGCCGTAATAAGTCTGCCAGTCCTGCTACGAAGGCTAACCCCTGAGGAAGTCTCAATATGGTATCTGCTCGCAACAATTGCATCATTGAACAGCCTCATTGACCTCGGGTTCAACCCTTCGTTCACCCGGTCAGTAGCATATGCGACAGCCCAAAACACAAAAACGCAGCTAGCAACGCTTTATGCAACAATGCGCTACGTCTACCTCCGAATGGCGCTTGGGTCTGCATTCTTGATGGCAATATGGGGGACCTGCACGCTAATCAGGCCGATCGGACTTCTCAACTCGCCCAGCCATGGCTGGATTGCCTGGATAGCCACACTTCTCCTCTCGCCTACAACGATATATTCCAACCTATATCTATCCTTCCTTCAGGGATCGGGTCACGTCGCATTAATCCGTAGGTGGGACGCACTACTTAACCTTTGCGCCATAGCAAGCAATGTGACGACACTTCTCCTCGGTGGAGGCCTCGCTGGCGTCGTATTGTCCGCCCAGGTGTGGAATGTCATCTCCACATTCCGCTGCCATATTCTGTTAATCCGCCTGTTCCCAAAGGCGACATATGATACTCCCTGCTCACACACTGAAATATCAGACACCCTGAAGTCGATCTGGCCGAGCACTTGGAGGTTTGGAATTGGAACAATGGTCTATAACGGGGCGCTGCAAGCGTCAGGACTACTTTATGCCCAGATTGGTGAGCCAAAACGGGTGGCAACGTATCTATTTTCGAGTCAGCTGCTAAACATCCTCAGAACCACCGCCCAGGCTCCATTTTACAGCCGGATACCCGCGCTATCGGCAATGTGGGCGGCAAAACGTGGTGAAGAGCTTAAAATGGCCGCGGCCAGAGGAATGAGGCTGTCCTACTCTACATTTACTGTTGGATTCTTTTCAATTGGCTGTCTCGCAGACATTGCACTGTCAACTATCAAAAGCAAAACAACCTTCGCCGAACCTGCATTGTGGACCTTGATGGGCATAGGCGCATTTCTGGAACGATATGGCGGAATGCACCAGAATATGGTGGCAATTGCCAACTCAGTTGCATCCCATACCGCAGGAATTGGTTTCCTGCTAATCTTTGGAATTACATTACAGGCCAGTTATCACTCGGTTGGAATATATGCATTTCCAATCGCTATGATAGTGGCCCATTTGACCTTCTTTTCGTGGTATTCCGCTAAGCATAGTTATCAACGGCACAGTCTCACATTCTGGTCATTCGACAGGATTGTATTTCTACCAAATGCTATACTAATGGCCACCGCCTGCCTCGTCTACAATCTCCTTCGCTAATGCCCACCCGACCGATACGTCCATGACACCAAAGCATTCGCTAATCGAAGACATTCTTCAGGGATGTCACGGAAACCATGACTGGTATCGCAGCTATATGTCGGGAAATTGGCCCAGAATCCATGCCGACTTCACGTTTATATGCCAGACAATCCCTAAGTCCTCGCGTATACTTGACATTGGAGCAGTGCCGCCACTCTTGGCGGCGCTTTTGGTTGAACATGGCTATTCGGACATAACTGTCGCAGATCCTAATGCATCGGCATTTGCTCCATTCTTTAAGAAGCGCGGCATCCAGTTTCTGGATCTAGATCTGCTGAACCAGTGTGACCCCTCCTTAACTCACGGATTTAACCTCGTTTGCTTCAATGAGGTTATCGAACATCTTTCCGGCAACCTGTTATCGGCAGTAGGGAGGGTTTCTGATTGTGTCGCCCCAAATGGACACCTACTTGTCACCACGCCGAACATCCGGTCACTATCTGGCTTTGTCGCAATCTTCCTGCTTGGATCCGGCCTAGCATCAAAACCCTACGAAACTGTCCGGGCTCAGTATGAACGAAGCACAGCAAAATATGGCTACTATGGGCATTTAAGAGAATTTACACCTCGAGAGGTAATCAACCTCATTGAAAGTTTTGGCTTCAAGAACATTGCCGTGCGCTACCAGCCAAGCTATCTGCAGTTAAGCCGATTCACAAAGCTAATCGCACTGCTTGAATGGCTGCTGCCGTATCATCGCCTTTTTGGAAAGTATCTCTTCCAGCGACCTGAGAATTGAAGCTTGCTCGCGCGCCACAACCCACACCACTCCGCCCCAGTGAATAGCATACAGGTAATCAGTTGTTCGGCATTTCTAGCAGCCATATTGTCGCTTTGGCCGTTGACTGGACGTCGCTTCATTCCCATCGCTTGGGGGCTGGTTTTCCTGTGCGCTGCGGCACTGAGCGCAAAGCTTCGCGACGCATGGAGAGTGCCAGCTGGCATACCGCGGAACCAGCGTTGGCTACCAGTCCTTGTTGCTTCCTATGTAGCATACTTTCTTGTTAGAGCCGCGGCTGAGTTGTGGTTCGACGCCAATTTGGAATCCGGAACAATGGGTGCACAGAGCCTCTCAGGATTGAATGCGGCATTGGTTGCTTCACTTGCGTTGCTGTTCATTGCCCCGCATACACATAATCCAGCGTCTCTGATAATTTTTTACATAGCGGTTGGCTTGTATGCGGGAGTCAATCTCGTGGCAGACCGATTCATATTCATCGGCCGAGAGTTCGTATTCGGGGAGTCACGTTTCGACATAGCGGAGTTTCGATGGTTGCCTCCACTTGCAAGAAGCAATGCCTTCTTCTCGATGACCTGTGTTGTCGCAATGGGTGGAATCTTGAACTACTTTGCCTCGAACATTCGAAAGCTATCGAATACTCCAGTCGTCGCAGCGTTGCTTGGCGTATCCTTCTCTTTTTGTGCCTACGCTGCCTTCAAGACCCAGTTCCGTGCAAATATATTGATCATTGCAACTGCCTGCGCATGGATTGTCCTAAAGAGCCTGCGGCTCCGACGTCTGATGTCGTATTCATTGGTAGTCTTGATGCTGGTCTTTCCAACCTCCTTTGCGATTGGCATCGGCCATGACGTGATCGCATTTATTGCGCCGGAACGATTGCTGGAGGCGCTCGGAAGTAAAACAGGCGAATCTGATACTCTAAGCGAACGCACATTGCTCTATGAATATGGCGGGCAACGCCTCCTTGATTCAACTGTATTGCTTATTGGGGAGGGGCCGGTTTATCGCGACGCACAGGACGCGCTTGGTGTATATAAAACCGGTGGCTATCGGATGCCTTACCATTCAGCCAGCTTCGATTTCCTGATTGACCACGGTATCGTCGTTGGTGGATCAGCGCTACTCAGCATAATGTTTCTCCTGCGATATGGATTCAAGACCCTGGAAACGACTTCTCGACTTCAATCACCTGGAGGCGGGCTGTTGGAAGCCGCATTGTTGAACATGGTTCTTTGGCTTTCAACAAGCGTTATGGATAGTGGGATTTCCAACCTTGAAACGTTCTGTTTTGCTTCTTTCCCAGTAATTGGCGCTTTGGCATTCGCCGGCCGATCGCATGCTGTTCCAACGGACACGGATATGTCCGCGCACGGAACTTTGTTAAGCGCCAATCCTGCGTGAACATTCACGCCCACGATCACATACTAAATTGCAATGATAGATGATTTCTGAGATTATCAATAAACGCCGACGAGTTATCCCGAAGATTCGCGAGATATGCCGCGACGGCCTCCATGGCTTCGGTGTCCCCATTTCAAAGAATGGTTACTCGATTCGTTCGCTAAAGAACCGCTATCGCGATCAGCGGGTGTTTGTGCTTGGCAATGGTCCGAGTTTATCCATTCAAGATCTTACCTTGCTGAAGGACGAGATAACGTTTGCATCCAATAAGGTCTACTTGGCGTTTGATCAGACGGAATGGCGGCCTAATTACTATTTTGTCTTCGACAAACTGGTCGCTTTGAACAATGCAGCGGTGATTCGGGAGTTACCGTTGACAAAATTGTTCTCGAACGAAGTCCGCCCATGGCTTGGATCAGATCCGGATGCAATCTGGTTGCATGAAACCTACGAAAATGGCGTGTGGCTTGACCAAGAGCGCGACGGCGTAGAAATTTCGGGAGGGCATTTTTCGACGAATGCCCTGCTCCGAGTTTCCTCCGGTTGGACCGTGATCTACGCCCAATTGCAACTGGCACACTACATGGGTTTCCGCGAAATCGTCCTGTTGGGCCTTGATTTCAGTTTCAACGTCGACACAAAGAAGGTTGAGACGAAGGAGAAGGGATATGAGGTAGCCTTGGAAAGCCGCGGTGAGCGCAATCACTTTCATCCTGATTATCGGAAGCCTGGGGAAGTATGGGCCATTCCGCGGCTGGATATGCAGGAGCGCGCCTTCCGGCTAGCGAAGGCCGCGTTTGAGGAGTCAGGTCGCGTCGTTGTCAACGCTTCCCGGCAATCGAAATTGGATGTATTTCCCAGGACGACCCTGGAGGCGGTGCTGAATTCCAAGACCCTGACCGGCAACCTGACGTGAGGATATCGATCGTTACGCCCGTTTTTAATGGTGCGCGGGATATCGGCAAGACACTGGCTTCGTTAGGCGGGTCACCTGTTGACCTTGAGCACATTGTCATGGATGGGGGAAGCACGGATGAAACATGTGCCATTGTCCGCGAACATCCAGCCCACCATTCGTGCCGCCTGGTGTCACAGCCGGATGAAGGTATCTATGACGCAATTCAGCAGGGCTTTTCCGTCGCGTCGGGCGATGTGTTTGCGTGGCTGAACGCGGGCGATTTCTACCTGCCTTGGACATTGCCAACCGTGGAAAAGATCTTTCGGGAACATCCCGAGGTCGACTGGATCACTGGCATCCCAAGCCTTTTTCACGCCTCCCGCGGCACGCTTGAGGTAAGCCTGTATGCCCCGGTTTATTCCCGGTTCTTGGTTCGCAGGGGATGGCACAACGGAGCGCATTTGGATTTTATCCAACAGGAATCGACCTTTTGGCGCCGCTCCCTGTGGGAACGCAGTGGAGCGTCGGTCCTGCTAAAGGGACAAGGCCGAGGCCGCGGGTATGCGATGGACTTCCACCTTTGGCGCAGATTCGCTGAACATGCTCGTCTGCATACCGTGGCCAGTGTGCTGGCCGGCTTTGCGATAACTCCGGGCCAGATCAGCGAACGGCATCGGGAGAGATACTCTGCCGAATGCGGGGTCAGCCCACCTCCGGCCCGTTCAAATCGTTGGCTAATGATTCTGTTTCGGGTGTATTCCACCCTCCGGGCACGCGAGTGTCTGCGAGTCTGATTCCGCATGGGTCCGGGCATCCTCCAAACGGTCCTCCACCCTAGCCAGTGCTTATCAGCGTCATAACGCCGGTCCTCAATGGTGCCGCCACAATTGGCCGAACCATCGAGTCGATTGCCGCATCAACGGTGCCATACGAACACATCATTCAGGATGGGGGCAGCACCGACTCAACGTCCGTGGTGGTGCGGGAGCACGCCACGTCATCCGCCCTGCGGTGGTTTCAAGAGCCGGACTCCGGCATCTACGATGCGGTGGCCAAAGGAATGGCGAAGGCCGAGGGTGATATCCTGGCCTGGCTGGGGGCGGATGACTACTACTTGCCGTGGACGCTATCGACTGTCGCGAGGGTGTTTGCCCGGAACCCGGATGTAGCTTGGATCATCGGCCTGCCTGCATTGGGGTTTCCGGGGGGCGTGGTGAAGGTCGCACCATTGGCGCCCGTCTATCTGCGAAGCAATATCCGGAGAGGGTGGCACCGTGCCGGTCAGCTGGGTTTCCTTCAACAGGAGGCCATGTTCTGGCGGCGATCACTCTGGGAGCAGGCCTGCGGTGCCGAGACTATTCGGCGTTATCGATACGCCGGCGATTATCACCTGTGGAAGGCGTTTGCCGGCCTGGCCGATCTGCGAACTGTCAGCAGCGTATTTGCCGTGTTCTCCAGCTCGGCGACCCAAGTCAGCGCCAGGATGCGCGGGGCGTATTGCGAGGAGGCCGGTTGCCCCAGCAACGGCATGGAGGCCGCACCGTGGGGGAAAGTCCTTAACCGGGGTGTCTCGGTGCTGTGCAACCGCCGAGTGATCCGGCCCGAAGAAGGATTGGCATAAATGTCCAAGCCGCTCCCCAGGGTTTCGTTGGTAACCCCCATTTTCAATGGGGCCAAATACCTCCCGGAGGCATTGGCAAGCATCCGCGCGCAGAACTATCCGGGGTTGGAATACATTGTCTGCGATGGGGGCTCGACTGACGGAACAATCGCCATTCTTGAGGCAAACCGGGACCTGATCAATCACCTGCTGATCGGTAAAGACCGTGGGATGTATGACGCCATCAACAAAGGGTTCAAGATCGCCCAGGGCGAAGTGCTTGGGTGGATCAATTCCGATGATGTCCTGATGCCGTGGTGCCTCCGTTGCGTCGGGGAATATTTCAGGGCGGTTCCCGGATGTGAATGGGTGACAGGGATTCCTTCGGTAATGGATGCGGAAAGCCGTCTAGCCTGGGTCGCCAACGTCGCTCCGCAGTATCGCCGGCAGTGGATTGCGAAGGGATGGTATAGTGGGCTTGGATTGGGAACGATCCAACAGGAGTCGACATTCTTCAGCCGGACCCTCCTCAATCGGGTTGGCGGACTGAATGCGGACCTGAAGTGGGGCGGGGATCTGGACCTCTGGAGGCGGTTCGCCAAATCGGGAGCGAATTTGCACCAGGCAGGGACGGTGCTTTCGGGCTTCAGGCAGCACGGCAGCAACGCTTCGGCAGTTCACTCCGCCCGCTACTATTCGGAAGGGGGAGCGAAGCGCATCCCTGGCGGGCGCCTGATTGGCTATTCTTACAGCTTCCTCAGACTGCTCATCGACCGCAGTTCGGGGCGTCGCCGATTGCTCGATATTCTAATGCCGCCCAACCAATGATCGACGAGCATCCTCTCTTCACCGTCGTCAGTGTCGTCTACAATGATGCCGAGGGCATCCGCCGCACCGAAGGCTCCGTGCGCAACCAGGCAGAGCGAAACTTCGAGTGGATCGTGGTGGATGGGGGCTCCACCGATGGAACGGTGGCCTACCTTAAAACTCTGAGCCATCCTTATCTGTCTTGGTCGAGTGAGCGTGACCGGGGGATCTACGATGCGATGAACAAGGGAACTGCCCGGGCGCGAGGCCGGTATGTTGTTTACATGAACGGAGGGGACGCGTTCAGCGACGCTCAATGCCTGGCCGACGTTCGTGATTGCCTGATGAACGCAGGATGGCCGGAACTACTTTATGGTGGGGCCAATTGGCGATTCGCCAACGGCGATCTTAAATATCGCCCTCCCCGGCGAATGGCCCCCGCAATCCGGCATGGACTGCCTGGCATGCATCAGTCGACGTTTTACCAGCGGGAGTTCTTGGATGTGCCGCCATATGACCTTTCATATCCCGTGAGCGCGGATTACTACGTGTCGGCACGTTGTTTTGCAAAGGGAGCGAGGGCTTGCTATATTGATCGTGCGCTTGCTGACTTTACCGTGGGGGGAAACTCCATGGCAAAAGCCGATCAGAGTCTGAAGGAATGTTGGCGGCTACAGCGGGAGGTATTGCAGCTTGGCCTCCCCGCAAGGGGGTTGAGTGCCATTCGGAGAATTGTCGCCCATCGAGCGCTCGCGTTGATGCACCGGCTTAAACGGCCCTGATGCGATGCCGCCCATCCACTTAAGATACCAATGATCCGGAAACTCAAGAAGCTCGCATTCGCATTCGCCCACCCAGTGTGTTGGCGTGCCTTGGCGAACCGGGTGGCACCGGCCGTTGAACACCGGGAGTTGCTCGCCAGCCTTGCTCCGGACCTGCTGTTGGATGTCGGCGCGAACCGCGGCCAGTTCTCCCTCGTGGCCCGGGCAACGCATCCCCAGGTGCCGATCCATGCCTTCGAACCTCAGCCCGGCGAGGCGGCGATCTACCGCAAGCTGATCGCGAACCGCCCCGGGATCGTCCTGCACGAGCTGGCGCTGGGCGATCAGCCCGGTGAGGCCGACCTGCACATCAGCCGCCGAAAGGACAGTTCGTCCCTGCTCCCCATCGGCGAACTGCAGGCAAAGCTATTCCCCAGCACCGAGGAAGTCGGCACCCACCGGGTCAAGGTCGTGACGTTGGACAGCCTGAAAGCACACTGGGCCACCGCGAAACGCATCCTGCTCAAGCTCGATGTGCAGGGGTTCGAGCTGGGCGTGTTGCGCGGCGCGCCGGAAACGCTGCGCCAATGTGCCTACGTCTATGCGGAATGCTCCGAGGTGCCGCTCTATACCGGGCAGGCACTTTATCCCGAGGTGGCGGCCTTCCTCGCCGGCCACGGGTTCCGGCCGCTCCGGCGCATCAACGAACAGTTTGATGGCGACCGGCTGATCCAGGCGGACCATCTGTTCGGTCGTTGATCCGGCCTCCCGACCTTCCAGCCGATGCGCATCCACCTGATCAGCAACCTGTTTTCCCCGGACGAACTCGCCGGGGCGGCGCTGTTCACCGACCTGGCCCATTTTCTCCGCGAGCGCGGGCACGACGTGCGGGTCACCACGACCTTTTCGTATTACCCGGCCTGGCGGCTCCGGCCGGAGGATCAAGGGTTGGCGGTGCGCGACGAACGGCTGGGCGAAATCCCGGTGCGGCGCGTCCGGATGCACGTGCCGGAGCGGCCGACCGGCAAGTCGCGCCTGCTCTCCGACCTGAGTTTCCTGCTGAGTCTCGTCCGCCGGGGGCGGCATCCCGGCTGGACCCCCGAGGTCGTGGTGACGGCGCTGCCGATGCTCTCGCAATGCCTCGCCCAGCGTTTCCTCTACCTCGGGAAGGCCATCCCCCGACTGATCGTGGTGCAGGACTTCGTGGTGGAGGCGGCCTTGGAATTGGGCATCCTGAAACTGCCTGGCTTGGCCGGGCTGCTCCGCGCCACGCAACGTTGGGCGCTGCGTTCGGCCGGGACCGTGCTGACGATCAGCCCCCAGATGCTGGTCAAGCTGCAGGCGGTCGTGGGTGCCGATCGCCGGACCCTCGGCGTGCCCAATTGGATCCATGGCAGCCTGCAGCGTCGGATTGACCAACGAACGTCGGCCCCGCCGGCCCGCGATGGCCGACGGCTGTTCTACTCCGGCAATTTGGGCATCAAGCAGGGGTTGCCGGATTTTCTCGCCGATTTCCGGGCGGCCGCCATTGCCGACCTGGGCTGGCAATTGGCCATCCACGGCGGCGGAGCGGAGCGGGCGCGCCTCACCGCGGAAGTGGCCCAGACGCCGGGGTGTGAACTGGGTGGGGTGCTGGACGAAGAACCGTATTTGTCGGCCCTGCTGGCCTGCACGGCCTGCCTGGTGACCCAACGTCCGGGCGTGGGGGCGAATTTTTTGCCGAGCAAGCTCCTGCCCGCGTTGGCCACCGGCACCCCGGTGCTGGCGGTCTGCGACCAGCGAAGTCCGCTCGCCGAGGAAGTGCTGGCGGGCGGTTTCGGGGTCGTGGTGCCCCCCAATGATCCGGCCTGCCTGCGGGCGGTGCTGCAACGCTGGCAGGAGGCGCCGGAAGAACTGAGGGTGCTCGGGGAACGGGCCGCCCAGCGGGCGCGAGTCTATCACCGGGAGGCTATCCTGCCCCAGTATGAACGCGAATTGGAGCGACTCGTAGCTGGCCTTTCGCATTGAGAACACAATCGTCTTTGCTCCGATGCTTGCCTCGGCGGAACAGACCTTATTATCTGATCAGCGAATTCTCCCTGAATGAAAAACGATCTCGTGGTGGTGTGTGGTGGTGGTGGGTTCATCGGCGGTCATCTGGTGGCCGATCTCCGTCGGCAAGGATTCACCCGAATCCGGTCCGCAGACTGCAAACCGCAGTCGCAGTGGTATCAACGGTTCCCGGACGTGGAGAACTTGGTGTTGGACCTGGAGGACAAAACTGACTGCTACGCCGCCTTGCAAGGCGCCCACACGGTCTACAACCACGCCGCGGACATGGGCGGCATGGGCTTCATCGAGCTGAACAAGGGGCTGTGCATGCTGAGCGTGCTGATCAACACGCACCTGCTCATGGCAGCCAAGGACATCGGTGTGCAGCGGTTCTTCTACGCATCGAGCGCCTGCGTGTATAACGGTGACAAGCAGAAGGACGCCAATGTGACGGCCTTGAAGGAGGCAGACGCCTATCCGGCGCTGCCGGAAGACGGTTATGGCTGGGAGAAGCTCTTCAGCGAACGCATGTGCCGGCATTTTCGCGAGGATTTCGGCGTGCAGACCCGCGTGGCACGGTATCACAACGTCTATGGCCCGTTTGGCACCTACGACGGTGGCCGCGAAAAGGCGCCGGCCGCGACGTGTCGCAAGGTGATCCAGGCGGTGCTGACTGGTAAGCACGAGATCGAGATCTGGGGTGACGGAAAGCAGACGCGGTCGTTCATGTATATCGACGACTGCCTGAAGGGAACCCAGATGCTGACGCACAGCGATTTTGTTGAGCCGATCAACATTGGTTCGAGCGAATTGGTAACCATCAACCAGTTGGTGGACATCGTGGAAGAAATTGCGGGGATCAAGCTGCAGCGTCGTTACAAGCTGGATGCACCCAAGGGAGTGAATGGGCGCAATTCGGACAATACGCTGATCCGGCAGGCCTTTGGCTGGGAACCTGATACACGACTGAAGGTTGGCATGGAGAAGACTTACCGATGGATTTACGACGAAATGGTCGCCCGCCAGCGCGGTGAGGCTCGGCAGAGTTTTCACTGAATGCGGGGAGGAGCAGGGAGCAGGGAGCGGGGAACGGAAAAAGGTTAAACGAGGGGCGTGAACCACGCCCGTTACCCGGGAAACTGCATAAGCCGGCGTGAGTCCACCAAGACTCCGCCGGCTTTTGTTTTTGCCACCAAGCCGCCTTGGCTCCGCCCGCCTTTCCCCTTCCCGCCTGCCAGCGACCGGCTTACGTTCCGCGGGTCGGTCGCGTTGTTCCGCCTGCCTTGGAGATCCAGCCCACATTGAATGCATCCGTGCCCCCGCCCGGAGCCGTCACCCCGGCCGTGCCGGTCCGTCGGCGCAATGTCCAGACGGACACGCTGACGGCGCTCGCCTTCTTCGGTGACCTGCTGATGATCGTAGCCGGGCTGCTGTTCGGATTTTGGCTGCGGTTCAAGTCGGGCCTGATCCCGTTCAAGGAATCGTGGTGGACCACGGGCGGCAATTTCGTCGACCGGCAGTTGTCGGATTACGCCGGCGTGATCGCCGTCGGGGCGCTGCTGCTGCTGGTGACGTTCGGGCAATTGCGGCTCTACCGGACGCGCAATCTGCTGCGGTTTCGCCGGGTGGCGGCCATCGTGGTGCGGGCGTCGGTGTTCTGGCTGCTGGCTTACCTGAGCCTGAGCCTGGTGCTGAAGTTCAACCCGCCCATTTCGCGCATCTACGTGCTGAGCTCCTCGGTGGGCGCGGTGGCGGCGGTGCTGGGGTGGCGGGCATTGTATCATCGGCTGCTGCAGTCCGACTTCATCGCGGCGAGCCTGCGGCAGCGGGTGCTGTTCATCGGCTGGAATGACGAGGCGGCGCGGCTGGCGGCGGCCATCCATGCGGACACGTCGCATCCTTACGACATCTGCGGGTGCGTGCCGTCGTTGGCGGGAGAATTTGCCCGGCCGACGGGCACGGAGATCCGTTGCCTGGGGTCGGCCGGCGACTTGGTGAACCTGCTGCGGGAGCAGGACGTGGACATGGTGATCCTGGCGGACCTGGGGGGCAGCACGGAGGAGATCGTGGCGCTGACGAACCTGTGCGACCGGGCGTTGGTGCAGTTCAAGGTGATCCCGTCGTATTTCCAGATCCTGGTGTCGGGCCTGCAATTGGAGACGATCAGCGCGGTGCCGATCCTCGGGGTGGCGGAGCTGCCGCTGGAGCGGTTCAGCAACCGGGTGCTGAAGCGGTCGGTGGACCTGGTCGGGGCGGTGGTGGGCCTGGTGCTGTCGGCGCCGATCATGGCGGTGGTGGGCACGTTGATCGTGCTGGAGTCGCCGGGGCCGATCCTGTTCCGGCAGGAGCGGGTGGGCCGGGGCGGGCGGCGGTTTGGCATGCTGAAGCTGCGGAGCATGAAGCTGGGCTCGGACAAGGCGGATCACCTGAACCAGTCGACGCTGCGGGATGATCCGCGGCTGCTGCGGATCGGGGCGTTCATCCGGCGCTGGAACCTGGACGAGGTGCCGCAGTTCTGGAACGTGCTGGTGGGGCACATGAGCCTGGTGGGGCCCCGGCCGGAACGGACGTTCCACTCGGAGAAGCTGAGCTACGAGATCCCGCACTACAACGCGCGCCTGATGAGCAAGCCGGGCATCACGGGCTGGGCCCAGGTGAACGGCCTGCGCGGCGACACGGACCTGACGGAGCGGGTGCGTTACGACCTGTATTACCTGGAGAACTGGAGCCTGATGCTGGATTTCCAGATCATGTTCCAGACCTTCGTGAGCCGGAAGAATGCGTATTGAGCGCCGAGCGGGGAGCGGGGAGCGGGGAGCAAAGAGCAAAGCGGGAGGCGCGGAACGCCGAGCTGGGAGCACGGAGCCAACAGCGAAGGGGGAAGCGCACGGAGCGCGGGGTGAAGAGGCAAGCGGGCAAGCGGGCAAGCGGGCAGAGGCAGGCACCGGCGGGAGTCCTAGAGGACTTCGCCGGTTTTTTGTTTTCAACGCGCACCGTGGACCGGCGCCCGCTCGCCTGTTGACCATCGTCCCTTGCCGCTTCCCGCTCCGTGCTCCGCGCTTCCCGCGCTTACCCCTTTTCCGCTTCCCGCTTTGCCCTTTGCTCCCGGCTCCCTGCTTGGCGCTCCGCGCGCCCCCGGAGGATCCCGTTTGAACGCCGGCCAATCGTCCGCGGTCCTTCACGCCGAACACTTGCGCGGCCAGCTACCTTGCGTTACTGAGTAGCTGTCGGCCGTGAGCCGGAAACGATGTCCGATTTCTTCGACAACTGGGTGGTGCAGGTCCGCAAGGGCGTGATCGAGCTGTGCATCCTGCGCACGCTCGCGACGCGCGAACGCTACGGTTACGAGCTCGTGAAGGAGCTGTCCGCGGTGCCCGGGCTCGGGCTCACCGAGGGCACGCTCTACCCGTTGCTCTCCCGCCTGCGTGTGTCCGGCCTGGTCAACACCCGCCTGGAGGAATCGGCCGCCGGTCCGGCCCGCAAATACTACAGCCTCACCCCCGAGGGACGGCGCACGCTGAAGACGATGAGTGCCTTCCTCGAAACCTTGAACCGCAGCACCGAGACGCTCGGAGGCAATCAATGAACGAATGGACCGACACCGCTCGCTCCGTGCTGGAGCAGCACCTGAACCGGCACCGCGCCCGCTTCACCGCCAGCGGCGCGGAGGCCGACGAGGTCATCGGCGACCTGCGCCGTCACATCGAGAGCGAGGCGGCCGCGGCCGGCCTGGCGGTAGTCACGGAAACGGACGTGCGCCGGATCCTGGCGAAGCTGGATCCGGAACTCCTCGCCGAACCGGTTGCCGTGGCCCCGGAATCACCCACCCCGAAACCAACCCCCGTGGCCCCGGCGCCAGCCAACGCCCCGGCCAAGCGCCCACTTTCCGCCGCTGCGCGGGGCCTGCTCTGGCTATTTGGCGTGCTCCTGCCCGCCTTCACGCTGGGCTTCGAACTCTACACCGACGCCTGTGCCGGCGAAGTGTTTGACCCGACGCCAACGTGGCTGCACACGCTGCTGATCGCGCTGGTGCCGTTGGCAAACGCCGCCGCGCTGCTTCGCCTCCGGAAGACGGCAACCGCCGTGCCGGCGTGGCTGTGGTGGGCCCAGGCGGTGGCCGTCGGCGTGACCGGGGCCTACGCCCTTGCCTTCCTGCCGCTGACGCCGGTCGCGCTCGTCGGGGTGGTGTTCCTGGTCGGATTCCTGCCGCTGGCCCCGCTGCTGGGATGGATCTCCGTGCTGGTGCTGGGGTCCGCATTGCGCCAGCAGGCCGCGCGCACGGGCACCGTGCCACCACGGTTCCGCTGGGTCGGCTGGGTGGCCGCGCTGGGGTTGCTCGCCGCGCCGTCCGTGCCCGGCGTGCTCACCCGGCATTGGCTCGACCAGGCGGTGTGGGAGTCGCCCGAGGAAGCCACTCGCGCCATCCAATCGCTGCGTCGCTTCGGCAGCGAGGAGGCGCTATTGCGCGCCTGCTACGGCCAGACGCGAGACACCTGGGCCGATCTCCTGAACCTCCGTTATCTGCCCGCCGAGCAGGTCCAGACGGTTTTCTTCCGTGTGACCGGCCAGCCCTACAATGCGGTCCGGCCACCGCTCAGCCGATTGCGGGGCCCCGGGGCGCGGATGCTCGGCGATTTCGAGTGGGACAACGCGGTCGGCGGTGAGGCCGTGGCCGGCCATGTGTCGGGCCTGTCCCTGAACGCGTCGCGGCTCGACGCCATGGGCAACGCCAACGATGGCTGGGGTTACACGGAGTGGACGCTGGAGTTCCGCAACGACCACGATTTCCAGGCTCGCGAAGCCCGCGCCGAGATCCAGTTACCGCCGGGCGGCGTGGTGTCGCGGGTGACGCTCTGGGTGAACGGCGAGGAACGCGAGGCCGCGTTCGCCGGGCGCGGCGAGGTGCGCGCCGCGTATCAGCAGGTCGCCGTCGTGAAGCGGCGCGATCCCATCCTCGTCACCACGTCCGGACCCGACCGCGTGCTCATGCAATGTTTCCCGGTGCCGCCCCGGGGCGGGCTGATGAAGGTGCGCCTGGGCATCACCGCGCCGTTGAACCCGGTGGCTCCCGGCGAAGTCGCCTTCGTCTGGCCGCGCTTCGCGGAACGCAACTTCGCGATCCGCGCCGACCTGCGGCACCACGCTTGGCTGGAGGCCCAGCAACCCGTGGTGACGCCGCCCACCGGGTGGACGCCGGATGCGGGCCGTTCCAATGCCCTGCACGCCGCGGTGAGCGAACGCGCCGGCGCCGACGCCTTTCCGGTCATTCGCCTGAAACGCACCGTCGCCGCTGATGCCGGTGCCTGGGTCCGTGACGAACGCGCCGCCACGAACGCCTGGGTCCGCCAACGGCTCACCGCGGAAACCCGGCCGACCGGCGGCCGCCTCGCGATCGTGCTCGACGGCGGGCGCGGCGGGCGGGCCTGGGCCGACGCCCTGCGTGCCGCGCTGGAACAGGCCGGCGGCCGCGCGGAAGTCGGCGTCTGGCTGGCCCACGACGGCGTGATCGAGGCATTCCGCGGCGACGGCCCGGTGCCGTTCACGGAAGCCGGTGCGGGTTTTGCCGCGAAGCTGCCTCCCTTTGCCGGGGGCCACGATCCCACGCTCGCACTCGACGCCGCGTGGAACTGGGCGGGCCAGCGGCGCGACGGGACGGTGCTGTGGATCCATGGGCCGCAGCCGGTGCTGGCGGGTGATTTCCTCGCCATCCGCCAACGCCTGGAACGCACCCTGGCCGGCGGCACCCGGCTGCTGGATTGCCAGGCGGGCCTAGGCCCGAACAAACCGGCCAAGGAACTCGCCGATCTCGCAACCTACGCCACGGTGCCGCGATTGGGGTCGCTGACTGACGATCTCGTCCGGGTGCTGCGCGAAGCCACGGGCGCCGGGCCCCGAACGCAGTGGACCCGCGAGCGGGTCGTGGCCGAACCCGCGGGCGCGCTCACGGCGTCACGGCACGTTGTCCGGCTCTGGGCGGCGGACGAAATTGAACGGCTCCGGCGCGCGAAACGGACCGACGCGGCCGTGAAGCTGGCGGGCGACTGGCAACTTGTGACCTCGGTGAGCGGCGCCGTGGTGCTGGAAAACCGGCAGCAATTCGACGAAGCGGGCCTGACCGCCGTGGATCCGCTGACAACGCCGTCGGTGGTGCCGGAACCGGCAACCTGGGCGCTCCTCGGCGTGGGGACGGGAGTCCTGCTGTGGCTCGGCCGTCGGCGAAGCCAACGGCGCGGGAAAACCCGCTGAATTCCCAACCAAAAGAAATGCCGTCATGGAAGCCACCCATTCCGCCGTCGATTTCCCGTCGCCACCGCAGCCCGCTGTTCCGGAAGTCGCCTGGCCTTCGTGGCTGTGCGCCCTAGGCCCGCTGGCCATGACGGCCGGCCTTGTCACCCTGATGCTTCACGTTCGGCTCGGCGTCGGCCATTGGCCCGAGCCCATGCGGGAAGATTACCGGACCTTCGCTTCTAACGCCCACAGCTTGGTCGAGTTGTGGCTGTTCGCCCACAGCCTGTTCGTGGCGCCGATCGCGGGGGGAATTCTGCTGTGTTTCCGGGCCACGCGCGGAAGCTGGCAATTTCACCTCCGGCAACTGGCGTGGTTCGCCCTCGGCTGGGGCCTGACCCTCGCGATCTGGCACGGGGACCCCTTCCGCTTCGTGACTTGGCTCAAGGACTGACCGGGCCGGTTCGAAACGTGCCCTGCGCGGCCAATTCCGCGGGCGGTCCCGGCTGGAAGGCGAGGAACTCCGGCGTTTCGAGGCGGTGTTTACCCGCGGGCAATTGACGGCGAACCAAGTGCTTCAGCTCGGCCACATCACGCGACCAGCGGAAGCCGTTGAAGAACTCCAGCGGCTCGAACTGCGTCTTGTAGAGCGCCATCTCGGAGTAACAGGTGCCGAGGTAGAGGTGCCCGAGCCCCAGCGCCGCGAACGCGCCCACCGCGTGGGTCATCATCGCCATGCCGTGGTGTTTGGTTTCGGTGCCCAGCGGATAGAACGCGTAGTAGTAATGCGCCAACCACGGCGCCTCGACGTAACACAGCGCGCTCCCGGCGTCGGCCCCCGCGGCATCGGTGAAGTGCAGGACATGGCTGATCACCGCGCCGGCCATGAGCCGGTCGAGGCGTTCGCCGGGCATGATGCCTTCGCCCCACTTGGCGGCGGCGTAGTCCAGCCACGCGGCGCGGCGTTCCGCGGTGTAGGCAAAATCCGCGCGGGGCACGAGTTCGCAGCGCAGCCCTTCGGCCTTTCGCAGCACCCGCCGATTTTCCGAACTCGGCCGCCAACCGGCGAGCGGCACGCGGAGGTGGCGCGCGAGGTAGAACCGTTCGAGCGAAGGCAATCCCGGCAGGAAGCCGGCCGCGTAGGCATCGGCCGGAGTTTCGCCCGCCTCCAGGAAACCCCAGACGGAATAGGGGTAGCAGTAATGCGCGTAGTCGGGCGTGGCTTCGGAGAACAGGAGCTTCATGCGGGTGCGGCGCGCGGCCGAGGAATGCCCCAGAATCCGCGTCGCGGAAAGCGCGGACTGCCCCGGCGCCAATGAAGTGCTGCCGGCAAGATTCCGGCAGCACCTTAGAGAGCGCGCAAATGCCCCTTCAATTCCGGACGGCAAACGGCTAGCCACGGGGACGCTGGCGCCGGGCATAAGTCGCGATGCCAGCGCGGAACCGACCAATGAAAGCCGCCTGCTCGCTGCTCGCCGTGGTGCTCGCCGTCGCGTGGTTTGGGCTTCCGGCCCAACTCGCCGCGGCCAAACCCATGGTCTTCCGGCCCGAATACGCCCCCGCCCCTGCCGACAACCCGTTGAAGGGGTTCGTGCCGTATGCGGGCCGCGGAACGGCGTTTCCGCATTCCCTGGAATTCCAATACCTGCCGCTCGCCGCGCTGATGGTGGGGCCAACGAATTTCCAATGGACGCCGTTGGAGCGGTTGCTCGACGACATCGCGTCCCGCGGCTGCCAGGGCGTGTTCCGCGTCTACCTCGAGTATCCCCGCAAACCCAGTGGCGTCCCGAAGTATCTGCTGGAAGCCGGACTGACGCTGCATGCCTGGACCAACACCAACACGCAACCGCTGCCGCCCGCGCTCGACCACACGCCGGACTACGAAGACCCGCGCCTGCGGGCCGCGCTCACGAATTTCATCGCCGCCCTCGGCGCCCGTTACGACGGCGATCCGCGCCTGGGCTTCCTCACGGCGGGCCTGCTGGGCACCTGGGGCGAGTGGCATTGCCACCCGCACACCGAGTGGTTCGCGTCCAAAGCCGTGCAGGCGGAGGTCATGGATGCCTATGAAGCCGCCTTCCGGAAGACGCCAGTGTTGCTGCGATATCCGGCAGGGGACACGGACCGGGCCCACGCCGCGAACGGGCGGCGTAACTTCGGGTATCACGACGACTCGTTCGGGTGGGCCACGCTGGATACGGGTCGTCGGGCCGACGACTGGTTCTACCTCGCAGCCCTGCGCAAGGCCGGCGCCGCCGCCCTGGAGCGCTGGCGCACCGCGCCGATCGGCGGCGAAATCCGGCCCGAGCTCTGGCCGTGCCTGTGGCAGGAGACCGGCTGCCGGGAAGGCCAGGATTTTGCCCGCTGCGTCACGGAAACCCACGCCACGTGGCTGATGGACACCAGCACGTCCCGCCCCCAGACGCCGGCCGAACGCGAGCGCGCATTGGCCGCGGCAAGGAGCCTCGGTTACGAGTTTCAGGTGCTTGAGGCGTCCGTCGTCTTGGCCGGCCGGGAGTTGAACTTCGCGGTGACGCTCACCAATCGGGGCGTCGCGCCGCTTTATGCCGACTGGCCGGTGCGGCTGAGGGTCAGCGATGCGGCCGGCGGCGAAGTCACGGCCGAGGTTGGCTCCCTGTCGCTCCGGCACCTGCTGCCCGGCCAACCGGCGACCGGCACCGCCAAAGTCATCCTGCCCGCCTCCATCGCGGGCGAAATCACGCTCGCCCTCGGGGTGCCTCAGCCGCTTCGCGGCGGAAAGCCGCTCCGGTTTGCAAATCGGTATCCGGACTCGGCCGACACCGGCTGGCTGCCGCTCGGGCGCATGGTCCTCCCCTAGCGGCGGCGGGGTGCGGCCAAGGGGTCAACGTGGGTTGGTCCCGACGGTGAGGGCGACCGCCACGAGGATCAGGGCGGCCCCGGCCAGGCGTTGCGCCATGATGCGGCCGCCCGTGGTGTGGCGTTCGGTGTTCCGCAGGCGATGGCCGACGAGCCACACCAAGGTGATGCTCCATAGGCCGCGAGTGGCATAGACCACGTTCACACCGGCCGCGTCCTTCCACACGGCGATGGTGCCGGTGATGATGATGGCCTGGAGCCCGGACAGCGCCACGCCGGCGAGGATCCAGCACCAGGCCCGGCGCGGCGCCCGCAGCGACGCGATCCCGAAATACGGCATCATGCCCAGCGACAGCACGCCGACCGCGGCGAACAGGAGCGGCAGGAAACCCCACGCTCCGAACCGCGAACCCCAGGCCTGGATCATCGTGTCGGTGAAGGCGAACGCGGCGGCGCAGCCAAGGGCGGTGACCGTGGTGAGCCCCGCGCGGCCGCCACTCCGGAAGTCGGTGAGTCCCATGGTCACCACACCCGCCGTCGCGAGGGCGGCGCTCAGCCATTGCGCGGCCGACAGCCGGTTGCCAAAGACGAGGCCGCCAACCAACGCCACGAAGATCACCTTGGCGCCGAGCAGCGGGGTCGCGAGCGAAACGTCGCCGAGCCGGAGCGAAAGCACGTTGAGCAAGTGGCCCACCGCGAAGGCCAGCGCCGTCCAAACCGGCAGGTGCCAGTCAGCCCACGGGATCGGCTGCGACTCAAAGGCCAGCAACGGCAGGAACGTCAACCCGAGGATCACGTTGTTCACCACCGCGAGGTGCACCAACCCGGCGCCTTCCTGATACGCCCGCTTGTAAACCAGGGCGCCGAGCGCAAACGAAAGCGCGGCGAGGAGCGGGAGGAGAAGATACATGCGGCAACGGCCGCCGGAAACTACGGCCCCGGACCGCCCGGAGGCAACGCAAGCCCGAACCAACGCCGTGTCCCGTCGAGCCCGGCCCCACCCGACCGCACCGCGGCGCAGTATCGGCGGAATCGTCGGTCTGCCCGCTTGCCGGCGACGGGGAGCCTTGGTAGCTCCATGAACGCAAACTGTGGCGGCCCAAATCCACCCGACGGCTTCCCGTGTCCGAGCAGCGTTCACGCTGATCGAGCTCCTCGTCGTCATTGCCATCATCGCCATCCTCGCTTCGCTGCTGTTGCCGGCGCTGGGCAAGGCAAAGGCCAAGGCGCACCAGATTGCGTGCCTCAACAACCTGAAGCAGTGGGGCCTCGCTACGCATCTCTACGCCACCGACAACGGCGATCGGCTGCCGCCGGAAGGGTTTCCCAATCCGACGGCCACGCAGACCAACACCGGCTGGTATATCCAACTGCCACAGGTCCTCGGCCTGCCGCGCTACCACGAACAGGCCTGGCGCACCAACGCCCAAGTGGCGACGGGCCGAAACGTTTGGCTTTGCCCGGCCAATGCCCGGCGCAGCAACGGCAACAATCTCTTCCACTACTGCCTGAATGCCTACGCCGACAACACGGGCGACTTCGAGGCGGACAGTCCGCTGAAGCTCGGCAGCGTGCCCAATCCCGGGTCGTTGGTCTGGCTGTTCGACAGCAAGAACCTGCCTGCGGTCGGCGGCTGGACGTTTACCCACACGAACCTGCACGGCACCGGCGCAAATTTCCTGTTCCTCGACGGCCACGCCGCGCGTTGGTCGAGCGCCGTGTATTGGGACTACGCCACGGGCCGAGGCCGGACCAACCTGACGGAGCTCACCTGGTTCCAGTAGGGCGGGCTGGGAGTGATTACGCGTCGCCCAGCGGATGCAGCGGCTTCCGTTTCTCGGACCGCAGGCGGTTTTGCTCCGCCAGGGCGGCAAGGCGTTCCTGGTCGGGAAGCGAGGCGTCGGCCAGCGTCGAGGTCAGGCTCGCCATCGTGGCGTCATGGGCGGCGTTGCGCAGGCGCAGGATGACGTCGGCGAGCTGCTTTTCCGGCTCGGGAATGGCGCGTTGTTCGCTGGCGCTTTCCGAGATGAGCGAGCGGGCGAAATCGTCGCCCTCGAACTGCGAGATCAGCCCGGCCACGTCGGTGCCCATGGAAAAATGGACGGCGGCGATCCGGCGAACGGTCGGGTGCGTGATCCATCCGGGATCGAGATGGTCGGCCGCGAAGTGGGCGTGCTCGGGCGCCAGGAGCAGGAGCTTGAGCAGCCAGAGTTCGGTGCCCGACGGGCGAGGCAACGCCTCCGGTTCGGCGCTTTCCTCGATGGGCGGTTCGTTCGCGTCTTCACGCGCCGGGGCGGCATTGAGCCGGGCCTTGCGGAACTCGGTGCGGACCGACTCGACGTTGACGCTGAGCCGTTGCGCGGTCTTCTGGGCGTAGGTGTCGAGCAGCACGGCGTTGCCCGTCTTGTGGGCCGCTTCGCCCATCGCCCGCACGACCGCCATGCGGCCACGGTCGGTGGTGGTGTCGTTTTCGAGGACGAGGTGCCGAAGGAGGAAGTCGAAGTAACCTTCGGCCCGGTTCAGGATGCCGCGGAAGGTTTCCCCACCGTGGGCCTTGATGTAGCTGTCCGGATCGTCGGGCGGCGGAATGGTGGCGACCCGCACCGCCAGCCCGGAGCCAAGCAGCCCGTCGAAGGAACGGATGCTGGCGTTGCGGCCGGCCTTGTCGCCGTCAAAGCACAGGATCACCTCGTCCACGTAACGCTTGAGAATGCGGGCGTGTTCCGGGGTCAGGGCGGTGCCCTGCGGCGCGACGACGTGCTTCAGCCCGTTCGCGTGACAGGCGATGGTGTCGAGCTGCCCCTCGCACACGACGGCATGGCCAGCGTCGAGGATGGCTCGCTTCGCCTTGTCCAGCGCGTAAAGCACCCGGCCCTTGGTGAAGATGGCGGTCTCGGGCGAGTTCACATACTTCGCCGTCTTTTCGTCGCCCTGAAGGATCCGGCCGCTGAAGGCGATCACCCGGCCTTGCTCGTCGCAGATCGGGAACATGAGCCGGCCCCGGAACCGGTCGTAATGCCGGCCGGTTTCCTCCTTCCGGATGATGAGGCCCGCTTGTTCGCAGAGCTCAGCCGGGAATCCCTTCGCCTTCGCCCAGTTGACCGTGTCGTCCCAGGATTCGGGCGCGGCACCGAGCCGGAACTCCTTCACCGCCTCGGCCGAGACACCACGCTTGGCGAGGTAGTCGCGCGCGATTTGGCCGGCGGCTTCGGTGGCCAGGCAGCCCTGCCAACGGACACAGATCGCCTCGTGCAGTTTGAGCAGCGAATCCTTCAGTCCACGCGCCTGCTGCGCGGTCGGATTATCCTCGAACTCCAACGGGATGTGCGCCCGCTCGGCGAGCCGCTGGAGCGCCTCGGGAAAGGTGAGGTTCTCGTAGTCCTGCACGAACCGGAATACGTCGCCGCCCTTGTGGCAGCCGAAGCAGTGGAAGATCTGCTTGGCCGGGTTGACGTTGAAGCTGGGCGACTTCTCCTTATGGAACGGGCACAGCGTGACGAAGTTCGCCCCGGCACGCTTGAGCGGCAGGGAGCCGCCGATGACATCCACGATGTCGCTGGCGGCACGGACCTGCTCGCGGAAGTTGTCGGAGAACATCGGCATGAGTCGGGAAGGAAATTGCCCCCGGGAGGATGGCGGGCAAGAACCGGAAACGAAAAAACGCGGGCGTTGGGCCCGCGTTGTCGGGAAATCGGGGAATCAGACGATCAATTGGCCTTCACGCCGTCCAGCAGCGCCTTGAGCTCGTCCGCGGAAAGTTTCTTGAGGGCTTCCTTGAGTTGGTCCGCCGTGAGCGCCGTCGGGGCCGGGGCGCCACCACCGGTGACGGGAATCTTCATGATCTCCTCGTAGGTCCACGATTCGGAACCGTCGCGGCCCTTTTCGGCCTCCATCACGCCCTTGACCTGATCTTCGGTGACCGCGCTGCCTTTGTTGCCCCAGGCGTTGCGAACATAGGTCAGGACATCGGCGATTTCGGCGGGCGTCAGTCCGGCCGGATTGTCGGCTGTCTTCAGCCAAGGATTCATCGCGCCCACGCCACCGGTATTGAAGTCCTGGCCGTTGAGCTTGATGGGGCCTTTCAATCCGTGCAGCACCACGCGGATGAGGCGATTGGGACCTTCGGCGGACACCCAGTCGGAACCGGCCAAGTGTGGAATGGACAGCGCGGGATTGCCCATCCCGTCCGCCTGATGGCAGGCATTGCAGGATTTGCCGTAGGCAATCAGACCGGCCTTCTTCTGCTCGGCCAACGGATCGCTCGCGCCGGCGACCACCTTTGCCGGCCGGCCATAGGGCAGTTCGTTGAACTCATTGCCGTCGAACCGCCCGCTGTATTTGCCGACGTAGAGGCCGCCCCACACCAGCAGCGCGGCGCTGCCGGTGAGCAGGAACGAGTTGAGCAGGCCGAAGCCGGATCGGAAATTCGGGTTCATCACTTGGCCTCCTCCTTGGCCGGCAGCGGGGCTTCGGGGAGTTCCGCGCTCGTGCTCAGGCTGGCCAGATAAGCGGCCAATTGCCGGACCGCCATGGTCGGCAGGACTTCGGTGCCGTTCGCCGAGGTGATCGCCAACGCCTCGGGCGACGGGCCGCCCCCCACTGAGGTCCGTGTCTGGAAGAGGAAGGGCACGCCCGCGCAGGTCGAATTGGTCACGACCAGCCGGGGATTGAAGAGCCGGACGAGATTGAAGCCGTTCGTGCCAAGCCGTTCACCATAATTGGCCAAATCGGGTCCCAGCCGGCTGGTTCCCAGTTGGACCGGCGTGTCCCGCAGATAGTCGCGGGCGACGCTGCGGCGTTGGCCCCAACCGCGCGCGAGGTCGCTGCCGCCATGGGCGGGGCGCACTTGTTGGGTGTGGCAGGCCACACAACCGTGGGCCACGTAGAGTTCGTGTCCTTGGACCGCTTCCCCGCTGCGGGCCGGCGGAAAAGTCACGACGACGTTGGCGGCGTTGGTGCTGAGGTCGGCATTGAGCGGGGCCAGCTGGTGACGCGGCACGGCCACGAGGCCGAGCCACGACGCGGCCAGCGTTGCCAACACTCCGAGGAAAAGCAGGGGGCCGTGGTTCATGGCATCATTTGGCCGCCGGCGCAGGTGCCGCACCCGAGATCATTTCGGTGACCAAGGTGCGTCCGGCAGGGAGGGCGAAACTCACGATCAGCAGGGCGACGTTGGCCGCGAAGGCGACTTGGCCGAGCAGGAATACTCCCATCCCGGCGGTGTGGAGGCGTAGCCAGGGCTTGAGGGCGGCGTTGATCGTCACGAGGTCCAGTTTCGCGTCGGCCAAGGCCCAGCCCTGCTTCCAGCCGCCGACCGCGTAGGCCGTGACCAAGATGAGCAAACCGAGCGCACTGAGCGCGAAATGGGCGTTGCTGAGGGCGCCGTTGGGAAGCTTGCGACCCGCCAATCGGGGCACAAGGACGTAGGCACCGGCAAACAGGGCACCGGTGACGAAGCCGAATTGAAGCAACTCGCGGATGGCGACTTCGAATTGCGTGAAATGGAGCACCGCCTTCGCGCACCGCAGCGACGTCACCGCGTAGGCAAGACCGCCCACCGTGAGTGACCAAGTCGCCAGCTTGGCAAACTTTAGGGCCGGTGAATTTGCCGAACCGCCGACGTGCAGGTTGACGCTGGCCAGCAGCACGGGGATTACCAGCAAGACCCCGGCGCCCACGGACACCGAGACGATCCAAGCGGGGATCGGTCCACCAACAAGTCCGGCGGCAGCAGTCCAGCCGCCGAAGAGGGCCAGCGACCAGAAGGCCACCGGTGCCAGTTCGGGTGAACGGAGACCTTTGCCGGACAGTTCCGGGATAAAGTAATACAGGGCCGCGAGCGCCAGCGGTGTCAGCCAGAGCCATTGCAAACCTTCCGAATACCAGCCGGCGGACAAGGCCGTCAGCACTCCGCGGCCGGGGAACAGGACGGTCGTGACCACGGCCGTGGTGTAGAGCCAGCCAAACCAAAGGATCCCCCCGAGGATTAACCACTGGGAGGGCGCGTAACCACCCCGCCGGCAACTGGCAACTGCCACGATGCCGTTCCCGGCAACGAGCAGGTAACCCACCAACAAGATCACCGCGAGACTGGCGGGAAGCTCAAGGCCCGCAATTCCGGTCGAACCGCCAAGCAGCAGGGCCGGAATCGCCGCCGCCAAGGCGACATTCCAGACCACGGTGCCAATGATCGCCGAACCCCAGGAAGCGAGCTCGGTCTTGCCGAGGTGGACCAACAGCCAGAGGGCGATGCCAAGTCCGGTTTGCGAGGCCGCTCCCAGCAGAAGGATGTTGCTGGCCACCGCCTGGAGACGACCGACGCCAGCCCAAGCGAACGGCAGGCATTCCGGCGCGTGCAACTTGAGCGAGGCAAACGTCAACAAGACCAAGCCGACCAGCAGCCAAGCTAAGCCACTGCCCAACAGATAGAGCACCGGCGTGCGGCTGCTCTGCTCGTGGGCTTCGGGAGCCGCAGGTGTGTTCGCGGAAACGCTCATCGCGGAATCACTCGTAGGACGGAGCCTTGGTGGACTTCTCGAGGCGTTCGAGGAGCTTGGCGCGCCCGGCGGCGTTGCCGTCCTTCCACTCGGTGGCCATCACTTCCATCGCTTTGGCGACGGGCAACCGATAGACACCGTTCTCCGCCTTGACGACCCCGTAACTGGAAAGCGCCTCGGCGTTGGCCTGCTTCAGTTCGGTCCAAGTCTGGAGGCGGAAGTCGGCGCGCTGGGCGGCGATCGGATCAACCTTCTCGGTGCGCACCAAGTAGAAGGCCAAGGCGCCGAAGACCAACAGGGTGCCCAAGCCGGCGGCGAACAGCGCCGTCGTCTTCGTGCATTTTTCGGAACAGCAATCGCTCATGATCGGGATCGTTTAGTGGTGAGCGGCAGCGGCTTCGGCGGCCGAACGCGGAACTTCGTGGTGAGTGATCGCTTCCTTCAGGCGGGGATGCTTCTGGGGCCAGGCGGGGAAGGACTTGTAGGACTTCCACCAGAGCACACCGAATGCGGCGGCCAAGCCACCCCAGCAAATCGGATCCCACAACGTGATATGCAAGCCATCGGGGTAGAGCACCGGCATGACGTTGTATGTCATGTCGAGGTAATGCATCAACCAAGCCCAGACGATCATGGGTCCCATCACCGTCATGGTCATCTTGGTGTCGATGCGGAGCAGCAACAGGAAGGGCAGGAAGAAGTGGCCGAACAAGATGATCATGCCGACGCCCCACCACGAGCCCTGTTCCCGCAGGACATACCAGAAGGTTTCCTCGGGCATCGCCGCGTTCCAGATCAGGAAATACTGGGAGAAGTGGATGTAGGCGTAGAAGACCGTGAAGGCGAAGAACAGGAGGCCCATCGCATGCACGGTGATCTTGCTCACCACCGGCTTGAGTTCCCGCTTCTCCAGCCAACGCATGATCCCGTAGTAGGTTGCGAAGGTGACCCACATGCTGCCTGCGAAGTAGTAAACACCATACATCGTGCTGAAGAACTGGTGCTGCAGCGACTTCATCAGCAGGAACACGACGACGGTCACCGTAACTGCGAAGGCGAAGATGCCCCAACCGGCGAGGAACCGGGCCTTACGGGTCCAGACGGCCGCGCCGTCCTTGTCCTGGGCCAAGGAGAAGCGGCGGAAGCTGTGCGCCATCCAACCCCAGAACAGGAAGATGAGGACCAAGCCGACGTTGAAGCTGCCCTTGTTGAACAGGATCTTCTTGACGTTGAGGGCCGGGTCGCCCGCCGGGTCAATGTTCATCCACGGATGGATATGCCCGAGCGTGGAAAGGAGCAGGATGGGAATCAAGGCGACCAGCCCCCAAGGAAAGATCAGGCACGCCATGTTCTCGGCGATGCGCATCACCGGCACGCTCCAGCCGGCATCGAACAGGTGATGGATGAGGATGAAGAACATCGACGCCACCAGGATGCTCAGGACGAACATGAAGGCGGTCAGGTAGCTGTAGCCAAACTGGGAAAGCAGCGTCACCTCGGGGCCGGCCGCATGCCCATGACCGGCATGCTCGTCGTGGGCGTGCTCATGGGCCGCGTCCGCCTTGGCGGCGGCGGGGGCGGACGCCTTCGGGGCGTCGGCGTGTTCGGCAGCCAAGACCCGCGCCGTTGCGAAGGTCAGGACCCCAAGGCACGCGAGGGCGGCCAAGGTTCGTTTGAAGAAGAGTGAAAAGTTCATAGGCGGCTTACTTCTTCAGTTTGGCCAGCTCGGGCGCCGGCACGTCGGCCTCGAAACCGAGGCGGCTGAGTTGGAGGGCGCGGACGTAGGCGACAATCGCCCAGCGGTCTTCCGGATTAATCTGCGAGGCATATCCCATCATCGTGGTCTTGCCGTAGGTGATGGTGTTGAAGATTTCGCCGTCGTTGAGCTTGATGATCCGCGGGTCCATCAGATTGGCGACCGAGGTCATGCCCAACTTCTTGGTGATTCCGCCCGTGGAATCAGCCTGGGCGCCGTGGCACGGCTGGCAGTAGATCGTGAAGCGCTGTTGTCCGCGCTCCAGCAGGTTGGCGGTGACCGGCAGTGGATTGGCTTCGACAAAGGCTGCGCCTTCCTTGCCGGTGTTGAAGGCGTTGTCCTCCCAGTAGGCATTCTCGGAGAATCCATTGCGCTGGGGCACGGTCCCAACCGGGATGCCCCGTGAGGTGCGGCCGTCCGCAAAGGCAGAGAATTGGCTCGCGGTCTGAGGCCGCAGCTTAGGCTGCCGGTCCATGTCGGGGAACAACTCGATCGGGGTGCGGGTCGTGGCATTGCCACGGAAACCTGCGACCGCGATGACGCTCACCACGGCCAGGGCCAGCAACCCCAAGGTCACCTTGAAGCGGCTGCCGAGGAACGAGAGGACGAAGAGGGCAATTTTCTCAAACATGGCTTAGTCCTCCGAATCGTGGATTTCCTCGATGGCCGAGGCGCCGTTCTTCTCGAGCAGCGCCCGGACCTCCGCGGGTGAGAACTTCGGGTCGGCCGCCTCGACGTAGACGAAGAACTTGTCGTTGGTGACGCGCTTGAAGCGTTCGGAGTTGAAGAGGGGGTTGTTCAGCCGCGGCAGACGGTTGAGCAGCGCGAGGCCGAACAGCGTGCCGAACGCGCTGAGCAGGATGGTCATCTCATAGCTGACCGGAAACGCGAACAGTGGGGTGAAGAGCGGCTTGCCACCGACCACCAGCGGGTAGTCGAACTTGTTCATGAACCAGATCATGGACATGCCCGCGAAGAAGCCGGTGAACCCGCCGGCGAACGTGAAGTAACCGACCTTCGACGTGGGCAGCGCCATCGCGTCGTCCATGCCATGGATCGGGAACGGGGTGAACACGTCCCACTTGCGGAAGCCCGCGTCGCGCACCGCCATGGCCGCATGCATGATGTCGGCCGGCGTTTCGAATTGGGCCAGCAGCCCCAGAGATTTTTGAGCGCTCATTGCGTTGTGCACGTCGGCTTAGTGATGATGGCCCTTGGCTCCGCCCAGCGGGTGATGCGGGTCGGCCTGCGGAGTGACTGCCTTGACCTCGCTGATCGCCAGCGCCGGCAGGAAGCGGATGAACAGCAAGAACAGCGTCATGAAGAGGCCGAAGCTGCCCACGAAGGTAAACACATCGACCCAGGTTGGAGTGAAGTAACCCCAACTGGACGGCAGGTAATCGCGGTGCAACGAGGTAACGATGATGACGAACCGCTCAAACCACATGCCGATGTTCACGAAGATCGAGATGATCCAGACGAACACGACGCTTGTCCGAAGCTTCTTGAACCAGAAGAAGTGCGGGCTGATCACGTTGCACGAGATCATGCTCCAGTAGGCCCACCAGTAGGGGCCGAAGGCGCGGTTCTTGAACGCGTAGAGTTCGTAGGGACTGCCGCCATACCAGGCGATGAAGAACTCCATCCCGTAGGCGTAACCGACGATGGAACCCGTCGCGAGCAGCACCTTGCACATCAGCTCGACATGCCGGGTGGTGATGATGTCATGCAGGTTGAACAGCGCCCGCAGCGGAATAAGCAGCGTGAGCACCATCCCGAAGCCGGAGAAGATCGCACCGGCGACGAAATAGGGCGGGAAGATCGTCGTATGCCAGCCCGGGACCTGCGATACGGCGAAGTCGAAGGAAACGATCGAGTGCACGGAGAGCACCAGCGGCGTGCTCAGACCGGCCAAGATCATGTAGGCCTTCTCGTAGTTGCTCCAATGGCGGTTTGAACCGGTCCACCCGAGGGAGAACAGTCCGTAGAAGAAACGACGCACCTTGTGGGTTGCGCGGTCACGTAGCGTCGCGAGGTCCGGGATGAGGCCGGTATACCAGAACAGCAGCGATACGGTTCCGTAGGTCGAAACGGCGAACACGTCCCAGAGCAGCGGCGAGCGGAACTGCGGCCAGATGCCGTTCGAGTTGGGGAACGGAATCAGGTAGCCCGGGAACAGCGCGAACCACACGCGGCCGGTGTGCACGACCGGGAAGATGCCGGCGCAAGCCACGGCGAAGATCGTCATCGCTTCGGCCGCGCGGTTGATCGAGGTCCGCCATTTTTGCCGAAGAAGGCAGAGCACTGCGGAGATCAGGGTGCCGGCGTGGCCGATACCGATCCAGAAGACGAAGTTCGTGATGTCCCAAGCCCAGTCGGCCGGCTGGTTGAGGCCCCAGACACCGACACCGGTTGAGATCAGGTAGGCCACCAGCGAGAACATCATGCCCATGCCACCGGCACTGAGGATGAAGGCGGGCCACCACCACTTGGGCATCGGCTTCTCGCAGACGCCGGCGATCGCCTCCGTAATCCAACCGAGCGACCGGTTGTTCAACACCAGCGGTTCGCGTTCCAGCTCCCTGGGCGGTTCGGCCGCCTGCACATGGACGGGCGGCGCGTGATGATCGTGCTTGTCCGCTTTCGCGGCGGCTCCGGACGGGATGGCGGCGGCTTTAGCCATTAGGCTGCTCCTTTCGTGGCGGCCGGCAGGGCGGCATGTTTGTCATCGTGTCCCTTCCCGTGTTCTTCGAACGGGTTTTCGTGACGGAAGCGTTCGTAGTCGCGCAGCGTGTCCGGCGCCCCCTTGGCATCCGGCATTTGCGGGTTCGGATTGCGGATGCGGGCCAGGTAAGTCACGCGCGGCTTGTTATCGAGGAACCCGAGCACCGTGTAGTCGCGAGGATCGCGCTTCAGCTTGCTGACCGCGCTATCCGGGTCCAGCAGGTTGCCAAAACTGATCGCTTCGGCCGGGCAAGCCTGCTGACACGCGGTCTTGATCGTGCCATCCGGCACGCGGACATCGCCGCTACCTTTGGCCTTGTTCTTCTGGGCAATCTTGGCCTGCTCGATCCGTTGCACGCAGAACGTGCATTTCTCCATCACGCCGCGCATGCGCACCGTGACGTCCGGATTCTTGACCAGCTTGATGATCTCCCACTCCGGCTCGGTATTCTTGTTCTTGCCAAGCGGGCCGTGATACAGCGGGTCCTCGACGTTGAGGAAGAAGTTCCCCTTGCCGCTGCCGTAGCCAATCTCGCGCTTGTTGTAGTCGAAGAAGTTGAAGCGCCGGACCTTATAGGGGCAGTTGTTGGCGCAATACCGCGTGCCGATGCAGCGGTTGTAAGCCATCACGTTCAGGCCCTCTTCGTCGTGAACCGTGGCGTTCGCCGGGCACACGCTTTCGCAGGGCGCGCTTTCGCAGTGCTGGCAGAACATCGGCTGCACGGCGACCTGCGGATCTTCCGCCGCCGACTCCGTCGTGATACCGGCCGCCGGCTCGTGGCTGTAATACCGGTCGATGCGCATCCAGTGCATCTCGCGGCCGCGCATGACCTGCGCCTTGCCGACGATGGGGATGTTGTTCTCCGCCTGGCAGGCAATCACGCAGGCTGAACAGCCGGTGCAGCTCGCCAAGTCCACGGTCATGCCCCACTGATGGATGTCCGACTTCGTGAACGGATCCTGCTTGTAGGGATGCTTGTAAATGTTCTTCAGCGAACCGTCCGGATTCTTCGGGACGAAGTGCGGCAGGTGCGCGTCGAGATCCATGTTCTTCGCGAAGTCGGGCTTCGCGTTGAATTGGGCCAAATTCGCCTCGCGGATCACCGGCCGGCCTTCCATCAGGCCGTGTTCCTGGGTCACGCCGAGGTATTGCTTGCGGGTGACCGGTTCGACCTTCGCGCCGACCACCAAGTGACGAGTGGCCGACTTGAAAAGAGGATATGCATCAAAGCCACAGCCACGTCCAACCCGGCCGGTGACTTTGCGGCCATAACCGAGCGTCACCGCAACCACTCCATCCGCCAAGCCAGGTTGAATCCACACCGGGCCTTCAATCGACGCCCCATTGACGGTGATCTTGACGATAATCTGCTGATACTGACCGTCGTGAGCCTGCTCGGCTTCGGTGCGCTCACCGGGCTTGGGCTTCTTGAAAAGCAACCCTTCCATCTGGAGAGGAAGGCCAATTTCTTTAGCCGTCTTGCTTGAAACCTGAATGACGTTTTCCCACGTCACCTTGGTAATTGCGTCGGGCAGTTCCTGCAGCCAGCCGTTGTTGTTGTAACGGCCGTCGTCCACCTTGGAGTCCCGCGCGATGACGAGCTCGAAACCATCGACCTTGGCCGGCTTGTAGGCGGCTAGTTCAGCCGCAATTTTGCCTGCATCCAGACCGGCGGCCACGGGCTTCGAAGCACTGTCGTCCAAGAAACCTTGGAACAGGAACTTCTTCCACGCGTTCTCGTCCGCCCCGGAGAGCCCCTTGAACGTCTCACGGACCTGCTCGTAGGCTGCGGGCTTTTCTGCTCCGAGGAGGCGCGCTAGCACTTCCAGTTCGGTCAGGCCGCCGAAGAGCGGTTCGATCAGCGGTTGGATGGGCACCAACGACCCATCGCTGCTACGGGCATCACCCCATGATTCGAGGTAATGTGCCGCCGCGAGGTGCCAAGTGGCTTCCTTGGCGCGGAGACCGGCAGTCTCGTCCTCAAACGCACCCAAACGAACGATCGTTTTGGCGCTCTTGGCGACGTTCGCGAAATCCGCATCTGCCGGGGCATTGTAGGCCGGATTACCCCCGAGGATGACCAGCGTATCCACCGCGCCCGCCCTGAGCGCGGCCGCCACGTCCAGAATCGTGCCCGCATCGGCAGGTTGCTCGGCCTTGTGCAATTCGACTGTCTTGCCGAGTGCGCCCAGCGCCTCATTAAGCGCCAAGGCGATCAGTTGCACCGCCAACGGCTGGGCATAGCCGGCCAACACGACGGCCTCGCCCTTCTGGGCGGCCAAGTCCTTCGCACATTCCTCGGCCCATTTGGCCGGCGCCGGCGAACCTTGGGCGAGCGCCTTCAGCGCGGCGCCCAACTCACCGCCGGTGACCACGAAACTTGCGATCTGGGCTGCAACCTTGACCACGTCGCTCGGCTTCACCCGCAGGCGGTGATCGGCTTGGCCACCGGTCAGGGTCATCAGCGACTCCACCGAATAGAGCCGATTCATGTTTTCGCCGGGCTTGCGATTTCGGGCGAAACCACGGCCGTAGCGGGCGGATTCTAGCTCGGAACCGAGGAAATCGGCGTCCAACGAGAGCACCCGCTTGGCGGCTTCCAGCTTGTAGACCGGCTGCACGTCCGCGGCGAAGGCCGTCGAGGCGGCCGCTCGGGCGATGGCAAAATCCACCGGCTCGTAATTGACCCACCGAGCCTTGGACAGCTTCTCGGCCAACTGCCCCTGCAATCGGGCCCGGGTGGGCGAACTGCTGCGTTCCGCCAAAATGTAGAGTCCCTCACCCGCGTTGCCGGCGAATTTTTTGGCCAGGCCGGCCAAGCCGTCCTGCACCGCGGTCGCCTTGGCATCATTGCCATTCAGCGTGTGCCGGTGAGCACGATCAGGGTCGTAAAGACCGAGGATCGAAGCCTGGACCAAGGCATCCGTGCCGAAGGAAGCCGGATGTTTGTCGTTGGGCTCGACCTTCACCGGCCGGCCGTCGGTGGACTTGACCAACACGGGGACCGCGGTCCCGCGGATCGGGAACGCACTGGCGTAGTATTGCCAGCCGCCGTGGACGTAATTTTCGGGCTGCTTGCCAAAGGGCAGGAACTGCTCCTCAGGCCGGCGGCAGCCGGCTCCGGCACCGCCCAAGCCGGCCAACAGGAAGCTGGCGGACATGAGCTTCATCCAGTCGCGTCGGCTCTCGCCCTCGGGGGCGAGACTGGCGCCGGCGGGAAACTCCTGCTCAATCCATTGCCGGACTTCCGGCGATTCATTGAGCTGGGCGAGCGAACGCCAGTATTTCGGGCCGGTTTCCGGCTCGGGGCAAGGCGGTGGGATCGTCTTCATCAGCGTTTCGGGCCGGGAAAATTAGCGGTGGCAGGTGGAGCAACTTTGGCCGGGCTGGACCTTCCAGTCGTGGACCAGTTGTTTGCCGTCGACCTGCCCCTTCCAGTCGAGCTGGGTGACCAGATCCACGGGGCGGATCTTCTGGTCGGGCGCGCGGTGACAGTCGAGGCAGAAGGACATCGAAAGGGGCTGCGCGTGCTGGACCTCATCCATCTTGTTGATCTCGCCGTGGCAATGCACGCAGGAGATGCCCCGGTTCACGTGAACCGAGTGGTTGAAGTAGACGTAATCGGGCACCTTGTGGATCTGCACCCATGGGATCGGCTTACCCGAGCCATACGACTCACGCACCAACGCCAGCCGGGGATCATCCTTGAGGATGAGGCTGTGGCAGTTCATGCAGGTCGAAGCCGCTGGGATGTTCGAGAACCACGACTTGTCGACGTTGTTGTGGCAATACCGGCAGTCGATCCCGAGCTGCTCGTTGTGGACCTTGTGGGAAAACGCGACCGGCTGCTTAGGCTGGTAGCCCACGCGGGTATACTTCGGCGTCAGGTAATAGGTGACGCCCGCCATCGCCACGGTGCCGGCCAGCACGGCGATCAAGCCGAGCTTGGGTGCCAGTTGGTTGGCCCACTTGGGAAAAATCTGTGGCATCGGTCAACAAGTTATCCGCGGCGCCGGCCCCTCGGGCATCGGCCACCGCAGTCAGTTCGATTTCGAGCTCCGCTTCGGACGAGATTCCTGTCTTTCGGCGGATCGGGCGCCAAGCCTTAGCCGCCGCCGCACAAACGCCGGTTTCCTCCGAAAGCCAAGATTTTGGCCCCTAATCCATCTAATTAGCCGACGACAGCCCGACAGGACTAGGGGAGGAAACAGCGCCCGCGAACAGCTCGTGAAAAAAATCACAAGCGCGGCAATCGGCGCAAGCATTCGTTTTCCAGACCACGGATTAGGTCCGGAAAATGGGGCGAATTGTCGCCGGAACCACTGCCCAAGTCCGCCCAAGAAATCGCCAACCGAGGCGGCCGTTCAGAACTCGATCGAGGCTCCGGCGTAGAAGTTCCGCCCGTAGGCTGGGTCAATTCCATCGCTGCGGATGCGGGCGTAGTAGTCCTCGTCGAAGACATTGTTCAGGCCGACCATCAGGCGCAGGCGATCTGGAATCACGGCCCACTCCAAGGTGAGGTCCCACGTCATGTAGGCCGGAATCAGCCGGGTTGGGTTTTCATCGTCGGTGGCGAAATGATCCGCCACGAAGGTGCCGAGGAAGGCTAGTTTCAGCCGCTGTTGCCAACGGTAGATTACGCCGGCCCGAAGCAGGTAGTCCGGGGCGTATTGGGGGGTCATTCCGCCGAAGGTGCCGCCGCGGATTTCCGCGTCGAGCAACGTCACATTGCCATACAGGTCGAGCGAACCGAATGAGTGCACGTTGTCCGAGCCCCGCCAGGCATCGAATGCCCCAACCACGTCGAACTGGACGGCGGCGTCCCAGCCTTGGTTGACGGTTCGCCCCACATTCCGCAACGACGTCACGCCCCCAGCGACGACGGTTCCGCCAAATTTGTCGTCGAGATCCACCAGGAACAGGCTCGTATCCCAGGTCAGCCACGGTTCCGGGTTGCCCCGGAAGCCCACCTCGTAAGACCAACTCTTCAGCGGGTCCAGATCCTGATCCAAGGTCGCGCCCGGCGTCGGGATGAGTGACTCGGTGAAAACCGTGGTGCGGTAGCCCTGCGACACGTTTCCGTAGAGTTGCACCCGTGGTTGAAGATCGTAGGCCACGCCGAGCCCGAACAGCGGTTCGGTATCGAGCTTGTCCTTGGCGCGGGCGTTGACGAATGCGCCGGTCGTCGGGTCGAAGTTCCGGATCGCCAAGTCCTGGGCCACGTTTTCAAGCCGGAATCCCGGGGTAACCGACAGTCGCCCGAAGACGAACCGGTTCTCCACAAACAGCGAGCCGTAATGGACCTCCCGGTGCGCATCCCGCTGCAAGACCCCGGTAGTGGCGGTCGCCTTGGCACCCCGGACATCGGTGCGGGGCGAATCGAGCCGGTAGAATTGCAACCCGGCCGCCAAGGTGTGGTCCGCATTCCATGCCTCCCAATCGTGCCGGACCCGCGGTTCAATGCCGAATGAGTAAAACTCCTGCCGCTCAATGTCGTTTGAGTTCGCATTGGCGCCGTTCGGTCGGGTGCCAAAGCCGCCGCCCCGCTGCCTTCGGCTGTAGCGTTCATAGTAGCCACCCCAAGTCTTCACGCTCAGGGAAGTCCGCTCATCGGCCACCAACTGGTATTCGAGCGAAGGAATGTAACGGCGGAGCGCAAACCGGTCGTTCAACCGGCTGGCTTGGTCACGATCCACGGCGTAATTGGCGTCATTCGGCCCGGTGCCAAAGCCCAAGCCTCCCGGCTCCCCGTGACCTTCCTCATAGGCGTCCAGTGCGAGGGTCCAACGCGAATCGCGGTCCGCATCCAAGACCAATTTGAAGTGCCCGCCGTCCAACTGGTAATCGCTGTTGGCTGAGCGGAATCCATCCGCCTGCCGGTGATTGAAGTAGGCCAGGTAACCCAGCCGACCGACCGTGCCATCCACGGCGTTATAGGTGGAATACAGCCCGTCGCTGCCAAGCACATGTTGCGACCTCCCGGAAAACTCCCGGTCGCGCCGCGGCTGATGCGTGACGTAATTCAACGCGCCCGCCGGTTGCGGCCCATACATCAGCGAACCGCCACCGCGGATAAACTCCGCCCGGTCCACCACGTCCAACGGCGGCGTGAAGTAGGCTTCCGGATAGCCGAACGGATCCGCATGGATCGGCACGCCGTCGCGCAGAACCTGGAGGAACTGGGAACGGTGCGGTTCACCGATCCCGCGGTAGCCAAGGCTCACGAGCGGCGTGGTCTCCTCCGAGAACAGCAACCCAGGCGTCAGGGCCAACGCCTGCCGATAGTTGTTGGCCTGCACGCGCGGAAACGCATCCAGGTCGATCACCGACGTCCGCTTGCCGGCGTAGATCCGCTCACCCGCCACGTCCGGCAGAAAGGGCTCCTGCACCAGCGCCGCGGACTCGCTTTCCGCGGTCACCACGATGGCGTCCAATACTACCGGTTCATTGGTTACCCCGCTTCCCGCCGGCGCATCGGCCCGACCGACCACGGAGACCAAACCCGCCAGCGTGACTCCCCAGGCGGGATGTTGTTTGCACATCATTGCCGTGACCTTGTCACAGCCGCGGGCGGGCGCGCTAACGGCGCGTTGCCAAAACTTGTCGGCGCCTTGCACCCCCAAAAGTCAGACCCCAGCACCTCGCGTTTCCCTTCCCGTCCGGCCGGCTGAACCCCGTTCTAATACCTTGCGACTCATGCCGACTGGTATAGCCTCACGGCGAAATGAAACGCGATCCGTTGAAGCAATATGTTTCGCTCCGTGAGTCCCTGCTCAAGCGCAAGGCCACCTTGGAGGCTGAATTGGCCAAGATTAACGCCGCCCTCGGCGAGGCGAGCCCGGTCGCGGCTCCCGCCGCCAAGGTGAAGGCTCCCGCCGCCAGCCGTAAACGCGCCAAGAACAGCGTTTCCCTCAAGGCCGCGGTATCCCAAGCGCTTGCGGAGAGAGCCCTGACCAAGCCCGAGATCCTCAAGGCGGTCGCCAAGCTCGGCTATGTCTTCACGGCCAAGGATCCGACCAATTCCCTGAATACGCTCCTGTATTCGGACAAGACCTTCAAGAACCACGGCGACGGCAAGTTCGGCTTGGCGTGAGTTGCGACTGATCTGATCGTCAAGCCCGCCAATCCGGCGGGCTTTTCCGTTTCGTCCCGCGAATTATTCCCCATTTCAGAACCATGTTAGCCCGGCGAGTCATCCCCTGCCTTGATGTCCATGATGGGCAGGTTACCCGCGGCGTGCAGTTCGGCCGGGCCGAGAGCGGCGGGCTGCGCAACGTCGGCGACCCCGTCGAACTTGCGGTGCGTTACAACGATCAGGGCGCGGACGAGATGGTCTTCTTTGACATCACCGCCAGCGCCCACGGCCGCCGTTCCATGATCGACGTGATCGAACGCGCCGCTGACCGCTGCTTCATGCCGCTGACCGTCGGCGGCGGCATCCGCACCCGCGAGGACATGAGCACGATGCTCCAGGCCGGCGCGGACAAGGTGAGCATCAATTCCAGCGCGCTCGCCAATCCCGACCTCATCCGGCAGGGCGCCGAGAAGTTCGGCGCGCAGTGCATCGTGGTCGCCATCGATGCCAAGAAGGTTGCGCCCGACCGCTGGGAGGTCTTCTCCAAGGGCGGCCGCGAAGCCACCGGCCTCGAAGCCGTCGCCTGGGCAAAACGGGCGGTGGAATTGGGCGCCGGCGAGATCGTCCTGAACTCGATCGACGCCGACGGCACCAAGAAGGGGTTTGACCTCGTCATCACCGCCCGCGTCAGCGAATCCGTCGGCGTGCCCGTGGTCGCCAGCGGCGGCGCCGGCACGTTGGAGCACATGGCCGAGGTGCTGCTGGCGGGCAAGGCCGACGCCGTGCTGGCCGCGAGCATCTTCCACTTCGGTGAATTCACCGTCAGCCAGGTGAAGGAATACCTCGCCCAACGCAATATCCCGGTCCGCCTGGTCCGCTGATCCGACCGCAACCCCCGTGAACGCCCTCCTGCACTCCAAGTGGTTCCCATTCGTGGCGCTGTTCCTGAGCAACATCTTCATGACGTTCGCCTGGTATCGGCACCTCAAGTTCAAGGAACACCAGCCGCTGTGGATCGCGATCATGGCCAGCTGGGGGCTCGCCTTCCTGGAATACTGCATCGCCGTTCCGGCCAACCGCTTCGGCTCCGAACGCTTCTCGCTCTACCAGCTCAAGATCGCCCAGGAAGTCATCACCTTGGCCGTGTTCATTGCCTTCGCCTTCTTCTATTTCCAGACCAAGCCGCAGTGGAATCACCTCGCAGCCTTCGCCTGCATCCTCGCCGCCGTGCTGTTCACCTTCCTGCCCACCAAGTAACCTCGTCCCGCCTGACATGAATTTCCTCGATCAGCTCAAGTTCAACGCCGACGGCCTCATCCCCGCGATCATCCAGCAGCAGTCCACCGGCCGGGTGCTCATGATGGCCTGGATGAACCGCGCCTCGCTGGAGAAGACCATTGAGACGCGCAAAACCTGGTTCTGGAGCCGCTCACGCCAGAAGTTCTGGATGAAGGGCGAGTCCAGCGGCCACGTGCAGGTCGTGAAGGACCTGTCGTTCGACTGCGACGGCGACACGGTGCTGATTCAGGTCGAACAGACCGGCGCCGCCTGTCACGAGGGTTACCAGAGCTGTTTCTTCCGCAGCCTCGACGGCGAGGGCTGGAAGGTCACCGAAGCCCAGTTGGAAACGCCGGAACAGATTTACGGGAAGAAGGGCTGAAGCGGCGAGGGCCGATCAGCGGGCCGACGCCCTGCCCGCCAGCGCCGGAATCACCTCATTCCGCGCGTATTCCAGGTCGTGCGGGAAGTCGATTTCGGTCCAGGGCAGGCCGGTGATTTCCTCGAAGCCGACCAGGCCGGCCTTCACCGCGTCGCGCAGCACCTCATCCAACGAGTCGCGCCGGCTGAGTCCGGTCATGCGCTTGCGGGTGCCCTCAACGAGCGCCGGAATGTGTTCCGCGGCGAACTTGAAGAAGCCGACCGACTCACCGATGCGATCCGCCTCGCCCTGCCACTGTTTCACGAAATCGACGGGCCGACCCTCCCGGAAGGGCACCATGACCGGATCGTCATCCACGTCACGGTAGCTGAAATCAATCAGGCCGGCGGAGGCGTAACGCGAACGCACCAGGCGGCGGAGCAACTCGGGATCGTAGATCACATCGCCGTCCATGAGCAGCACCGTTTCGCGCGACGGCTCCAAGACGCCCAACGAAACGTGCATCGACACCACGCTGCCCTCGGTGAAGTCCGGGTTGTGCAGTTCGTAGATCCGGAGGCCATGCTTGGCGGAAAGCTCCGGCAACACCGCCGCGATCTGCTCGCGCCGATGGCCGGTCACCAGATACAGGTTCTCGACGCCCACTTCGGCCAGTCGTTCCGCGTGCCAGTCCAGCAACGTGCGCCCGCCCACTTCGAGCAGGATCTTCGGACGCTCGGCAAAGGCCGGCCCGAGGCGCGTCGCGCGGCCGGCGGCGTAGATGATCGCGTTCACGGGGCGGGAGCCTAGCGAGGAAATGGGTCGTTGGCTACCGGCGGTAGCTCGCCACCGCGTCCGCTGAAATGCGCGGGGTGTCGTGCGACGCCCAGCCACGCCAACCGGAGGCAGGCGGACCCGCCAAGCAACGGGCGGGTATCGGAATCATGCCCCGGTAGGGCGGCGGGGACGGGAGGAGGTCAATGGTTCCGCGGTGGATTTTCCGTATCGGGGCGCAGCAGCTCGCCACGGTTCCAAACCAAGTCGCAATGGCTCTCGGGGTTCCAACCCCATGCGAATATCGGTGGGGCGAAACGTCCATTACCCACCCGCGCCGCCATGCGTGCTGTCCGCCCAATCATCCTGGCCACTTGCCTCCTGCTACCGGGCCTGGCGTTCGCCAGGAGCGAGGAAACCCTGGCGTGGTCGGCACCGGATCCGGCGTTGCCGGCCCGGCTCGTCTCGTTGGCGAACCAGCAGCCCGACTCGAACAGGCGCATGGCGAAACGGCTGGCCGACATCCGGGAACAGGCCAATCCCTACACCATGGCTTTCATGAGCGACCGGATCGTGGCCGCGATCCGCGCTCAGTTGCCGGCGAGCACGAATCCGGTGCAGACAGCCCAGCTCCAGTTTCAGCTCGGCGTGCAATTGCTACAAGCCGGCCAAACCGAATCGGCCCTCGCCACGCTGCAGGAAATGGAGTCCGGGGTGCAGGCCCTCGGCGGGCGGCTGGGTGACCGCCGTCGCGTGGAACTTCGGATGCGCCGCGCCGTGGCCATGCTTCGTCTGGGTGAGCAGGAGAACTGCCTCATCAACCACAACGGCGAGTCGTGCCTGTTTCCGCTCCAACCCAAGGCATTTCACCAATTGCCGCGCGGTTCCCGGGGCGCCATCGCGTTGCTGGCGGAACAGTTGGCCGAGTTCCCGGGCGACCTGTCCGCCTGCTGGCTCCTGAATCTCGCCCACATGACGCTCGGGGAATATCCCGGCAAGGTCCCCGCCCCTTGGTTGATCCCGCCCCAGACCTTCGCCTCGGAATACGATATGCCGCGCTTTCCGGAGGTTGCCGGCGCGCTGGGGCTGGACGTGATGGACCTGGCCGGCGGCTGCGCGCTGGATGACTTCGACAACGACGGGTTCATCGACCTCGTGTCGTCGTCGTGGGGACTGCAAGGGCAGCTCCGTTTCTTCCGCAATGACGGGCAGGGGAAATTCGTCGAGCGCACGAAGGAAGCGGGCCTCGAGGGTTTGGTCAGCGGGCTGAACCTCATGCAGACGGACTACAACAACGATGGCTGGCTGGACCTCTGGATACCGCGCGGTGGCTGGCTGGGGCCGGCCGGCCGGTTTCCCAAGTCGCTGCTGCGGAACAACGGGGACGGAACTTTCACCGACGTGACCGAGGCGGCGGGCCTGTTGAGCCCGCATCCGAGCCAGACGAGCGCCTGGTTCGACTACGACGGCGACGGATGGCTGGACGTGTTCGTCGGCCACGAGACGGTGGATCCGCGCAATCCCGATCCCTGTGAACTCTACCACAACAATCGCGACGGCACCTTCACCGAGGTCGCCCGCCTGTGCGGCGTTGACTACGCCCGGTTCGTTAAGGGTGTCACCTGCGCCGACTACGATCATGACGGGCGGCCGGACCTTTACCTCTCCTGCCGCAACAGCCCGAATCTCCTGCTCCACAACGACGGGCCGGCCGAACCGGGCAATCCCTCGCCCGGCCGGTGGAAGTTCTCCGAGGTAGCCCGCAAGGCGGGCGTAACGGAACCGATCTACAGTTTTCCCACCTGGTTCTTCGACTACGACAACGACGGCTGGGAGGACCTGTTCGTCTCCGGCTACCTGATCCGCGGCGTCGGCGATGTCGCCGCCGACTACCTGGGCCTGAGGCACGAGGCGGCGTTGCCGAAACTCTACCGCAACAACCGGGACGGCACCTTCACCGACGTGACCGCCGCGGTGCGCCTCAACCGGGTCTGCCACACGATGGGGTGCAACTTCGGGGACCTCGACAATGACGGCTGGCTCGACTTCTACCTCGGCACGGGGGATCCGGAGTTTTCCACGCTGATTCCCAATCGCATGTTCCGGAACTCCGGCGGGAAGCAGTTCCAGGATGTGACGACGGCCACCGGCACCGGCCACCTGCAGAAGGGGCACGCCATCGCCTTCGTGGACCTCGATCACGATGGCGACCAGGATGTCTTCGCGGACATGGGGGGCGCCTTCACCGGCGACACCTACCAGAATGCGGTGTTTCTCAATCCGGGCGCCGGCGGCACGAACGCCTGGCTGAAGCTGAAACTGGTCGGCACCAAGTCGAATCGGGCCGCGCTGGGCGCCCACCTTGCGGTGCACGTTAGCACGCCGGGCGGTGCGCGGACCGTCTTCAAGACGGTGAACAGCGGCGGCAGCTTCGGCGCCAATCCCCTGCGTCAGGAAATCGGCCTCGGCAACGCCGTGGCCATTGAACGGGTCGAGGTGTTCTGGCCAACCACGGGCCAGCGGCAGGTGTTCACCGGGTTGGAACTCAACGCGCTCTACCAGCTCACGGAAGGGATGGCGCTCGCCGAGCGAAGGGAACTGCGGCCGATCCGGTTCGATCTCACGCCCCGGCATCGCGACCATGCCGCCCCCGGCGCCCAGATGGCCTCACCATGACCCGTTCGCCGTCGCTGAACACTCCCGGGCCGGACGATCGCGTGGCGCTCCGGGTCGGCGATCGTCGGTTGGTGATCGCCTACAAGGACATCGCCTGGGTGCGGGCCCGAAACAACTGGTGCGATCTGCACGCCCGGGGTGGCCGCCTGCTGGTGCGACACTCCTTGAAGACGCTCCGCGAATGGCTACCGCCTGGACGGTTTATCCGCACCAACCGATCCGAGTTGGCCAACGTGGATTGGATCGCCGAATGCCGGCCGAAGTCCCACGGAGACTGCGTGGTGCGCCTCCTGGACGGAACCGAACTCAAGCTCAGCCGAACGCGGCGGCGGGAAGTATTGGCCGCCTTGGCGGCTTGAACGGGGCTCCTACTTTGGGTTGGAGGCGCCTGCAGCCGACTGGCCCCGGCCAGCCAGCGTCAGGATGGCCGGCAGCACGGTCAGGCCGGCGAGCATGCAGGTCGTGGTGCCGGCGCCCAGCACCCAGCCGAGGCTGCTGATACCCTGGTGGTCGGCGATGACCAGGCTGCCGAAGCCGGCAATGGTCGTCAGGCCGGAGACTAACACCGCCTTGCCCGTGCTTTTGGCGAGGATGCCCGGGTTCTTTTCCTCGGCGAACCGGTTGAGGATGTGGATGCCGTTCGTCACGCCGATGCCGATGACCAGCGGGAGCATCATGATGTTCGCCGGGTTGAACGGCCGGTCGAGCCAGCCCATGACACCCACCACCCAGACCGCGCCGAGCGCAACCGGCAGCAGGGACAGGAACACCGCACCGATCCGCCGGAAGTGGATGAAGACCAGAATGACGATTGCCCCCAACGCCCACCAGGCGGCCTCGACGTAGGAGCTGCGGAGCAGTTCCGTGTAGTAGTAGAGCTGCACGGGTTCGCCGGTGGCCCAAGGCACCGCGGCCTGAAGTTCCTTCACGAAGATTTCCTGCGGTCCGCGGTCCCAGACGTTGGTCTTGGGATAGACTTGGATGAGGAAACTGCCGTCGAGGCCGATGAAGCGGTTTCGCAGCGCCGCGGGGAGATCCGGCACCCGCAGACCGGCGTCGGCGTGCTGGTGGGCCAGCGCGGCGAAGGTCTCACGGATATCGTCGAACAACGCCTGCTGGTAGGCGCCGAGCTTGAGGGCGGAATTGGTCTTGGCCTGGTCATCGCCGCGGAACATGGCACCGGTCAGGTCCTGCAAGGCGGCACGCAGGGAGCGCAGTTGGGCGAGCAATTCCTTGCGGTCGGTCTTCGCCACCTCGTCGGCTGCCAGGCCCAGGTAACCGTGCAGGCCGAACAGGGTCTGGTTCAGGTCGGTCAGGTCGACCGGCCGACGGTCGGGTTCGGGGAAACGGATGGTGGCGGTGGCGTTGGTGATTTCGCGGATGAGGCCGAGTTTCGGGGTGGCATCCTCGACGACGAAGCGCGCCATCGTTTCGGTGGAGCCGACCGACGGCAGTTCCCGCAACCGGGCGGCTAGGGCGACCGCCTCGGCGGCGTTGGTGGCGAGCACGGCACCGTAAAGGGCGGACTTGTCGGACGTTTCGAGGAGCTTCTTCTCAAAGACCACGGCCGGCAGGCTCGCGCTCTGGAGATTGAGCAGGTTGTAGTCAAACCGCAGGCGCAGCAGGCCCGGGATACTCAGCAGCGTGAGCGCCGTGGCGATGCCCAGCACCGTCCAGGGGCGGTCAAGCCAGAGGCGTTCGAGACGGGCACGGACTTCGACCGGTTCGCCGCCGGCCTCGAAGGATTCCAGGGCCCGCTCGCGGAGCGTCTCGGCGCCGATCGCCTCGTCGAGGACGTTTTGCCGGCCCCGCAGCACGAGGACCGGCAGCAGGGTCATCATTGGCACGAGGCAGATGACAAGCCCGCCGCCGGCGATGATGCCCATCTCGGCGATGCCGCGGAATCCGGTCAGCGACATGGCGAAGAAGGCGCCGGCCGTGGTGAAGCAGCCGGTGAAGATGCCCTGCCCGGTGTTCACCATGGCGAGGTGCATCGCCGCCGCCTCGGTCCGGCCGTGGCGGAGTTCCTCCTCGTAACGGGTGATGAGATGGACGCCAAAGTCGATCGCCAGCCCGATGAGCATAGGCACGAAGGTGATCGTGAGGATGTTCAGGTGGCCGATCACCAGCGTGGTGTAGCCCATCGTGTAGACGAGGCCGACGACGAGGCAGAGTGTGGCCTTGAGTGGGCGGCCGGTGGCGCGGTAGCCGACGATGAAGATCACGGCGCAAAGCACGAGCGAGACCGCGGTGGCCTTGGTCGTGTCGGTCTGGCTCTGCTGCATCTCGTCGTATTCCAGGACCGTGCCGCCGGTGATGCCAAGGTTGACCCCGCCCACTTCGACCCGGGTTTCCTGCACCAGTTGGCGGAAGAGGCGGACCGACTGCGAATTCACCGAAGCCTGGCGGGCGTCGCGCGCGGTCTTGGAACCCCGCTGTTCCGGCGGCAGCTCGGCGTCCAGCACCAGGCGTGGCCGGGCCGTGACGAGGTAAATGCGCCCGTCGGCAAAGGTCACATACTTCGCCTTCTCCGCGTCCGCGCCGGCGCCGAACAGCGCGTCCACGCCCGGCGAAGGCGGCACGCCGGGCCGGGCCAGGCTTTGTTCCGCACGGCGGACGATCCGTTCGAGCGCGGGCAACGCCTTGAGCAGGGAATCTGTCTGGGCGTTTTCCTGCCGGCCACTGGTGCGGATGGCGGTGTTCACCCGCTGGAACAGCGTGACGAGGTTCGACGCGGACGAGAACTGGTTCAGGAACGGGCGGTAATCGGTGAGCGCCTGCCGGAGGTCATGGAGGTTGGTCTCGGACAGGAACAGCAGCGCCTTGGGCCCCATGAGCTTCAGGTCGCCCTTGTAGAAGACATCGGTGAAGACGTTGGTGGGACTCTGGTCGGTTGAGTGGGCTTCCAGCCGGGCGGCGAGACGTTCCACGAACTGGCGGTTCTTTTCCAGGTTCTCCGATTCGACGACGGCCACCAGGTCGTCCTCGCCGGGGAACTGCTGCTTCAGCGCGAGGAAATTGCGGTGATACTCGAGGTTGGAATCGACGAGGCTGTTCCGGTCCATGTCGAATTCGAGACGCGTCCACGTGAACCAGAGCGCGACCCCGAACAGCACGACCTGGGGCCAGACCACCCAGGCCGGACGCGCCATGACAAACGCGGCCAGCCGGCGAAGCGTTCGGACGGCCAATGAAGCGTGCGCGGCACCCATGCGATGGGCGGAACGGTAACAACCGCCGCCGCATCCACCCACAAAAAACCCGGCTCGCCCGCCTACCCCGGCCCGTGAGCGGATGGGCAACGGGCCGAACCTCAGAACCGCAGCCGGAAGTAGCGCCCGGCCAAGTCAGCCGGCGGCTCCGGGGTGACGAAGCTCTGGCCCCAGTTGATTTCAGACGAACGGAACCACTCGGTCCAATTCACCAGGTCTTCGGAAACTTCAACCACGTAGCCTTCGGGTGCCTGCCCCCGCAACGCGAGGTGCAGCCGGCCCACGTCGTCCGCTACCGCATTCTGGAACTCGAGGTCGGCGATAGGCTGGCCGAGTTCGTCGAGGCGCCACCACAACGGCTCGGTCTGCTGAAACGCCAGCACTTGCAGCGCGGCAATGGGGCCGGCCGGGTGGGTCACGGCGGCGGTCAGACGTAGGTTGTTGACCGGTTGTGCGTTGACGGTCTGGCCCGACGCCATGGCAGAAGGCTCGAGAACAAAGCTGAAAAGCTTGAGGTTTCCGGGTGACAATTGAAGGGAACGCAGCAACCCCGAGACGAAGAGCCGGCCGTCGGTCCGAATCGCCAACGAGTGGAGCTGGAAGCCATTCCAAACATCACCCTCCAGGGCAAACTGGGAAACGTCCGCGACCGGCGAACCGTCGGGCGGGTAGTGGACCAATGTGTTGCCGGCCAGGCCGACAATGCCGCCGCCGGGCAACACGGCGAGCGGGGCGCCGTGGCCCAGATCGACCTCGCCCAGCAGCGTCAGTCCGTCTTCACCCACGGCAAACACGCCCGCGTTACCCTGAAGGATTCGTTGGCCGCGTCCGTTGCCAGTCAGGGTAAACCCACTTCCAGCCTGATGCCCCGGCACAGGCCAACTGCGAAGGACCTCGCCATCGGCGGTTACCCGAAGCACGCGTGGAGCGGTTTCGCAGCCGAAGAACGCCGGGAAACTGCCGGCCATGAAGCTGGAACCGTCGGGTTCCACAAGGATCGCCTTGGCCAGATTCTGCGCGGCGCAGTTGGTGCCATTCACCGAACCGCGGAACGCAAAGGATTTCACCGGTGAGCCGGCCGCGTTCAAACGCACGACGCCGGCGGTGGTCTGGCCGGCAATGAGGTCAAAGTTGCCCCCGATCATCGCTCCGCCGTCGGCAGTGGCCGCCGCGGCAGTGAATCGTCCGGCCAATTCTGCCGGCGGATCGAACGAAGCGTCAAACTCGCCCATGAGCGTGTAACGCGCGAGGCCCGGACGAGCGTGGCCGTTCACCGTGGAAAAATCCCCGGCGACCATCCAACCGTCCCGCACCGGCACCACGCTGCCCGGATATCCAGCCAGGCGGCGGTAGGGCCCCGCCAGGGTGTCGTCGTCAGTCAACGTGACCGTCAATGCAGGCGGGCCGGGAACGGGTTTGCCCGTGACGGAATCGTAGGCCTCGACCACGAACTGCCGCGGTCCGTCCATCTCCGGATTGTCGCGGATTTGCAGGGGCACATTGATTGAGATGACCGGCGACCGATCCAAGGGCACAACGTCCCTGTCTGCCCCGGCCGACAGTGCCCGGGTCCGCAACCGGGTCGTGAAACCGGGCGGCGTATTCTCGATGGGATAGAACATCGCCCCGACGGTGCCCGCCGACTCCGCCCACGTGACCGCATTGGTGAAGAACGTCACCCCGCAGTCCACGTCCCCGATCAGCACTTGGAAGTTGGTGGCGCCCAAAACCGACGTGCCGGGCTCGAAGTTCACCAACACCCGGAAGGATTCCGTGCCCTCCGGAAGTTGGTCGCCCAGCACTGTCAGCGGAACGGTCTTCGCGCCTTCGCCGGGGCGGAACACCAGTTCCGCGTCCACGCCCACGAAATCGGCGCCGGCGGTGGCGGTCTCCGCGAGCGTTTGCACCCGCACGCGGTTGGTCTGCGAGGTCAGCCCGGAGCGGACGACATGGACTTCGCCGGGGTAGGCGCACTCGGCGATGGCCGACGTCGCCTGCGCATAAAACGTCGGCGCGGTCGGAGGCGTGACGTTTGGATTCCGCTTCACCAACCGGATCAGTCCGCGATGGGCGAATCCGTCGAAGGTCCCGGGCGCACCGCCGAGCAGCAGCGAACCGTCGGCCTCCCGGGCGATGGCGTTGAAGGCGTTGGTGGTGCCCTGACCTGGATCGAACGAGAAATCCAACGCCCCGTCCGGCCACACGGCCGCGAGGCCCCGCCGGGTAATCCCCGCGAAGTTGGTGAACGTGCCCGAAAGGATCAGGCGCCCATCGGGCTCCTGGAAATAGGTCGTGGTGCGGGCAATGACCTCGGCAGGAATCGGGAAGGTGCCCAGGCGCGCGCCCGTGTTGAGGTCCAACACCTCCCGGGATGGAAACAGCACGAGGCGGTCACCGGGGAGTTCGGCGACGAAGCTCGCCGGCGTCAGCCAGTTCGGAGATTCGAGGGTATGACGCCAGACCAACTTTCCATCCGGACCAATCCGGAACACAGCGGTATTGGGCCAATACTCCGATCCTCGGTAGAAGGGAAACATGATCGCGCCGGCCACCAACGCGCCGCCATCGGGCAGTGGGCGGATATGATTGATGCTCGAAGGACCGCCACCCGTAGGACCGTATTCCGACGGCAGCGTGAACCGGGGATCGGTCTGGAAATCCGCACCCAGCCGGCCCAGCGTCAGAAACCAAGCATTTCCGGCAGTGCCCGGGATGTCTTCATTGTTTCCGCCACCAACGAAGACGCCGCCAATGGGGTCGGGTGACATCAAGACCTTCTTCGAGAAGCTGGTTTCGTAGCGCCACTCCGTATCTCCTTCAGAAAAGCGGAACAACATGCTGAAAAAGCGAAAGCCAAACAATTCGGGGACAACAGTGTGAGTTAGCGCCAGCAGGTCTCCGTTAAGAGTTTGGTCCACCTGCACGAGACCGGCATTCATGGCCAGCCTCTGGGCGGCCCGTTTCCATGACGAGGGGTTATCAAGAACACTACCGTTAGGAGAAAGTCGAACGATCTGCCCGACGAATTGATCGTCGAACTCCGCTGTCGCCAACCCGGGCCCTCCGGCAACGATCGAACCGTCCGGCAAGGCGACGAGGGAACCAATCTGCCCCCCCACCGCCTGGTCAAGTTGGAGCGACGGGTCAACGGCCCAGCCCATCCCGGTCCCGGCCGTCGCGAACGAGACGCTGCGCGTCACGGATGCGGGCAAGAACTGGGCGTCACCGGGTTGATTGGCCCGCACCGTGACGATTCCCGGACCCGTGCCGACCAACTCATCGCCTTCGATAATCCCGGGTCCCGCAACGATCGCGAAGCTGACGGGAAGTCCCGAGGACGCGGTAGCCGACAGGCGAATTCGCAGAGGACTGTCTGCAACCAATGGCGGGAGCGCGAAGGCGAGCGTCTGAGGCTGCTTTTCCACTTGGTGAAACAGCTTCAGGCAACAAAAGCCGGCCAGCGAAAGGGCATCTCCCTTCGCCGCGACTGCGGCGGTGAGACCTGGAGAATCGATGATGCCCAGTCTCACTGGAAAGTGTGGATCACCTATGTCGATCAATTCCAGGCCGTCGCTCGCGCTGGCGATGTAAGCGAACCCGTCTCCCAACGACAGCTCCGGGCCAAATCCAAGCAGGTGAAAGTAAAACTGGAACTGGGTTTCGCCCAAACGTCGAACGGCCCTCGGATTTGAGACGTCCCAAGTTGTGAACGTCCCGCCGGAGTCGGCCAAGTAGCCCACCCCATCCCGCAGGGCGAATTCAAACCCCGAGGTTCCGAATCGAGTGACTTCCAGCGGTTCATCGGGAACCGATATGTCGAACACTCGAATCTGACTTGTGGTGGCGGAAACAAATGCGTGGTCGCCCGCGATTTGGACGCTCCGAACATCCCAGTTTGCCTCGGCCTTCCGGGAAAACACCGCCGGAGCGCGGGGATTCCGGACATCTATCACCCATAAGCCTTCCGTGGATGCGGCGAGAACCGCTCTTCCGCCACCCACGGCAACTTCCCGAGTTACCCATGAAGGCGTGGCAACGCTGCCCAGCAAAGTCGGATTGGCCGGGTTGCTTACATCGCAGATCGCCAAGCCACCGGCGCCGACAAATGCCAAGTTTCCGGCGACCACGATGCTCTGCGCAAGTCCGGGAAGAGCGACGGAGCCAATCGCTCTCAGTTCACTGCGGGAGCTGATGTCGAGAATCTTCAGGGTGGAACCGGTTCCCACCAGCGCGTGGTCGCCATGCGTGGCCACCGACGCAACACTCCCCGACTCAAGATAGATTTGTGCTTCCGGTATCAGGCTAACCAGGGCCTTGTTGAACTTGAGTGCGAACCGCTGGGCTGCCCAAGCGTCGTTACCCGCCTGCTCCGCCACCAGCGTCACTCGTCCGGAATTGGTAACGGTCACCTGACCGTCCGTGATAGAGGCGGGACCGGCGGCCACCCGGAAAGTCACCGGCAGGCCGCTGCTGGCCGTGGCTCCCAGGGGATAGCTTTGGCACAGCCGGAGCAAGGTTCCCGGCGGCGGCGAGGCCCATTGAAGGGTCTGCGGGGTCGGATCGGCCCAACTGCGGCCCAGCAGCAACGAGCCAAGTAGCCAGACGCTCAGCCAACGGCGCAGAAGAATCGGGTTCATGGGCGGCGTAGGGAAGGAATGTCCACCCCTTCGCCAAAGCCGCAATCCCGCACTTGCCTCGGCGACTATCGCCGGGCCGGAGATTTCCTTGGCGGGTGCGGGCGGGTCCCCCAACGTAACGGCCGCGCAATGGCCGTTCCTCCGTCACCAGAACCTTCCGAAGACGATTCCGAGTCGGGCAAACCCCTGCCGCCGTGGGTGCTGAGCGAGATGGAGGTCCAGCAGCGGCTGAGCAACTGGCCGTTGCTGCGCCTGCTGTGGCACGATCCCACGTTCCGCTGGGCGTTCCTCGGCTGCCTGGTGGCGGGCTTCATCGGCGTGGTCGCGATCCTGAAGATCTGGGTGGTCACCCCGCCAGGCATGGCCCCGCGCATCCGGATCAGCGCGCTGGATTTCCTGGAGGCGCGCATCCACCGCGAACTCGCGCAGCGGGAGGACGCCGCACGGCGCTTCGAGCAGGCCCAATACCACTGGCGCGTGGCCGTGCAGAACCATCCCGCGGCCCCGGAATCGCTGCTGGGTTACCTGACCAACCTGATGGCACAGCCCCCGCGCAGCCCGCAGCGTTCCCGCGCGGCGCTGGAGCAGTCGTTCTGGTTGATGCGGCTGGGCCAGACGAACGCCGCCAACATGGGGGTGATCCTGCGGGCGATGGAGCATTTCCGCTTCGACGAACTGGCCCTCATGTGGGCGACCAACGCACCGCCGCCGCTGCCCGTCAGCCATCAGGGCACGATGCTGCGTTCGCTGCTCCGGCTGGGCCAGGGCGACCGGTATGCGCTCTACCGCGCGCAGGTGACCAATGCCTTGCCCGAATCGGAGCAGATCGCGCTGTTTGACGCGGCGTGGCGGCTGGGCTGGAGCGGGGCGAAGGCGGACCCGGCGGACCAGCAGCTCTTGCGCGCGGCGGAAACCATGCCGGCCAGCGCGGTCACGGCGCTCGAGCTGCAACTGCTCCTCGCGAGCCGGCGCAACGACGTGGACACGTTTGGCCAAGTCTTGGCCCGCTTGCGGGACCTGCACGTGGATACGCCGTCCCAGCACGCTGCGTATTGGTCGCTGTTGCGGGCGCACAAACGGGAGGCGGAAGCCCAGAAGCTGGCGCTGGACTTTGCCGATCCGCCGGTGAGTTCCGCCGAGATCATGCGGGTGTCCACGGTCTTCATCGGCCTGGGCCTGACGAACCATGCGGCCAAGTTCCTGGAACACTTCGTCCCGCAGTTGGGCGCGACGCCGGACACGTGGACCATCCTCGGCGACGTGCTGCTTTCGCAGAAGCGGTGGTCGGACCTGCGGGGCCTCGCGGTGGAGATCCGGCGGAATCCCCTCGCGAACGGAACCCTCGCGGGCTTCAGCCACTTCCTGGACGGCGCGGCGGCCCACGGGGAATTCGCCGAGGTGGATGCGTTGGCCGCCTTCGAACGGGTGCCGCGCAATCCGATCCAGGACGACAACGTGGCCTACAATGTGGCGCAGGCACTCGTGTTTTACCGGGCATGGGCGCCTGCCCGGGATGTGTTGCTGAGCCGGACCAACCGCTTCGGCAAGTCGGTCGAGTTCTGGCAGTCGCTCGTGCGCGTGGCGTATCAGCTACAGGACAGCGGCCTGCTGCTCCGGGCGGCGCGCGCGGCGCGGGACCTGGCACCCGACCGGGTCGACACGCTGACCGACCTCGCGGCGGCGTTGCTGGTGGAACGCGTCAATCCGGAGGAAACCCTCGCCGCCACCCGCCGGATCGTGCAGGCGAATCCGCAGTCCGTCTCGGCGCGGATGAACTACGCCCTGGCCCTGCTCCAGAACCGGCAGGCATCCGCGGCGCGGGCCATCCTGCTGACCTTTGAGCCGGACCGCCTGGGCCCCATCGAGCGCGGCATCTGGTATTTCGCGCGCGCGCAGCTGCTGGACCTCGACGGCGAGGCGGCCGGCACGTTGGCCGCGCTCAACGAAGTGGACGTCAAGATCCTGTTCCCGAAGCAACTGGTGTTGGTGAACGAACTGCGCCAGCGGGCCGAAACCCGCCTGGGACTGGCACCGGCCGCCCCGGCCCCGGAAACGTCCGCGCCCGGCAAATGACACGGCCGGCTTGCGTGTCTATCCTTCCCCCATGCCGAGCGGGTTCGTTCATTTTCTCCAGCGGTGGATCGTCACCATGCTGGCCGTGCTGGTGGCCAGCGCGGTCGTGCGGGGCATCTCCTATGATTCCGCCGCCGCGCTGCTGGTCGCGTCGCTGTTGCTGGGTTTCCTGAACGCCTTCATCCGGCCCATCCTGTTCGTGCTGTCCGCCACGATCCTGGTCGCGGCGGTCCGTTCGCTGCTCACGGTCGTGCTCGGCGTGATCCTCGTGCCCGTGATCAACGCGCTGCTGCTGCTGTTCGTGGGCGGCACGGTGAAGGGCTTCCATGTGAACGGCTTCTGGGCGGCGTTCTGGGGCGGCCTGGTGATTGGCATCGTCTCGCTAATCGCCAGCCTGTTCCTCGGCAAGGGCCCGAAGGTCGAAGTCCGCCGCGGCCGTCCGCCCAAGGATTCCTCGGGCGGACCCGATGGCGGCGGGGGTGACGGCCCGGTCATTGACGTCTAACCGCCGTGGCCCGCCGCAAAGCCAGCAAACCGAACCGCCCCAACCGCACCCCGGCGACAGGCGGCGGCCGTGGGTGGATTGCCCTGCTACTGCTGCTCCTCGGCGGTGTCGGAATTTGGTGGTGGCGTGCCGGCGTGCAACCGGTGGTTGTCATGCCGCGGCTCGAAATTCCAGCCATCGACGACGTGTTCACGCCGCCGGTCACCGTCGTGACCAACACCAACGCCGTGGTTGTTGTTCCGCCCGTTCCGCCGGCCCGCACCAATCCGCCGCCCATTGCGCCCGCGCGGGTGACCAATCCGCCCGTGGTGGTGCGGCTGCCGGTTACCAATACTCCGCCGGCCACCCCGGAACCGACGGCGCCGGTTACTAGCCGGCCCGTCACCAACATCCTCGAGGCGCAGATCGCCCTGAGCTGGCACGGCATTTCCTGCGGGCCGATTGATGGCCGAGGTGGTGGCCAGACCGAGCTCGGGCTGAAGGCATTCCAGCGCCAGCATCACCTGGACGAAACGGGCCGTCTCGACCGCGACACACTCGCCGAGTTGGTGATCGACCGGCCCCGCTTTCGCCCGCGCGTGATCACCGAGGCCGACCTCAATGGCCTGGCGCCGACCCCGGCCACGTGGCTGGCCAAATCGCAGGCCTTCCGGCTCGACCACGAAACGCTGCTGGAACGCCTTGCCGAACAGACGCAGGCGCATCCCAACTTCCTCCGGGAACTGAATCCCGCGGTAAACTGGCAGACCCTTGCGGTGGGCGCGGAAGTGGCGGTGCCCAATGCCGCCTATCCGCCGGCCCGTCGCGCGAATCTCGTGCGGGTGAGCCTGGCGCAGAAGTGGATCCGGGCCTTCGACGGGAACGGGAAACTCCTCTGCCATTTCCCGTGCAGCATCGGGAAGATCGCCGAGAAACGGCCGGTCGGGGAATTGCACGTGGCCGTCGCGGTGAAGGACCCGAACTACACCTTTAACCCCGAAGTTTTCCCCGAGTCCGAGGAAGGCCGGCAGCTCGGCCGCAAGTTGGTCGTCCCGCCGGGACCGAACAATCCCGTGGGCGTCGCGTGGATTGGCCTGAGCAAGCCCGGCTATGGCATCCACGGCACCCCCGGCCCGGAGAAGGTGGGTCGCACGGAAAGCCATGGCTGCTTCCGGCTCGCCAACTGGAATGCCGAATACCTGCGCCAGATGGTTCGCGTGGGCACGCCGGTGTGGATCGAATGACTCAGGCAGTGACCAAAGTTCAATGACCAATGACGTGGTGGGCATCCGCCCTCACCGGTCATTGGTCCTTCCGGCCGGCGCGGGCAGCGAATTCACCCACTCCAGCACTGCCCGGCGGGTTTCCTCGCCCGTGTGGGCGCGCGGGGTCACGAACTTGGGCGTGAACCACGGAAACGCGCCGGTCAGGTCCGGCGTCACCAGAATCTGCCCGTCGCAATCCGGGCCGCTGCCAATTCCGATGGTCAGCATCCGGGCGCAACGCGCGGTCAGCTCCCGCGCCACCGGCGGCGTGACGAGCTCCAGCACACAGGCGAAGGCTCCGGCGGCCTCCAACGCCGCGGCGTCGGCGAACAGTTGGTCCCGGCCGGCGTCGTCGCGGCCCTTGATGCGGTATTTGCCACCTTCCTCCAGCACGTGCTGCGGCAGCATGCCGAGGTGGGCGCAGAACGGGATGCCGGCGGCGAGGATGGCCACGACCTGCGGCAGAATCTCCCGGCCGCCCTCGGCCTTCACGTAATCCGCGCCCGCCGCGACGAGCCGACGGGCGTTGGCCAGGGCCTGTTCCGGCGTATCGTAGCTGCGGTAGGGCAGGTCGCCGCCGATGAGGGCGCGCGGCTTCGCCCGGGCGACGGCCCGCACGTGGTGCTCCATCTCGGCCATCGTGACGTGCGTCGTGTCCGGATAACCGAGCACGACCATGCCGAGAGAATCGCCGACCAGCAGCAGGGGAATGCCCGCCTCGTCGAGCAGCCGGGCCAGCGGGTAGTCGTAGGCGGTCAGGGCCGGGATGGGTTCGCGGCCCTTGCGGGCGGCGAGTTGGGCCAGGGTGATTTTGTCGGCGGTCACGCGGTCAAGCTAGGGGCCGTTCCGGCGGATGGCCAGCGACGGGCATAACTGACCAGCCGGCCCGATCAGCCGCGCTTTGACAAACCACGGCCAACTGCCAATTCAACGGAGTCTTTGCATGATTCGAATGATTCCAAGGGGCGGCGGAGCGGCCGGTGTCAGCCTGGCCCTGTTCCTCGCCGGGCCCGGCTTGGCCGGCGACAGTGCGGCCGACGCCGGCGGATTTGCCTACGCCGGCACGCGGCTGGGCATTTCGGAGAATCCCCACGTGCGGCATGCGGAGGCGTTCACGGACTGGCAAGTTCCCAGGGCGTTGGCCTTGGGCGGCGGCTTCGGGCTCAAGGCGTATGTGTCCGGTTCGCTCGGCTGGCTGGGTGACGATCACAACGACACCGTGACGGGCTCGCTCGGGCCGTCCCTCCGCGTGACCTACGAGCGTCTGCCGGTGGCAGTCGTGTTTGGCTCGGCCCCCACTTTCCTGGGCCGGAATCACCTGGGCGGCCGAAACATGGGGTGCGCGTTTCAGTTCACCAGCCATGTCGGGCTGATGTGGGAGGTGATTCCCGGCTGGGAACTCGGCTACCGGGCCCAGCACATCTCGAATGCCGGCATCGGCAGCGACAATCCGGGGCTCAATTCCCATTTTGCCGTCCTGGCCTGGCGGTTCTGACCGCCGGCTGACGGATGGTCGTTGCCGCTGCGGACTTGGTGTCCGCGTCGGAATGGACGACGATGATGCGGGCTGGGGATTCCCACGTGGGTAAAACAAACATTCCCGAGCCGCCTCCGATTCACTGAAGTGTCCAAGAACCACCGCACCAACACCGCCCCGGCCCGCCGGAACTGGCTTATCGCCTTCGCCGTCTTGGCGGCCGCGCTGGCTGCGCTCCGGCTCTTGCCGGTGCAGGAATGGTTACGCCGGGTGCTGGACTGGGCCGGCCAACTCGGGCCGTGGGGTCCCGTGCTTTTCGTCGCGGTGTATGTCATCGCCACGGTGCTGTTCCTGCCGGGTTCGGTGCTGACGCTCGGCGCGGGCGCGGTGTTCGGCGTGGTCTGGGGTTCGATCTACGTCTCGGTGGCCTCCACGCTGGGCGCGACGTGCGCCTTCCTCGTCGGCCGGCATTTCGCCCGGGACGCCATCCTGCGCCGGACCGCGGGTAACGAACGGTTTGCCGCGTTGGACCGGGCGGTGGCGGCCGAAGGCTGGAAAATCGTCGGCCTGACGCGGCTGTCGCCGGTGTTTCCCTTCGCCCTGCTGAATTACGCCTTCGGGCTCACGCAGGTGAGGCTCGGTCACTTCGTGCTCGCGTCCTGGCTCGGCATGATGCCGGGCACCGTGCTTTACGTGTATCTCGGCTCGCTGGCCCAGGCCGCGACCGGTGAACGCACCCGCACAGCGGGTGAATGGGCCTTCTACGCCGTGGGCCTGCTGGCCACCGTAACGGTCACGGTGTTCCTCACCCGCGTGGCCAAACGGGCCTTGGCCCAACGCATTGCCTGAAACCATGCCCGACGCTGGCCTTCCCCCCGTGACGCCGCTGGATGAACACAACCGGGCGCTGCTCCGCGAGGTTCACCCGCCCGATTGGCGCAATCCCGTGCCGCGCGACGGCTATGATCTCGTCGTCATCGGGGCGGGCACGGCGGGCCTCGTCACCGCCGCGGGAGCGGCCGGGCTCGGGGCCAATGTCGCCTTGGTCGAACGGCATCTGATGGGCGGCGATTGCCTCAATGTCGGCTGCGTGCCGTCGAAATCGCTCCTCCGCAGTGCGCATGTCCTCGCTCAGCTCCGTCGGGCCGGCGAATTCGGCCTTCAGCTATCCGGGGAACCGACCGCGGACTTCGGCGCCGTGATGACGCGACTGCGCCGGCTTCGGGCCGGGATTGCGCCGCACGACGGGGCCCGGCGTTTTGCCGAACTCGGCGTGGATGTTTTCTTCGGCGCGGCGCGTTTTGCCGACGAACGCCATGTCGAGGTGGCCGGGGCCAAGTTGCCGTTTCGCCGCGCGGTCATTGCCACCGGCGCGCGGGCGTTTGTGCCGGACATTCCCGGACTCGCGGAAGCCCGGCCGTTGTCCAACGAAACTGTCTTCAACCTCACCGAACTGCCGCGGCGGCTGGCCGTGCTCGGCGGCGGCCCGATCGGCTGCGAACTTGCCCAGGCCTTCCGCCGGCTCGGTTCGGAGGTGACGTTGCTGCACAACAAGTCCCGGCTGCTTGACCGCGAGGAGGCCGATGCCGCAGCGGTGGTGCAGTCCGCGTTGGTGCAAGATGGGGTCCGACTGTGCCTTGATGCGCGGCTCGAACGGGTGGAAGTGACCGGCGAAACCCGGCGCCTGCACGTGCGTCGGGGCAACCGGGCAGAGCTCGTGGAAGCCGACGCCGTGCTGGTCGCAACCGGCAGGGTTCCCAACGTGGCCGGCTTGAATCTGGAAGGTGTCCGTGTGGTAAGCGATCCCCGCACCGGCGTGCAGGTAGATGACTTCCTGTGCACCGCCAATCCCCGCATTTACGCCTGTGGCGACGTGTGTTCCCGGTGGCAGTTCACCCACGCCGCCGACTTCATGGCGCGCATCGTCATCCAAAACGCCCTGTTTGCCTTGGGGCCGTTCGGACGCCGCCGCGTGAGTTCGCTGCGGATGGCGTGGTGCACCTACACCGAACCCGAACTCGCCCACACCGGCCTCACGGTGGCCGAGGCGGAAGCCGCCGGGATTGCCCTCGATACCTACACGCAGCCCTTCGATCGAGTGGACCGCTCCCTTACCGATTCCGACACGGACGGCTTCGCGCGGGTCCATACCCGCCGCGGCACCGGCGAGATCATCGGTGCCACGATTGTCGGCCACGGCGCCGGCGAGCTGATCAGCGAACTTTCCGTGGCCATCGCCGGCAAGGTCGGACTCGGCCAGCTGGCCGGGATCATTCACCCCTATCCGACGCGCGCAGAGGCGCTCCGCAAGCTGGGCGACCAGTTCAACAAGACCCGGCTCACCCCGACGGCCGCCGCGGTATTGAAGGCGCTGATCCGCTGGCGCCGGTAGTCCGGGCCAGCCACTTGCACCGGCGGCTTGGCTTGCCAACACTTCCGGTGACCGACGAGGCAGCCGACAGCGCCGGATTTGCCGGCCCGTCGGCGCGCGCTCCGAAGTCCTCGCACCCCAAACCACAGGCGCCTCATGACTGAACTCATCCCCGGACAAATTGGCTGGTTCGACCTCACGGTCGAAAACGCGGAAACGGTGAAAGACTTCTACCACCACGTGGTGGGCTGGAGTTCGCAGCCAATCGACATGGACGGCTACGACGACCACTGCATGGTTCCGCCCGGCACCGAAACCCCGGTCGCGGGCATCTGCCACGCGCGCGGTTCAAACGCCAACCTGCCGCCCCAATGGCTGATTTACATCACCGTAGCCGACCTCGACGCAAGCCTGAGGCAATGCCTCGCCTTGGGTGGGCAGGTCCTGACCCCGGTGCGGGAGGCCGGTCCGGGCCGGTTTGTGGTGATCCGCGATCCGGCGGGCGCCGCCTGCGCGCTGTATCAGAAAGTGTCTTCCGCCGAATGACTTGCCCGGGCCGCAGGCGCGGCAGCATTGGGGGTAAGTTTCCCGGCAAAGAGTTTGACGCCCCAACATCCTGTGGGCTACGGATTGGACAGCTTCAACCGGTTGTGTGGTCCGGTTAACTTTATGCGTTGCCCCAAGTGCGGCTGTCAGGATGACAAGGTGATCGATTCGCGAGCTTCCCGCGAAGGCTCGGTCATCCGCCGTCGCCGGGAATGCTTGGGCTGCACGCAGCGGTTCACCACCTACGAGGAAATCGAGCACCAAGAGTTGGTGGTGGTGAAACGCGACAGCCGGCGCGAGGCGTTTTCCAAGGAAAAGCTCCGGGCCGGCATCCAGCGGGCCTGCGACAAGCGTCCGGTGGCCCAAGAAACCATCGACGGGGCGGTGACCCGGATCGTCGAGGAATTGGGCGAACGCTTCGACCGCGAGGTGCCCGCCAAGGAAATCGGCGAACGGGTCATGCGCGAGCTCCGGGCGATGGACGCCGTGGCTTATGTCCGCTTCGCCAGCATTTACCGCGAATTTGCAGAAGTGGGCGAATTTGTGGAGGAAATCAACCGGCTGGCCACCCTGCCGCCGGCGGACAAACGCCAGATGGCGCTGATCCCGGACGCGGAGGACTCACCCAAATAATCGCATGATCGCCCTGCGCGAAGATTGCCTGTTGGTCGAGCAAGCCGGTGGCGGTTACCTCCCGTGCAGCGCGGAGGAGCTCACCTTTGAGGTCGTCGGGGACACGAGCGTCGTGGACGGGGAGGTCCTGAAGCACGCGACGGCGGCGGTGATGCATTATTTCCGGGAAGAACTGGACCGGACCACGGTCACCCTGGGGGAATTTTCGGCGATGCTGACGAAGGTTCTGCAGGGCCTGGGAATCTCCGCGGAGGTCACGGGCCAGGTCATCCCCGGTGAACAGGTGCGAATCGCCGACCTGGGGGCGCTGGCGGAGGAAGGGGGCATCGCCGGGGAGCTCGAATTTTGCCAACGATTGCGGACGTTGCTGCGGGAACAATTGGCCGCGGCGCCGACGCGGCTGGAGATTCTGGGACTTCGGGTTTGCGTCAAACGCCTGACCGGGCGTAAGCACTGGTGCCCCACTTGCGAGAAGACCGCGGCGTGGATCTTGGAGATGATCCGGGGCTGGTATGCCCAGGAAGCTCCCTCCCGGCCCACGGCGTTGGTCGTCCGGTAACGTTTTTCGGCGCGGGGCGGCGGTGTCCGAGTCTGGAACGATTGGTTTCCTCCTCCCTCCCCAATCCTTGCAGATCGCCGTCGCTCCGCGCCCTTTGTCCTGATGACCCTGTTTGAACGCATCATCGCCCGGCAGATTCCCGCCGACATCGTTTACGAGGACGACCGAGTGCTGGCATTCCGGGACATCAACCCGCAGGCCCCGGTGCACGTGCTGATCGTGCCCAAACGGGCGATTCCCCGGATCAACGAAGCCGCGCCGGCGGACGCCGAAGTCCTCGGCCACCTGCTGCTGAAAGCCGCGGAAGTCGCGCGCCAATTGGGCCTCGGCGACACCGGTTTCCGGCTGGTGCTCAACAACGGGACCGACGGCGGCGAAACCGTCCCGCACCTGCACTGCCACATTCTTGGCGGCCGCGCTCTCGGTTGGCCGCCCGGCTGATTGACGCCCGGGTGACCGTCCCTAGTGTCGCCCAATGCTTTGGGTGAACGGGAAGCGCTGGCTTCCGGGAATTTGCGCGCTGGGATTGCTCGTCTCGGGCTGCGATCTGCTGAATCGCACCACCGGGGACGAGGAGCGCGAACCCCATTACGTCCGCGGCCTGAACTGGAAGATCCAGGGCCAGACCGACAAGGCGATCGAGAGCTTCTCGCGGGCGCTCCAGACCAATCCCAACAGCGCCGCCGCCCACTTGGCGCTCGGTGACCTGCACTACCATTCGACCGGCAAATTCATCGTCGCCGCCTACCACTACGGCGAGTTCCTCCGCCTCAAGAGCGCGACCAAGGCGGGTTACCGCGACCAGACCGTCGAGGACCTGATCAAGAACTGCGAACTCCAGATCGCCGCCAAATATGCCAATGCGGTGGCCCGGCAGGAAAACCAGGTGGCGCTGGAATCACTCCGCCTGGAAGTGGCCGGACTCCGCGAGGAAAACCGCGTCCTGAAGCGCATGGCCGGCATTGCCTCGCTCAGCGTCACTCCGACCAACCCGCCTCCGCCGGTTCCACGCCCAGCCCAGCCGGTGCCGGCCCAAACCCAGCGAACCGGTCCCGTGCCCCCTCCGGAGGCGGCCCGCCGCATCCCGGCGCCCACGGCGCCGGTGCCCGCCCCGGTAGTCCGCACCCACAAGGTTGCGGCCAACGAAACCCCGTCGGTCATCGCCCGTCGCTACGGTGTCACGACCAAGGCCCTGATGGATGCCAACCCGGGCGTCCGCGCCAACCAGCTCCGCGTCGGTCAGGTGCTGAACCTGCCGCCCAAATGAGGCCGGTCCTTAAATTCGAGGGGTTGTCGGCACTCCGGACCGTCGGCACTGTCCCATCCGTGTAAGCCATGGCGGGTCGCATCAGTTTCATCGCCATCACGGCCTTCTGGGTCGTGATGAATGTCCTGCTCTGGCGGGCCGAGTTCGGCCGGGGCCGGGAAACGCTTAGCGAGGTGAACCCGGCCACCGTCATGGACCGCCTCCTCAACGCACCCGACGCCTCCACCCTCCAGGTCCTGCACCACGGCGCCCCCATCGGCACGCTGGACTGGCGCCCCTCGGTCATGGAAGGCGTCGCCGCCGGCACCGACCCCGGCTCGGTTCCCGAGGGCATGGTGGACACCGCCGGCTACAGCCTCGACGCGGACCTGCTGCTCACGGCGGAGCGGCCAACCGACCGTTGGCGAGTGCTCAGCCACCTTGAACTCGACACCAACAAGGTTTGGAAGGAATGGACCCTCAACGTCCAGCAGCGCCCGGCCACCTGGCGCATCGTCGCCCGCCAGGGCGCGGACGAAATCGTGCTGAGCTACGAGGAAGGCAAGGAGCAGTGGGAGAAGCGCTTCTCCCTCCGCGACCTCGCCAATCCCCGCACGGCGCTCGGGCCCTATGCCCTGCTCCTGCCGGGGCCATTGGCCCAGAACCTGGGGCAGTTCAACGCGGATTCCGCGCGGAAAAGTTTCCAATGGCGGGCCAGCAACGACTGGCTGCGGGTCGGCAACAACCGCGTCCGCGTTTATCGGCTCAGTGCCAGCCTCTTCGCCAACTACGAGATGGTCGTTTACCTCAGCCGCGCCGGCGAGGTGCTGAAGGTCCAGTTGCCGGACACCTTCGTGCTCGTGAACCGGCAACTGCCCGCGCTGCGCAAGGACTGAAGCCCCGGCCCTCATGATCGAACTCAACCAACTGGTGAAGCACTTCGGCGACGTCCGCGCGGTGGACGGCATCTCGCTGGTGGTGCCCAAGGGCGAGTTCTTCTGCGTGCTGGGCCCCAACGCCGCCGGCAAGACCACGACCATCAAGATGCTCGTCGGTCTCATCAAGCCCACCAGCGGCTCGGCCCGGGTCGCCGGCTACGACGTGCAGGCCCAGCCGCTCGAGGCCCGGTCCCGGCTCAGCTACGTGCCGGACTTCCCGTTCCTCTACGACAAGCTCACGGCGTGGGAATTCATCCGGTTCACCGGCCAGCTGTTCCGCATGGCCGACCTGCAGATCCGGCAGGCCGCGGAGGAACTGGTGGCCCGGTTCAGCCTCGCCGAATGGCTCCACAAGCCGATCGAGGGCCTGAGCCACGGCACCCGCCAGCGCGTCGCCATCACCGCCGCGCTGCTGCATTCGCCGGAGGTCTTCGTCATCGACGAGCCGATGGTCGGCCTGGACCCGCACCATGCCCGCATCGTCAAGGACGTCCTCCGCGAACGGGCCCAGCAGGGCATGACCGTGTTCATGAGCACGCACCAGATTTACGTCGCCGACGAGATGGCCGACCGCGTCGGGATCTTCCACCGTGGCCGAATCATCGCCGTCGGCACCCCCGCCGAACTCCGGCGCAAGGCGGGCACGGACGGCGCGCTCGAAAAGGCCTTCCTTGCGATCACCGAGGAGGAAGGGACCGCGGCCGCGCCCCAAAGTCTGGCCAACCCGGCCCCGTGAACCGAACGGCATGAACGCGAACCCCAGCCCGGCCGCAGCCCCGACCTCCTGGTCCGGGGCGCCGTCGCCGCTCCTGCTGCTGGTCCGCATCGCCCTGCTGTCCTCCTGGCGCCGGCTGCTCGCGCTGCGGGAACAGTCTTGGTTCCTACTCGGGGTCATCGGAACGTTTCTCGTCGGTTACCTCGGGCTGGCGTTCACGTTATTCTACCTTGGGCTGCGGTTCATCTCGAAGTTCCCCGGCCTCGGCGGCTTGCTGGTGGAACGGCTGCTGTTCGTCCTGTTCGCCTTCCTGTTCAGCCTCCTGCTGATCTCCAACCTGGTCATCAGCTACACCAACCTGTTCAAGAACCGCGAGACCACCTACCTGCTGGCGCTGCCGGTGCCCACCCGCACCATCTTTCAGTGGAAGCTCGTCGAATCCACGCTGCTCGCCTCGTGGGCCTTCATCTTCCTCATCGCCCCGCTGCTCTGCGCCTACGGCCTCGTGAACCACGTGGACTGGCACTTCTACCCCATGGTGCTGGTCCTGCTCTCGCTGTTCATCGTGCTGCCGGGCGTCCTCGGCGCCTGGGCGGCGGTGACGCTCGCGCGCTTCCTCGACCGGAAGGCGTTCCAAGTGCTCGTGGTCACCGGCCTGCTTGCGCTCATCGGCCTGATGATCTTCCAATTCCGGCCTCAGCCGGTGACCGACGAGGAACTCGAGGCCCGCGTGCTCGCCGTCATCGACCGGCTGCTGGAGAACACCCGCTTCGCCAACTTCCCGCTGCTGCCCAGCTATTGGATGAGCGCCAGCGTCCAGAACTGGAGCGAAGGCGCCCTCGGCACCGCCGTCTTCTTCGCGTTGGTCATGCTCAGCCACGTGCTCTTTTTCGGTTCGCTGGCCTGTGGCCGCCTCGGCGGAGCCTTCTACGAGGCCGCCAACCGCGTCAGCAGCCGCGGCAGCATCTTCGCCCGCTGGCAATGGTTCCAAGCCCGCGCCGGCCGGGTTGACCGCGCCCATGCCGGCTCGCTGCTCCTCGCCCCGCGCGACTGGCTCGACACCCTGCTCGGGTTCGGCGGCCTCCTGCGGCCCGACACCCGGGCGCTGGTCGCCAAGGACATGCGGATGTTCTGGCGCGACACCTCCCAGTGGGCGCAGACCGCGATGCTCTTCGGCCTGCTCGGCGTCTACATCATCAACCTGCGGCACTTCACCCGGCAGCTCGACTCGGCTTTCTGGCTGTCGCTGGTCAGCTTTCTCAACATGGGCGCCTGCGCCCTGAACCTCGCCACGCTCACCACCCGGTTCGTGTTCCCGCAATTCTCCCTCGAGGGCCGTCGCGTGTGGCTGGTCGGACTCGCGCCCATCGGCTTGGTCCGGGTCGTCCGGCTCAAATTCTGGCTCGCCAGCGTCGCGACCCTGGCGGTGACGCTCGGCCTCGTGCTGCTCTCGTGTTCGATGCTCGGGCTCGACGCGGCGCACACCCTCTTCTTCGGCCTGTCGGTCACAGTGATGACCTTCACGCTCAACGCCATCGCCGTCGGCCTCGGCGCCCTGTATCCGAACCTCCGGGAAACCAACCCGAACAAGATCGTGAGCGGCTTCGGCGGCACCTTCTGCCTCGTGCTCAGCTTCGTTTACATCCTCGTGTCCGTGGTGCTGCTGGCGGTCAGCAGCCCGTGGGGATGGAAGCCCGACATGACGGACCAGTTCGCCCCCACGCGTGCCGCCTCGACCTGGGTCGCCTTCGTGCTGGTCAGCTTCCTCGCCGGCTGGTTCCCGCTGCGCCTCGGGCTGCGCAAGGTGGCCACGGCGGAGCTGTGAACCGGGAGCCAAGGGAAATTAGCACGGTAAAGACCACGCTCCTTCAGGCCTGACACCGGCACCGAATCCGAGCTCGCCGAGGCACATTTCATCAGCGAACGGCCGGCCGGAAATTCCGCTGGACGAACACCCCCTCCGGACGCATGACACATTTCGTGCTCCCCGTTCCCCGCTGCCCCACGTTGCTGCTGTTGTTGGTCTGCGCCGGTGCCTGGTTTCGGGCCGTGGCCGCGCCGCCGGTCATCGTCCAACGCCCGTCGACCGTTCATTTTACTCTGGGCCAGAGCGTAACGTTCAGTGTGGTTGCCGAGTCCGGCTTGCCGCTGGCCTACCAGTGGTTTCACAACAAGCAGGCCATCGCCGGCGCCACCAACTCTGCGCTGATTATTCCCAGCGGAGCAGTGGAGCACATCGGCGACTACTCCGTGGAGGCCTCCAACGCCGACGGCACCGTCAGCAGCTTGCCGGACGATGATTCCAGGGCTCAGATGATTCCCGCATTTGTGGTCGAGGCGGAGGATTTCAATTTCGGGGGCGGGCAGACCCTGCCGGATGCGAACGTGCTGCCGCTCGCGCGCGGCTTCTTCACCGGCAAGGACGGGCTGCCGGGCGTTGATTTCCATCTGGTCAGCCAGTCCAGCCCCAACCCCCTCGACTTCGGCAACGCGTATCGCAACGGCTGGGCGGAGTTCGGAGTCGTCATGGGCGAACCGCCGACCGCACCCGAGCCGCTGGGCAACGTGGACATCATTCCGGTCACCGCGGCGGCCAATCTGACGCGACCGGACTACGTGATGATCGAGAACTACAAGGTCGGCTGGAACGATCCGGGCGAATGGTATCAATACACCCGCGAGTTCGACCCGACCGGGATCTGGACCTTTGGCGCCGTGGCTATCGTCGCCCGGGACGGACTCAGGACCAATCGCTTCTCTGCCGTGCTTGAATTGGTAACCGGTGACCCGACGCAAACCAACGCCACCACCCAGGTCGTCGGCGAAATCAAGGGCGACGGAACCGGCGGCTGGGACTCGTTCGATTACCTGCCCTTTCGGGTCCCGGGAGGGACTGGGGTCGCGAGTTTCCCGTTCAAAGGCAAGGCAACTGTCCGTTATCGGGTGACCGAGGGCGATGCCGACCTGGATGCTCTCCTGCTTTACCGGATTTCACACGGTGATCCCCCCGACCCGTGTGCCGGCAGCGTTCTGCCGTGCAGCTGGCAATCCGTAGTAATCGATCCGGAAGCCAAGACGGTCACCGCGTGGCCGGTCACTGGCGACGCCAGTTTCCTGCGATTGACCGGCGCAATCGTCGAAAGCGTTCATCTGGAGGGCGACCGCCTGATCGTCCACTACCGCTAGCCCCGCGCCGACGGGTGCAAGAGCCACCGCGGAGCTGTGAGCAATTGGCCATTGGAAATTGGAAATCCCAAACCCAACCTTCGCCATGCCTTACGACGGCACCGATTTCGAGGATACCGACTACACGGCCCCCCGCGCCGCCGCCCCTGCCCCAACGGCCGGCCGGGCGCCGTCGCATGAGGAACTTTCCGGGCAGCTCACCAGCACCGAACAGCAGCTCGCCAAGCTGCGGGAAACCCAGGAACAGCTCGAACGCACCCGCGCGGCGCTCGAGGAAATGCGCCGCCGCCGGGGCGAATTCAGCCATGGCCGCACCGAGATGCTCCAGGCGCTGACCCGTGGCGTGGGCCTGCTGGAACAGGGTGAACTCAAGGCCCGGCGCGACGCCGAACAGCAGGCCAAGACCCTCGTCGGCCTGCGCGAGGCCCTCGCCAACGTCGAACGGCTGAACGAGCAATCCTGGACCGACAGCACTTGGGAACGCGAGCTCACCCACGCCCTCACCACCATCGAGAACGCCCGCCTGGAGCACAACGCCGCCCGCCTCAAGTGGCCGGTGCTTGACGGCAAGACGCCCGTCGAGCTGGAGAAGGAAACCGTCGCCGGCGGCCTCGCCTCGCTGACCGAGCTGCCGCTGGGCAAACTGTGCAAGCTCGGCCTCGCCCTCACCTGGCCCATCGCCGCCGTGGCGCTGCTCGCCCTCGCCGTGTTCCTGACGATCTTGCTGCGGAAACCGTGAACGGCCGTTTCCGGGTCCGCCGCCTTGATTTCGCGCGGTTATCCGCGGTCTTGGACTGGCGTTGTGGTCCGGCGGCCCCATAGTCCGCCCCGCCGTCGCTGAAGTTGCCGCCATGCCCCTGTTCACCCGCAAACCGGAGGATCCCTTGGACGCCCGCCAGAAGGAACTGGAGGCGGAAATGGCACGGTTGCAATCGCAGTTGGGCCGGCTCGAAAAGGAACCCCCGGCGCCGGCCCCAGTGCGCCCGCCAAAGGAATCCGGCAAGGCCTTTGCCCCGCCGCTGACCCCGCCGCCAACACCGATCGCGGTGCGGCCCGGCGGCCATTACAACGAGCAGGGCGTGCGGAAGTGGGATCTCGCGGCCGCCTGGGAAAAACTGCGGAACCATCTCCAAGGGCCCACCGGCAACAATCCGCGCCTCACCAAGATGCTCGCCGCGGGCAGCATCCACGGCCTGCGCCCGCTCCGGCACGAGAAGCGCGTCGCCCGCAACCGGACCATAGCGCTGTTCGTCACGCTGTTCCTGATCTTGGTGGGCGTGGCGCACGTTTATCTGCGCAACAGCCGCTAGATCGCCCCGCTCCGCGGTTCACGCGCCGTAGAAGGCCCGCACCTGCTTCACGACGTAATCCGCCTGTTCGTCGGTCAGTTCCGGATACATCGGCAACGGCAGGATGCGGCGCGACACGGCTTCGGCGACCGGGAAGTCGCCCGCCTGCCAGCCTTGGTCCGCGTAACACTTCTGCAGGTGCAGCGGCACCGGGTAATAGATGATCGTGGGCACGCCCTGCGCCGCGAGATGGGCCTGCAAGTCGTCCCGCCGGTCGGCCAGCAACGCGTAGACGTGGTAGATGTGCGTGCTGCCGGGCTGCACCTCTGGCAGTTCCACCGGCAAATCGGCAAAGCCGGCATTGTAGCGCGCCGCAATCGCCGCCCGGCGGGCATTGCCCGCATCCAAGTGAGGCAGTTTCACGCGCAGGATGGCGGCCTGGAGCTCGTCCAGCCGGGAATTGTAGCCGTGCAGGTCGTGGTGGTAGCGCTTCTCGATGCCGTGGACGCGGAGCATCCGCAGCGTCTTCGCGAGCACCTCGTCCTGGGTCACCAACATGCCGCCGTCGCCGCACGCTCCGAGGTTCTTGGTCGGATAGAAGCTCAGGCAACCGAGCCGGCCCTGACCGGCCACCGGGCGTCCGTCGTAGTTCACGCCGATGGCCTGGGCGCAATCCTCAATGAGGGGCAGGCCGAGCGCCTCCAGTTCCCGCAACGGCGCGGCCTGGCCGAACAAATGCACGGGGATCAGCGCCTTCGTGCGTGGCGTGATCCGTTGCGCCACGGCGGCCGGGTCCACCGTGAAGCGCCGCGGATGGATGTCGGCGAACACGACCTTCGCCCCGACCTGATGGATGCTCTCGGCCGGCGCGATGTAGGTAAATGGCGTCGTGATCACCTCGTCTCCGGGACCGACGTTGAGCGCACGCAGCGCCAGCGTCAGGGCATCCGAACCGGAATTGACGCCCACGCCAAACTGCGCGCCGCAGTAGGTCGCCGTCTCCTGTTCCAGCGCGGCGACGTTCGGGCCGAGGATGTAATGCCCCTTGGCGAGCACGCCTTCGACCGCCGCGAGGATTTCCGACCGCAGGGTGTGGAACTGCGCGCCCGGATTGAGAAACGGAATGTTCATCGGTTCGCGGGAGGGAACCACAGAACCGCGACGGGGTGAACAGGAGCTTGCACCGGCCCTTCGCGGTCCAATTCCCAACGGCGCAGTCGTCGGCCGGTTACTCCGTGCCGCCGCGGAATTCCTGCATCAGCCGGAGGATTTCCTCGCGGATCTCGAAGAGTTCCTGACGGGTCCGCTCCACGGTGGAACTGAGCAGCAGCGAACGGGGCGCAACCCGTTCGAGGGCGGCCTGCGCCCGGTGCAGGTGGCTGAGGGCGCGCTTGAGGTAGGCGACGATGAAGGGGCCCCGTTCCAGGCTGCGCCCATACGCCAGCGAATCCAGGGCGCCCGACAGTTTGGCGCCGGTGATCTGGAATTCGGAGACCAGCTCCGCGAGGTCCTCGTCCGCCGCTTGGTCCATGCCCGCGGCCCGCGCCGAACGCCACAACGCCATCGAGCTGTTGAAGGTCCGCAATGACAGCGGATGCGAAAGGTTCCCGTCTTCCTCGCGCACCCAGTCCACGCCTTCCGTGGCGGGGTCGGGTTCGATCGGGTTCTCCAGCGCCTCGGCCGCGGCGGCGTTCAGTTCCTCGACGGAAGGCGGCGTATCGTTGTCGTCTTCCTCGGCGTCGAGTTCCTCCGCATTGGCCTTCGCTTCCTCGTCGGTCCAGCCCATCAGGCGCGCGACGATGGCGTCGCGGTCGGGATGTTCAAGGTAGCGGTCCAGCAGCTCGGAATACTTGTCGGTGCGGGCGTCGCTCTCACGCAGCAGGCGTTCGTAGTCGAACTCGTCCCAGTCCTCCTTGTCCGCGGGCGGCGTCTGCGCCTCGGCCTGGCGGACCGCCGCGTCGAGCGCGGACAGGAAGCCGGCGAATGCCTCCTCGGCGGCCTGCCGCCGCGCTGCGTCCTCGGCCGGCGTCAGGGTCCACTCGGGGGCGGAAATGCGAAGGGTGAAATCCGTGGATTCGAGCACAATGCGCCCGAGGCCCGGCGTGAACCATTCGAGGTAAAGCGCGTTGCCCCAGCGTTCCGTCGCCTTCGGGCGGCCGTTCGCGTCAGTTTCGGCCAGTCGCACCCGGCGCGAGGCGGTCAGGTCGCCGGCGGCACCCCGCAGCGGCGGACTCAGCCGCAGTTCCCGCGGCACGGGGATGGTGGGCTCGCGGTTCTCAAATTCCAGCAGGCAGCCCGCGAGGTCGGGGCAGGCGTTGCCGATGAGTTCCACGGCCACCGGCGAATTCCCCCCGTGGAGCCACAGCCGGGCCCGCACGACGCCCTTCGTGCGGTTGTCGAGCTCGCCCCGCACCACGCAGTTGTCGATTCGCCAAGCCACGGCGCAGAAGTAACGCGGCGCGGACGCGGAAGGAAGGCGGGAATCGGCGGCGGCAAGGTGCTGACGGTAACCAGCCCGCGCTAGGCTTGCCGCCGCCGGCGCGAGCTTCCACGCTGTCGGGCATGAACCCCCAGCTCAACCCCGACCAGGAACACCTGCGGTTGCTGGCCATCTTCCATTACGTGCTCGCGGGGATCACCGGCCTGTTCTCCCTGTTCCCGGTGTTTCACCTGCTCATGGGCTTGGCCCTGGCGCTTCGGCCAGACCAGTTCGGCTTCAATGGCCCGCTGCCTCCGGCTTGGTTCGGCTGGCTGTTCGTGGTGTTTGCCGCGGCGATGATCCTCATGGGGCTCACCCTGGCCGGTCTCGTGCTTTTCACCGCCCGGTGCCTGTCCCAAAGGCGGCGGCACCTCTTCTGCCTGGTGATGGCGGGGGTGGAGTGCATCTTCGTGCCGATCGGCACGGTGCTCGGCGTGTTCACCCTGATCGTGCTGGTCCGGCCCACGGTGAAGGAACTCTTCGCAACGGCGGCCGGCGCGACGCCGCAACCGAACCTTGCCTCGCCGGGCGACCGGGCGCGATAACTCGCCCGCCGCATGTCCGCCGCCTACGCACAATTGCTCGACGCGACCATCACGCACCTGGAAAGGCTGCGGGAGGACGGCGTGCAATTCGTGTCCGTCCGGCCCGACACGCTGAAGGCGCTCGTCGCTCCGCTTGGTCGCCCAGCGCCCGCCGCCCGGCCCGCGGCCACTCCGGCCCCGGCTTCGCCCGTTCGCCGGGCCGTGGCGCAAGACCCGGCCGAGACCTTTGCCACCGCCGCCCCCACGGCCCCACCGCCTGCGCCGGCAGCCCCGCGGACCGTTTCCGCCGCGGCCGCCTCCCGCTGGAGCCGCGCCGCCAACCTCAACCCCATCGCCGTTCCCGTGCCCCGCGCCGCCACTCCGCCTCCGCCCCAGCCGCCGCTCCCGCCCAAGCTGGACCCGACCGCCAAGGAGGCCGCCCTCGCCGAGCTGCGCGCCCGCGTGCTCGCCTGCGTGAAATGCCCCAACCTCGTCACCTCGCGGAAATCCGTCGTCTTCGGCGTGGGCGACATCCACGCCCGGCTGATGTTCATCGGCGAGGCGCCGGGGGCCGACGAGGACGCGCAGGGCGAACCCTTCGTGGGCAAGGCCGGCGAACTGCTCACCAAGATCATCGTGGCGATGGGCCTCAGCCGGCAGCAGGTCTTCATCGCCAACATCCTCAAGTGCCGGCCCGACACCCCGGGGCAGTCCGCCGGCAACCGCAAGCCCACGACCGATGAGATGGCCACCTGCATTCCGTGGCTGCACGAGCAGATCAACCTGATCCAGCCCGAGGCCCTCGTGGCGCTCGGCGCGACCGCGGTGGAAGGCCTGCTCGGCAAGACCGACGGCATCATGAAGCTGCGGGGCAACTGGCGGACCTACCGCGGCATCCCGCTCATGCCGACGTTCCACCCGGCCTACCTGCTGCGGAACCAGGCGATCACCGAGAAGCGCAAGGTCTGGGAAGACATGCTCGCCGTGCTGGAACACCTGCAACTGCCCATCAGCGAGAAGCAGCGCGGGTTCTTCCTGACGAAGGGGTGAACATGCCGGAGCCGGAGGCCAACGCGGCGCCACCGCCACCGGCAGAAAATGCCAATCCATCACGCTGGCGGACCCGCGGGCGGCCCCTGATCGCTGGGGCACTGGTGCTCTTGTTTGGGTGCGTCGTGGGCGGAAAGTTCGCCTTTGCTTCACGGTGGAACGAGGGATGGGAGGCAGGATTGGTTTTGGGAACCTTGGGCGCCATATGCTTGGGCGTGCCGCACGCGTTGGTGCAATATGGGATGCTGGCGGCGCTGGAACGCTTCACGCGATTAGGGACTCAATCACGTTCTTGGTGGGTGAATCTCCCCGTGCTGGCGTTGGTGGGTTGGGGGCTTGCAAGTGACCTGTATCGCCTGCAGCCGAAGCAGGTGTTCCAGCACTTCATGCAGCAGCCAGCACCGGAATCACTGGTTGTATTGGACTACTCGATGCAAAAGCGCGATCCGGCGGAACCTGGACCCGTGGGCATCCACTTGACGGCCTCACCCGCGGATTGGACCACCATCACCAACGGCTTTACCGCGTGGCCAGTCCGTTGGCCAACCCGCCCGGAACTGGTTGAACTAAACCGTGAGAAACTGAAGGCAATGACCGGCCGGAGCGGTCTTTCGTTGCCGCTGAATCCACCCCTGAGAGTGTATCGCCGTGATCTGCCTGCGGGACAGCACTCCGGGAGTGGCGACTTCTTGTTCCTGTCCGAAACCAATTTCGAAGCGTTCTTCTTCCGTGGACCCATCGGCGACCATCTCGAACACATGGAATAGCCCCGGCCCAGTTCGTCCGCGGCCCTCCGACCACCGTTGACCGAGCCGGCGGGCAGACTGGCCCGCAACACAGCGATGAACCCTCCTGATCCCCATCGCGGCGCCGGCTTCAATCCGGCCAACCGCTTCCTCGCCACGCGGCGCGAGGCCGATCCGGAGCTGGCGGACCTTGATCCCGCAGAGGAACCCTCGCCGCGCACCCAGTTCATCGAGGACCACACGCAGACCGCGCTCAACCGCAACGACAGCCCGGATGTCGGCTTCACCTGGTCGCTCAATCCCTACCGCGGCTGCGAGCACGGCTGCATCTACTGCTACGCCCGGCCGTTCCACGAATACCTCGGCTACAGCGCCGGCCTGGACTTCGAGACCAAGATCGTCGTGAAGCCGAAGTTGCCGGAATTGCTCCGGGCCGAACTCGCCCGCAAGTCTTGGCAGCCCGAGGGCATCGCGCTCAGCGGCGTGACCGACTGTTACCAACCGGTGGAACGGCGCCTTCAGATCACGCGACGGTGCCTGGAAGTTCTCGCGGAATTCCGCAACCCGGTGGGCATCGTCACCAAGAACGCGCTGGTCGCCCGCGACGTGGACGTGCTGGCCGAACTCGCGCGGCACAACTGCGCGGCGGTGTTCATCTCGCTCACCACGCTGGACCCGGACTTGCGGTCCATTCTGGAGCCGCGCACGTCGCCGCCCGCGGCCCGGCTGGCGGCCATCCGCAAGCTGCGGTCCGCCGGCATTCCCGTGGGCGTGATGATCGCGCCGATCATCCCCGCGCTGAACGACCACGAGATTCCCCGGCTCATCGCGGCGGCCGTGGACGCCGGGGCGCAGTTCGCCGGCCGCGTGGTGCTGCGGCTGCCGTTCGCGGTGGCGCCGCTGTTCGAGGACTGGCTCGGCCGGCATTTCCCCGACCGCAAGGAGAAGGTCCTGAACCAGGTCCGCGACCTGCGCGAAGGCCGGCTGAACGATCCCAACTTCGGCGCCCGCATGACCGGCACCGGCCCGGCTGCGGAACGCATCGCGCAACTGATGGACGTGGCCTGCCGCCGCGCCGGCATTGCCGGGAACTGGCCGCAGCTGACCACCGGGAACTTCCGGCGGGTGGAACCGGGCCAGTTGAACCTGTGGTAAGGCGGACCGACAACGGACCGGTGCGCCGCCATTTGGACTGCGGGGCCATGGCCCCGCTTTGGCTCCGTGTTTGGAGCGTGAGTTTGACGTCAGGGGTAAACTGCAGGCCGCACGCTCCGTGGCTGCCTGGACGTCAAACTGTTACCGCGCAGCCAAAGCGGCGGCCTGCCGCCGCAGTCCAAAAGATCGGGTGCTTCCGAAATCGGTGTCCTTCCTCAGGCCGGCCGACGACGCGTCATGCCTTCCGCGCGAGGGCACCGCGCAGCTCGCGGGCGGCGGCCAACAGGTCCCGGGCTGCCGCCACGGAGTCGCCGGCGGCTGAGGCGACAGTTGGCGGCGGCGCGAGCGCGTTGCGTTCGTCCGGGTCGCCGAGGCCGGTTTGCCGGAACTCCCGCAGTCGCGCGAGGATGAGGTCGCGGATTTCCTCGGCGTTGCCCACGCCATGGAAGAAACCAACGTGCAACGACCGCTTCTGGCCCTGCATTTCCGAATGCGCGGAGCCGCCGCCGCCGGCCGATTCGACCCGCAGGTCGGCGAGGCCGAGCCAGCGTTGCAATGGCCCCTGCGTCACGACGACCTGCTGGAGGTTCGCGAAGCTCATCGTCATCTCCCACACGCTCCACACGCCGGACCGGATGCGCAGGCTGCGGTCGGTGACCACATACCAGCGCTGCTCGTAGTCAAGCCGCAGCACGACGTAGGTGAAGACCGCCTGCACGAAGAAGAAGAGGATGGCCAACACCTCCAGCACGACGAACAAAGGCAACGCCCAGCCGGGCAACCGCTTCGCGACTTCGCCGGCATATTGGGCGGGGCTCTTCGCCGGGCGCTTGCGGTTACGGCGTCCAGCGGCCGGGGCGTTGGTAGCGGGCGGGGCAGGTTCCAGCACGGGCGCATTCGTGGCCGCGGAAGCAGTGGCGGCCGCGGCCTGCTGGGCCTGCCATTGCGCCCGGCCGTAACCGACGGCGCCAAGCCAGACGACGATGCCCAGCACCGCGAGCACCTGCCGCAGTGTCCAGAGCGCAAGGCGCACCCGGAAGTAGTTCGGCGCCGCGCGGAACACCCGGACGGAAGCCGGATCGCCTGCGGGCGGGTGCGGTTCCGGGGGCACCCGGAGCAGGCGCAGGATCAGGCCGCGGACCCGTTCAAGCATGGGGACCTCCGGCGGCATCGTCGTGGTGATCGCGGGCGAGGGAGCGCCGGATTTCGCGCAGTTCCGCGGCGACTTCCCGGAGCGTCGCGGCCAGTTCGTCCGGTTGGGCCGGGGAAGGAACCGGGGCAGCGGCGACGGCCGGGTCCTTGATGCCGCGCATCTTCGAGTAGAGGAAATCACGGACCGCCTCGAACTCCTTGAGGCCCTCGATGGTCATTTCGGCGGAGGCGTTGCCGCTGGCGGTTTGCACCATGATGCGGGCAAGGCCCAGCCAGCGTTCGACGAAGTTCGACTGGAGGTGGATGTCCTGGATGCGGGCGTAGTTCAGGACCGTCTGCCGGCGCCAGAGGATGCCCCAGCTCATGGATACGCCCTCGTCGGTGAACCGGTAGCGCATCGACCGGTAGCGGAACCAGAAATACGGGAGCAGCACCGGCGCCGCCGGGAGGATGACCAGCGCGTTGAGGAGGTAATACGTCCAGAGGCTCGCATGGGGATGTTCGATCCGGAGAATCGCCGGCTCGTCGAAGTCGGGGCTCACTGTCCCGATGAGGCGGCGGGACGGCGGCCTTGGCAAGCGGCCGGATGACCCTACGCCGATTCCGTCCAGCCCCAGCGGCGATAGGCGGCCTCCGCCGCCGGCAGCAACACCCCGGCGAACAGCAGCCCGGCGAGGACGTCCACGCCGTAATGGGCGCGGGTGTAGACGGTGGAGAGGCAGATGCTCAGCGCGAGCGCCAAGTGCGGCCACCGGATGGACCGGAGGTAACGCCACGAAAACCACGCGGTGACGAAGGCAATCGTCACGTGGCTGCTGGGAAACGCCGCCCCGGCGATCTCGGCGTGGCGTTCGATGAGGTCGAGCACCTGGTAGGCGGGGCCCGCCTCCAGCGCCGCTGGCACCGGTCGCGGAGCATGGCCGTAGGTGGCGAAAAACTGGGCGCGTTCCGGGGTGTCCCCATAGAGCACGCGCGGCCCGACCGCAGGCACGAACAGGTAGGTGGCGTAGCAGACGTAGAACACCAGCGAGACCACGGTGACGAAGTGGCCAAACGCCCGGCGATTCCGGACCGACAGCCAGAAGCCGACCCCGCCGACCATCAGGTAAAAGCTGAGGTAGGAAGCGTGCAGCAATTCCCCGAGCAACGGGTGCGAGCAAACGGCCATGAACGCCTCGGCCGGTTGGCAGCCGAACACCGCTTGGTCCGCCCGCATTAGCCACGGATCAAGCCGTGGGGTGCCAGTCATGCGGTTCATCACCCAGGTCTCCGCGTAAAACCCGAAGTAGAGCAGGATGGGGTAGAAATCCCGCAGCCAACGCAGCCACGGAGGAGCGGTTGGTCGGCGGCCAAGGCGCACCAACGCATGCACCGCCACCAGCGCGGCCAGGTGCAACCCCGCCAGCGCCAGCCAAGGCCCGCGGTGGACCACCACGGCGACCACGGCCACCAGGAGCAAGTAGCCCTGGGTGGCCCAATCCACGAACCTGTAACCTTCCCGTAACCGCACGGCGCGGGAGGGAGCCCCCGCCGCCCGCGCAATGCAAGCCGCCAGCCATGCGTCCGGGCAATTTGCGGCCCGACGTGGGCAATTCGCGGGTGGCCGGCCGGCCCGGCGCCCGCTGCCATCTCCCGCCATGACCGCCGCCTTTGAAGCTGCCGGGGAATCCGCTCCCGCGTGCGCCTGCTGCCCGCTGGACCAAATCCGCACCGGCGCCACCGTGCGCATCCGTCGCCTGGCCACGGCCCCGGAAGTGAGCCAACGGCTGCGTGAGATTGGTTTCGGCGAAGACCAACTCATCCGGTTGGTCGCCAAATCGTCGAACCTGATCTGCCAAGTCTGCAACGCGCGACTGGCTCTCAGCAACGCGGTGGCCGCGCAAATTCTGGTGGAGCCGGTCCTGCGACCGACCTTCCGCGCGTGAACCTCCGTTGGCGTCGCGCGGTCCTTGGATTCGGCCTGGGTCTTTTTGGCGCCGTCCTGCTGGCCGCCACCAACTCGGTGACGGCGCGGCGAGTTGGCCCCGACGACTCGCTCCTTGCCGAGGGACGGTTCGTCTTCGAACGCAACTGTGTCATCTGCCACGGCAAGTGGGGCGACGGCCGCGGCGAGATGGCGACCGGCATGGTGCCGCGGCCCCGCAAGTTCACCGCCGGCATCTTCAAGTTCCGCTCCACCCCGTCCGGTTCCCTGCCGACCGACGCCGACCTCGCGCGGACCATCCGCGGCGGCCTGTTCGGCACTTCGATGCCCACCTTCCAGCACCTGCCCGACCGCGACGTGAAGTCGGTGATCGAATACCTGAAGACCTTTTCCCGGAAGTGGTCCGCACCCGAGAACTACGCCGCGCCCCTGCCGTTGCCGGAACCGCCGGCGTGGCTCAATGACGCGGCGACCCGCGCTCCCCGCCTCGCGGCCGGACGCGCGCTGTTCACGTCGAACTGCCAGCCTTGCCATGGCCCCGAGGGTCGCGGCAACGGTCCGGCGGCGGCCGATCTGGAGGACGAGTGGGGACAACCGGCCGTCCCTGCCGACCTGACCCGGCAGGCGATCAAGAGCGGCACCGAGCCGCGCGACCTCTACCGCGTGTTGGCAACCGGCCTCAACGGCACCCCGATGCCCAGCTTCCTGGAGTCCACCACCGAATCCGAGCGCTGGGATCTCGTCGCCTACCTGCTCTCGCTCCGGACCACGGCCGAAACGCCCTGATGCGTCCGGGATGGATTTGCCCGTGGACGGCGGGAAAGCCGTCCGCCGGCTCCACGGCCCGGTTTCCTGGATCCAGCGCACCGGCCCCGGAGTGCTCCTGGCCGAACTTCGGTGAAACAATCGCCCCCGCCCCGGGGTGTCATCTTCGCCGCCGGCCACCGAATAAGCGGGCCGGCCGCGCGTCTGTCTCGCTGTTCGCCATGAAAACACTCCTGCCCCTGCTCGTGGTCGCCGCCTCCCTGGCGTCCGGCTGCATCCACACCCACGAAACGATCGTCCACGACGATTCCCGCACGCCCGTCTCCTTCGAGAACGACACGGCGGCCCGCACCTTCTACGAGGCCCTCAGCCGGCTGCCCAACGGCGGCCAGCACCAGGAAAGCAAGACCGAGGTCTCGATCCCCATCGTCTTTGAGCACGAACGCAAGGTCGTCCGCGGTCCGAATCAGGCCTTCAACCAGGCCGTCAGCCGCTGCGACACGGACCGCGACGGCAAGATTACCGAGCAGGAAGCCCGGATCTATTCCCAGACGGTGAAGTAGCCTGCTGGGGAATTTCCCAACGCCACTTCCTACGCCCCCCAGCGATGAATTCGTTCCTCCGGCGGGTGGCGCTGGCGCTCTGTAGCGGATACCTGATTGTGTATTACGGGGAGCTCGTGTTCTGGGCGACCCCGGACCGCGACGGGATGAACTTGGGCGGGATCGTCGCGGCGTGGCTGCTGTATTCCTTGATGGCCTACCCGTTCCTCTGCGTGGTCAGCCACTTCCAGGTGCGCGGACCGGCGGCCGTTTTCCTTGCCGGGGCATTCTACGGTTGGTTCGAGGAGGGCGTGGTGGTCCAAACGACCTATGGTTCGGCCGACACGCCGTTCCCGATGTCCATCTCGTTCACGGCCCTGGCGTGGCATGCACCGATTGATATTTGGATTGGGTGGTATCTGGTGCGGCTGGTTTTGGCGCAAAATCGGCCGCGCAGGACCGCGGCCCTCGCCGCCGGCATCGGCCTGTTCTATGGACTTTGGGCGATCTTCTGGTGGAACGAGGCGCCGCCGGCGATGCAGGCGCTGCTGGACGCCGGGCGCAAGGACCTGCTCTTGGTCCATTTTGCCCTGTATTCCTTTGGCACCACCGCCCTGCTCATCCTTGCCCACGGGCTGTTCAACCGGTTGAGCCCCGCCGGGTTCAAGCCCGCAGGAACGGAGGTCGGGATCGTCGGTGCGCTTGGGTTGCTGTATTTCGCGTTCGTCACCGTTCCCGCCGCGCCCAAGGCTATCTGGGTTCTGCCGCCGTTGCTGGGCCTGACGTTCTGGGGCCTACGGAGCAACCGACGGGTCGAGCAGCGCCCCGACGCCATCATGGCGTTTCCGGAACCCGTGAAGCTCCGGAACTACCTGACGCTTTTCGCCCTCCCGCTGGTTGCCTGTGCCGTCTATTTCGTCGCCTTGGTCAGCGACCTGCGTTGGTCCACGAATCTGGTGTTCTATTATGTTGCCACCCCTCTGGGCGCGCTCGCCTGGCTTCTCGGTGTCGCGATGTGCGTTCGGCAGCGGGCAGTCCCTGTGGCGGAGGCAGGGCTCTCCGAAGTGAAGAGCTGAGCCGCGGGGAAACGCCCAGTCCGTGGGTGTTGGGACAAATTGTTTTCAGCTTTGCGGTTCAAACTGGTAGTGCCTCCGCCCGCATGGACAAGGACCAGGTCGCAGCCATTCTCGTCGAGATCGGCACGCTGCTCGAACTCAAGGGCGAGAACCCTTTCAAGACCCGCGCCTACACCAATGCGGCGCGTGTCCTGGAGGGGCTGACCGAGCCGTTGGCGCAGCTGGTCGCCGAGAAGCGCCTGGGCGAACTCAAGGGCTTCGGCGACGCGCTCCAGGACAAGGTCACCACGCTCGTCACGACCGGTCGCCTGCCGTATTACGAGGACCTCAAGGCGTCCCTGCCCGCCGGCTTACTGGACCTGCTCGGCCTCCAGGGCGTCGGGCCGAAGAAAGTGAAGAAACTCTACGACGAACTGGGCGTGGATTCGCTGGAAAAACTGGAAGCGGCTTGCCAGACCAATCGCGTCGCCGAACTCGACGGCTTCGGCGAGAAGTCGCAGGCGAAGATCCTGGAAGCCATCGCGTTCAAGCGGCAGTTCGCCTCGCGGCACCTGCTCAAGGACGCCTTGGTCGTCGCCGAGCCGATCCTGGATTCCCTCCGCGAGCATCCCGACGTCATCCGGTGCTCCACGGCGGGCAGCCTGCGCCGGTGGAAGGAAGTCATCGGCGACATCGACTTCCTCGTCTCGTCCAAGCAGCCGGCCGCGGTCATCGCCTACTTCGTCCAGCAACCCGGCGTCCAAAGCATCCTCGCCCAGGGCGATACCAAGGCCAGCGTCATCCTCGGCGACGGCATCCAGGCCGACCTGCGGGTGGTGAGCGACGCGGAATATCCCTACGCGCTCGCCTATTTCACCGGCTCGAAGGAACACAACATCGTCATGCGCCAGCGGGCCATCGCCCGCGGCCTGCGGCTCAACGAATACGGGCTCTTCCGCAGCACCGAGGAAACCCGCGACCCGGCCCTCCGGGTGCCCTGTTCCGAGGAGGCCGACATCTTCCGCGCGCTCGACCTCGACTATGTGCCGCCGGAACTGCGCGAGGATCGCGGTGAGTTTGTCGCCGGCGAAAACCACGCGCTCCCGCGTCTGCTCGAATGGACCGAGCTCCGCGGCTCCCTCCACAACCACAGCGACTGGTCCGACGGCCGGAATCCGCTCGCCGACATCGCCGCGCACATGGATGAGCTCGGCCTCGGCTACTGGGCCATCACGGACCATTCCCGCGCCAGCTTCCAGGCCAATGGTCTCGACCCGCAGCGCCTGCGCCGGCAGTTGACAGAGATCGCCGAACTGAACCGCCAGTTGGCCGACCGCGGCACCGATTTCCGCCTGCTCACCGGCAGCGAGGTGGACATCCTCCGGGACGGTCTCGACTTCGACGACGACCTGCTGGCGGAACTCGACGTCGTCGTCGCCAGCCTGCACGTCCCGGCCAGCGACGAGGCGGAGAACACCAAACGCTTCATCCGCGCCGCCGAAAATCCCCACGTCCACATGCTCGGGCACCTCAGCGGCCGGCTGCTGCTGGAGCGCGACGCCTACAAGCTCAACCAGCAGGCGGTCATCGACGCCTGCGCCGCGACCGGCACCTGGATTGAGCTCAACGCGTCGCCCTACCGCTTCGACCTCGACTGGCGGCTGTGGCAATACGCCAAGTCGAAGGGCGTGAAATGCGTCCTCAACTGCGACGCCCACAAGCTCGAGCACGCCCAGTGGCTGCGCCTCGGCACCGGCCTCGCCCGCAAGGGCTGGCTCACGAAGCAGGACGTGATCAACACGCTCCCGCTCGCCGAACTGCGCGTGGAACTGGGGAAGAAGCGGGCGAAGGCGGTGAACTAAACCGGTCCAACTGGCGGGCCATTGCGCCCCCGGCCTTCTCGCCGACACTCCGGCCGTGAGCGAAACGACCTCTCCTCCCACGCCGACGCCGGGCCGTCGTTGGCTGGGCCCGCTGATCCTCCTGCTGCTGGCGGCGCTGGCGGTGGGCGTCATCCAGTCCCGCACGGAGACGGACAACAACATCCGCGCCTGGCTGACCGCGGCGGCCGTTGCGCTGGGCCTCGTCGCACAGTTGGTGTGGCTGCTCCTGTTCAGTCGCCTGGGCTGGCGGCAGCGCCTGCTCCCGGTGGTGGCCCTGCTGGTGGTGGCCGGGGGCGTCAAGCTGCTCACCCGCGTCGAAGGCACGGGCAGCGGGATTGGATTGCCCCGCTTGGTCTGGCGTTGGCAGCCGACTGCGGACCAAAGGCTCGCCGCCCTGACGGCGATCAATCCGTCGAAAAACGCCGCCGTTGTGACCCCGGCGGTGGCCGAAGCCCGCTTCCGTTTCCCGCAGTTCCTCGGGCCCGACCGCAGCGGCCGGGTGGACGACGTGAAGCTCGCCCGCAATTGGAAGACGCAGCCGCCCCGGGAATTGTGGCGTCGGCCCATGGGCCTGGGTTGGTCCGGCTTCGTGGTCGCGGAAGGTTTGGCCCTGACGCAGGAACAGCGCGGCGAGGACGAACTGGTCACCGCCTACACGCTAGGTGGCGGCGAACCGGTGTGGGTCCACACGAACCGCACGCGCTTCCGCGAATGGCAGGGCGGCGACGGCCCGCGCGCCTCACCGACAATCGTCAGCAACCGGGTGTATGCGTTCGGTGCCACCGGCATCCTGGACTGCCTGGAACTTGCGACGGGCCGCCCCGTTTGGTCGGTGGACGTGTTGGCCACCAATCGCCTCGACAACCTCACGTGGGGCAAAAGTTCCTCGCCGCTGGTCGCCGACGGCCGGGTGATCGTTTCGGGCGGCACGACCACGGTGCGCGGCACGCTGGCCTACGCGGCCGACACCGGAAACTTCCTCTGGGCGGACAACGGCGACGCGGCCAGCTACGCCTCGGCGAGCGCCGTGACCCTCGCCGGTCAGACGCAAATCCTGGTCAACGGCGCCCGCGCTACGGCCGGCCTCGATCCGGTCACCGGGAAACGCCTCTGGGAATTTGCGTGGGGCAATGAACAGATGCCCAAGGCGGCGCAACCGGTGGTCGTCAGCTCCAATCGTGTGTTTGTCTCCGCCGGCTATTCCATGGGCTGTCTCCTGCTGGAGGTCGGTCCCGACGCGCAGGGCACCTGGGCCGTCACCGAAGTCTGGCGCAGCCGTTCGCTGAAGACGCAGTTCAACAATGTCGCCGTGCGGGAGGGGCACCTCTACGGGCTGGATGACGGTTTCCTCGCCTGCGTGGACGTGGCCACCGGCAAGCGGGTCTGGAAGGACGGCCGCTTCGGTTCCGGCCAGAGCCTGCTGGTGAACGACCTAGTGCTGATCCAGGCCGAAACGGGCTTCGTCGCGCTTGCCGAGGCCAAGCCGGACGGCTTCACGGAACTCGGCCGGTTGAACGCGTTGTCGGCGAAGACGTGGAACAATCCCGCGCTCGCCGGACCGTATCTGCTCGTGCGCAACGACCAGGAAGCCATGTGTTACCTGCTGCCGGTCGCCGGCGAATGAGGTCGGTCCCGTAGCGGGCTCATTTACCGGCCGCGGCATCGGTTCAGGAACCCGCTTCGGGGTGTTGCCCGGCCCCGCGGCCCACCGCAGCCTCGCGCCGATGAGATCCCCCCGAGTCACCCGGCGCACCGCCTTGAAGGGCCTCGCCGGCGCCGGTGCCGCCGCGGCGCTGGCCGGTTGCGCTGGCCTTCCCGCCGGCCGCCGAAACCGCATCGCCGAGGAGAACGCTAAGCCCGGGACCCGCGACTGGATGCTGACGAACACCCGGATTGATCCCGCCACGAAATGGCGCTGCCCGTGGATCGAGGGCTTCTGCTCGCACACCCGGGTCCGGGCCGGCGAGACGATCCAGTTCTTCGTCAGCACCAATCCTGCGAGCGAATTCTCGGTCGAGATCTACCGGCTCGGCTACTACGGCGGGACGGGCGGACGGCTGATGAAGGCCTTCGAGGCCATTCCCGGGAAGGCGCAGCCCGAGCCGGCCGTCGGCGCGAAACGCCTTCGGGACTGCGCCTGGGAACCCAGTCTCTCGCTGAAGATTCCCGCCGACTGGCTGAGCGGGGTCTACCTCGGCAAGCTCACCGAACAGCGCGGCGGCGTGCAGAGCTACGTCGTGTTCATCGTGCGCGACGACCGGCCGGCGGACCTGCTGTTCCAGTGCAGCGACCACACCTGGCAGGCCTACAACCGCTGGCCCACGCAGTTCTCGCTCTACGACGACGGCAAGGACCAGTGGTATTGGGGCGGTGGCGTGCAGGTGGGCTTTAGCCGGCCCTACGGCCGCTACTGCCAGATCTTCGACGCCCCGTTGTCGCAAGGTTCCGGGGAATTCCTGCTGTGGGAATTCCCGGTCGCCTATTGGCTGGAGCAGCACGGTTACGACGTGACCTATTGCTCGAATCAGGACACCCACGCCGATCCGCGCGGATTGCTCCGGGCGAAAGGTTTCCTCTCCGTCGGTCACGACGAATACTGGACCCTCGAGATGTTCCGGAACGTGCAGGCGGCCATCGGCGCCGGCCTCAACGTCGCCTTCCTTTCGGGCAACGCCGTCTGCGGGAAGATCGCCCTGACGCCGGATCAGCGCGCCTTCGAACGCGTCGGCGTTTACGGCCCGCCCGGCGGCACGCGGGACTTCGTGGCCATGAAATCGCTGCCGCACGAGCGTCCCTACGCCAACGAACTCGTCGGCGCCCACAGCACCGGCCCCGTGACCGGCGGGGCGGACTGGACCTGCGTGGCCCCCGACCACTGGCTCTTCGCCGGCACTGGCATGAAACGCGGCGACGGCATCCCCGGACTCGTCGGCTGGGAATGGCACGGTGATCCGGCGCCGATTCCCGGACTCGAAATCGTCGCGTCAGCGCCCACGCAGGATGCGCCCGGCAAACCGAACGGCGGGCAGTTCACCGCCACGATCTATCCTGGGCCCAAGGGGAACTTCGTCTTCAACGCCGCCACGATTTGGTGGGGCGACGGCCTGTCCGCCCCGCCGGGATACCTGCGGCCAAGTGTTTACACCTCGCCCCAAGGCCCGGACCCACGCCTGCAACAGATCACCCGCAACCTGCTCGCCCGGATGATCGGGCACCGCTCCGCATGAAACCCGGTGCAGCCGGGGCAGCGTAGGGCGCCCGTTCCGCACGCCCCACTCGAGCCCACCTCCGGGTTCGGGTTAAATTCATTGGGTGAAAAAGTTCGTGGTGGCCACCGGCGGCGGCTCCCGCCGATACTCGGACCCAGATTCCCGCATGAACGCGTTTCGTCATTCATTGGCCGCCTCCCTGACGGCTGGGTTAACCCTCCTCGGGCAGGCGCAGACTTACACCGCGACCGACCGCCAGCCGACGCCCGCGGAGCTCGCCCAACTGCCCGCCGTCGTGCCGGAGAAGGTCGCGGCGCTGCTCAAGGACGTGAAGGTGCCCGACGACTTCGACGTGACCATCTTCGCCACGCCGCCAGCGGTGAATTATCCCGTGTTCGTGGCCGCCGCGACCGACCGCACGCTCTACGTGTCCAGCGACGGCAACGGTTCGCTCGACCGCAAGCCGCACCTCGGCCGGGTGCTGCGCGTGCGCGACACGAACGGCGACGGCCAGGCCGACGAGGTGAAGGCGTTCGTGCCCGACGTGGATTCCCCCCGAGGGCTCGTGTGGGATCACGACCGCCTCTACCTGCTTCATCCGCCGGACATCAGCGAGTTCATCGACCGGGATGGCGACGGCGTGGCGGAGGAGAAACGCACCCTCGTCCGCGGCATCGGCTGGACCTTCAAGGACCGGCCCGCCGACCACGGTTCCAACGGCCTCGAGCTGGGCATCGACGGCTGGCTTTACGCGGCGATCGGCGACTTCGGTTTCATGGAAGCCACCGGCACCGATGGCCGGAAGCTCCAGATGCGCGGCGGCGGCGTGGTCCGCGTGCGCCCGGACGGCACGGGCCTGGAAACCTACGCCGAAGGCACCCGGAACATCGTCGAGGCCGCCGTCGGCCCGGAGTTGGACCTGTTCGCCCGCGACAACACCAATGACGGCGGCGGTTGGGACGTGCGCCTGCACCACTTCAGCGGCTACACGCAGCACGGCTATCCGCGGCTCTTCAAGAACTTCCCCGACGAGATCGTTCAGCCGCTGGCCGACTACGGCGGCGGTTCCGGCTGCGGCGCCGGTTGGATTGACGAGCCGGGCATCCCGTCGAAATGGAACAACGCGCCGTTCACGGCCGACTGGGGCCGCGACTGGATCTACCAGCACACGTTGACGAACAAGGGCGCGACCTTCGGCGCCGGGCAGGCGGAATTCATCCGGGTCCCGCGCGTGACCGACCTCGACGTGGACGGCAACAGCGCTGTTTATGCCGCGAGCTGGAAGGGCGCCTCGTTCACGTGGGTGGGTCCCGAGGTGGGCTTCATCGCCCGCGCCACACCCAAGGGCTTCAAGCCGGAGCCGATGCCGAATTTCGCGAAGCTGCCCGAGGGCGACCTAGTGAAGTTGCTGGAATCACCCAGCCACCGTCGCCGCCTGGAAGCGCAGCGCACGCTCATCCGCCGGCAGGCGGCGTCAGCCGCTCCGCTGCCCGCGTGGGACCAAGTCGCCGCGTTGGCCACCAACAAGGCCGCCCCCGCCGCCGCCCGCATCGCCGCGATGTTCGGGCTGAAGCAGGCGTTGGGCACCAATTCGCACGCGACGCTCATCCGGCTCATACCCGGTTACCGCCCGGTCACCGGCCCGATCAAACTGGAGGAGACCAACACCTTTTCCGCCGCTTGGGATCGGAAACTTGCGCCCTGGGCCCTGCGCGCGCTGGTGGACCGCGACGACCAGTTGGCCGCCGTGCCCGTGCGCGTGGCTCAGGCCGCGCTGGCCGACTCCTTCCTCATCGCGGGGAATCCCCGCACCCGCAAGGAAGCCATCCTCGCGCTCGGCAAGCTCGGCAAACCGCGCGAGACGAAGGCGATCACTTCCTATCTCGACGACGCGGACCCCGTGGTCGCGCACACCGCCTTGCAGACGCTGATCCGAATCAAGGCGGCGGACATCTGCCTCGAACTGGCCGGCCGCACCAACGACGTGCGCAAGAAGGTGCCCCACATCCGCGCCGATTGCCTGCGCGTCCTCCAGTCCATCCCGGAACCGAAGACCGTTGCGGGCCTGATCGGCCTGCTGGAAGCCGAGACCAACGCCGAACGTCGCGAGGGGCTCATTACCGCGCTGTGCCGGCTGCACTTTGTCGAGGGCCCATGGAAGGGTGATTCCTGGGGCACCCGGCCGGATACCCGCGGGCCGTTCTACCAGCCGGAACCGTGGAGCGAGACGCCCAAGATCGTCGCCGCGCTCAAGGCCGCGCTCGACCGGGCCGACGCCAAGGAAGCCGCCTTCATCGGCCGCGAGCTTGCCCGGCATCGCATCCCCGCCGGTGACGCGTTGGCGAAGCTCATCGCCCGCGCCGAGGCCGAGCCCAGCCTCCTGCCCGCCATCGCCGCGCAGCTCGCCGAGGCCGAGGACGTCCCGGCCAACGCCGTGCCGCTACTCGTCCAAACCGCGACTGCCGACGCCACCGCCGACGCCGCCCGCGCCCAGGCCGTCATCGCGCTCGCGAAAACCGCCCACGCCGATGCTTGGCGGGCGATCCTCACCGCGTTGCCCCGGGTGCAGCAGACGAAGACGGAGAACAACCTCGCCGAGAAGGCCCGCGGCGCCGTGAACAACGCCGGCAAGCTCGACCAGGTCCACGCGGTCTTCGAGGAAGTCGCCCCGAAGTTGGACGGCGCCGCGTCGCAGCTGGCGGAAGGCTTCCTGCTCAAACTCGCGTCCCGCAAGGTGGGTGCGCCCGAGGCCCGCGAGGCGGCCGCCCAGTCCTTGGATGCCGGCTGGGCCGACGCCAAGCGCCGCGTGCAGATTCTCAGGGCCGCCGCGCAGGTAGGCGACGCCAGCCGTGCGGCGCAGTTCGTCGGCGCGCTCGACGATGCCGACGTCGACGTGGCCAAGGCGGCGCAGGAAACCGTGAAGCGGCTGAAGCTCGATCCGGAGAAATTCCGGGCCGAGGCGAAGGCGCCCAAGGTCGGCGACCTGTCCGTGGAGGCCGTGCTCGCGCAGGTGCTGGCCACACGGGGCGAGGTCGTCCGCGGCGAACAGCTCTTCGCGCAGGTCGGCTGCAACGGCTGCCACACCGTGAAGGCCGACGAGCCGCTGAAGGGGCCGTTCCTCGGCACCATTGCCGTGACCTACAAACGGCGCGAACTGGCCGAGGCGATCCTGGTCCCGAACAAGACGCTCGCGCAGGGCTTCGTCGCGAACCACTTCGAACTGAAGGACGGCACGGAACTCGACGGCTTCGTCGTGCGGGAGGCGGCCGACGCCGTGACGATCCGCACCATCACCGCGCAGGAGCAGACCCTTGCGGTGAAGGACATCGCCAAACGCGAGAAGCAGGAGAAATCCCTGATGCCCGAAGGCCTCGCCGCCGGGCTGACGGTGAAGGAATTCGCCTCGCTCCTCGACTACCTCGAGGCCCTGTCGAAGGCTAAGTGAGCCAGCCTCCCCGGGAGCGCGGCTCGCTGAGCCGCGAGTCTCCCCGCCGTTAGGCGGTTGCCGGACGATGTTCCAACTCAAGCGCCCAGCGGCGGCACCACCAGAGCGGCAGGGCGCCGAAAACGCCGAACGAACAGTCCACCAGCCGCCACCAGAACGGGATGTCCCGAACGGCGCCGAAGACCAGCGCCCAGGGAATGACCGCCGCGCACGCCAGCAGGCCGAAGTCGTAGAGCCAGCGGTTGCGCACCGGGTCCCGCAACGCGCCGATGAAGGCGAGTCCGATGGCGACGTGGCCGAACGCCAGCCAGTCGGTGCCATACCAGACGAACGGAGCCTGCGCGGTCGTCTTTGTGACCCCGGCGTAGGCTTTGGCCAGCCAGTGCGCGACGAACTCGGGCACCAGGCCGCCACCACTGAAGTCCGAGCCCAGCCAGCGGGCCGCGAGGTCGAACTGCGTCTGGATGGGGATGGCCGTCAGCCCGCTCAGCACGAGGCCGACCAGGAAAAGCCAGGTCCAGCGGCGCAGGCGGCGATGGAGGAGGTCGGCGCGGTTGAGTGGCATCTTGCGCGGATGAAAACCTAGTTCGAGGCGGGCTTTGGACAGACAAATACGCGCGCTCCGGCACAATCAACCACGGCGCGGGACTTAAAGAGAATGTCGGCGCCCAACAATCCCACCGGGCCCGAACTGTTCGTCGCTCCGATGTTCCAGTCGGTTAGATCGAGCGCCGCGAGACTTGGCTCAACGAGATGAAATGGCCCGAAGGCGAATTCCTTGCACTTCCATCGTCGGATCGGCTGATTGGCGGAAAACAATTGAATCATTGCCGAGTCCTTGCCGGTCGAGCGCTGCCCGATTTCCTCCAGGAAGTTTAGAGCGAATGAAGTGTCTGTGGTGGTTGTCGACAAGGCCAGCAGGCTGGTTCTGCCTGAGACCAATGTCGGGAGGCAGACAAAACCATTCGTGTCTGTTGAGGTGCTGACACTGGCAAACCCCATTGCTGTCAATTTATCCGCTAGCTGTTGTGATGCGGTTTCATTGCTTGAATCCGAGGGAATAAACACCTGCTTTGCCCGGAAATCCAACAGGGCCCGGTTGCTGAGAAGAAAATCCAAGCCGAGGACAATGTCCCAGTTGATTTTGGCCGATACTTCCGTAGTGCCGTTCGGGGCGTAGTCGGAGCCTTCCAACTTCACGGCCCCCGCGCCAACCGGCGACGACGCTCGAATGCGCCTCACGTAAACCGGCGAGTAGAAGTCAAAACATTCCAACGGGACCTGGGCGAACACATGTCCATCCGCCGAGGTCATCGTGATGGCGCCGGAGCAGTCATTGCCTGCCCAATGCTTCCGGAGGTGCCTTACCGGGTTGGAGCGAACCAACGACACAGGGCACAAGGTATCGATGATGCAGTGCAGACGGCGGCTCCCGACCTTGGTGTCGATACTGGGAATTTCATCGCTGCCGGTCGCGAGCCAACGGCTTTGGATCGGTCGGTAGCCAGCGTGCTCGGCCGCCGCGGATACCTCTCGCGCACTTGGCGGTGCCGCCATGAGAACGCCGAGGCGGAATCCAGGCGACGCTCCGGCCAACACCATCAAGAGAAGCAATTTTGTGAGCGCCTTCATTTTGCACAGGTTTGGTCAGGATTCCGTCCCTGTGAAGCATCTGTTCTCCAGCTTTGCTGTAGGCGTTGAGTCAGCATTCCACGCCCACCACAGCGTCAGCAACACGCCGGTCATCGCCAGCGTGAAGCCCCAGGTGCGCGGGTGGTCCCAGGGCCAGAAGAACCGGCTGACGATGTCGGCCGAAAGCCGGCTCGGGGCGGTGAGCACGCTCCAACTGTTCCAGCGCTGGAAGCGGCCGAGGTAGATGCCGAAGCTCGCCGCCAACAACGCGGCCACGGTGAAGCCATGCGCCACCCACGGCCCGCAGCGCGCCGCCACCACCCGGCGCACGACGCGGAGCGACGCGAAACCCAGCGCGGTGCCCAGCAGGGCGAAGTGCAGGAGCAGCATGAGGTCCAGCCAAGGCGGCGCATCGCGGCGCGGATGCCAGTGGAGCACGTCGGTGAGCAGATACGGCGCGTTGGGAAAGAACAGCAGCCACGCCACGCCCAGCGCGAGGTTCGTAGGACGAAGCCACGGTTCCTGCTTCAGCCGGACCGCGAGCAGTTCGGCGAAGCCCAACGGCAGCCAGGCGAGGAACAGGTTCCACACCAGGAACCCAAACTGGAAGTGCCCGCTGAACCGCCAGCGCACATTCAGCAGCACCAAGCCGAACGCGGTGCCGGCCAAAGCGGCCCGATGGCGCAGGGCGAATTGCCAGAGCCAATCAAGGGCGGCCCTCAGCGGGACAACGTGATTGAACCAACGATGCATGGAAATTGAGCGGTTCACCGAGTGGTCGGTCGCATTCCGGAGGGGCGACTTTCCAGCCGCGCGGTCTTGGTGGCTGGAAAGCCACCGTTCCGGCCTGCCCATAGTTTCAGCAACGCTGCCGCCAGCAGGAGAATCGGCGCGCCGAGCACGGCCCCGAAGTAGGTGGCAAAATAGGCGGCGGCCTTGAACTGCGCTGTCACCCACGAGCTGCCGGTCGGAAGCGTTCCCGAAAGGATCGTCACCTGCTCCCGCCAGCCGGCGAGATGCGCGAGGGCGAAGGCCACGGTAACTGCACCTGCCCAGACACATAGTCCCGTGGGCGTGAACGTTGCGGCTTGGAGAATGGAACGGATTCGTTTCATCGAAATTTGCCTTCCACCTTGTCCCACAGCGGGCCGAGCACGGCGGCGTAGAGCAGCGCCGCATCTCCGACCTGATTGCTGGCGCAGTAGCGGAGTTGGCCGTCTTTCCGCGCGGGAAACGCGGCGAAGTCGAGCGTTGTTCGGAGCGAGCGAAACATCGCTTCGTCGCCGAATGTTGCCGCCGCTACGAAGGCGAGTCCGCTGCCGCCGGCACTGACGTCGAGGCCGGGGATTACGGCACCCGAATCGATGTCGGCCGGGCCTCGCCAGGAGCGAGGCCATTCGCGCGACCAGGAAAAGCCGCAGAGTTCGCGGCCGAGTTCCCGTTTTGCCCGAGCAAACTGATCACGGGCAAATGCCGGGTCCAATAGCCGCAGACAGTGCGCGGCAAGCCAGACGGTGGATCCTTCCGGTCCATCCAGGGGGACGGTCTCGGTGGTGAAGCTAGAGATCAGCAGCCCGCTGGGTTGGTGGATCAGGTCGCGCTTTGCCATCGCGAGCCAGTCGCGACAGAAGGCGGCGTGATCGGACCCGGTGAGCGCGTCCGTGCAACGCAGTGCGGCGAGCGCCATGACATGGTCAAAGGTCCAGCATTCGTCCGGATAGCTTTCCGCAACCCGATGCGAACTGCGGCCAATGCGTTCCACGATGTGACCCACGCGGTTGGTCAGTTCGCGGCGCAATTCCTGTTGCTCGGCCACCAGTCCGCGGGCGGCGAGCATCAGCGCGATCTCGGAATCAAGGAACAGACTGCGGACGGGCTGTTGCACAAACGGCCGCGCTTGGGCGTAGGGCATCAGGAAGAAGTAACTGCCGTGCTCGCGTTCAAGCCGGAGCGTTTCCGCGATGATGGCATCCACGACTGGCAGCCATCGGGCCTGCGACGCCGGTTCGCGCAGGGACATCTCGCACAGCGACAGCGCGAGGAAGGTGCGCCCCATGAAATCCCACTCGGCGTTGCTGCGGCGCATCCGGTCGAGTTCGGCCGCCTTGGCTTCGGGCTGGGTCCACAGGGCGAGGTGCCGGGCGGCGAGTTCGCGGGCCCACGGCGAAACCGGGCCATGGAGTTGCGGCTGCTCGGACTGCGTTGGACGGAAGAGGAAATGCACGCTGGGCAGCCAGATCACTGCGGCGGCGGCGAGGCAGGCCAGAGTGCGGCCGAACGCGCGAGTGTGTTCGATGAAGTTCGGATTCACGGTGAAGAATGCTTGGGGCGCCGAGCGCCAAATCAGAACATTGGTTCCGATCATTCGCTGTGGGTCGGCCTATCGGGCATCTTCCACCGGCACATCTCCGGCCCGCATCGAGTCGCCCCAGTGCTGGAGGAAGAACTTTTTCTCCGTGGGCAACAGCGTGTCCGCCTTGCCGATGATTGGGCGCAGTGCGGTGGTCATCTGGAGCGCCACGACGACGAACAGGCAGATCCAGAAATAGAACGCGCCTTCGCTGCGGGCGCCGAGGCGGGCCATGCCCTGATGCATGAACCGCGCCCCGAACAGCGTCGCGATCAGCCAGAAGACGAGGTGCAGCAGCCCCATCGCCACGACCGACTCGGTGGATTGCGAGAAGACCCACGCCACCGGTCCGAAGCTGACGAGCAGCACCGCCATGAGCGCGAGCAAACCGGCGACCATCCCGGCGACGTCGACGAACCGGGCGGTTGAACCCGTGAGGCAGGCGAACACGTAGAGGCTTGGCAGGCAGATGAGGCCGCACACGCCGAGGCCGCCGGCAATCTTGAGCGGCGCGGCCCAGAACTGGATGCCGCCCGAGAACGATCCAACAATCAGCCCGTATCCGGCCGCGCCGACCAGCGCGAGCAGGAGCATCAGGCCCGTGAGCTGCCCGGAGCCGGGTTGATGGAGGTGGTGGAGCACGCTGCGCGGACGACGCAGCAGGGCTTCGAGTGTGCCGCCGATGCCGGAGACAGGGGCGGTTTCGGCGGCTTCAGTTTGCGCCGGACCAGGCAACGCCGGTGGCAGGGCAGGAGGGAGCGGTTCAGTGTTCATACGGTGCTACTGTGAGGACGGTTAGGGATTCCTGGTTTCGATGGGCATACGGGCTGAAGGCCATTACTCGGTGAACAGTCGGCGGGCGTTGTAGAGCACGGACTCGAAGAAGTTCCCTTTCAGCGCATCCGCCCGGAAGAACTGCACGGGCAGATTCGGCGAGCCGAAGAACGGACGGGCAATCCAGGTGAGTTGGGTGCCGAGGAGCAAGTTGCCGGCAAGCCAGGCGACGAGGATGCGCGTCGCGGTGGCGCGGCTGCCGGCCAGTTCGCGGAGCAATTGCAGGAGGCGCACATTGGCTACGATGCCGGCGAAGGCGATCAGGCCGACCTGCGAAAGCTGGATGACGGCGTAGGCGTCGCGCACTTCCGGCGAGGTGAGCGGCGGCACGTTCCACACAAGGAAGAACACCAGCGGCGCGAACGCGGCGAGGATCGTCGCCGCGATGGTGAAGCTGAGCAGGATGGCGATGCTGGCCTGGCGCAGCGTCAGGTTCAGGCCGAGCAGCGGCGCGAGGACGCCGTTGAGCAGCGCGTTGCCGGCGGTGGTGAGCAGCAGGATGAGCGGGAACTTGATCGCGGTGAACAGCGCCTGTTCGCCGGAACGCCACAGTCCGATGGCCGCGCCGTAGATGCCAGCGCCGACGACGATCACGCCGAGGCAGAGCGCGAGGCGGGCGTTGCTCCAGTGTTCGACCCAGCCACGCACCGAGGCCGGTTCGCCGCGCAACAGCACGGGCAATTGCCCGGGACTCGCCGGGGAGAGCGCTGTGGTCATGGGAGGCTGGTTTTGAGGATTTGGACCGATTGGCCGTTCAATCGGCACGTTCACGCGCCGGCCGAACTGGCGGGCTGAAGCGAGGCGAGACGGATTGATGCGCCCTTTCGGCGGACCGACGGTTCGCGACCCAGCAGGCGGACGAAGCGGGCAATTTCGAGGCGCGCTTCGCGGAAGTATTCCCCCGCGCTTCCACCCAGAGTGGTCAGGCAACGGCGATGGCTGAGCCACAGCACGGTCGCGGCCGCATGTCCACAGAGCCAGAACTGCGCCCGCCAGAACCAGCCCCGCGTGCGTCCATCGGTCGCCAACCGGTCACGGTGGAAATGCACATGGCCCGCTTCATCTCGCAGGATTAGCGAGCACATGGCGCGAACCGCCGGGTCATCGGCATGGCGTCGTAACACGCGGTAGTAGCCCGTGCTGACGATCTCGGTGATCAGCAGCACCTGAAGTTCGAAACGCACTCCGAGCCAGCGGCGGCAGGCGCAGAAGGCAGTGAAGCTCCAGTGTGATTCGATGCGTCGGCCGCCGAATCGGCGCACGGCGTGGCTCAGAAGGCGCGCGTGTCCGGCCTCTTCGGCGAACCAATGGTCCACGATGGCGCGCAGTTCGGGCGATTGATTGCGGTAGCCGTCGGCGTCGAGGGCGATCAAGGAGGCCGGACCACCACCGTCACCGAATTGGAACTGTTCCAGCGAAGGCAGCATCGCCGCGATGCGTCTCGGCGACATGGTGACGGGTGCGTTCCAGTCGGGCTCGGGACGGTTCTCGCGATTGCGTTGGAAATGCCGGAGCCAGCGGGCGTGGTTCAGCGTGGATTCCGGATTGCCGGGTCCGGTGGTGCGTTGGGAAAGGAGTTCCAACAATGGCACCGCCATGAGCGCCAGCGCGGGGAGGAACAGTGGCCAGTTGAAGGTGACGGGCAGCAATTCACGCAATGCGGCTTCGCCGCCGCCGGCAACCTGAAGGGCGTCCTGCATGAAAACGAACAGGGCCAACCCCGCGCCGATGGTCGCGGCGATCCACGACTTCGCCTGGGGCCAGCACTGGCGCGAACAGGATTCGGTCTGCGTGATCAGGCAGCCCACACCGATCATGAGCGCGGCGATGAGCGACGGCGCCAGCACCGGCCCCCACCACGGCAGCGGCAGGAGGAAGAGAATGTCCCAGTCGAGCGGCGAGTGCGGCCAACCGGTCAGCACCTTGAGGAACGCGTAGTAGCCGAGGTCCCACACGCCGAAGGCGACCAAGAAGTAGCCGAACCGCGCGCGGAAGTTCCAGCCAGCCAGCCAGCCGGCCGCGGCGAGCATGACGATGGTGGCGGCTTCGCGGACGAGTTCGGCGCCGGCCAGTCCGCCGACAATCGGCAACGGATTCGGCTGATACGGTTCGATCCGGTCAATCATCGTGCGGAGGTAGAAGACCACCGCGCTCTCGACCCAGGCCATGGCAAGGGCGAAGGCGGTGACGACAAGGAGGCGGCTGCGTTCGGTCATGGGAGGAAAGGAGTTCGGCGGGAGGTGACTCGGGCGCCGGTTCGTTGCGGGTTGGGTTATTGGTCGGTGCCCACGGTTTGCGGCAGGGTCTGCTGCACGGTCCGGGCCGCCTTCCTCGCGGCCAAGGCGACCACGCCCGAGGCGAGCGCGATCAGGAAACCCATCGCAAATCCCGGCGGCTCCGCTTCGCCGAACAGGCCGAGGGCGACCACTCCACCCACGGCGAAACCGATGATCGCGAAGGCACAGCGCCCGATCGTTTGCAGCGCCGCCACCGTCCCGGGTGAGAACGTCCCGTGCCTTCTGAAGTGCCCCAACAGCCCGAATGCCCGCCAGAGCGCGAAGAAGAAGGGCGTGGAAGCCACATACACATACGCCAGGAACGGATCCTTGAAGTAGATTTCGAAGGGGGTGGCATGAGCATTCCGGCCTTCGACCTGAGGTTCCCAGAGCAGGAAGACGAAGGCACCGACGCCAACCAGCATGACGAGCGTCTGAAACAACAGGGCGATGAGTCGTTTCATGGAGTGGTGCTCATGTTCCGTGGTGGGCCGCACCGGCCAAGGCACTCGCGCCCGGAAGTGCGACCCTCTGAGTCGCGAGAAGTGGTTGGGACTCGCGGCTCGGGGAGCCGCGCTCCAATCGACGCAACGCAGCCTCGACGGCTTGGATCGTGGAGTCCGGCGTGCTGGTGCCAGCGGTCAGGCCCACCGTGTCCTCGGCCTGGAACCACGCCGGGTCCAGGTCGCCCGCGGTCTGGACGTGATACACGCGGTCGCAGAAGCGGCCGCAGGTGGCGACGAGCTGGCGGGTGTTGTTGCTGTGCGCGCCGCCGATCACGATCACGACGTCGCTGCGTTGCGCGAGTTCTTCGGCGGCGGACTGGCGCTGCTTGGTCGGCTGGCAGACGGTGTCGCGGAAGACCACTTCACTGGCGGGGAAGCGGTTGCGCAGATAGGCGACCAGTTCACGAACCCGCGCGATGGGTTGCGTCGTCTGGGACGCGACCCCGAAGCCGGGACGTTCCGGGAGGGCGTCGATGTCGACCTCACTCAGGACTATGTCGGCGTGCGGGAAGTCGCCGGTGAGGCCGCGGACCTCGATGTGGTCGCGCTGGCCGATGACCACCGGGTGGAGGCCGCGCGAGACAAGTTCGGCCAGCGCCCGGTGGGCGAAGTGGACGAGCGGACAGGTCGCCTCCAGCACGCGGTGGCCACGCTCACGGACCTCCGCCAGGCGTCGGTTGCTGGTGCCGTGGGCCGTGATGATCACGGTGCCGGTTTGCACCGCATCGAGGTCACGCTCTAACCGGACGCCGCGCGAGCGCAGGTCGGCGAGCACGGTGTCGTTGTGGACGAGGTCACCGAGCACGGTGACGGGCTGGCGGGCGGCTTCGGCGTGGGCCAGGGCGATGGCGTCACGGACTCCGAAACACATGCCGAGGTGTTCGGCGCGCAGGATGGTCATAGGCTTTGCACTACAAAGTGAATGAGTATGGCGGGTGAGATCCGTTCAAACGGGGTTCAGAATTTCTTCGACTGGGCAACGATCTGTTCGAGCAAGCCCAGGTAGGCCGCGAAGGCGTCGCGGCCGGCCTTGGTCAGCGTGCAGGTGGTGAGCGGGCGGCTGTCGCGGAACGATTTGGTTACGCCGAGGTAGCCGGCTTCCTGAAGCGTGCGGATGTGGGCGTTGACGTTGCCGTCAGTCATCTGGAGCAACTCGCGCAATTCGGTGAAGGACAGTTCGGTCGAGGCCGCGAGCGCCGACATGATGGCGAGGCGGCCCTTTTCATGGATCACGCGATCCAGTTGGAGAAAAGGTTCCGGGTTCACGCGGCGGAGTTTTTCTCCTGGAGCAGAAGTTTGCTGGCCGCCCCCAGGTGGACCAATCCGAACATGACCCCCATTTGAAGATGGGCGTGGAGGAATGGACGCTCAGACCCCGGTTTCACTGCGGACAGGCCGTAGGCGGCGCCAAACAGGAAAAAGGCCCATCCGACCTGGCGAATTCCCTTCAGGGTGAAGAACCCGGCGGCGTGCAAAGCCAGTCCGTAGCAGGCGGACCAAGCGCAGGGGAGTGATGTTGCCGGCAGCTCCGGTCGCACGACGACCACGGCGATGGTCAGAGCCACCCCGGCCAGCAGCGGTGGTAGCATCGCCCCGACCACCCGGCGAGTCGGGGGAGTCCAGAAGGGTTCCTTCATCCCCAAGGCTTGTTTTCGGATCATCAGGAAACTGGTGGAGACGGCGAGTCCGGCCACGGTCAGCCAGAGGCGAAGGAACCCGGCGGTCGTATCGATTGCGAACATCCAGCCGAGCGCCGTGCCGCCCAAGGCGATGAAACCGACGGCCAACAGCACCGGGCCCAGCGCCCGCCGGTAGAGCGCCGCGCGTTCCATCAGGGTGCGGATGGTCTGGAGCTGCTGGGCGGCCTCGACGTCGTTCATGGCGCCATACTTTGTGATGCAAAGTGAATACGTCAAGCCGGTGTTTCCGCGCCGCCGGACCAAAGTGCTGCCGGCATCTTGCCGGCACCGGGCGCGGCTGACAGCAAACTGGAGGTGCAACATTCCCTCGCCCGGTGGCAGCACCGAGACGAAGCCATGGCGAACCCATGTCCCCGGTGCGGCCAACCCTGCGCCGACCGAGCGGCCAACGACTGCCGGCGAGATGCCGGCAGCACTTTGTCGGTGCCCGTCCCGTCCACGCGGTGCAAAAGCGCCCCGACCGCTGTGCCGCGTGACTTCGGGGCAGACGCCGGCGACTGGCTTCGCTATGCTGACCAGCATGTCCACCGCCTCTTCCCCGGCGCGCCTGTTTACCCGGCGCCAGGCCTGTATCCTCGGAGTTGCTTCCCTCGCCGGCGTCGCGGCCGGCTGCGTGGTCCAGCGCGACGCCCAGTTGGTCCGCGTCGAGTCGGCGCCGCTCGGGGCCTTGGCCGACGGCCGGCCGGTTCAGGTTCACACGCTGCGCAACCGCCACGGCCTGCTCGTCCGCGTGATGGATTACGGGGCGACCGTGCTGGCGGTGAACGCACCCGACCGCCACGGCAACGCCACCAACGTCGTCTGCGGCGCGCCGACGCTTGAGGCCTACCTGAAGGGATTCCCCGCCGGCGCCTCGGTGATCGGGCGTTACGCCAACCGCATCCGCGACGCCCGCTTCCCGCTGGAGGGCCGCGAGGTGAGGGTCACGGCGAACGCCGGACGCCATCACATCCACGGCGGCCGCGAAGGCTTCGCCGGCAAGCTCTGGACGCCGAAGACGCACTCCGGGTCGAAGGAGGCCAGCGTGGAATTCAGCCTGCGCAGTTCGGACGGCGAGGAAGGCTTTCCCGGCAACTTGGCCGTAACCGTCACCTACACACTCAACGACGACAACGAACTCGTCCTGCACTACGCGGCCAGCACGGACCAGCCCACGGTGGTGAACCTGACCAACCACGCCTACTTCAACCTCGCGGGCGGCGGCGACATCTACGGCCACGAGGCGCAGATCTTCGCGGACGAATTCACGCCCGGCGACGCGGACCTCATCCCGACCGGCGAGATCGCCTCCGTGACCGGCACGCCGCTGGATTTCCGTTCGCCGCACCGGATTGGCGAACGCATCTCCCAGATCAAGGGGCCGAGCGGCTACGACCACAATTTCGTGCTCCGTGGCCGGGCCGGCACGCTGCGGCCGGCGGCACGGGTCGTGGAGCCGTTGTCCGGCCGGGTCCTCGAATGCCGCACGACCGAACCGGGAGTTCAGCTCTACACCGCCAACCACTTCAGCGGCCGGCCCTATCCGAAACACGGCGCGTTCTGCCTCGAGACCCAGCACTATCCTGATTCGCCGAATCGCCCGCAGTTTCCCACGACCGTCGTCCGCCCGGGCTCGCCGTTCCAGTCCGAGACCCGCTTCAAGTTCACCACCGTCGCGGGATGAAGCCCTCGCCCGTCACCGCCGCCCACCGCGTCCGCCTGGAGGCTGCGCTGGAATCCGCGGATTCCGCCGACTCGTTGCGGATCCTGGCCATGGGTTTCCGGGACGACGGTGTGGCCCAAGCGCCGCTGTATCGGCTCTTCGACGAATACCGCCTGCAAGCCGAGGAAGCCGGTGACGACGACGTCTGCGACTGGCTCGACGAAGTGTTGGATGCCATCGCCGGCTGGGCCGAACCGGAACGCCGCCTGTTCCCCACCGAACTGGAATTGTGATCCGGCTGCATGCTCCCCTCGGAAGACGGTCGCAGGCGCCAGAACGAGACGTCGCGCCAAACCTTCGACTCATTCCTAGGAGGGCCCGGGGATGGCTCTGCCAACTGCGCTGGGTCGGGTTGCTGGCGGTGACTTTGCTCGGCGGTGGTTCAACAGTGGCTGCCCGGCCGCCGGCCCGGCCAAACGTGGTGTTCATCCTCGCGGACGACCTCGGCTGGGGTGACCTCGGCTGCTACAACCGGGCTTCGAAAATCCCGACGCCGCGCCTCGACCGGCTCGCCGCCGAGGGTCTCCGCTTCACCGACGCGCATTCGCCCAGTGCCGTCTGCACGCCCACCCGTTACGGCCTGCTGACCGGCCGCTACGCCTGGCGGACGCGGCTGACCAACGGAGTGCTGTGGGGCTACTCGCGCCCGCTGATCGAACCGGATCGCCTCACGGTGGCATCCCTGCTGCGCCAGCACGGCTACGCCACCGCCTGCATTGGCAAGTGGCATCTCGGACTGGGGTGGCCGACCACCGGGCCAGCCCCGACAGGCGCCGCCGCGTTGGCCGACGCCAAGCCGGCCGAGGTTGATTTCACCCAGCCCTTCAGCGCCGGGCCGCATACGGTCGGGTTCGACTACAGCTACGTGCTGCCGGGCTCGCTGGACATGGAACCTTACGTCTACGTCGAGAACGGCCAGGTGGACGGCGTGCCGACCAACAGCGTGGCGGGAAGCAAAAGCCAGCGGCAGGGCGGCGCCGGGTTTTGGCGCGGCGGGCCGGTCTCACCGGGCTTCACCCACGAAGGTTGCCAGCCGAAGTTCGCGGCCAAGGCAATTGAGTTCATCCGCCGGCTGACGGCGGAGCGCCCCTTCTTCCTCTACCTCCCGCTGACCTCCCCGCACGACCCGTGGCTGCCCACGCCGGAATTCAAGGGGCGCAGTGCGGCCGGTGCCCGGGGCGACTTCGTGACGCAGGTGGACGCCACGGTCGGGCAGATTCTCGATGCGCTGAAGGCGGCCGGCTTCGACCGGAACACGCTGGTGTTCTTCAGCAGCGACAACGGCGCCCACTGGCTGCCGGACGAAGCGAAGCGGACCGGGCACGCGGCCAACGGTGTTTGGCGGGGCATGAAGTCGGACGCGTGGGAAGGCGGCCATCGCGTGCCCCTGCTGACCCGCTGGCCCGGGGTCATCCGGCCCGGTCGCACGAGCCCGGCGCTGGTGGGCCTGAATGACCTTACGGCTACGCTCGCGGAACTGCTCGGCGCGACCCTTCCCGCCGATGCAGCGGAGGACAGCCGGAGTTTCCTGGGCCCGTTGCGCGGATCCCGACGGGCGGACCGGGAACCGTTGGTGCTGCATTCCATCGACGGCGTCTTCGCGGTGCGGCAGGGCCCCTGGAAATTCATCGCCGCTCCCGGCTCCGGCGGCTGGACCCAAGGCAAGGTTCCCGGGCCGGTGCAACTGTATGACCTGCGCGCGGATCCCGCCGAAGCCTGCGACCGGGCCGGCGCCGAACCGAAGCGGGCTCAAACGATGGCGGCCACGCTGGAACGCATCCGCGCGGGCCGCCCGTGACGGGTTATTCCTCCGCGGCCACGTCGCGGCCGCGAATCTCGCGGAACTGCCGGCTCTGGACAATCGCCTCGACCAGCGGGGCGATCCGGAAGTCGCCCTTCTTCAGCTTTACCTGCAACTCGGCGATCAGCGGGCCGTCGGAGAGCTGAACGCTGCGGCCCAGCGAATAACCGAGCAGCTTGCGGCTGAACTGGCGGACAAACGTGTCCCGGCGTTTGGTCAGCAGGTAATTGCGCAGGCCGTCGAGCCCGACGAACTCCGAGCCGTCGATCACCTTGGCCTGGGTTTCCACCGGATGACCGCCGAGGTCCACGTCCCGCTTTCGGCCGATGGCGTCGTAGCCTTCCAGCGCGTAGCCGTAGGGATCGATCTGCCGGTGGCAGCCGAAACACTTCGGGTCGGTGCTGTGCTTCTCGGTGAGCTGACGGACGGTGAGCGTCTCGGTCGCCTCGTCCTCGGGCAGCCGCGGCACGTTCTTGGGCGGCTTGGGCAGTTTCTCGCCGAGTAGCGTTTCGGCGAGCCAGTTGCCGCGCAGAATCGGGCTCGTGCGCGAGGCGCCGGACTGTTTCGCCAGCGTGGTTGCCTGGCCCAGCACGCCGCCGCGGCCGAGGGACTTCACATTGCTGACCCGTCGCCAGCCGTCGTCTGCCGCCGTCCCGGTGCGGAACGTTTCCACAGGAATCTCGTAGTGCTTCGCCAGCTCCGGGTTCACGAAGGCGTAGTCGGCATCGAGGATGTCGAGCACGCGGCCGTTGTTCCGGAACAGGTCGGTGAAGAACCGGATCGTCTCCTCATACATGTCGTCACGCAGATCGTTGAAGGTCGGGAAGTGGCGTTCGCTTTTCTCGTTGAGCTCGTTGAAGTCGTAGACGTGCAACCAGGCGCAGGCGAACTCGGTTGCCAGCCGGCGGGCGCGCGGGTCCTGCAACAGCCGGCGGGTCTGGGCCGCGAGCACCTTGGGCTCGCGCAGCTTGCCGCTCGCGGCCGCGGCGCGGAGTTCCGCGTCGGGCGCGGACGACCACAGGAAATAACTCAACCGAGTGGCCAGCTCCCAGTCGCTTACCGGGGACGCATGCTCGCCCGGACCCGCCTTCTCGGCCCGATACAGGAAGGCCGGCGCCACCAGCGTGCGGGCGAGGGTCAGCCGGACGGCGGCTTCGTGCGGCAACTCTTCGGCGCGCAGCTTTCGGTAGAGTCCGCGCAACTCGTCCTGCTCCGCGGGCGTGAGCGGCCGGCGATACGCGCCTTCGGCGAATTTCAGCACGGCCGTGAGGTGCGCCGGCTGGGCGTTGGTCAGTTCGCGGCGGAATTCCTGCGCGCGCCGGTTGATGGGTTCGCGCATCGGCGTGAAGGCGCTCGGATCGGCATCCTGCGTGGCGTATTGCCACAGCTGCTCGAACGCATCGACGAGCTTCAAGGCGTCCTGGCTGACGAAGTGCAGCTCGGCCCAGAGGCCCTCCAGTTCGGCGACCTCGGTGGGCTCGAGCATCAGCCGTCGCAGCGCGTCGTCCTCACGATAGTAGAGCGTGAGCGTCACCACCTCATCCACCGGGACGATCTTCGTGTAGCACAAGGCGGCCGGGAACATCTGGCGGAACTGCTCCAGCGCCGTCTCGATCCGTTGGCGCGCGGCGCTGCCATTCTTCACGAGAATGGGCGAATCGGAAACCACCGGACGTTCGCCGTCAGACCAAGTGCCTTTGCCGCCCTGTTCCTTTGCGGCGCCGGCCGCCAGCCCGAGGGACGCGGGTCTTGCGGTGAGCGCCTGCATTTGCACGCTGCCCTCGGCGCCGGTCTCGGCGTGCAGCGTCGAGGTGGCGACGAATTCACAGCCCTCCGCGAGTTCAGCGGGCAAACGGACTTCAATCACCGAAGGTGCCCGGACACAGAGGCTGGTTTCGGCCACCTTGGCCCCGTCGGGATGTTTGCCGAACAGCGCGGGGTCAATTCCGACTTCCGACTTCCGGCTTCCGGCTTCGACAGGAACCTCCTGACTCCGGCCGCTACGGAGAATCCCGCTAAGCAACGGGCCGTTCAAGGATGTGAGCTGCCGCCGCAACGCCGCGTCGGGCGAATCCTTCGCGAGCCCATCGCCGTTGCCGGCAAGCAGCCGCTGGACTTCGCCGGCCAGACGGAGCTTCTCCGCGGAGTCACCGGCCGACTGCCACTTCGCCAGCAACGAACCGGCCGGCAGCACGGAGTCGGGACCGCCGCCCTGGTCGGGTTCGCTGTGGAAGTGCCAGACACCGGCGTTGCCCAGCGAATCGGCGTGCGGATTGCCGGCCAGCAGGTTGGGCGAAACGTCCTTTGCCAAGTCCCAGGTCCGCGTGCCGTCGGTGATCGAGAAGTCCACCGCGGTGAGGTCGCAGGAGTGGTTCCCGTCCCGCGGGCCGATCACGACGGTTACAGCATCGCCTGGTTGCACGGCGAGGTTTTCCAACGGACCGAACTTCACTTCCTTCGCTCCCTGCGCGGTGCCGGCGGCCAGCCGTTGCCGGGTGGGACCGCGGCGCAGTTCCACGGTCCACGTCACGCCGTTGCCGCACTCCGGGTGCGCGTGCTGCACGACGCCCTGGACCCGAACGGTGGCGGCGACCGGACTGCGCCAGCTCAGCAGGGCGCGGCGATTCGGGGCCGGATGAGTCGCGACGCTGTGCGGCTTCAGGTTTCCGGGCACGCGGACGTGCTGGGCGGATGAGTTGGCAATGACGCTCAACGCGTCGGCTGCGCTCCAGCCCGTCACGAAGTCGTAGTTGGCCATGTTATCCAGCCGTGCGGTCATGTGACCTTCTAGGCGGGCTTCACCGGCGCCGAGCCCGAGGCAACTCAGCCAGGCGGCCAATGCAGCCGGTTCGACGCCGTGCTGGCCGGCCAGGCGGGCCACGCCGGCGGCGTCCAACGTCCCGGTTACGCTGGCGGCGGCGGTGAGGCAACCGGCGGCTTGGCGGAACAGCGTGTCGCGGCTCGCCGTTAGCCGGGTCATGGCGGAACGCACGTCGCGCAACGGCAGGTCCGGCCGGCCCGCGGCGACGAGGCGAGGGTTTTCCCAGACCGCGAAGTCGTGCGCGTTGCCGTCGCCCGCGTCCGCCGCGGTGAGGAACAGAGTGACGTCCTGGCCATTGGTCGCGGGGGGCAGCTTGAGGCGGACCTCCCGCGCCTCGGCCAGCGGCGTGACGGGGACTTGCCAGGCAACCGGGCCGTCGCGTTTGCCGATGTGGCCGACCTGGGTGAACCGCCAGAGGGACTGCTGCCACTGGCTGACGAAATCCGCGAGGGCCGCACCGTCCCCTGGCTTCGCGGCGCGCCAGCGGGTGCGCAACTGGTCGAGCAGGAACGACGGCGTCGGATTGTTTAACTCCGCCCACAAAGTCTGGAGATACTTGGGAATGAGGCCGTGTTTCGACGCCTGCATTAACGGTCCAAGATTTGCCGGAGCCTCCAGACGACGGCGGCTTCGTTCCGAGGTCGCCGTTTCTTTCAGTTCCAAGGTCGCTTCAAGATACTTCGCCAGCGGCAGGACGCCGCCGTCCTTGGTGTCGAACTTGATGCCCTGAAGGTTCACCGCCGACCCGCCACCGTTGACCGTGAAGCGGCCGTAAAACCCGCGGATCGCCGCCAGCCGTTCCTCCGCCCAGTCGCGCGCCGAGGTGCTGGGCGAAAACCCGATGCCGTCCGGCAACAGCACGGCGTGTTCCGAAATTCCCTTCGCCGCGTCGAGATACTTGGTGAGCAGGCTGGGCGACATCACGAGCGAGTTGCCCACGTTCATGAAACCTTCACCCGAGGCGGAGTCGGCCGGGAATTCCTTCGCCGGATCCAGCGTCGCCACGCCGGTGAGGTCGCGAAGCGTGTAGGTGAATTCTGCGTTGGACAGCCGGCGTAGGACCACCGGACCGGGGTCGCCCGCGCGGGCCTGCGCTGCCGCGTCCAAGGCACCCGCCACCCAGCCGGTCAGCTGCACGGCCTGGGCCTTGGAGGGCTGCGGTTTCTCCTTGGGCGGCATCTCGCCGAGCGCCATCTGGTCCACCACTCCCTGCCAGACCTTGGGATGTTTCACGACCTCGGTGAGCGAGGTGAAGCGTTCCAGGTCGAGGTCGCCCTTGTGCTTCTCGGTCGAATGGCAGCCGAGGCAATACTCCTTCAAAACGGGCAGCGCCTTGCGCTGGAAGTCGCGTTCGAGCGAGCGGGCGTTGGGAATGTCGGCGGCCTGCGACGCCAGCGGGGACAGCAAGACGGCACCCAGCAACAGGCGGAGGCGGGCAGAACGGCGGGCGAAATTCATCAGGGCGACGGGCGACATGCGAGGTGAAGTGGACGGTGGCGGAAAGGGAATCTTCATCGCGTCCGTTTGGGTGGGTTCAGGCCGAGTTCTGCGGAGACGATCAGCAGGGAAACTCCTTGGCGAGGCAGGCGGAAGGACAGCGAAAGTTCGCCGGACTTCAAGGCGAGGTCGGAAGGGTCACCCACCGTCGTCAGCTGTCCGGCACGTTCCAGTTCGCTGATCTGGCCAGCGCTTGGATTCTGGGGCGAACCCATCCGGTTCCACACGGCGAACGCGTTGCTGTGGTCGGCATCAATGCGGTAGTGAGTCAGCTTGAGCGTTCCGTCAGGGAACCGGAGGTTGCGGAGGGAGACAGCCACGTCAGCGGCCGGCCCCGGGACATCGTCGTCATGGTAGTGCCAGACCAACAACGCGAGCTGGCGGTCATCAAGGCTGGCCAGCGCGGCGACATCGGGCCGGCCACGCACGCCGGATTTCATCATCTCATCCAGCGAAACGGCCGCGTCGCTCGTGGCCTCGATACGCTTTCCGCCCATGTGGCTGAACATCCGGAAGACATTCAGCACGGGCTTGTCGATGCCGTTGCTGGCGAGCGAACGGAAGCCGGCGAAGTAGGGTTGATCCTCGAATTCAAAGGCCCACGTCAGCGCGCCCTCGAGGTTCACGCCGGTGCGCGTCGCGAGGTCGTGTTTCCGGGCAAAGACCGCAGCCGTGTAGCTGGAGAACACCGTGCCGTTGCGGTAGGCGAGCTGCGGCCCCTGGCACGCGGCGCAGCCTTCGGGGTCGGATTCGCCGATGACGATGGGCTTGGCCTTCAGTTCGGGAAACGAGGCGATGATCTTGAAGCCGTCCTCGATGGTCCGCAGTTGGTTCGCGATGCCCATGCGAACGTGTCCGTTGGTGAACACCGGCGCACCCTTGGCGTGGAACGAAACGAAATCCACCGGCGTGCCCACCTTGCCGGTCGCGTAATTGGTGCCGCGCAGGCAATGCTCGAAGAAGCTCCGGCTGAACCTGCCGCCGCTCCCGGCCACGTCGGGACCGCCGACCTGCGCCGTGGGCAGCGCGCGACGGACGGCATCGATCGCGTAGTCGTGGAGCTTGTGGAATTCCTCAGGTGTGCCCCGCCAGTAGCCGATATTGGGCTCATTCCAGACCTGCCAATACCAGCGCTCTACTTCGGCCGCCCCATACTTCGCGACACTGTGCTTCACCCACTGGAAGACAAGTTCCGCCCATTTCGCGTAGTCCTTCGGCGGATACGCCCAGCCCGTGTAGATCTCGTCGTATTTGGCCGTCGGGGTCCAGTGGTGGCGATACGGCTGCGGCTTCGCCGAAAGCGCCTCGGGCATGAACCCGATCTCCACGTAGGGTCGCACTCCGCTTTCGAGATAGGCCTCGAAGATGCCGTCGAGAATGGTCCAATTGTAAACCGGCTTGCCCGCGGCGTCCTCGCGGTAGGCATCGGTGGAACCCCACTTCAATGCCGGCGTGCCGTCTCCGGTAGTGAGCAGGTTGTGCGCGCGGAAGAAGACCTCCTTCGGCTTCAGTTCGCCGAGTTCGCCGAGCAGCTTCCGGCCGTTCCGCATCGTGGCGTAATTCGGCTCGTCGGCGCCGAAGAAGCGCCAGATGGGTTTCAATTCACCCTGCGTGGCGGCGGCGTCGACGGTGATGCGGACGGGAAAGGCGTTCGGGTCCGCCTGAGCGATGGCCTTCAAGCCCACCAGCAGGCAGCCGAGCACCAAACTGGCGAGTGGGAAACTTCGGACCGTGAATCGCGGCTTCATGGGGATACGGTTTGCTTCAGGCAATGATGCCGCGAATGGGCTGGGCCTCGACGACGCCGGTCAGTTTGTGATTCAGGCCGCCGTAGAAATACGTGAGCCGCTCGTGGTCGAGGCCCATGAGGTGAAGGATGGTGGCGTGCAGGTCGCGCAGGTGATGCGGATTCACGGCCGCGCCTTCGCCGAGTTCGTCGGTCTCGCCGTAGCTGGTGCCGGCCTTCACGCCCGCGCCGGCCATCCAATAGGTGAAGCCCTTCGGGTTGTGGTCGCGCCCGCCGGGTTTGCCGCCGGTGTTGAAAGTCTCCGAAACCGGCATGCGGCCGAATTCGCCGCCCCACACGACCAGCGTTTCGTCGAGCAGGCCACGTTGTTCCAAGTCGGCCAACAACGCGGCGATCGGCTGGTCCACTTCGGGACAGTGCAGTTTCAGGTTTTCCTCGATGCCGTGGTGGCCGTCCCAGGTGTTCTGGCCGCCCGCGCCGCCGCCGCCAGAGTAAATCTGCACGAACCGCACGCCGCGCTCCACTAGCCGCCGCGCGGTCAGGCATTGCCGGCCGAACGGAGCCGGGCCCTGCGCGAGCGAGTGCCAGTCGGGCTTGGGCTCATTGATGCCGTAGGCGGCGAGCGTGCGTGGATCTTCCTGCGACAGATCAAGCGCCTCGGGCGCGGTGGCCTGGAGGCGGAAGGCGAGTTCGTAGCTGGAGATGCGCGCGGCGAGTTCCGAAAAACCCGGCCGCGAACGCTGGTGCTCGGCGTTGACCGCGTTGATGAAGTCGATTTCGCGCCGCTGGAATTCCCGGCTCGTGCCGGCGGGCGGTTGGAGATTCAGGATCGGTTCACCGGCGGTCCGCAGCACCGTGCCCTGATGCACCGCCGGCATGAAGCCGCCCGACCAGTTGGGCGCGCCCGTGGTCGGTCCGCCGCGCGGATCGAGCATCACCACGTAGGCCGGCAGATTCTGGTTCAGCGTGCCGAGGCCGTAGCTCAGCCACGCACCGACGGACGGATGTCCCTGAAGAATCCGGCCGCTGTTCATCTGGAGCACTGCGCTGCCGTGCGCGAACGAGTCGCTGTAGAGCGACTTCACCACGGCCAGCTTGTCCATGTGCCGCGCGATGTTTGGGAAGGCATCCGAACACCAGAGCCCCGACTGGCCGTGCTGCCTGAAGGTGCGCCGGCTCGCCTGGAGCACGGCCTTCGTCTTGGTGTTCCGGCGGAACTCGTTGTCGATGGTCTGTCCGTCGCGTTTCTGGAGTTCCGGCTTGTAGTCGAACAGGTCCACCTGCGACGGCCCACCGAACATGAACAGGAAGATCACCGACTTCGCCTTGGTTGGGAAATGCGGCGCCTTCGGCAGCAGCGGACTGGGCGCTGACGGTTCCGCAGCCCGGGCCTTCGCGAAGAAACCGTCGCCCTCTAGTATTGAGGCGAGGGTCAGCCCGGCAAAGCCGGCTCCCGCTTCCCACAGGAACTGGCGCCGCGGCAGTTGGTGGTCGGATGGGTTCATGCGCGGAACAGCGTAGCGCAGGTTGGCAACCTGCTGTGTCGCGGATTGGCAATCCGCGGACCGTGGCTCGCTTTAACGCCCAGCCGACTACCAGTCGGCGAAACAGCAGACTGCCAGTCTGCGCTACAAATCGTTGCTGCCCGGCCGACCCCATCAATCCACATAAACCGCCTCGTTCAGGTTGAGCAGCGCGCGGCAGAGGCTCCGCAGGGCCACCGTTTCAGGTTCCTTCGCGGCTTCGCCCTGCGCTCGCGCGGTCTGGTCCGCGAGCAGCGCCTTCGCCGCCCGGACCTCGGCCTTGGTTGGCTCGCGTTGGACGGCGAGTTGGAACGCGTGCGCGATCTGGTGCTCCAGCTTCGCTCCAGCCTCCCGCCGGACCCTCTCAGCGAAGGCCGCTGCCTGCGCCTGCACGAAGGAATCGTTCAGCAGCATGAGCGCCTGCGGGGCGACCGTCGTCGTGGGGCGGGTGCCGGTGCCGGAGGTGCTGTTGGCGAAGTCGAGGCATTCGAGCAGCGGCACCTTGAGCGCCCGCTTCACGGCCAGATACACGCTGCGACGGTTCTGCTCCTCGGCCGGGCTGTCCTCCCAGCCTTTGCCGGCGGAGTCCTGCGTGGTGTGGACTTCCTTGGGCAGGCTCGGGAACACGCTCGGGCCGCCGTGCTTCGGATTCAGCGTCCCGCTCACAGCGAGCATCGTGTCGCGGACGACTTCGGCTTCGACCCGCCGAAGATTCTGCCGCCAGAGGAGGGTGTTGTCCTGGTCGGCGGCCAGGGCGGCGCGGTTCTCGGCTCGGGACGACATCCGGTAGGCGTGGCTGGTGAGGATCAGTTTGTGCAGTCGCTTCACCGACCACCCGCCGCGGACGAACTCGGCCGCGAGAAAGTCGAGCAACTCGGGGTTCGAGGGGCGCAGTCCGGTCCGCCCGAAGTCGTCCGGCGTGGGCACCAGACCGACACCGAAGTGATGCTGCCAGACGCGGTTCACGAACACGCGTGCGGTCAGCGGATTGTCGGGGCTCGCGATCCAATCGGCGAGGACCCGCCGCCGTCCGGTGGTGGTTGGGTTGCCCTTGCGCTCGGGGAAAATGGGTTCGGCCAAACCGAGCACGGCTGGGAATCGCGGGCTCACTTCGGCCCGGGGCGAATGGGCATCGCCGCGGTAAAGCACATGCGTGGGCTTCGGCCGCGGGCCGTTCTCCGCGATGGCGAGCGCGTAGTCGAACGGCGCCGCCGCTTCGCGCACCTGCTTCAGTTCGGCTTCGAGACGCTTCTTCGACTCGGCATCGGTGGTCGCAGCCAAGCGCGTTTCAGCCTCCCTGATCCGCGCCTGCCTGGCAGTTTCCCAGCCACGCCATTCGGCGGCCGTGGCAAGTGGGCGCGTGATCTTGCCGGTGCCGCGGCCGCCGCCGCCGGTGTGATGCTGACCGTAGCCGTCGATGCTCCGGACAAAACCCAGCAGCGAGTAGTAGTCGGCCTGGCTGAGCGGATCGAACTTGTGGTCATGGCACCGGGCGCAGCCGATCGTCAGACCGAGAAACGCCGTGCCGGTGGTGACCATGATGTCGTCGAGATCGTCGAACTCCGCGGCCACGGTGCTGTCGGGTTCATCGTCCCAGACGTGAAAGCGGTAGAAGCCCGTGGCGATGAGCGCTTCCCGCATTGCGGGTGTCATCTGCGGCGCCCGCGCCAGTTCGTCCTCGACCAACTCGTCGCCGGCGAGCTGCTCGCGGATGAAGCGGTCGTAGGGTTTGTCGGCGTTGAAGGCGTCGATCACGTAGTCGCGGTAGCGCCACGCGTGTGGCTTCGGGCCGTCGCGTTCGTAACCGTTGCTCTCGGCGTAGCGAACCAAGTCCAGCCAGTGGCGGCCCCAGCGTTCTCCGTAGTGAGGTGACGTCAGCAACCGGTCCACCAAGGCGCTCCAGGCCGCCTCGCTCGGATCGCGCTCGAACGCGGCCACGTTGTCCGGGCTCGGCGGCAGCCCGGTCAGATCGAAGTGAATCCGGCGCACCAGCTCGCGTGGTGTGGCGGCCCGGCTCATTTCGAGACCCCGTTCGCGCAGGCGCGCCGAAACGAAGGCATCCACGGGCTGCGAAACAAGTTTGCCGCGCTCCTTCAGGGGGGGAACCACCGGTGCCTTCACCGGCTGAAACGCCCAATAGGCGCGGTCCGCCTCGGTGATGGTGAACTGTCGCGGACGCAGCGTGGGCCCCGTTTCGGCGACCAGGGCGGGCGCTAACAACCACAGCGCAACCGAGGCCGCCGCCAACAGGCGGGGCCAGCGACTGGCTGGAGCAGCGGGGACGTTCACCGGGAAATTCATGGGCAGTGTCGGCCGGCCGAAACTCCCGGGTCGAGTCCCTTGTTGGGGGAGAAGGCGCTGTTCTTGCCCGCTGGACTGATGATTCCCGGCGGCCCCGTGGCGCACCGGTCGCAGCACCGCGTCGCAGTTGCCTCGGGCGATCCTGGGCGCCACCGTCCGCGGCGTGAAAGCGTTCCTCGCCGTCCTTCCTTTCGCCGTCGCCACCGCGTTCGCGCAGGTCCCCGACAACCTGGTGGTTGAAGGGGTCCCGACGGCCCCGCCGGCGTTGCAACGCGAGGTCAGCCGTTACCTGGAGTTCCGCACGGCGGGCTTCCAGTCGTGGCATCCGCAGCGGCGCGAGATGCTGATCACGACGCGCTTTGCCGACACCGCGCAGTTGCACCTCGTGAAGACGCCGGGCGGCGCGCGCCGGCAGCTCAGCTTCCTGAACGAGCCGGTCAACGGCGGCAGCTACCAGCCCAAGGATGGCAACTACATCGTCTTCGCGCAGGACTCTGGCGGCGGCGAATTCTTCCAGCTATACCGGCTGGATGCGGATGGCCGCGTGACGCTGCTCACCGACGGCAAGTCGCGGAACATGGGCGCGCGCTGGGCCAAGTCCGGCAAGCAGCTCGCCTACACGAGCACGCGCCGCACGGGCAAGGACACCGACCTCTACGTGCTGAACCCGGCCGACCCGAAGTCCGACCGGCTTTTGGCGGAACGGAAGGGTGGCGGCTGGTCCGTGGCCGGCTGGTCGGCCGACGAAACCAAACTGCTGGTCGCCGAATACGTTTCCATCAACGAAAGCCACCTGCACGTGCTCGATGTGAAGTCGGGCCAGGTCACGCCGCTCACGCCGGCTGCCGAGAAAGGCGTCGCTTACGCCGGCGCGCAGTTCAGCGCGGACGGATTCTCGGTCTTCACCACCACGGACAAGGATTCCGAGTTCCGCCGCCTCGCCCGGCTCGGCGTCGCCACCGGCAAGCTGACCGTGCTGACGCCCGCGCTGAACTGGGACGTGGAGGCCTTCGAGTTGTCGCCGGACGGCAAGACGCTCGCCTATTCCGCCAACGAGGACGGCTCCAGCGTGCTCCACCTGCTCGACGTCGCGAAGGGCGCCGAGCAGCCCGCGCCTAAACTTCCGCTCGGCGTGCTGACCGGCCTCGAATGGCACTCTAATGGCCGGGACTTGGGTTTCTCGCTCGCGCACGCCAATTCCCCCGCCGACGCCTACTCGCTCGACGTGACCAGCGGCACGCTCACCCGCTGGACCGAGAGCGAAACCGGCGGACTCGACGCGACGAAGTTCCGGCAACCCTCGCTCATCCGCACGAAGTCCTTCGACGAGCTCACCGTCAGCGCCTTCGTTTATCGCCCCGATCCCGCGAAGTTCCCCGGCAAACGGCCCGCAATCATCCAGATCCACGGCGGGCCCGAGTCGCAATCCCGCCCCGTCTTCCAGGCCCGCAACAACTACTACCTCGACGAACTCGGCGTCGCGCTGGTCGTGCCCAACGTCCGCGGCTCCGCCGGCTACGGGAAAACCTTCCTGACGCGCGACAACGGCTTCCAGCGCGAGGACTCGGTGAAGGACATCGGCGCCATCATCGACTGGGTGAAGGCTCAGCCCGATCTCGACGGCAGCCGCATCGCGGTCACCGGCGGCAGCTACGGCGGCTACATGACGCTCGCCGCGCTGACGCATTACAGCGACCGGCTGAAGTGCGGCGTGGACGTCGTGGGCATCTCCAACTTCGTGACCTTCCTGGAGAACACGCAGGACTACCGCCGCGACCTGCGCCGCGTGGAATACGGCGACGAACGCGACCCCGCCATGCGCGCCCACCTGGAGAAGATCTCACCGACGACCAACGTTAAGCGCATCGGCGTGCCGCTGTTCGTGGTGCAGGGAAAGAACGACCCGCGCGTGCCCGTGACCGAAGCCGAGCAGATGGTGAAGGCCGTCCGGGCCAACGGCGGCGCCTGCTGGTATCTGATGGCCAAGGACGAAGGCCACGGCTTCCAGAAGAAAAAGAACGCGGACTTCCAATTCCTGAGCACGATCCAGTTCTGGCAGCAGCACCTGCTGGCGGAGAAGGTGAACTGAACCAAGTCTCGCCCATGCCAAACGAAGCTTCAGGTGGGGTTCGGAGAGATCGTCGGCCGTTCCTGATCGCCCTGCTTGCCTTGGGCTCCGGGTTGGCGCTGACAGTTTGGTTCAAGCGCCCAGCCGCCGTGTCCAGTCGACGCCTGCCCGGATTCAAGCTCACCGCGGACGGATATGGATGGGCGGCGAAACTTCCCGCCGGAAGTCCCCGCCTTCTCGGGCATGAGATTACCGTCAAACTGGACACGCGGGAAACGCCGGACGAACCGCGGATACTGCCTCCAGTCAGGGAAGAGCAGGCCCGGCTGCTCCGGCGCATCCTGCCGACTCTACCGGAACTGGTCCGGAAGGCGGAGGCCGAGCTGATCGGTTACGACGATGAATTGAAGGACCCGAAGTTTCGGCAGGTTGTGCGGTCGGTGGAACTTTGGTTGCCGGCGAAGCCGGATAGCGAGGTCGATTGGGCGTTGGTTGTGGAACGGTCGGACATGGGTTCGTTCGGATACCATGTGGAGTTTTCTGGCCTTGAGTTCCGAGAGGTGTGGGCGGCCGATTGAGGCGAGTTCGACGCTTCCGTCGCTCGTAAACCCGTCGCCCCCTTGACTTGATTTCCACCGCTCGGATTCCCTCTGAACATGCAACTCCACGTTCACCATCAGGGCAACCAGATCGGCCCCTTCGCACCTGAGGCCGTCGCCGAGATGGTCCGCCTCGGCACACTCGGTCCGGATGCCAGCGTCTGGCATGAGGGTTTGCCCGACTGGGTTCCGGTGAACGAGTTCCTGCAGCAGCTTCCCGCACCCGCAGCGCCCGCGGCAGTCGTCGCCCCGGTTGCGGCAGCCAACTCCGACGGGCCATCCGAGCTGAGCGTGGTGCTGAAGGCACTTGCCTGTGGGTTGGTCGTCGCGTTGGTCGCCGGGGTTATCTTCGGCGTCATCGAAGCCAAGCTGGGCGATGCGACCCGGGGCGCGCGGCGGATTCTGGGCTGGTTGCTTGCGGGCCTGGGATGGCTGGTGGGCTTCACCGTGAGCCGGGTGTCGCGCGGCTACGATTCGTGGCTGCTGGTTGGCGGCGCGGCGGCGTCCGCTCTCGTCGGGCTGTTGTTCAGCGTGTGGGTGGCGGGAGCGGTCGGCGGCGACGGCGGGCCGACCGTGTTTGGCTCGATCATCCAGATCGTGATTGGCACCGCCATCGCCGGCTACGTGGCCAAGGCGGACTGATGTCGGCCCGCAGGGGCGCGGCTCTCTGAGCCGCGTGGTGGGTCTCGCTTCCCAAAGCAACAGGACTCGCGACTCGGAGAGTCGCGCTCCCGGCCGCACCGAAGCCGACTCCGAACCCGGTCCTCCGGTGCGCCGGGTTGGACGCCATCACCGAGCGCCGTTCAGACCACCGGCAAGCTCGCCGCCGCGATGGCCTGGCCGTGACGTTTCTCCTTCTCGTCGGGCACTTGGAACTTCACGCGGGCCGAGAGTTCGGGGAACTCGAGGTCCAGCACCTTACGGGCGCCTTCCAGCATGCGGTCGCCGCCGGCACCGGTGGTGACGCGGCCCAGCACCAGAACGTGCCGGAAGTCGTAGAACTCCGCCGCGTGGGCGAGCCCGTAGCCGAGGAAGATTCCAAGCGTGTCGTAGATCTTCGCGGCGCGCGGGTCGCCGGCCTTCATGAGCGCTTGCACCAGCTTGAGCTTTTCCGGCAGCGGCAGCGCGGCGTCGGCCTCGATGCCGGCCGGGGCCAGCAACCGGCCGACGGCCTGCTGTGAGAAGTAGGATGCGCCCACGCCGACATCCTTGGACCACTCCTCCCGCGGGGCGGTCGGGCTGTAGTCGAACGGCGTGAAGGCCAGTTCATTGAGCCAGGACGTGATGTTGCCCTCGGCGTTGACGAACCCGGCGGCGGTGCTGGTGCCCATCGCGAGCCCGAGCACCGAGTTGACGCCGAGCGACATCGAGGCGGCGAGCGCGGTGACCTCGCCGTCGTTCACCACGTCGAACGGGATGCCGCCCCATTCGCGGCGCAGCTCGACGAACAGCTCCTTCGCGCGCGTCTCGAACACGTCGGGCGCCACGCCCCGGAACAGCGAGGCGACCTTCACCCGGTTGTTCACGTAAACGCCCGCCGCGCTACCGCCGATGCCGTCCACGCGCGGCAGATGCGCCGCCGCCTTGCGCAGGGAATCGCGGACACCCTCGAGGTGGTAGTTGATGTCGGGCTGGAAGTAGGGATCCCACACGGTCTCCTCGCTGAACACGCACTTGCCGTCGATGACCGCGGCGACCTTGCGGTCAGAGCCGCCGAGGTCGAAGCCGATGCGGCAGCCGTTCCAGTTGCGGCCGAGCGGCGCGGTGGTCGCCTGAGCCACCGGAAGGTCGGCAGCGGACCGCGCGTGGACGATCTCGATGGGCCGGTCGTAGATACGCTGACCGATGATCTCGGAGTCAAACCGGCCGGCGGTGTCGTTGGCATAGTGGGCGCGCAGCGCGGTCACGATGGCCTCGGGGCCGGCGACGTGAACCCGCCAGCCGCCGTAACCCCAGAGCAGGAACTTGACGCAGCGCTCGACGAAATAGGCATTGGCCGCCGCCGCGGCCGGATGGGTGGTGGCAAGGAGGCGGAGCGGATGATGGAACACGGAACCGTCGGCCTGTTCGAGGGCCAGGGTGACAGGTTCGGTCGCCGCCGCGGCAAAGGCGCGGTGGGCCAGGGCGGCGGGCCGGAAGCCCGGGTCCAGCTCAGGGACCAAGCGGGGTGGGACGAGGAACGGGGCAAGCGAACTCATGCGGGCGGCAAGGCTGCGAATCCGGGCGCCCGTCGGCAAGTGCCGGGAATGGGGCGGGCGACGCCAATGTGCTGCCAGCTCCTGCCGGCAGAGCCCAGGCAACTGGCGCGGCGACGGTTGGGGATGTCCGCGAGCTTCGGACGTGACTGGTAAATTCCACTGCCCGTCGGTGACCGGCCGACTTGGGGCTCTGCCGGCAAGGTGCCGGCAGCACTCTAACCCGCCTGCCGTTCTTCGCGGGACAACGCCTCCAGCGGCACGGTGACGTCCAGCCGGGTGCCGCCGCCGAAGCGGCTACGCAGTTCGATCGTGCCGCCGAGTTCCGCGATGCGGCTGCGCTGGTTGCGGATGCCATTCTTGGACTGGCCCACCGGCGTGGCCTCGGTCTCGGCGGGGTCGAAGCCCCGGCCGTTGTCCTGGACGCTGAGGAACAGCTGGTCGGGACCGTAGCGGACGACGAGCTTGGCCTCCGTGGCGCCGGCGTGTTTGGCCACATTCGCCAGGGCTTCCTGGATCACGAGCGAGAGGTGCCGCCGGGCGCTGGGCGACATGGGATCCGCGGGCAGTTCCGGGGGAATCTCAACCTTGAACCGGGTGCCGGTCAGCTGCGCCCACTGTTCGGTGTGGGCGGCGAGGAAATGGCCGAAGCTGGCGACCGTGTCGCAGGCCGGATTGAGTTCCCAGACGATCTCGCTCATGCGGCCGGCGGCGCCGCGGGCCTGGAGGGCGATCTTTTCGAGTTCCTCGGCGATGGCCGGATCGGCCCGCCGGAGCAGCAGTTCGGCCTGCAGGGCCAGGGCGGTGAGCTGGGAGCCGATGTCGTCGTGGAGGTCGCGGGCGATGCGTTCCCGCTCGGAGGAAAGCAGGGTGTTGCGTCGGCGCGGGGCGTGACGCTGACGCCACCGCAGACGCCACCAGGCGGTGGCGGCCAGCACGCCGCTGCCCATGATCGCGACCAGCACGCGAAAGGCGGACGAGCCGAGGAAGCCGGGTTCCAGCTCGAACACCAGCGTGCGGGACGGACTCCAGGCGCCGCGGGCGGCCTGGGCGCGGACCTCAAAGATGTATTGGCCGGGCGCCAAGTCCCGGTAGGCGGCCGCGGGAACCTCGGTTTCGTGCCAGGCGTCGTCGCCGTGGCCGGAAAGGCGGTGCGCGAAACGGACGCCGTCCCCGGCAAGCCGCAGCGGAGCCGCAAAGCGGACGCTGATTTCGCCCGCGGTCTTCGCCGGCTGGCGAAGCAGTTGGTTGCCTTCGGGGGACAGGGCAATCTCGCCGCCGGCCCACCGGATGGACTCCAGCCGGACCGCAGGCGGTTCGCCGGCAATCTGGCGCGCGGGCTGGACGCAAAGCAGCCCGTTGGTCGTGCCGAGCCAGACCCGGTCCGCCGAATCGACGGAAAGCGCGGTGATGGGACCAATGTCCGTCCGGGCGGTTCCCGGGATCCGTTCCACGCCGTTGGTGTCACGCCGAAGCAGCCCGGCGTCCGCCTCCACCAGCCAGCGGACACCATTCGGGCTCCCCGCGACGAAACGATAGCAGCCAGGTTCGACCGACCGCAGCGGGACAAACTTGGGCGTCTGGTGACCGACCTGTTGGCCGGCGCCGGCGGGACCGGCGAACCACAGGACGCCATCAGTTGCCGTCAGGGCAGGCGGGCAACCCGGGGCGCCATTGGTCACGGCCGCGAGCTGGTGCCACGAGGCATCCGGCCGATACAGCCACACGGCGTCCTTGGTGGCCATCCCCAGTCCGACCGCGCTTTCGGCGAGCTGGAGCGCGGGTTCCGCCCGGCCTTTCCAGACGGGCTTCAGCGCGCCCTTGTAAATCTCATACGCGCCCCGGTCCGTTCCCACCCACACCGGGCTCGCAAAGCGCGCCTCCCGGCCGCCGGCCTGCCGGGCAGCGAGGGTTCGGATCGGCGCCGCCTCGTCGGCATTGTTGAACTCCAGCCGGACAAAGCCCTGTTCCGTGCGGCGGTAGACGCCTTCAGCCGAGGCCACCCAGAAGTTGGTCCCGCCGGTGCCGGCCAAGGCCAACGGGGCAAACGTCGCGGGGGCGCCGGCGAATTGGTCCCGACCGAAGTGGACGAAACGCTGGCCGTCGAAGCGGCTGAGCCCCGCGGTCGAGCCCACCCAGAGGAATTGGTCGGCGGTTTGGCCCAGCGCGGTAACTTGGGCGGAAGGGAGTCCCTGTTCGGCACCCCAGCGAATGACTGACCAATCGGCGGAGTGGACCTTAGCGGACACCAGAAGCACCGCCCCCAGGCCACCGAAACGGCAAACCAGAGCGGTGGGTTTCGGCGACAAGGCTTGTGTGGAGCCGTGCAACTGCGCGCAGGATGCACAAGCCCGGTCCGCAGGGCAATGGGTCGTTCGGTCAACGTTTGGTCACCGGCGCGCCGGCGGTCCGCCGCGAAACCTTGGCCGACGAACGGCCGTCGCCTCACCGGCGGAACAATCCCTGCAAACCCTGCAGGGTTGGCGGCCCGATCCGCTGCCACACCCGCTGCAATTGCTCGCTGGTGCGCTCCATGTCGGCCTGCACCAGCAGGCTCACCGCATTCGCGCCGCGGCCCGTCGAGCGTTTCCCCTGGAAGCCATGCCCGTAGGCCCCGGCGATTTGCCAGGTCCCGGACGGACTTCGGTAAACGATCCCCCCGCCCACGCCCGACACCCAGTCCCGGTCAAAATCCACCCCCGGCAAATGGTCCAGCGCCGCCACCGAACCATTGAACATCACGGACCAGTTCTCGACCGGCGGCACGCCGACCAGGTGGGTCCCGGACAGCAGCGCGAACCGGCGGGCCGAGAATTCCTGGAAGAAATAGCCCGGCACCATCAGCGGAAATTCGCCGGCCAGCGGCAATGCGCCGCCCACGCGGAAGGCGCTGAAACGGTCCGCTTCCAGCGCCGCCCCGGCCGTCGTGCTCAGCTCGAAGGTCTGGTGCGAATTGGTGAAGGAATACGCCACGAGCGCCCGGCCCCAGAACAGGTGGGCCCGCTCGTTCAGGGCGCGATCCCCGTTGAAGCCGTATTCGTTCGGGTTCACGCGGAACAGCCCCTCATACCACAGCGACAGCTCCACCGCGCGGTCCGCGACCAGCAACGGTTCACGGCCGCCCCAGCGCAGGCCGGCCCGGACCGACCACGCCCCCAGGTCAGTCGGCACCGCAAACGCCGCGTCGGTGTCCTTGTCCCGGATGAACCACGAGTAGTGCGGCGAAATCCGCAGCAGCGCCTGCAACGGCACTTCCGCCAACGACTGCGGGGTTCGCCCGCCCGGGGTGGGATTGAACAGATGATACACCGAGACGCTCAGGTCGGCCGCGTGGCCCGTGAAGGATTCGCCCTCTCGGAAGCGCCCGTCGCGGAGCTCGAAATAGCTGTCGGCAAAACCGCCGCCGGCCACGCCGAGCCCCAAGTCGGTATGCTCACCGAGCGCGCCGCGGATGCCCAGTTCGGCATCGAGGTAAACCGGGGCCACCGCGAGCCGCAGGGCCAGGTTGGTCCGGATGAATCCCGGGTGGTTGTCGTAGTAGAACGCGTAGGCCGACAGCGGGCTCTTGCCCTCCACCGGCAGATTCAGCCCGAACTGGAACAGCTGGCGGCTCACCGGATCAATCTGGGCCCACGCCCGGCCCAGGACCCACCCGATCGCCAGCAGCAACAAACCGTTTCGCACGCCTCTCATTGCGCCGTCGCCCGCCGGCCGCCGCAAGCCGATAATCGCCGCCAGGTCGGGGCAGCCCTAGCGTGCCGCCGGCTCCACAGACTTTCCCAGTCTGCCGACTTGTCATGAATGCACGTGTGCGTAATTTCATCGGAGAAAAGCCATGCGCATGAACCAGCACCCGTCCCTGCATCTCGGCCGGAGGACTTTCCTCCGGGGTCTCGGCACCGTCATGGCCCTGCCTTTCCTCGAATCGCTGGTGCCCACGCGGGCCTTGGCCGCGACCGTCGCCGCCCAGCCACGCCGGATGGCCTTCGTTTACGTGCCCAACGGAGCCGACATGGCCAACTGGACACCCCCGGAACTCGGCGCCGACTTCACCCTGCCGGCCACGCTCCAGCCGCTCGCGGACTATCGGAAAGACCTGCTCGTCCTCAGCGGCCTCGCCCTCGACAAGGGACGTGCCAACGGTGACGGCGCCGGCGACCACGCCCGCGCGGCCTCCTCCTTCCTCACCGCCTCCCAGCCCCGCAAGACGGCTGGTGCGGACATTCGTGTCGGCGTCTCAGTCGACCAGGTGGCCGCCCACAAGGTCGGCGACCTCACCGCGCTCCGTTCGCTCGAACTCGGCTGCGACCGCGGCCAGATCTCCGGCAACTGCGACTCCGGCTACTCCTGCGCCTACTCCTTCAACATCTCCTGGCGCACCCCCACCGCGCCCATGCCGCCGGAGACCAATCCCCGCCAGGCCTTCGAACGCCTGTTCTCCAGCGCCGATTCCGGACTCACCGCCGAGGCCCGCGCCCGCCGCACCGCCCAGCGCAAGAGCATACTCGACTTCGTGAGTGAGGACGCCCGCCAGTTGTCCCCCAAGCTCGGCTCCTCCGACCGCCGCAAACTCGACGAATACCTCTCCTCCGTCCGCGACCTCGAACGCCGCATCGAACGCACCGAGAAGGACTCTGTGGGCCTGCCCAAGGACAAGTTCATCGAGGAAGTCAGCGGCGACCGCCAGGCCCACATCCGGCTGATGTATGACCTGCTCGTGCTCGCCTTCCAGACCGACACCACGCGCATCTCCACCTTTGTCGTGGCCCACGACGGCAGCAACCTCGCCTATCCGCAGATCGGTGTCCGCGACGGCCACCACGACCTGTCCCACCACCAGAACAATCCCGAGAAGAAAGCCAAGATCGCGCAGATCAACCGCTTCCACGTCGAGCAATTCGCCTACTTCCTCCGGCGCCTCAAGGAAACCCCCGACGGCACCGGCACGCTGCTCGACAGCAGCATGGTCATGTATGGCTCCGGCCTAGCCGATGGCAACCAGCACGCCCACCACGACCTGCCCATCCTCCTCGCCGGCCGCGGCGGCGGCACCCTGGCGCCCGGCCGCCACGTGCGTTACGCCAAGGACACCCCGCTGGCCAACCTCTACCTGGACCTGCTCGACCGCATGGGCGCCCACCAGGAACGCTTCGGCGACAGCACCGGCCGCCTCGCCCAACTGACCACCTAATCCGGTGGGATAGGCTGAAGGGATCGTCTGGCCAAAGTGTGTAACCTGTTCCAACCGAATTGGAAACCAACGGAGTCGCGCTGAGTGAAGCCGAGATGGGCTGCGCTGTGGCGTCGCTCAATAACAATGTTAGGTGCTTATGCCCGTCCAAGACACCAGCGTCATTGACCTCGTGGTTCACGACCCGAAGACAGACTCGGTGATTCTGTGCATGGTCGAGGTGCGCAATTGGGGAGACCGGGGCGAGCTACTCCCGGAGTTGCAGCAGAAGTTCAGCACTTACCTGACCTACGCGCTCGATGGTCAGTTGCGAGAGGATTATCCAGCAATGACCGGCAAGCCGATACGCTTTGAGTTGCGCACGGACTTCGCGCCGACGGCGCGAGAGCAGCAGTTCATGGACATCATCACACGCGATTACCTCACACCACAGCGTATCACGTTTCGGTGGCAGCTACTTGGGAAGACATGAACGACGCACCTAACCATGCGCTGCAGCGCCCCTATGAGGGTTGTCAATGCGCCGCGGGGTCTGGGCGTTACTTTCTTCGGTTGTTTGCCCTGAGGTAAGCCCCGCGCAGGGCGCGGGCGCGCCCGGAGCCGGGCGCCCTGGCGGTCGGGCCAAGGCCCAGCCGCCGGCGGGGTTCGCCGCCGGGCTTCCGTTCCACGGTTCTTCCTCCTCGTCGGTCTCTGGTTTCCTTTCCGGTCTGTTTCCGTGTGCCCGTCCCGTTCACAGGGCCGGCCTTCCCTGAGCGTGCCCGGGGTCCCGGTCACCAGCTCCTATTCGGGCATCGCCAACCGAGCCCAGTATGTCTTGCCTGACGGCGGGAAGGCCGCAGGGGGTGGACGCCCCATCTAACGAAGGAAGCTCACCAGAGCCCCACCTGCAGCGCCGGACAGTCCACCACCCTGCGGTCCAAGTCGGTTCACGAAATTCAGTCCTCTCGGAGGTTAACGGGGGGAAGGTTCAGGCCACGGGTTCGGCCTGGGTCTCGGCGGTCTCCTCCGGGGTGCTTTCCCCGGGTTCGGCGAGGAGCCAGCCGAGTTCGGCGGCCGTGCATCGCCCGGTGCGCCACCGCCACAGGTCGATCGCCAGTTGCCGCGCCAGCG